>NZ_CP126084.1:3291071-3949285 GCF_030122845.1 Paenibacillus woosongensis
GATCCCGTTGTCTTCGATCCGCAGAATCATCCGGTCTTCCTCCAGGAATCCTGTAATCGTAATATGCCCCGGATATTCAATGCCGTCGAAGCCGTGCTGAATGCTGTTCTCCACGAGCGGCTGAAGCGTTAATTTGAGCAGCCGGTACGGCATCATTTCCTCCGGGATATCGATGGTATAATCGAACAAGTCGTCGAACCTGATCTTTTGGATTTCCAAATAGCTGTACAGATGCTCGATTTCGAGACTAAGCTTGATCTCTTCCTTCTCCTGAATGCTGATCCGCAAAATGCTGGCCAGGCGCAGCACCATTTCGCTCACCTTCCGCCCTTCGTTCTGAATGGCCAGAACGTTGATCGACTCCAGCGTGTTAAAGAGAAAATGAGGCTTGATTTGCGCCTGCAGCACCCGCAGCTCCGCGTTGGCCTTCTGCTCCTGCTCCGTCTTGACCTGTTCGAACAGCTCATTGATTTTGTTCATTTGATTGTTAAAGCCCTTTTGCAGCAAAAAGAGCTCGTCATCGCCCTTCTCTTCCACTCTGGCCTGTAAATCCCCCGCCTCGACCTTGCGCATAAACCGGACGATTTTGCCGATATGGCCGGTAATCCGGTTCATAAACAGCACGTTGAACAGCGTCGCTGTGATCAAGCAGGTCAGCAGGATGGCGATAAACCATTTGGCAAAGGTCGTAACCTCCTGCGACAAATAGCTCCAAGAGGTTACAGATACCAGGCTCCAGGGATAACCTTGCAAATTGTAAATAGAAATGATACTTTCCTGCCCGTTGAACTTTCCCTTGAAGCTCTGATAGGTATCATTCGGAAGAAACGCCTTGTTAATATGCTCCTGGATGTGCTCGCCGTCAAACTCGGACTGGTGATCGTATAAGACAAGACCGTCGTCATTAACGAGCATAAAACGGGTATCCTTCATTTCGCTGCCCAGCTTCAAATTTTGGAAAATCCGCTCAAACTCCCAGTTCTTGATCTGCACCGCCAAAATGCCGAGCGGCTTCATCGTATTTTTATCCTTGATCAGCCGGATTTGCGTGAATACGTTTTCAGAACCCGTCAGCTCGGGATACTCATAAGGTGCAATCCACTTCGACTGGCCCTTGAGCGCCTTCACTTCTTCATACAGGGGATGCAGCTTAAACTTCTCATACGGCAGAGTCTGGAAGCTCTCCTTGTTAAACAAAGTCACCACGTTCGAGGTTTCGCCGTATCCCCGCTCACTGTACAGAAAAGCGTAATCGATGGCAGGGTGGTTATATAGCAGGGAGCGAAAGTTTTTCTGGTTCTCGTTCAATTGAATTTGGCTGACCAGGTTCTGGGATTCGGGATCCTCGGCCATGAGCGCCATTTTGAATATTTCGTTGGAGATCCCGTTATCCGTCACATTGTCCATCTCTTGAAACACTTTTTTGATGCTGTAGCTGATGGCCTTGAGCGAATATTCAGCCTGCTGGCTGTGTTTTGTCTCGATCGATTGAAAGGTGACGAAAAACGTGACGACGCCAAGAATGAATAGCGGCACGATCACGAGGCCGAGAAAAGCCGTCAACAATTTGATCCTCAAGTTCATAGGTTGTCTCCTAGTGGAAATTAGTCCTTACGGAAGCTCCGTGTTCGCTGCCTGCTGCGTCCGCTGCAGCGCTTCGAGCATCGCTCCCGGCACCGCCGCCCCGCTGAGCACTTGCTGGAATCCGAGCCCCAGTGCCTCATTGACCGGCGTCTGGACAAGCGCGTCATAGGCGGGATAGGAAATATCAATTTGCTCTACGCCGTTAAAAATGTCCTGCAGCAAGGGATCGCTCACCGTATCCGCAAGACGTTCGGCATCGATGACTAGAGCAGGAAGCACACCGTCCTCCTTCAGCCCCCGCAGCTGCATTTCCTCCGTCCAAAAATTCACGATGAACCGCTTCACCGTCAGCAATTTTCGCGGATCGTCCGCCATCGAGCTTGAAAAACCATACCCGTTGTTAAAGTCGTTCATGACGATGTAAGGGTCACCCTCCGCTTCCGGCGGCATGTTGAAGTAACCGATTTTGCCGATGAAATCACCCGCCTGCTCAGGATCTCTGAAAACAGAGTTCGCCCAAGATCCGTCCATCATCATGATCGCTTCGCCGCTAATGATTTGATTTCTCATATCGGTATATTCCGCGGCCAGCTCGCCAGGCATGTAATATCCTTTGTCGACCCATTCCCTATGCTTCTCGAAGGCCCGTACGACATCCGGGTCGGTCCACTTGGCAGTGCCTGACCTGAAGCCGTATGTAATCTCGGGTCCGGCGAAATAAGACCATAAATTGTTCGTCGTCATTAGCGGAACCCAGGCTTCCTTGGAGGACTGGGCAAACGGAATTTTGCCGTCCGCCTTAATGAATTCGGCCAGCTGCTCCAGCTCGTCAAGCGTCCTGGGCACATGAAGCCCCTTCTCTTCGAAATAAGCCTTATTATAAAAAAAACCTTCGATTGACGCTCCGGCCGGCAAACCGTAAACTTTTCCGTCATGCGTATACGGCTCAAGACCCCTGATTTTATGTTTGAGCCCCAGCTCATCCAAAATCGGGGTCAAATCGAGCATCAGCCCTTCCCGTGCATAGATCCCGGAATCCGGGCTGCCAAATACGTCGAAGATGTCCGGCGGCTTGCCGGCCGCCATCTCGCCGCGCAGCTTCTCCTTGCGGTTCACCTCGGAATCGACCGCGTCCAGCCGGATTTTCAAACCGGGAATATCCGCTTCGGTCTGCCGAACGACATCTTTCAGAATCGCCAGCCGAAATTTCTTGGACTCCCCCACCTGCGTATGTCGAATCGTTACTTCAAAAGGCTCGGCATGAACTTCTTCCTGCCCTCGTATGGAGGATCCATTCGCCCCTGCCGGGCTGGCGTCCTCGTTCCCCTTATCGCATCCGGATGCAAGCATGGCCGCTGCGATGAAGGGCAGAACAAGGCATAATATGGAACGATTTCTCATTGAATGCAAAGCCCCCTATTTTAGATGAAGCTATCTCTATTATAGTCTGGGCAGCTGCCTTTCGTAAGGGAATAATTCTCTGCAACAGGGGGAGGATTAAACGAAAAAAGAGCCGTCCTGATCAGCGATCTGCCAATCGGGACGACCCGTTTCTAGCCATATGATGTTATGAAATCGCGGATAGCGTCTGCTTTTTTCCTTCTTCAATCAGCTCGTATGCCCGCTGAACCTCTGCCTCCGTCGGTGAAGGCACGCCCTCCAATGGATAACTCCAGCCTAGCTCCTGCCACTTGTATATGCCCATCTGATGATACGGAAGTATTTCAAATTTCTCTACGGCGTTCAGTTCACCGATAAAGCGTCCGAGATCCAGCAAATCCTGTTCATCATCGGTCAGGCCTGGAACAAGCACGTATCTGATCCACATGCTGCGGCCTTCCTTAGACAGCCATTTCGCCATGTTCAGCATGCGTTCGTTCGGCTTGCCGGTCAGCTTGATATGCTTCTCGTTGTCAATATGCTTCAAGTCAAGCATGACCAGATCGGTGACATCCAATAGCTCGATAATTTTCGGGCCTTCATTATAACCGTTCGTATCGAGCGTCGTATGCAGATTCCAGCGCTTCTTCACTTCACGGAATAATTCCGTTACGAATGGCGCCTGCAGCGTAGCTTCTCCACCGGAGACCGTCAACCCGCCGCCTGACGTCCGATAGTAGTTGAGGTACGGCTCAATTTCAGCAAGCACCTCTTCCAGGGTCATTTCTTTACCGTCCGTCAGGCTCCATGTATCGGGATTGTGGCAATATTGACATTTCAGCAAGCAGCCCTGCATGAAGAGGACGAAGCGAATGCCCGGGCCATCGACCGTTCCGAATGTCTCCAATGAATGTATGCGACCTTTAAGCATGTTTCGTCACCCTTTCTGTAATTGGCTGCATGTATTGCATTCCATCCCCCTATCTGTATTACATCGAACCATGGAAGGTGCGGTTGATGACATCGAGCTGCTGTTCGCGAGTCAGCTTGATGAAGTTAACGGCATAGCCGGATACGCGAATCGTCAGCTGCGGATAATTCTCAGGGTGCTCCATCGCATCCATCAATTGTTCGCGGTCAAAGACGTTGACGTTCAGGTGATGGGCTTTGCTGCCGAAGTAGCCGTCCATCATGGCAACCAGGTTGTTCTTGCGGATTTCCGGTTCTTTGCCGAGCGCTTTTGGCACGATCGAGAATGTGTTGGAAATACCGTCAAGGCTGTGCTCGTAAGGCAGCTTGGCGACAGAGCTCAGGGATGCCAGCGCACCCTTCTTATCGCGGCCGTGCATCGGGTTAGCCCCTGGCGCGAACGGTTCGCCTGCTTTACGACCATCTGGCGTTGTTCCCGTCTTCTTACCATATACCACGTTGGAGGTAATCGTCAAAACAGATTGCGTCGGCATTGCGTTACGATATGTTTTGTGCTTGCGAATCATCTCCATGAAGCTCTCAACGAGTTCAACGGCAATTTGGTCAACCTTATCGTCGTTGTTGCCGTAGCAAGGGAAGTCGCCTTCGATTTCAAAGTCTACGGCGATGCCGTTTTCGTTGCGGATCGGTTTGACTTTCGCGTATTTGATAGCACTGAGCGAATCGGCCGCTACGGACAGGCCGGCGATACCGCAAGCCATCGTGCGGAGAATGTCGCGGTCATGCAAGGCCATTTCTATCCGCTCGTAGCAGTATTTATCGTGCATATAGTGAATGACATTCAATGTATTTACATACAATTTAGCAAGCCATTCCATCATCGGCTTGAAGCGTTTCATCACTTCATCGTAATCGAGATATTCGGATGTGATGGCCGGGAATTCAGGAGCAACCTGAGCACCGGATTTCTCGTCCTTACCGCCGTTGATCGCATACAGCAGCGCTTTGGCCAGATTCGCGCGAGCGCCGAAGAATTGCATTTGTTTCCCGATTTCCATCGCGGATACGCAGCAAGCGATACCGTAGTCGTCGCCATAGATCGGACGCATCAAATCATCGTTTTCATATTGAATCGAGCTTGTCTCGATGGATACTTTGGCGCAGTATTTCTTGAACGCCTCCGGCAATTGCTCAGACCAGAGCACGGTCAGGTTAGGCTCAGGCGCAGGTCCCAGGTTATACAGCGTATGCAGAAAACGGAAGCTGTTCTTGGTTACGCGGGTAGCACCTTGTACCGTCATCCCGCCGATCGATTCGGTTACCCAAGTAGGGTCTCCGCTGAACAGCTCATTGTATTCCGGCGTACGGAGGAATTTCACAATGCGCAGCTTCATGACGAAATGGTCTACCAGCTCTTGTGCTTCAACTTCTGTAATTGTGCCTTCGGCAAGGTCACGCTCGATGTAGACATCGAGGAAGGAAGATACGCGTCCAAGGGACATCGCCGCGCCGTCCTGCTCCTTAACAGCAGCCAGATATGCGAAATAGAGCCATTGGAATGCTTCTTTTGCGGTCGTCGCAGGTCTGGAAATATCGAAGCCGTGCATTTCACCCAGCTGTTTCAATTCGCCAAGTGCGCGGATTTGCTCGGACAGCTCTTCACGCAGCCGGATGACATCCTCGTCGATCACATCGACTTCAAGACCTTTCAGTTCATTTTGTTTTTGTTTGATCAGGAAGTCTACGCCATAAAGGGCCACCCGGCGATAGTCGCCAATGATCCGGCCGCGTCCGTAAGCATCAGGCAGACCTGTAATAATACCAGCTTTGCGGGCCGCTCTCATCTCCGTAGTATATGCATCGAAAACGCCTTGGTTATGCGTCTTGCGAATCGTCGTAAACATTTCAATAATGCTTTCCGGCAAATCAAATCCATAAGCTTTGCAGGAATTGAAAACCATGTTAATGCCGCCGAATGGATGGATCGTACGTTGGAACGGTGCGCTGCCCTGCACGCCGACGATTTGTTCCTTCTCCTTATCCAAATAGCCTGGAGCATGAGATACAATCGTAGATGGCGTGTTCACGTCAACATCGAGCACCCCTCCAGCTTCCCGCTCTTTCTTGGTTAGATCGGAAACGATATCCCACAGGGCCACCGTGTTGTCCGTAGGTCCTGCCAAGAAAGCTTCGTCACCGTGATAAGGGGCAATGTTATGGTCGATAAAATCGCGAACATTGACTTCCTTCATCCATTTCCCTTTTTTAAAACCTCTCCATGCGGACTGTACTTCTTGTACTTCTTTTTCAATCACCGACATCTGTATTCCCTCCATTTATATAGTGTATGCGGGGTTGAAGGCTACATCCCGCACCCTTGGATCCCTAAAATTTGTGATAATTTTCACAATTCAGACACTGATAAGCCCATTTTTACCATTTATACGAATCCATTCAACTCATCAACGTATGAGGGATCTTTATACTGCTATGATATACCAGATTGGACAAAAGGATTGTGACAAATATCACGTTTCGAGTGATATTTGTCACTATTTATTGAACGCCTTATATTCTAATTATTTAAATTTTAGGCAGCCCGGATTTTACTCCTCAAAGCGTCCGTAGAATGCGTCGCGGTATACTTCCGCAAGCTCGCTGACCAGCGGCAGCTTCGGATTCGCCGTCGTACATTGGTCCTCGAAAGCACGGTCAGCCAAGTAATCCACGCGCGCTTCGAAGTCCTTCGCATCGAAGCCTAGCTCCTGGAAGCTCGCCGGAATGCCAAGCTTCTTGTTCAGCTCGCGGATCGCGTTGATGAGGCTCTTGACGCCTTCTTCCGTCGTACGAGCAGGCAGTCCCAGGATGCGGGCGATTTCCGCATAGCGCTCGTCAGCCACAAAGTGTTTGTATTTAGGCCATGCTGCGAATTTCGTAGGCTTTTTCGCGTTGTAGCGAATCACGTGCGGCATCAGAATCGCGTTGGTACGGCCATGTGCGGTATGGTATTGACCGCCCCATTTATGCGCCAGGCTGTGGTTGATTCCCAGGAACGCATTGGCAAAGGCCATACCTGCCAGCGTCGAAGCATTATGCATTTTCTCGCGCGCCAGCTTGTCGCCGGTCAACGCCGATTGCTCCAGGTACTGGAATACGAGCTGGATGGCTTTGATAGCAAGACCGTCCGTATAATCATTCGCCATGACCGATACGTAAGCTTCAATCGCATGCGTCAGAACGTCCATGCCCGTGTCGGCTACAGCCACTTTCGGCAGGCTGTATACGAATTCAGGATCGATAATTGCCACGTCTGGCGTCAGCTCGTAATCGGCAAGCGGATATTTCGTATTGCCGTTGATTTTATCCGTAATAACTGCGAACGAAGTCACTTCCGAACCTGTACCCGAAGTTGTAGGAATCGCTACGAATTTGGCTTTTTGACCGAGACGCGGGTATTTGTAGATCCGTTTGCGGATATCCATGAATTTTTGCTTCAGGTTATGGAAGTCGGTATCCGGATATTCATAGAACAGCCACATTCCTTTTGCAGCGTCCATCGGCGAACCGCCGCCGAGTGCGATGATGCAGTCCGGCTGGAATTTAGCCATCAGCTCGGTTCCCCGTTCCACCGTCGTTGTCGATGGATCCGGCTCAACATCCGAGAACACTTCGATTGCAACTGGAGTTTGGCGCTGACGCAAATAATGCTCGACTCTTTCTACATATCCGAGTTTGACCATCATCGGGTCGGTTACGATCAGCACCCGGCTGATGTCCGGCATTTTGGCTAGATATTGCGTCGAATTTTTCTCGAAATAGATTTTGCTTGGAACCTTGAACCACTGCATATTCACGGTACGACGATTCACCCTTTTCACATTGATCAAATTAACAGCCGTAACGTTCGACGAAGTCGAGTTGCGTCCGTAAGATCCGCAGCCCAGCGTAAGCGACGGCAGGTTCGTATTATAGATGTCCCCGATCCCGCCTTGCGAAGACGGCTGGTTGACCAGAATCCGGCAGGTCGGCATGCGGTCTGAAAATTTTTGAATGATGTCTTCATTGTTCGAATGGATAACCGACGAGTGCCCCATGCCTCCAAATTGCACAACTTCCAGCGCACGATCGATGCCTTGCTCCGCTGTTTTCACTTTGTAGCAGGCGAGCACGGGGCTCAATTTCTCGGCAGACAACGGGAATTTAGGGCCTACGCCTTCGATTTCGGCTACCAGGATTTTTGTTCCCGCAGGCACTTCAATGCCGCACAGTTCGGCGATCTTCGTAGCAGGCTGACCCACAATCGTCGGGTTCACTGCGCATTTATCCGCAATGATCGCGCCGGCCGTTAATTTGGCAGCTTCCTCTTTGTTAACGAAATAGCAGCCGTTCGCAATCATTTTTTTCTTCACTTGGTCGAAGATCGGTTCTTCGATAATGACCGCTTGCTCGGAAGCACAAATCATGCCGTTGTCAAAGGTCTTGGATAAAATAAGGTCGTTGACCGCTTGATCCAGATCAGCGCTTTTCTCAATGAAGCAAGGTACGTTGCCAGGACCAACGCCCAGCGCCGGTTTGCCGCAGCTGTACGCCGCTTTAACCATCGCGGAGCCGCCGGTAGCCAGAATGCAGGCTACGTCAGGATGATTCATCAATGCATTCGTACGGTCCATGGACGGATCCTCGATCCATTGGATACAGTCCGCTGGCGCGCCATGTTTGACCGCAGCTTCCAGCAAAATTTTCGCGGCTTCTGCGCTGCAGCGCTGTGCAGATGGATGAAAGCCGAAGATGATCGGGTTGCGGGTCTTGATCGCGATCATCGCTTTGAAAATCGTCGTGGATGTCGGGTTGGTCACTGGGGTAATCCCCATAATAATGCCAACTGGCTCGGCGATTTTCTGGAAGCTGTCGTAAGGGTTATCCTCGATGACGCCAACTGTCTTGTCGTACTTGATGCTGTTGTGGATGTACTCTGTCGCGAACATATTCTTGATGATCTTGTCTTCATATACTCCGCGGCCAGTTTCCTCTACAGCCATCTTCGCTAAATACATGTGCTTGTCGAGGCCGGCAAGCGCCATCGCCTGAACGATCTTGTCAATTTGCTCTTGATTCAATTCCATAAACGCTTCGGTCGCCTTTTTCGCTTTGTCGATCAGGGATTGGATGTAATCCTCTGCGGTAGGCTGCTGCTTTGTGGTCACATTGTTCTTTACGGCCATTTCTCTCATCCTCCTAATTTCATATGGACCAACCAGGGAAGTCTCTCTAGGGTGCGTTGCCTATTGTGAATATTTTCACTTTCTGGCTTATCCATCGGAAGCTTTAGCTTCTCTTTTGTTACCTCAATCATAACACAGGATTTTGGGTTTGTATAGTGAATGTTTTCACAATCTTTAAAGAAATGAAAATTTTCATCTTTATAGTTTGTTTTTCATTCCGTACTTTCAACGATGGTTCATGAATTTAATTTCATAGACCGCCCTGTTCTGCAATGAGTTTTTAGACGATTAGGTAGTGAAAATAGTCACAATGTTAGAATTTAGACACTTTTGAGGCCTTGCAAGCCGCCCCAAAGCTTGAAGTTCGGTATATAATTAATTTAAATTAATTTAAAATTTTCAGAAAAATTTGGAGCATGAGGGGGATTTAAAAATGACTCAATTCGCAACGGCAACCCCGCCCCGTGGGAATACGAGCTGCTTTACGGAGCAAAACTTCAACCGGCTTCTCGTAACCATGAAAGACAAGACGTATCCGGAAGGAACGCATCTGTTCTGGGAAGGAGACTTCTCCGACAAGCTGTTCTTCGTTAAGCGAGGGCGCATTAAATTGACCAAATCCACGGACGAAGGCAAGGAGCTTATTCTATATATGTACGGGCGCGGAGACATGGTTGGCCAGGCCGATCCCTTCTTCAGCTCGAAGCACAGCTTTACCGCCGAAGTCATCGAGGACAGTGAAATCGGCATTATTGAACAAAAAGATCTCGAAATCATGATCTGCCAGCATTGCGACTTTGCCATTGACTTCATGAAATGGATGGGCATCCATCACCGTCTGACGCAGACCAAGTTCCGCGACTTGATGATGTACGGCAAGCCGGGAGCGCTTTGCTCCACCCTGATCCGTCTCAGCAATACCTATGGCGAGAAGCAAGGCGACAATATTCTGATTAACAAGAAAATTACGCATACGGATCTGTCCAACATGATCGGTGCAACCCGCGAAAGCGTCAACCGGATGCTCAGCGATTTGCGCAAGAAGGATGCGCTGGAATATGTGAACGGCATGATCCTTATTAAAGACCTTGTCATGCTGCAGGACATTTGCCACTGTGAGCTATGCCCCAACGAAATATGCCGGATTTAATGATGGTAAGACGCAAGGAAGCAACCTCATCTCGGGCCGGGAGGAGGTTGCTTTTCATTTTGCTGCAAGGCAGTTCCTGCGAGACTTATATTTGCTGCTTGTTGGAATCCGCACCCGCATTCGCCGGCTCATTGCCGCTTCCTCGCGCCTCTTCCTGTTCCCGGTACTCGGTCGGAGTTACGCCGGTATAGCGCTGGAATACCTTGGAGAAATAACGCCTGTCGCTATAGCCGACCAGGGCGCCGATTTCGGTTACGCTGCGGGAAGTCAACCTTAGCATCGTCTTGGCAAGCTCCATGCGCTGTTTTCGCAAATGTTCAACGAACGTCTCCCCGTAATGGTTCTTAAACAGATGACTGAAATAGCTAGAACTGATATTCAGGTGATTCGCAATGTCGTCGACCCCAATGTCCGTACTCAAATTGCGCTGAATATATTCTCCGGCCGAAATCATCAGCAGCTCGCTGGATTTCTTATTGATCTCAAGCTCCCTGATGTGGCTCTCCAGCTCCGAGATCACGTTCAGCAAATCCTTCACGTTCTGGCTGTGCTGCAAATGCTGCCACATCTTCCCCTCTTCCCGG
This sequence comes from Paenibacillus woosongensis, assembly GCF_030122845.1. Lineage (NCBI taxonomy): Bacteria > Bacillati > Bacillota > Bacilli > Caryophanales > Paenibacillaceae > Paenibacillus > Paenibacillus woosongensis. The sequence goes on from NZ_CP126084.1 coordinate 3,301,922, forward strand.
GAGTTCATAAAATCAAGCTCGCGCATTTCCCGGAGCAGATGAATAATGCTATATTGCAAAAACTTCTCGATTCCCAGCGCCGAACGCTCGGAAATATGCGGCAAATTGGCCTTCAACTGCCCAAGCCCCTGCTCGACCTTCGATTTGTCGTACATTTTCAGACCTGAAGTGATTTCCTCAACAAGCTGCCATTCCGACACCGCAGCCGCATCGCGCGCCAGCGCGTCCTCCGTCATAGGGAGCAGCTGTTCATGGCCCGCTTGCAGCATTAAGCCGCGCTGCAGCTTCATATACGTCTGGGACAGTCCCCCGATCTCCAGGGGCCCCTGCTCCCAAGCCAGACTGACCGTTAGCTTGATATGGTCCTTGACCGCCCGCTGGATTTCCCGGGCCCACTCCTGCATCTGCGGTGAGCTGGCAGCATTACCCGAACGCTCGAACTGCAGCAGGACGCACCACTCCCCCTGGCGCATTTGGACCACTGTATAATGAGGCTTCTGGCCCGGAATTGCCTCCTGCAGCACATTGCGCACCGCAAAATTCCACAGCTTGCGCTCCTGCTCCGTCCATGACACGGTACGCTGCGCATAATCGTCCAAGTCTACCAGGAACAGAGCGTATTGAAGCTCCCTGCCCCGCTCCTCCTCCAAACCCCATCGGGGCACATCGGCCGCAAAGCCCATCAGCACGTCGAACATCATTTTCTCGTTTGCGAGTCCGATCATCCTTTGCAGCTGCCGCTCCGCACAGCGCTTCTCCGACCGGCGCGAGCGGACTTCATCCGCAAGCTTGCCAATCGCCGCTTCCAGCTCTGTATAATTGATCGGCTTCAGAATATAGTCCTTCACTCCGTGCTGCAGCGCAAGCCGGGCATATTCGAACTCCTGATACCCGGTCAGCATAATAACCTCAGTCTCATAGCCGAGCCTGCGGATCTCCCGGAGAAATTCCAGGCCGTCCATCAGCGGCATCCGGATATCGCACAGAATGATGTCCGGCTCAAATTCCATGACCAGCTCCAGCCCCTTGACGCCGTTGCGAGCCGTCCCGACAAGCTCGATCTGCATTTCGTTCCAAGGAATTGCATTCTTCAAATGATTGAGTATGAGAGGCTCGTCATCAATGAGCAGCGCCTTGATATCCACAGAGCATTACCCCATTTCGTCGTTACCGTTCTACTGTTAATCTATCCTTTTACCCCTCCGGCCGTCAAACCTTCAATGATCTTCTCTTGCAGAATGGCATAGATCACCATGACGGGTACGACGCTGTAGACGATTCCGGCCGACATTTGCGCATAGTTAATGCTGAATGCGTCACGGAAGCCTACCATTCCCACTGGGAGTGTCTTAAGCGAGTCCTCGGACAGAAAGTAATTGGCAAGCAAAAATTCATTCCAGTTGCCGAGGAAATTAACGATAAAGACCGTCACAAGCGCCGGAACCGTGAGCGGCATCACCACTCGGGCAAAAATGCCGGGAGATCTCAGTCCGTCCACGACGGCAGCTTCCTCGATCTCACTGGGCAGCGATTTCATGAAAGCCGTTAAAATGACGACCGAAAACGGGATAGAATTCGCCGCGTAAGGGATGAGCAACGCCCAGTGCGTATCCAGCAGGTTCGTCGAGCGCATCAAATTATATATTGGCAGCAGCAAAGCATTTCCCGGTATGAGTATGCCTAAAATGATGATTTGATACAGCATCGGGCTAAGCTTCGTGAACCGCATCCGGGTAAGCGCAAAGGAGGCCATGGAAGCCATGATGATCGTAGCTATCGCGGCAATGACAGCAATGTACAAGCTGTTCAGAAAATAAGTGCTTATTTTCGCATTCACCCAGGCTTCCACGTAGTTCGACCACTGGAATTCTTTCGGAAAGCCGAACGGATTTTGGGCGATCGCCAGATTGTCGGTCTTCACCGATGAGAACAGCACGAACAAGAATGGATACAATATGACCAGCAAATAAATCATCAACAGAATATGAGCCAGGCTGCCCTTGAGTTTTTTTGTCATCAATATTCGATCCTTTCCGTTCTTCTCACTACAAGGACTTGATAAAGCGCAGTAATGATAAGTGTAAAAATAAAAATCAAGACCGCGATGCTGTTCCCGTATCCGTATTTAAAGCTGGTGATGGAGTGCTTCAGCATGTAGGTGGCCATCACCTCGGTAGAACCGGCCGGTCCGCCCTTGGTCATGACGATAATAATGTCCGCCGCTTTCATGGCTCCGGCGATCGACAGCATGATGACAACCGACACGATCGGCATAATGAGCGGCATCGTGATCCGCATGGCCCGCTGGAAGCCTGTCGCCCCGTCAATCATCGCCGCTTCGTCCAGCTCCTTCGGAATGGAAATGATCGCCGCCAGCACCATGACGATATAGAATCCTGTCCACTGCCAAGCGTTCGTGATCAGGATGGAGATCATGGCCCAGTTGCGGTCCGACAGCCAATAAACTTTGTCGATGCCGAACAGTCCAAGCACATGGTTGAACAGCCCGATATCCGGTTCATAAATGAATCCCCACAAAATACCGATCACCGCCGTCGACATGACGGAAGGCATGAACACGGCCGTTTTATACAGCCCCTTCAGCTTCTTGACGTTTGCAATCAGAAGCGAGAATAGGATAATCAGCGGAACTTGAATAAAAACAGAAAACAAAATAAAGAAACCGTTATTTTTGACCGATACCCAAAACGCGTTTTGGCTCATGGACTTCGTATAATTTGCTAACCCGGTGAAGTTATACGTCTTGGCAATCCCGTTCCAATCGGTGAAGCTGTAAAATGCGGCATTAGCTACGGGATAAATAAAAAATAATACGATACCGACAAAGGTCGGGATCAGAAACAACGCATACATCAGCGGACTTCTCATCGCCTTATTCATAGAAAACCCTCCAGCTTCTTACTTGGTTGCAACATGGCTGTGCTGTGAAAAGGAGCACCACCTGGATTAGCTGGGGTGCTCCACATGTCAATATACGCTGTTATTGTCCGGCTGCATTCGCTTCGTCTTGTACTTTTTGCACGGCGTCAAGCATAGCCTGCGGGTCCTGCACGCCTTCGATGACGCGATGGATGCCGCTGCTAAGCTCGGTATTGACTTCAGCCTGCACCAAGGCATCGAACGCTGGCCACTTGTACTCTAGTTCATTCATGCGCAGAATGATTTCCTTGATCAGATCATTAGCCGCGTTGGCCTGCAGGTCTCCCTCGCTCAAAATCATGGAAGGCAGCAGTCCGTCCTCCTTCAGACTTTGCAATTGGACTTCATCGCTGAAAAAGTTCTTAATGAACGCCTTAACCGCTTCCAATTTTTGCGGATCATCCGCTACCTTCGCAGAGAACCCATAGCCGTTGTTCGAGTCAACCATCGAGCTGAAGCCGTCTCCTTCATTCAGCGGTGGCATGACAAAGAAGCCAAACTTGCTCTTGCCGTCCGCGTCAACCGCATCGTTGAACACCGAAGATGCCCAGGAACCGTCGTACATCATAACGGCCTCTTCGGTCAGCAGCTGGTTGCGCTGGCTATTGTAGTCGATGCCAAGCTCACCCTTCTTGAAATAACCCTTCTTCACCCATTCCTGGTGTTTGCTCACGGCTTCGACCATTTTCGGATCGTTCCATTTCGATTCCCCGGTCTTGAATCCCGCCGTGAAATCCGCTCCCGCATAATACGACCACAGGTTATTCGTCGTCATGAGCGGTACCCAGGCATCCTTGGAGCCTTGGGCGAAAGGAACCTTGCCATCAGCCTTCACTTTCTCGGCAAGCGCTTCCAATTCGGCCAGCGTTTTCGGGACTTCCAGCCCTTTCGCAGCAAAATACTCTTTGTTATAGAAATATCCTTCGATCGATCCGCCTTTTGGCAGGCCGTATATTTTGCCATCGTATGTCCAAGGATCCAAGTTGATGAAACGGTCCCTCAAATTCAACTCATCCAGAATTGGACCGATGTCGAGAACCAAGCCTTCTTTGGCGTATACGCCGATATCCGGGCTGCCGAAGGCGTCGAAAATATCCGGAGGATTGCCTGCAGCCATTTCGCTTCTCAGCTTGTCTTTCCGGTTAACCTCACTATCCACACCGTCCAGCTTGATCGTCAAACCAGGAACCTGCTCCTCGGTTTTGTTCTTTACTGCCTCCAAACGAGCCAATCGATTTTTGTTCGGTTCCCCGATTTCGATATGGCGCATCTTTAACTCAAACGGCTCCGCCTTGCTGCCTTGTGGAGCATTCCCGCCGTTGGTGCCCGTGTTAACCGGTTCTGCGGCGTTGTTGCTTTTTCCGCAGCCTGCCACCAAAGCGCCGGCCATGAAAATCAGACTTAACATCATCATCAGACTCTTTCTCACGGTTTGACCTCCCTAATAAATGAGTAGTATTGCTTTGCACCCTCATTATAAAATAAGGCTTCCGGCCTGTAAGGATGACAAATCCACTATTCGAGGAGATATTTCTATGGACTTCATTTCCAGCATGAGCATCAGCACCAGCGTCAACACCAGCGCCGTCGTCCAAGCTCTAGGCCGAAGCAAAAAAAAGACGTCCCCAGCCGTGACCGGCTGACAGGACGCCTTGTTGCTATATCCGCTTCTTCATTTCGAGTCACCATTCTGCTTGCGTACAGGGGAGATGAACCAGTAGGCCATGCCTACGAATACGATGCCGCCTATCATATTCCCCAGCGTTACGGGAATCATGTTGTGCAGCCAGCCGGCGAGAGAAATCGTCTCCGGATGGCCCGGGAGCAGCAGCGAAAGACTGAGTAAGGTCATGTTGGCGACGCTGTGCTCGTAACCGCTGGCAATAAAGGCAAAGAGGCACCACCAGATCAACACCAGCTTGGAGATGTCATCCTTGGCCCGGTTCGCCATCCATAGCGCCAGACAGACCAGCCAGTTGCACAATATTCCGCGAAAAAACAGCTCTGATATCGGGGCGGCCATCTTTTTCGCTGAAGCGGCGAAGATCAGATGCTCCGGTCCAGCTGCCTTGAACAGGCCCGAGCCAACAATGAGCAGGCTTAGCGCCACTGCGCCCGCCAAGTTGCCAAGGAACACAATCGCCCAGTTCTTCAGTGTGTCGCCTGGCGACGTCCGCTTAGCGAGCGTGCTGATCGTAAAAAACATGTTGTTTCCCGTAAACAGCTCCGAGCCGGCAAAGACGACCAAGGTGAGGGCTATCCCGAAGGATGCCCCCATGACGAGCGATTGAATGGGAGATTCCGCTTTGGCCAGCGGAGCGCCGAGACTAAAAATAAGGATGATCCCGAGCCCCACATAGGCACCGGCGAGCAATGCGGATACGATATACCTCGGCAGGCTCTCCCGCATCGCATCCCTTTTCTTGACTGCCGCTTCAATAATGGCCTCGATATTTTGTGTATACATACCAGTTCTCTCCCCTTTGCTCCCGTCTTCATACAAGCTTGAAAACGCGACTAACTTCCTATGCGCCAATCCATACGCCGCCGTTCTCTACCTTCACCTCATATACCTTTACCTGTCCGGTATCTGGAGCTTGTACCAGCCCCGTTGTTAAATCGATCTTCCAATCGTACAGCGGATCATATAAATAGTGGCCCGACACGATGCCCTCGGCCAGCGGTCCGCCCTTTGGGTGGGGATTCCTGTTCTCAACGGCATAAATCCGGTCGGAGGAATCGCGGAATACGGCAATTTGCTCGCCGTTTAATTCCACGATCCGCCCGATCTGCTTCATAAACATATCCAGCGTGCCTACATGGTGCATGGTCTCCTGCGTTGCTCCCATCTCCATTCTCCTCTCTGATCGTTATCCCTTCATTTCTACGCTATGGAACATTTTGCTGCGGCTGTCATGGTCATTCAGCATTTTGCTCCAAGGTTCCTCCGCCTGTTTCAAGGCGAACTCGACGCGCTCTACCAGCTCCCGGCGATGGTTCAGATCGTCGACGGCAACAGCCTTGATTTGCTCCAAGCCAACGCGTTCGACCCATTCCGAGGTGCGTTCCAGATAATTGCCCGTCTCCCGGTAATATTGGATGACGGCGCCGCATACTTCGATGAGTTCCTCATCCGTCTTCACCTTGCATAGCGAATCCGCCAGGCGGGCTTTAATGCCGCCGTTGCCGCCGATGAAGATTTCCCAGCCCCCGTCGTTGCCGACGATGCCGATGTCCTTCGTGCACGCTTCCGCGCAATTTCGCGGGCAGCCGTTGACAGCCATTTTGAATTTGGCCGGATAGTCGATCCGCTCGAACTTGCGTTCCAGCAGCGCTCCCATACTCATCGAATCCTGGGTGCCGAAACGGCAGAACTGCGAGCCTACGCAGGTCTTGACGGTACGCAGCGATTTGGCGTAAGCATACCCCGACGGCATGCCGAGCTCTTCCCATACCTTCGGCAGGTCCTCCTTTTTCACGCCAATCAAATCGAGGCGCTGGCCACCGGTCACTTTAACTACCTTAACGTCGTATTTCAGCGAGACATCGGCGATCTTCTTCAAATCTTCCGGTGTCGTTACGCCCCCGTACATCCGCGGAACGACCGTATACGTTCCATCCTTCTGAATGTTGGCGTTCATCCGTTCATTGACGAAGCGCGATTCTTTCTCGTCCTCATGGGTGTCCGGATAGATCATACCCAGGTAATAATTGAGCGCAGGGCGGCACTTCGAACAGCCTTCCGGCTCATTCCAGCCGAGAACATGCATGACCTCTTTGGTCGTCTGCAGACCCTTGGCTTTGATCTCGGCGACGATTTCGTCGCGGCTGAGCGTGGTGCAGCCGCAGATGCCCTGCTTCGCTGCGGTTTTGAACCCGTCTCCCAGCACATATTGCAGAATTTGCTCAACGACCGGCTTGCAGCCTCCGCACGAACGGGTTGCCCCAGTGCAGGCCTTGATTTCGTCTACCGTCGTCAGGCCCTGGTTCGTAACTGCGTCAATGATACTTCCTTTGGTCACTCCGTTGCAGCCGCAGACGATTTCATCGTCGGACATCGTCTCGACCGTGGCCGCTTTCTTCGCCCCGCTGCCGCAGCAGCCTGTGCCCATCAGCGTATTGTACAGCTCGTCGGTCATGGTCGTTTTTTGTTTGATCAGCTTTTGCAGCTCCGCCGAATCCGTGATGTCCCCATACAGGACGGCGCCAACCATAATGCCATCTTTCAGCAAGATCTTCTTATACGTGCGCTTCCAATCATCCTTGCTCACGATGACCGTATGCTCGGGTCCGTCAATAAATTCGCCGGTCGAGAATACGTCCACGCCGGAAATTTTCAATTTCGTTGATACGACCGATCCCTCATAGGCGGCGGTTTCTACTCCGCAAATATGCTTTGCCAGCACCATACCCTGCTCGAAGAGCGGAGCCACGAGGCCGTAGCATACGCCGCGATGCTCATTGCACTCGCCTACCGAATATACGTCCTTCATCGACGTCTGCATGTAATCGTTAACGACGATGCCTCGGTTCACTTCGATGCCGCTGTTCCTGGCTACCTCAACGTTTGGTTTGATGCCTACGGCCATTACGACGAACTCTGCGTCCAGCACGGTATCGTCGGCAAAGCGAAGGCCGCTCACTCTCTCGCCGCCAAGCAGCTCGACCGTCTGCGCCTGCATTTTGAACTTAATGCCCTGGCGCTCCAGCTCCGCGCGCAGCATAAGCGCGGCCTGATGGTCCAGCTGCCGCTCCATCAGATCCTCCATCAAATGGACAACCGTAACGTCCATGCCCAATTGTACAAGCCCTTTGGCAGCCTCGAGCCCCAGCAGTCCCCCGCCGATGACAGCCGCTTTCTTGTACGTCTTAGCAGCCTCCAGCATCTGATTGCAGTCTGCAATATCGCGGAAGCCGATCACGCCTTGTTTGTCGCTGCCCGGAATAGGCAGAATAAATGAGTTTGATCCTGTCGCGATAATCACTTTGTCGTAAGGAACCCGCATCCCCTCTTCGGTCACTACTTCCTTGTGCGTTTCGTCAATTTTTACGACTTTGGTTCCCGTGTGCAGCGTAATACCGTTGTCCGCATACCATTGCCAGTCATTAAGCACGATATCGTCGATCGTCTTGCTTCCCTCAAGCACATAAGAGAGCATGATGCGATTATAGTTCGGATGCGGCTCACTGCCGAATACCGTAATTTCAAATTGTGTTGTCAGCTTCAGAATTTGTTCGACTGTACTGATTCCGGCCATCCCGTTCCCGATCACGACCAGTTTAGGTTTGTGAGTATTCATATCGAAGAATGCCTCCTTCTTAACTTGATCCTTCGTTTCCATTTCATGGTGTTATTATATAATTAAAATTTTATGAGATTGTGATTACATTCACATTAATTGTGAATATTATCACAAGAACTGTCACATTTTTCTTTTCTTCCCGCTTGCAGCCTGCATTTCGCGAAAATCGGCCTTGCGCAATTTTAGTCCAATCTTCGCGAAATGCAATCCCTCAGAGCACAGGATCACCAATTTACATTCTGATCAGCTCCAGCTGCACGTTATCATGCGGTTTAAGGCGCATTTCCAGCCCGTTCTCCTTAAGCTCTTTATGATTTACCTTTAAAACCCACATTTCATGCATGCCCGGCTGTTGCCCATTTACCGCGATAATCTGCTTGTTGTTCAAATTGAATGTAACGATTCCGCTCATTCTCAGCAGATCCCTTACCGTAATGTTATCTTCATACCGTTTCACAAACTGCAGCCGTTCCCCGCCGCCAGCGACGCCATAATTTACGGTTAATATGATCGCTTCCTGTCCCGTCAAATCCCCTTCACTGCTCACCGTCTTGACATAGACGAGGATAACGTCGCCCTTCTTCAGCTTAGTGTTCCAGTCCTCCAGCTTCAAGTCCTGCTTGTTTAATTTCACGCCCCATTCCAGAGTCGTATCCAGCGCTACATCCCCAACGGACAAGATGCCTTTGCCATCACTCGTAAGCTGGATCAGCTGACTCTCCAGCGCCTGCCGTACGGTAAGTCCCTCCATATAATCAAAATGAATACTGCTGGTTACATCAGGGATCAAGGTGCTTCCATCGATTTTCAAAGTAATGTCATGTTCCTCATGCTTATGTTCCACCGGAGCCGGAGGCTCTTCTATAGTCTGCGACGCACAGCCCGTCCCGAGCAGAGCGAGCATGGCGGTCAACATTGATATAAAAGCCGTCTTATAGTTCATATCTGCACCTGCTTTCCATTTAGGCCTCACCCGAGTTCTCTCTTTCTAGCATAACGGACTCGATTCCAGTTCTCAAACATAGATGCAGAGCAAAGTATTTTAAAGTACATATACTATAGTAGACCACCGACCATTTCTACCAACAAAAAAAGGCCCCCTCTTCAGGGCAGCCCGCATCTAGAACAATAACATGATAACTTCAATTTCGTTATTCGCTTTTAAGTATATCGTGGTCAACGTAGCGTTCGCCATTAAGCTCGCTGATTAATTCGATGGCTACCTTAGCTCCGTCGCCTGCGGTAATGATCGTATGGACGCTGACGCCGGCAGCCGTGCCCGCTGCCCAGATCCGCGGCTTGCTCGTTCTTCCAGCTCCGTCCGTCTGGATCACCGTCTTGATCCGCGGTTCCGTGCCTTCCTTCAGTTCGAGCCCGATGGAGCTGGCCAAATCGGTCAGGACGCCCGTAGCCAGAATAATATGGGATGCTTCAAAGCTGCGGCCTGAATCCGTCTTCACGGTCACTTTCGAACCGCCATTCGTATCAATGGCCGTTACCTTCTCTTCGATGAATTTGGCCCCGAACTTCTCTGCCTGTTCACGTCCAATTTGCAGTAACTCCGGACCGGATATTCCTCTGGCTCCATAATGGTTCTCGATCCATGCCCGTTTAGTCATGCTCGTATTGCTATCAAGCACAAGGGTCTCCTTCCCTGCCTTTGCCAGGAACAAAGCTGCGCTGGCTCCCGCTGGCCCTGCTCCGATCACAATGACCTCAGCCACAAGTACACCCACTTTCGTTATTATTCGTGCCGATCCGTCTCAGGTAACGGCACGAAGCTTATTCGATCCATTTCTCGGCCCAGCATTGAACCTCGCCCATGACCGGTCCTAATGCCAGCCCTTTTTCCGTCAGCTCATATTCGATTCTCACCGGCGTCTCCGGATATACGTGACGGACGAGAATGCCTTCATTCTCCAGATCCTTCATCCGTTCGGACAGCATTTTATCGCTCATCGACGGAATCAAGTTGGAGATGTCCTTAAATCGCTTAGGCCCGGTCATCAACGAATGAATGATCAGTCCGTTCCAGCGCTTGCCCAAGATCGAGAATGCCGACTCGAACCGCGGACACAGCGTATGATGCGCATCTTCCATTGCTCTTCACCTCTCTACCCGAGTGAACTCGGAAAACCTAAAACTTACGTTTAGTTAGTATATATCAACCTTAACATATTTTTTACACCGTGAACACTGGGATAATATTTGATTATACCGCAAAAAGAGCGCAGAGTGAATCCGCTTTAAGTTTCATTTCTTCCTTGCCTATCTACTTGTCACGCGCCATCTAACAAAAAGCGGCTACCGAGGCGGTAGCCGCTAATTCTAGTATACTGCTTCCTTAACCAATTATACCCACCACATATCGGTGGCGGAATCCTCGATCATGATTCCCTGTAGATTGCGTACCGCCTTCGTGAAGCCTTCCTCAATCGACATCAATCCGTCTTCATGCTCGATGCTGATCACATAGTCGTAGCCGACCAGGCGAAGAGCGCTGATGATATCGCTCCACGTCTTAAGATCATGGCCGTAGCCGACCGTACGGAACTGCCAAGCCCGGTCCATCATCGCCGTATACGGCTGCATGTCCGTAATGCCGTGCATATTGACATTGATTGGGTCCACCGAAGTATCCTTCGCATGGAAATGGTGAATCGCTCCCGCCCGGCCCAGAATGGAAATCGCCTGTACCGGATCGATGCCCTGCCACCACATATGACTCGGATCCAGGTTAGCTCCGATCACTTCGCCTGCGGCCTCGCGCAGACGCAGCAAGGTCCCAGGCGTATGGACGGAAAATCCGCCATGAAGCTCTAGACCAATTTTCACATTGCGGTCCGCAGCATATTTTCCCCATTCCGTCCAATAAGGGATCACTTTGTTCTCCCACTGCCAGTCCAGTATTTCCTGGTAATCGTTCGGCCAAGGGGCTACCGGCCAGTTCGGATACTTGGCATCCTCATGGTCGCCCGGACAGCCCGAGAACGTATTGACGACCGGAACCTCCAGCCGCTCCGCGAGCTGTACCGTCTTGACGAACGCATCATGGAATTCCTTAGCTATCGCCTTCTGCGGATGGAGCGGGTTGCCATGGCAGCTCAGAGCACTGATGATCATGCCGCGCGATTCCACCGCTTTTTTGAAGCGCTCCAAGGCCGCTTTGTCTTCAAGCAGCACGTCCGGATTGCAGTGGGAATTGCCGGGATAGCCGCCGGTACCGATTTCCACCGCCTTTAATCCCTCCGCTGCCGCCATATCCAGCGCCTCTTCCAATGAACGCCCGCCAAACAGAACGAGAAATACCCCTAGTTTCATGGATGAACCTCCTTAGCTTTATGGATTAGTCAAAATATACGGTCTTGCCGGTTCTCGCGGAAGTATAGATCGCCTCCAGAATTTCGGTGACTACAAGCGCTTGCTCCGGTTTGACGAGCGGCTCTTTATCCTCCAGAATCGCCTCAACCCAAGCTCTCGCCTCACGAACGGCATCGGTCTCCTGCTCGCCGTCAAAGAAAGCTACGCCGCCGGCGCCAAAGTCAACCTTCGTCTCGTACAGCCGGCTCAGCTTCTCGCCGTTGATCCGCAGGCCATCCTTCATGTCCGCTCCGCCTTCCGTACCGCAGAGCAGCGTCTTCGCTTCGCCCGTCTCCACCACGTTCAAGGCCCAGCTGGATTCCAGCATAATCGTGGCGCCGTTCTTCATTGTAATGAAGCCAAATGCTGAATCTTCAACCTTGAACTCCTCCGGATTCCAAGGGCCGAACGCGTTGGCGGCATTTTCGCGGCTGCCAAGCTTATGGAATACCGAGCCCGTAACGCTTTTCGGCTCATAGTTGTCCATCAGCCACAACGTCAGGTCAAGCGCATGCGTGCCGATGTCGATCAGCGGTCCTCCGCCCTGCTTCTCCTCGTCCAGGAACACGCCCCATGTCGGTACGGCACGGCGGCGAATGGCGAGCGCTTTCCCAAAATAGATGTCGCCCAGCTCCCCATCCTCGCACAGCTGCTTCAAATACAAACTGTCGCTGCGGAAGCGGTTCTGGTAAGCAATGCTGAGCTTCTTCCCGGTGCGCTTGGCTGCATCGAGCATTTGACGCGCCTGCTCTGCGGTTTTGGCCATCGGCTTCTCGCACATCACATGCTTGCCGGATTCCAGCGATGAGATCGTGATCTCGGCATGCGAATCGTTCGGCGTGCAGACGTGAACGACATCCACATCTTCCTTCAGCAGCTCGCGGTAGTCCGTGAACACTTTAGCGCCTTCCACACCATATTCCTCCGCGGCCTTTTGAGCCCGCTCTTCTATAATATCGCAAAATGCGACCATTTGAACCTCAGGCAGCTTAGCCAAGCTCGGCAGATGTTTGCCGTTCGCGATTCCACCGCACCCAACGATGGCTACTTTTAACGTTTTAGACATTGATTTTTCCTCCCTCTTGAACATAACCTTTAATCCATTCCATGCTTACTGCAATGCTCTCCAGCGAATCTCCAGCGCAGTAATCCTGCTCTACGATGATCCACTGCACTCCGTCTGCGGCAGCGGCATCCGCAATCGCCTTGATGTCGACGATTCCCCGGCCCAGCTCAACCGTTTCCGCAGATCCGTCCTCTTTCTTGACAATATCCTTCAAATGCAATAAAGGAATTCTGCCGCTGTATTTCGCTATGTACGCCAGCGGATCGAAGCCTGCATAGGTTACCCAGCAGGAGTCCAGTTCAACCTGAAGCAATTCCGGAGCGACGCGCTCATAGATTGCATCAAGCACCGGCTGGCCGTCCAGCGTCTCGGTCAGCTCGAACTCATGATTGTGATATAGAAGCCCCAGACCGGCAGCAGCGCAGCGTTTGCCAATCGCCTTCAAATCCTCAATGACTTCAGGCCAGCGGTCGCGCTCATCCTCCGCCAGGAAAGGGAAAATAAGATATCGGTTGCCGATCGCTTTGTTGAACGCAATCTCTTCTTCCAGCGCGTTGCGCAGGCGGTCATACGAAGTATGAGCCCCGATCACGGTTAAGCCCGTCTCCTTCAATATTTCGGAAACCTGTCCGGGGGTACGCCCGTAATAACCGGCAAATTCAACCCCCTTATAGCCAAGTTCGGCTACTTTGCGCAGTGTGCCTTCAAAGTCCTTCTCCAAATGATCTCTAACCGTGTACAGCTGCAATCCTAAATTCGCCATGTTCTCACCTCATATAAGTAATTGGATGGAATAATAACCATTGTCTAAGAAGCTCCAAACTAGCCAGGCCTATACAAGCACTGCCTTGTCAGCTGGACGATAAGCCCCGATCGACGGCAATGATGAGGCGCTCTCCAGATGAATATGTCTTTCTTCCCTAGATGAAGACAGGAAAGCATGCATCGCTTCGAGCACATGGTAGGCAAGCTTGCCGCTGGCCCGGTGCTCCCGGTTCTCGAGAATCGCTCTGGCCATGTCTTCGATCCCCTTGCCTCTCTCGTTGGCGCCTCCGGCAAAAGCAGGCTCAACGATGCTCCATTCCTCGGAGTCGTATTTGCGAATCTTCACCTCGCCGTCAAAGCAGTTCGGGTCGGGAACAAGCAGCGAGCCTTCCGTTCCATATATTTCAATGCGGGGAAGCGTGCTGCCACCAGGAATGTCGAAGCTCGTAATCAGGGTACCGATCGCTCCGCCTGCAAAATCAAGCGTTCCGCTGTAATGCGTCGGCGTATGCACGGGAATGCGCGTGCCTGCCCGCGGACCGGATTTCACGATACGCTCTGGGAGCAAGCTTTGCGCTGAACTGCTAACGCGAGTGATCGGCCCGAGCAAATTGACCAGTGCCGTCAAATAGTAGGGCCCCATGTCGAACATCGGTCCGCCGCCCTCCTGGTAAAAGAAATCCGGGTTCGGGTGCCATCCTTCCGGCCCTGCTCCCATCATAAACGCTGAAGCCGCAACCGGCCGGCCGATCCGTCCTTCCTGAATCGCCATGCGGCTAGTCTGGAGCCCCGCTCCCAGGAACGTGTCAGGCGCACAGCCTACACGCAGCTGCCTTGCCTCTGCGAGCTCCAGCGTCCGTTTAGCGTCTTCAAGCGATATCGACAATGGCTTCTCCGCATACACATGCTTGCCATGCTCCAGAGCGGCAATGTTGATCGCCGCGTGAGAAGCCGGAATCGTGAGGTTGAGAATGATGTCGATGTCCGGGGACTGCAGCATCTCTTCCACGGAGTATACTTGCTCAATACCGTATTCCTTGGCCCGTTCCGCCGCCTTCTCCGGCAGCAGATCGGCCAAGGCCGTTACTTTCGCAACGGTGCTGTCCTTCAAATAATTCAAATAGGCTGGGCTGATGTTTCCACATCCGATGATTCCAATTCTCATGGCTGTCATTAGAGTTACCCCCAGAAGCGTTATTGTTGTTTTGCCGTCACTCTATTAACATAGTAATTAAATCGGTTGCAATTTAAAATGAATAATATGATTGAGACATGAACAATCTGCTTATTATTTTTAACAAAGCAATGGAGGACAACGTATGCGACATCATGATGACTTGCAAATACTGACAGCAGGCTACTCCGTTCACCGGAAGCCGTTCCATATGTCCAATGATGACGGATTAGGCCACTTTCTGATTCGTCTCCAGACGGCAGGCCGATGCCGAAGCCGCATCAACGGCCAGCTTGAGCTGCTGGAGCCGGGCGATCTTCTGCTGTTTGCCCCCGAGGAACCTTATGAGCTGAAAATCGAAGCCGAGCAAAATCAATCCGGCGAATTTACGGTGGACAGTGCGGATTATCATATCTTCCTATCCGGCGCCTGGGTCGAGCGATGGTGGCAGCAGACCAAGCGGCCGCAAAAGTTCAAGGTCACCTTGTCCGAGGGTCTCGTCGGCGCCTTCCGGCAGATTATGATGGAGCAGCGCAGAATTTCCAATCCATCGCCGGAGATCGCCGGGTATTACCTGAAAATTTTATGTCTGGATATCGACCGCAACCTGCAGGAGCATCAGGTTCTGTCGCCCCAGTCATATCTTGCCCACCGCATCAAGAACTATATCGAGGAGAACGCTTCCTCCCCGTTCAAGCTGGAAGACGTCGCTTCCCATGTCGGCATCAGCGTCTCCCGGGCGGTATTCCTGTTTAAGCAGGCATTCGGCACGAGCATCATTCAGTACACGCTGGAAATCCGGATTAACATGGCGCGCGAGCGCATCATCTATAGCCCGTTATCCCTGGAGCATGTCGCGGAAAGCTCAGGTTTTCCCAACTACAACTATTTTCACCGCCTCTTTCGCAAGCGATACGGCATGTCGCCCAAGGAGTTTCGCCAGAGCGCCCGCAGCGACGGCTGAACGAAATCATTATAGCGAAACGCCGCCTTGTCCTATGACAAAGCGGCGTTTCCATGTTTTTATATCGGAGAATTTCCTTGATTCAAGGCTTGTTCGATTTGGCGCTTTTTCTCCTGGTTTTTCTTCACGTAAGATCCAAGCGCTACGATAAGGATAATACAGATGATTTCAAATCCGTATTTGACCCAGCCCGATGCGAACCAGTCATCAATAAGCGGCTCTTGGACAAGCATTTTGGCAGCGGTCCATGCCAGCACGGCTGCGCCAATCGTAATCACGAACGGGAACCGATCCGTAAGCTTCAAAATCAGCGTGCTTCCCCACACCATAATTGGAATGGAAATCGCCAGCCCGATAATAACCAGGGCGAAGTCCCCATGAGCTGCACCGGCCACGGCCAACACATTGTCCAGACCCATCATCGTATCGGCGATGATGATCGTCCGGATCGCTGCCCACATTTGGCTGCCTGCATCGATTTCATGATCTTTCTCATCCACCAGCAATTTGTACGCAATATACAGCAGCATCAGGCCGCCTGCGAGCCGAAGCCCCGGAATAGTCAGCAGCTGCAGCACAAGCAGGGTCATGATGACGCGAACGAGAATCGCTCCGACCGTTCCCCAGAGGATTACTTTCTTCTGATCCTCTTTCTGTACGTTGCGTGCCGCAAGCCCGATCACGATGGCGTTGTCGCCTGCAAGGACAAGATCAATCAGCACGATCGACATCAGCGCGGTCCAAAAGTCCAACGAAGTAAAGTCCATTTTCTCTCTCCCTTCTTTATTCCTGCGATGAACTTGTCCCAACAAAAAACGCCGTGCCGGTATTGGGCACGACGCTTAAGCATCAAAAGAGACCTTCACCCAATACACGTGCGGGCAAAGGTCTCGCCAACAACATCCAATGTTGTCAATAAAGCCGGGGACAGTCCATCCCGTAATGACGACTTTACTGTTACAGCTACTCCCCTTTGGGAACCATACATCCATATAATGTGATTATTATAGCACGGTCTTGGCCCAAGCGCCAGATATCTTGAAAAAAATATGAAACTCGCACAATCTTTCTAGCAAGCCCGCTTCTTTGGTATGATACAGAAAGAAAGAGAGGGCCTTGTCCGATGAAAAAATGGTCTGTGGCAATACTGTATGCCGCATTATTCCTGCTAACTTACATCTATCGTCATGAACTTGCGGAATGGATTCAAGGATCGCCTCCAGTCTGGCTGCTGCTGGCGCTCTCCACCCTGCTGGCTCTGTTCCCCGTCATGCCCTATAAGGTCGTGGTCGCCGCTGCGGGTTATGTGATGGGCACATGGAGCGGCGGAACCATTATCTTGATCGGCTCTACGCTGGCCGGTGCCATCGTCTATGGGGCGGCAGCGCTGTTCCAGGGGTCCGCGGCTAGCTGGCTGGCCCGTTACGACAAATTGGAGCGGCTGACGGAGTTCTCGTCCAGCAGGCCTTTTCGCACCATCGCGATTTGCCGCTTGATCCCGATCCTGCCCCAGACGGCCGTTAACATTTATGCAGGCGCCACAGGGATGTCTTTCCTCCACTTTATCCTTGGTTCTCTTGTCGGCAAATTGCCTGCTGTTTACGTTTATGCTTACGTGGGCTCAACCCTGACAGAGCGTCCGCTTGCGGCGGGGGTTATAGCCGTGTCCTATTTCGTGGTCCTGCTGCTTCTGCTGTGGGTTTGGGGATTTCGTCAAAAAAAGATATAATAAAATTTAAAATGAAACGGAGGAGTGCATGATGAGTACAACGCCAACGTCGAATAGGGAGCTGGCTACGTTTGCCGGCGGCTGCTTCTGGTGCATGGTTTCGCCCTTTGAGGAGCTGCCCGGCATTTACGGCATCGTCTCCGGCTATACAGGCGGCCATACGGCAAACCCTACCTATGAAGAGGTCTGCTCTAATCGCACCGGACATTATGAAGCGGTGCAAATTGCTTTTGACCCCTCTGTGTTCCCGTACCGGAAGCTGCTGGAGCTGTTCTGGCAGCAGATTGACCCGACCGATGAAGGCGGTCAGTTCCATGACCGTGGAGATTCGTATCGAACGGCGATTTTCTATCATACGGAGGAGCAGCGCCAGGAAGCCGAGGCGTCCAAACTGGCGCTGGAGCAAAGCGGAAGGTTTGCAAAACCGATCGTGACAGCCATTCTCCCGGCTGCGCCATTCTACCCTGCAGAGGATTACCATCAGCAATACCATAAGAAAAATCCTGCCCATTACCGAAGATACCGCAAGGGCTCGGGACGGGAGGACTTTATCGAGCGGCACTGGTCGGGCCCGGCCAACAAAGAGGAGCTGCAGAAGCGCCTGACCCCGATTCAATATGAAGTAACCCAGAACAACGGCACGGAAAGACCGTTCACCGGCGAATATTGGGATAACGAGGCTGATGGCATCTATGTCGACATCGTGTCCGGCGAGCCGCTGTTCAGCTCCAGGGATAAATATGACGCCGGCTGCGGCTGGCCGAGCTTCACGCGACCTTTGCGATCATACAGTATCAAGGAAAAACTGGATACAAGCCATTTCATGATCCGTACCGAAGTCCGCAGCCGCGAGGGCGATTCCCATTTGGGCCATGTATTCGACGACGGCCCGGAACCAACCGGTCTGCGCTACTGCATCAATTCGGCGGCACTCCGCTTCATCCCTAAGGAGGAGCTTGTGCAGGAAGGATACGGAGAGTATCTCTACCTGTTCGAAGAGTCCGGGCAGACCGGCAGCGATGAATAATAAACCGTGTTAGCGCGCGTCCGCAACAAAGCGATCGAAATTGCAAATGCCCTGCTTGAGGAAGGCTATGAGGAAGGCTATGAGGAAGGCAGTGCCATCGCGATCGGCACGGCAAAGGCACATGAATGGGACGACAACCACCCCAAGCATCATGACGACAAAAAAATAATGCCGCAACGGCAAAAAACAGCTCAGGCCATCAGGCCCGGGCTGTTTTTGCTTTGATTGCATATGGCACACGGAGAACCGCGGTATCTTGCTTCCCGCAGTTTACGGTCCAGGTGATCGTCTTGCCGGCGATCAGCACAGCCAGGATCGTGAATACCGTTTCCGTAAATGGTAAATATATTAAAGATATGCCTAGAACCAAGGCATCCATCAGAATGAAAACCGTACCGATCTTCAGGCCGGATCGTTCACTGATGATGAGGGACAGCATATCGTCCCCGCCGGTAGCCCCGCCTACCCGCAGTACAACGCCTGCGCCAATTCCCGTGAACACACCCGACAGCAGCGCAGCAATTGGCAAATTATCCTGCAGATTTAAGATAAACGGCGAGAACCGTTCGCACAGCTCATAGAATGCCGAGAATGCCAGTGATGCAAATAACGTATTTGCAATAAACTTGCGTCCTTTTAAGAACACGGCGGCGATCAGTACCGGAATATCCAGCATGATCATGCTCAAAGCCGGCGGCAAATCGAACAAATACTTGCCCAGCAGCGCCAAGCCCACGAATCCGCCCTCGGCTAAACCGTTCTGAAAATTAATATGATAATACGTGAAAGCCAACAAAAACGTACCCAGCAACAGCATTGTTACCTGCAAGCTCAAGGCTTGCCAGTCTACTTTTTTCCCCATTTCCAATCCCTCTTATCGTAGTTTGGTTAACCTTGCGGCCGCACCCTACAAAGAAGGTTGGTGAGGAGTTCATCCTTCGCATCATTCCACGCTTCCTTCGTAGGGTGGTTAGCCTAAATTACCGACGACACTACGAAAAGAAGCTAAGTGTAAGAGAGATCACAACGTTTCCAAATCGTCCTTAGGGATTTCGTCCTTCGGGAACCCATGGTATCCTGATCCTTTCTTTTTTGGTTTGTATCTATCTTTATTATAACACAGCGGCAATGATGACTGAACAGCTTGCCTCAGAAATAATTATTTCGCTCCTCCCTGATATGATTAAATTCATTGCAATCTCCGAGTTGTTCACATTTTAGGAATTTCTTCTGTGACGAAAATCACCTTTTCGGCCTGGAGGCGGTTCTATACTGGTGAAGAAATGCAAAACCACAATTTAAATTGGAAAGAGGGTACTGTTATGCTTGATTCACGAACAATCGAAATCATTAAATCCACAGTTCCTGTGCTGGAAGTGCACGGAGAAACAATAACCCGCACATTTTATGAAACGATGTTCAGAAACCACCCCGAGCTGCTGAATGTATTCAACCACGCCAACCAGCGCCAGGGCAAGCAGCCGACAGCGCTGGCCAATGCGGTCTATGCCGCCGCCGCGAACATCGACGCACTCGAGCGAATTCTGCCGGTCGTCCGCAGCATCGCCCACAAGCATCGTGCGCTGGGCATTCTTCCCGAGCATTACCCGATCGTAGGGGAAAATTTGCTGGCCGCGATCAAAACGGTCCTGGGCGAAGCGGCTACCGATGAAATCATCGAGGCGTGGAACAAAGCGTACGGGGTCATCGCCGATGTCTTTATCAGCGTGGAAAGGGACATGTACGAGCAGTCCGAGCAGCAGCCCGGAGGATGGAGAGGCTTCCGTCGCTTCGTCGTCGACCGCAAGGTACAGGAAACGGCGGAGGTAACCTCCTTCTATCTCTTGCCAGAGGATGGCAAAGCGATTGCTTCATATGAGCCGGGCCAGTACATTACGGTAAAAGTGAAGCCGGAAGGACAGGAGTTCATACACCTTCGCCATTACAGCTTGTCCACTGCCCCGGGAGCCAGCTACTACCGGATTACCGTCAAGCGGGAAGACGCAGGCGACAATCGGCCGGCAGGCATCGTGTCCACTTATCTGCATGAGCGCGTTCAGGAAGGCGACATGATCGAGCTCAGCGCGCCTGCGGGCGATTTCACGCTGAATCAAAACCTAGGTACGCCCGTCACACTAATCGGCGGGGGCGTAGGTCTGACGCCGCTGGTCAGTATGCTGGAGACGCTGCTGCAGCATTCCGATCGTGATATCGTCTATATTCACGCCGCCCGGAGCAAGGAGCACCATATCCTGAAGGAACATGTGGCCAAGCTTGCCGCCATTAATTCTTCCCGCTTGAAATGCTACACGGTCTATGAATCGGCTGCGGACAGTGAAAGATGCGACAAAAGCGGCTATATCGATGCTTCGTGGCTCTCGCAGGTTGCGCCCCTGGAATCCGACTTCTATTTCTGCGGACCGGTGCCGTTCATGCGGGCGATCAATGAAGCCTTGCACAGCCTGAACGTGCCTGAAGCGAATATTCATTACGAATTTTTCGGACCGGCCGGCAGCCTGGGCAGCCCGAGCGGCTCCAGCCCAAGCTCTAATTCTGAGGAATAGGCTGCAGCCGTCCGGCCGCCTATGCGTGCTGCCCGCGCAGCAGACGGTTGACCGTTTCCCTCCGGATCCCGATCAATTGGCCGATCTCTTCCTGAGTCAAATAGTCCGTAAGGGGAACGCCATTGGCGTGGTGGCTGAGCCACTTTTGCAGCAGCTCCAGCCGTTCGCCGGGGGTGCCTACCGTAAGATGGTCGAGGCGCTCCTGCATAAAGCGGACCTTCTCCTGAAGCAGTCGGGCAACTTCCAGCGGCTTCTGCGGGTTCTCTTCGAGCTCACGGTACCATTCCTGGGCCGAAATAACCTCTACTTCGCTGCGAATGAGAGCTATTGCCGTGCCATGCGTCTCCTTGGGGGAGATTAGAGAGTGGTGCGGCACCGTCTCGCCGGGATACAAGATGTTGAACAGAACCATATTGCCGTTCTCATGCAGCCGCGTTACCTTGAACAGGCCGCTTTTAATATGGTAGAGATATTTTCCTTCATCGCCCTGGCGAAATAAAATCTCTCCTTTATGCAGAATCATCGATATCGCTCCATTCGTTGGTTTAAACTCTCGTAGCCATTATTATAGCAAAAAAACACGTCCAAGCGTTTATTCCTGATCCATGCAGCAAGCCCAGCGCCTATACAGGCGCTGGGCTTGTTGTACTTCCTTGATGATTATGGGGGAGGCATCGTCTGCGGACGCGCCGTCCGTTTTTTGCGCCACCTTTGTCTCCTGCTTGTCCCGCCAGGATTCATAGCTATGCACGGCAACGCCTTTAAACGAGGAATGCTTGCCGACCAGGGACACCAATTTGTCCAGCTCCTGCGTCACAGATTCCAATGGCTGTTCGTAGAAGGACACGCCTGGTCCCTCCTGGCTTTTGGTAAGCTCGACGCCTACCCAGACCTGCTTGTTCCGCTCGTCGGCTTCCTCCAGCGTCGCCCGCGACACCTCATAGATGGCTTCCGCTGCATCCCGGTAGGCCATAATTGCCACATAATCGAACTTATCGACCATCCACTGCCGCAGATCGCGGCCTTTTCCGAGCTCCTCGTGCTCGATGCCATTGAGCCAGAAGGGAACCGCTGCTCCAATTTTGAGCTGATCGCGCTGTGCACGCTCCACCCATATTCGGGCGCTCTCCATCCATTGCTCGACCATGGCATCCTGCTTCGTTCCCCAACTCTTCAGCAGGTAAGGCTCTACGTCGAATTGCACGCCTGCAAAGCGCTCGTCAGGCCTGGATTGGTCATTGTATTGCTTGACCCAATCGAGAAAGCGGACCGCTTCCTTGCGCTGCTCCCGCAAAGCCCACTCCGGATGCCCGTTCAGGGCATGAACCTCCAGCTTGGCTTTGGTTGCAGCAGCCACAAACCGCCGGTACGAGGCATCGCTTACCTCATTTCCGATTTGCAAAAACACGGTCGTTACGCCGTTCCCTTTGGCGAATTCAATAATATCCTGCGTATGGCTCTCCACAAGCTGGGCGTCCCAAAGCCAGGTCGCCTTCGCTTCCGGGACGGAAGGACGGAGTAGAACAACAAACAATCCAGCAAGTAGGACGATTGATCCTGATGCTAATACCATGATGAGCCCTCTATACCGTTTAAATAACGATTTGATATTCATCTCCGCCTCCACTCCTGTTTTATTCGGGTCAAGCCCGTTTTTCTGTGTTTTTTGTTTCTGTTTAAGCCAATCTCTTCTTTTATCCTACGATCAGCGCTTCGGCCTGCTCGTCCACATGCTGAACGGAATGGCCGAGCTTGTACACGTGAGGCAGCTTGAACTCCTTGAATGCATTTCGCGTATCCAGAATCGGAACGCCTAGCGAGGCGATGGCGCTGTAATCGAGATCCGAGTGATTCGTTACCAGAACCATGCAGTCATAGGTTTTGAACTTTTCAAGGTCGTATTCCACGCTATGAACGGTGACACCGGCTTTGTCCTTGAAGCTTGTAGCGAACGGATCATAATACTCCACGGCTGCACCGCTGTCTTTATACAACTCATATACTTCAAGACCCGGCGACTCCCGGAGATCGCTGATATCCGGTTTATAAGCCATGCCGAGAATAAGAATGTTCGACTTTTTAATAGATTTTGCATACTCATTCAAAATTTTCGAGGTTTTGTTCACTACGTAATAAGGCATATTGTCATTTGTCGATTGAGCAAGCTCAATGAACTGGCTGTAGAAACGGAATCCTTTTGCCTTCCACGACAGGTACATCGGATCGAGCGGAATGCAATGTCCGCCGATTCCCGGCCCCGGGTAGAATGGCATGAAGCCGAATGGCTTCGTCTTCGCAGCATCGATGACCTCCCAGACATCGATGCCCATCCGGTCGCACATCATCGCCATTTCGTTAACGAAGGCAATGTTCACACTGCGGAATGTATTTTCAAGGAGCTTAGACATTTCTGCCACCTTTGGCGACGATACGGGAACGACCGTCTCGACATACCGGCTGTATACGGCTACGCCAAGCGCCAGGCATGCCTCCGTCGTTCCGCCAATGACTTTCGGCGTATTGAATGTATTGAATTTCGTATTGGACGGGTCTACCCGCTCCGGTGAGAAGCAGAGGAAGAAATCCTCTCCGACTACATACCCGAGGCTTTCCAGCTCGCGCTGGATCAGCTCCTCTGTCGTACCCGGGTACGTCGTGCTTTCCAGCGTAATCAGGACGCCTTTTTTCATATAACGTTTAATGTTCTCCACTACGGTCACGATGTAGGATGTGTCTGGATCTTGATTTTCGCTAAGCGGAGTCGGCACGCAAATGCTGATAGCATCGACGTCCCGCAGGGCTGCATAATCGGAAGTTGGCTGGAACCGTCCCGTTTGCACGACTTCGCTGAGTGTCGTGGAGGAGATATCGTGAATATAAGATTCCCCGCGGTAAATCTTGTCGATCTTTCTGGAATCCAGATCAATACCTACGACCTTGAACCCTTGCTTGACCATTTCTACGGCCAGCGGAAGGCCGACATATCCAAGGCCCACGACGCACAGCACGGCATTTTTTGACTCGATAGCTTCCAATAAATCACGGTATTGTTTATTCACAGGTTTCAACCTCCATATTGTCTAGTAGTTGTTTTTTTCTATATATTTAATATTTAGTGAATGCAGCGCCGAATCCGCGCATCCAGTTCAACTGGCGAGAAGGGCTTGGTAATGTAATCATCTACACCGCTTTGGAAGCATAGACTGATCGTTTGCTCTACGCGCTGTTCGGTCAGAACGACGATTTTCGGCGTGTTTTTAACGTTGAGCTGCTGGATATGGTGAATATAAGGCAGGCCGTCGATGCCATACAGATTCAACTCCGTCAGCACCAGGTCCGGATTCCAGCTCTCGATAAGCTCCAGCGCGGAAATCCCATTATCCGTCACGGCTGTGTCATAGCCCTGCATCTGCAGCCTGATTTGCAGAAACTCGCGAACCGCAGGATCGCCTTCGACGATCAGGATACGGCTTTGCGATGAGTGAAACTCTTGTCTCGTAAAAATATGGATATCCCCGGAAGGGCTCAGCTTCGCGGACTCCTCCATTTGCTTCAAAACCTGCTCGCTCAGCTCGCCTTGCTCGGGAAAGCTCGACAAGGTCATGTGCAGATCCAGGTCTCCGACGATTTCCTGAATCCGCTGCTTCAACAGCAAGCCTTGAAAATGAACGGAATCAAGCGGCTGCCCGGGCAGCAGAACGGCATAGCTGCCAGGTTCGTTACCGCTCCAGAGCTCAAAGGTTACGCCGGGCTGAGTTTCTAAAATTCCGCGAATTTGCGTCTCCAAATAGGATGGAGCACTTGCGGAATAAATGAACAGAACCCCGTTGGCCTCCTGGACAGATTCCCTCACATGCCGCTCGATCGTTGAATATAAACTGGATTGCTTGATTTCGGTTTGCAATGCTGCCGTATTCGGCATCTGAATTCCCGCCTTTCTTTGAATTAGGATGGTTTAGCCCTTTGCGGGCTGTTTCTGCCTTGGCTATCAACTCCCTTCCCGAACTCCTCGTCCAAACAAGCCCTGAAACCTTAAGCGGTCTTGGCCGCTTTGCTTTCTTCCTTCCAGCTTGTCCGGGTCATCGTTCCCCAGGAATTGTTGTTGCGCATAAATTGAATATGGCCTTGAATCCGCCAAAGTCCGCCAAGCTGGGCATAACCGAAGAACTTCAAAGCAGAGAACAGCAGCAGGCGGGCCAGGTCGGACAGCTTCGTAAATCGCTTGAAGGCAAGCTCCTCCAGGAACAAGGCGCCGATGCTAAGCAAATAACCGCTCAAAATATTGATGAGCCCGAACACGACGAGAATTTTCCAATTCGTCATATCCATGATCGTATAGCCGACCAGCGCAAGCAGCCCTGTAATTTTGAAATATGGATTAAGTGCTTCGAAAATAATGTTGTAGGGCATTGTCAGCAGCCCCATCACCTTATATTTCGGGTTAAAGGCCATATCGTAATTCTCGATCATGTTCTTCAGATTACCGCGTCCCCAGCGCTTCCGCTGATTGGACAAAATGCGGTAAGTATCCGGCGCCTGCGTCCAGCATACCGCTTCCGGACAAAAGGCGACGCGGTATTTCAGCTTGTTCTCCAGCATGTAGCGATGCAGCTTGATAATGATGTTCATGTCCTCGCCGGGATATCCTCCGCGGTATCCCCCTACGGCGATGACATAGTCCTTGCGGAACATCCCGAACGCCCCGGACACGATAATCAGCCCGTTGATGGAGCTCCAGCCGATGCGTCCGCCGAGGAACGCCTTCAAATATTCGACAGCCTGGAACATCGGCCACATTTTGCGCGGCAGCGATACATGCTTGACCGCCCCGTTCTCGATCACACAGCCGTTGGCGATCCGGACGTCTCCGCCGATCGCTACCGTCTCTTCCGGATTCTCCATGTACATCCGGGCCATGCGGATCAAGGCATCCTTCTCCAGCAGAGAGTCGGCGTCGATGGAGGAAATAAGCGGATAGTGGGACAGATTGATGCCCGCATTCAGGGAATCCGCCTTCCCGCCGTTCGGCTTATCTATTACATACAGATGCGGATACTGAGGATTGTAATAGACAGCATTAATCGGCTGGCAATCGATCGAGTTCCGCATTTCCGGATTTGGCAGCGGCTCGAGGCCAAATTCTTCCCGTAATACTCCCAGCGTGTTATCGCTGGAGCCGTCGTTGATGACGATTACCTCATAGGTCGGATAATTCAAGGTCAGCAAGCATTTCACATTCTCGATGACTGTGAGCTCCTCGTTAAAGGCCGGTACAAGCAAAGATACGGAAGGCACCAGCTCCGAGCCGGAGAGCGTGTTATATTTCGAATAAGCCGACCTGCGGAAAATCGTCATGATGTTCCGGAATGAAAAAGCCATAATCGTAAAATAAATCGTATTTACCGTCATTACATAGTAAATAGCAAACAACCCGTAAATCAGTAAAATATCTCTAAGCAGTGTAATCGCCTCCGACCGCCGCGACCTGACGAACCGGTCTTCGCTCGGCAACGCCGAAATACCGCTCGTACAGCAGCTTTTTTTTGTTATAGGCGACCATTTGGTCGAGTTTTTGATGCTCATTATCCTGCAGCATCGCTCTTTCGATGTGGTACATGGCTGTCTCCCGCTCCACCCCGGAGCCGTTCATCGCGATTTGGCAGAGCACCTCGAAGCCTGTTTCTCCCAGCTTCGCCAGGCTTTCAGCGCTGTTGTTCCGTACCCACCAGTTCGCATCCTTCAGCGCATTGCGGAGAAGCGGAATGCTGCCGGCTGCGTGCAGAGAGCCGAGGGATTTCGCCACGGCCGCCCGCACCTCCCAGTCCTTATCGGCCATCAGCTTCTTGATGGTGTCGTCCTTAAGCACCGGGTTGGAGCTTAAATAGAGCTTGACGGCCTCGGCGCGGACATCCGTCTGTTCGGCGCCAACCAAGCGATCCAGGGAAGGAACGACCTCCGGAATCGCCTGCCCCCACATCGCGACGAGAGCGACCTTCACGAGGTCCGGATTCTCATCGTCCAGCAGCTTCAGCAGCAGACGGCTGGCATCCAGCTGGGTCTCCATCACGATATCGGCAGCCATATTGTGGATCGGCTTGCCGTGGCGAAGCAGGTGCTGCAGCATTTCCTTCAGCTGCTCCTCATTCTCCGCGCTTTTGGCTACCGCCCGG
Organism: Paenibacillus woosongensis; assembly: GCF_030122845.1. NCBI lineage: Bacteria > Bacillati > Bacillota > Bacilli > Caryophanales > Paenibacillaceae > Paenibacillus > Paenibacillus woosongensis. Next base: position 3,328,984 of record NZ_CP126084.1, read on the forward strand.
GCCACGACGATCGTAAGCGGGGTATAGCGCTCGTTCTTCATCATCGTCAGCAGCCGGGGGACGGCCTCGGCTGCACGCATTCCGCCAAGCCGGTAAGCCGAGGCAATCCGCCGGCCGTAGAACAAGCTGTCCAGCAGCTTGATATCTTTGCGCACGAAGCCGGCGTCGTGGCAGAGCTTGACGAGTTTCTCCCGATACTCGCCCTTGAACTGCTCGATCCAGCCGATCAATTTCTCCTGGACAACCCGGCCTTCGAGCTCCTTAAGCTTGCCCGGCGGAAGCGGAAGCTCCGATGGGCCGTTCAGATGGGTTTGAATGAATTTGAAATAATCCTGATGTTTCTGCAAGTACTGCTGACTTTTTTTCACTTTATGCAAATGATTGAACTTCAAGGCGAATAGAGATACGATTCCAATCCCGATCAGTCCCAGGCAGAAGTAAATGAAATAGATAGCCAAGGTTAGATGCGTATACATAAAGAACATTCCTCCTTCTATATACCAAGCACCGGACTATTCAGGCTGATGTTCCGGCAAGCTTTCGTAAAACTTCTTCAGCGCATAGTAGCCGGATTTTAAATTCTCGGTGTAATTCACGGTTTCCCAAGGCGACCAAGTATATTTCGGCTGCTCCGCAAGATCGACGGGCCCGTCTTTGCCCGGGCCGAATATTTCCTGGCTCTTGCGGTCTTTAATCCAGGGCACGAAAGTGATTCCGTCCGTCTGGGCCGTCGTAAACGAGCGGTCCTTCTTGAGCGGCCCATAATCAATGACCTGAAGGGAGCTGGGGTCTGCGAAGCCAAGCAGCATCCAGGGAATGCGAAGCTCTACTTCGCGGCCGCTATATTGCCACGAAGTCAGCGAATTGAAGTTCTCATCCTTCCGATCCGAAGTTCCCCGCACCAGACTGCCGACTGTCATATCCTGAAACGGCTGGCTGAGCCTCGTATCCGGCGGAGACATCGTCAAGCTGACGGCAAGCTTCCAGGGTTGGAACTGCACCTTCTCTTCCTCGGTCGGATCCGCGAGCATCCAGTGGCCGTACCGTCCATAGAGACGGCGGTGGAAATCATAGCTCGGCGCAGTCTTTACCTCTGTCTCGTCATCCTGGCCGACGACGACCAAATTTTCCAGCCCATCGCTCAGCTTGATGCCGGGGAGCTCGGTAACCGGCTCGTTCCCGCCTGGCTGCGTACTCGTTCCCAGATAGATTTGCCGGGCTTTCGGATCAAAATCCTCACTTAATGTGAGCCCTACGTATACGTAAGCCTCGTCATGCGTCACGCGGAACCGTTCAATACCGGGAGCAGGCTTGTCCCACGACTTCACCTCTCCTTCCGGCAGCGCGTCCCAGTCGCTCAGCTTGCCGTCGATGATAATGTCCTCCTCTTTGCCAGGACCCATGGCGACGATGCCGAACAGCTTCTCGTTCGTCAGGACATTCAGCCAATAGGAGCGCCGATCCTCAGGAATTTCAAAGCGCATCGTATTCCATGTCTTCTTGAACCACTCATCCTGCCACATGAACAATATGGCGCCAGAGTAGCCTTCGTCATAAATGTCTTTCGTCAGGGATACGTCGATTTCGGCCTTTTCGTCATCGCTGTGCCCGCCTTGATTCCGTCCGCCGGGACCGATATGCGATACGCCCAAAGACGCAGGTACGCCGTATTCCGTAACCATGATCGGAATATCCTTGTAATGGGCCTTTAACTGTCGCAGGTAAGCCTTATACGTATTGAATCCGCCGTTACCGTCCGGAATCGTCTCCAGCGTCTTGTCGAGATGGAAAAAATCCGGGTAGTACGGATAAACGTGATAGGCCGCGAAGTATCCGGCCTCCCAATCGACCGGCTCTATGTGCGTCGCATCCACGCTGGCCAAGTCCTCCTCGAACAAGGGCTCTCCGGGATGCTCAAGCACGTCCGTTGTGACCCAGTTCGTAAAGGTCATCGGATGCTGCCAGCCGTAACCGGCTTCCAGTTCAGCCGTCTGATCGATTAGCTCGGCGAGCCAGCTCTCGAACGGACTGGCCTCGTCCAGCGCAGAGAACCGCTTGCCCCGGTAAGGCTCTATGGAAGCATATTGCGTATTCGTGTTGTCAACCATTTCGGGATCCCACTCCGTACCGATATGCCAGGCCATCAAATAACGCCCTGCATTCGCTCTGTACTTTCCTCCCGAAGCTCCCGGCTGGACCGGTATTTTTAAATCTCCGTATACGGCCTTTACCGCTTTTTCGATTTCTTTATGGAATGCTTCCTTGATTCCAGGGTTATATGCATCCTTAAGCTCAATCAATTGTTCCTCAGGCGACCAAATGCCTTGAATGAAGTACAGCGGATCGTCTCCCTTTTCTTTGTTGTATTTGACTAAGGACGTATAAAACACCGGATTATGCACGGTATAGATACGAATCACGTTGGCGCCCATATCATCGATTTGCTTGAACCAACGCAGATAATCCTCTTCAGTGATCGGGAATTCCCCGGGAAAATGACCAGGAACCGTAGCTCCCAAGTTGACGCCTTTCACGAAAATCTCCTGCCACTTTCCCTCACCCTTGTACTCCATGAACCGGTCTCCCGAAGTTTGGAATTTGATTTTTGCACCGTCCGCGGTTTGGAACGTCGCAAGAGATGGAGGCAGATTTTGAATGATAAGGTAGATCCCACCGGCGATCAGAATACCGCCGAGTACGAGTAAAATAATTAACCTTTTTCGCGCTAACGTTGTCATCGGGTTTGCTCTTGTCACCTCGCTATTTTTTTGTATGCAGGCGATTTTACCAGTACGGTCCCCTCACACCTCCACTCCTCTCGTATTACCTCTATCATTAACCAAGTACTCTAATAAAGTAACTAGGCTAATAGAAGTGTTTTCCATTTGGGCCCTATCCTGCATAATAGAAGCCTTTTAGCTCTTGCTTCCCGGTTTTCTTGCATGATCGCCTTTTAACAACTGCACCTCTCGTCCTTATGAAAAAGACTTGAAAACGAAGCATTCCTATGCTGCATTTCCAAGTCGCTGTTTTCAGAGAAGTACAGTGCTCCTGCTGTTCGCTCATATTAGACGCGCAACTTTTTTCGAAGTTTCGATCTATTTTTACACCCGTTTCCATAAAGGTTACAAAATTGATACCAAAGTCTCGTGCAAAAATCGCTTAATAACGCGGCTTTATAGCATTTTGTTAAATTCTGTTATCCCCTAAAAAAACGTGCGCTGGTCCTATACTAGTTGCTATCCCTTTTCGATAATTTCGTTCCGGATTTTTCCATAGGACTACGTGATCCCGCCGATGACTTCTTGCCCATTTTCCTCCCCGCAACAAGTACCATAAAATTACATTTATTATAATATAAAGGAACTATATCGAAGTATCCATTTTCCATAAAATTCACTTGCGTAACGAACTTATGTTCGGTGTATAATATATAAAACGAATATACGTTCGCATTACGGTGGTGAAATATCATGATTAACTCAACAATCGAGACAGAAGAGGATATTCAAATCATCAAAGAGTACACCTTGCTGCCTATTTTGCTGGATATGCTGGCAAGGGATATTGAGGAGCTTAGCCTGCAGCAGAATAAATTGATTTACAATCTCGTGATCTTTTATCTTAAGGGAATTGAAAGCAGCATCCATCTAGAGCTGAAAACCCTCAGAAGCAAAATGCGGCAGCAGCGCATTCAAGTGCTGGACACGACGATGAACGCGCTGGGCGTCGAAGTAGAGTACAAGGTTCGAGGGTATATTCACCGCTTCAAAATGCTCAGAAGCCTGGTGAAGGCGGAGCTGATGATACTTCTTATGAGACTGTGGGAGGCGCCCAAATGATAAGCGCGCGCGAAAGGACGATTTTTTTGGCGGATTGCCAAAGCTTCTATGCCAGCATCGAGAAAGCGGATCATCCGGGATGCCAGAACAAACCGGTAGCCGTAGCAGGAGACCCCGCCCGCCGTTCAGGAATTATTCTGGCGGCCTGCCCCATCGCCAAAAGCTTTGGGGTAACTACGGCGGAGCGTCTGGGAGAAGCGATCCGCAAATGCCCGGGTCTCGTCGTCATGCGCCCGCGGATGCAGCATTACATCGATGTATCTCTGATGATTACGGACATTTACCGGGAATACACCGATTTGGTCGAAGTTTTTTCGATCGACGAGCAATTTCTCGACGTATCGGGAAGCCTGCACCTGTTCCAGGACGATCCGCTCGCCATGGCGAGGTCGATTCAGCAGAAGGTGCTCAAGCAGACCGGCGTATGGGTACGCATCGGCATCAGCTCCAACAAAATGCTTGCCAAGCTGGCTACCGACATCTGGGCGAAGAAAAATGAGAGCGGACTATATGTCCTGCCCAAAGCTAATGTGCCTGAGGCGCTTTGGCCGCAGCCGATTCCCAAAATGTTCGGGGTCGGCTCCCGTATGGCCGCTCACTTCACCCGGCTCGGAATGTACCAGATCGGCGATATTGCCCAGACACCGCTGCCGGTGCTAAAGGACAAATTCCGCGCCCGCTTCGGCAAGCAAAGCGATATTCAGGCGGAGGTCATGTGGAGGACGGCGAACGGGCTTGACGATTCCCCGGTGACGCCGCGCACCTTCGACGCCGCGCCGAAATCGGTCAGCCATATGATGACGCTGCCGCGGGACTATGCCGAGCCGGATGAGATCGACACCGTATTGCTTGAGCTTGTGGAGGAGGTCTGCCGGGATTGCCGGCGCAAAGGTTATATGGGGCAGGTCGTTACCGTCAGCTGCCTGTGCAGTCCCTATGATGCACGCCTCGGCTTCTCCCGGCAGATGAAGATGGCCGATCCGACCCATCATACAAATACCGTCTACGAAGCGGCCAAGAGACTGTTCTATCGCCACTGGAACACTCTGCCGGTACGCCGCTTAGGCGTTGCGCTTAGCGGTCTTGCCTCCGATCAGGGCTACCAGCTGACCCTTTTTGAGGATCAAGTAAAGCTTCGGGCCTTGGACAAAGCAACCGATCTGATTAAAGACCGCTACGGCAGCGCGGCGATTATGAGAGCCTCCTCATTGACGACATCAGGGCAGGCCAGAGAACGGGCAAGAAAGATTGGAGGGCACTATAAATGAGCAAGAAGCTATCAGGCAACGGCCTTTGGGAATCAAGCCGGATGATGCTCCCCCAGCATAAGGAGCAGTCCGTATCAGCCAGCCGGCAGGCGGCGGGTGAAGCAGCAGCAGGCGGGGCCGCGCACCGGACCGTTTCTCCTCCAACGGCCAAGGATATCGAAGTCATCAGGAGTTACATCATTTTGCCTGTAGCTCTCGAAATCGTCGAGAAGAAGAACAGGGAAGTCGAAATGTCGGCCCAGACCTTCAAAGCCCTCTATGCCGCAGCGACGAAAGTGTTGGCTCAGCATATCCGCGGAGATATCCAGCGATACCGCAAATCCCTTCTGGAGCAGGGCATTCGCATTTTCGAGCCGTCGATGGACGGTCTGGACATCCGCTATCGCTTCGTATGCCGCGGCATGGAAGACGAGTTTACAATGACCAGGGATTATTTGAAATCCCAAGTCAGCCTGGCGATCGGCCATTACACGAACCATTTGACTGCGATTTTGCGCGGAACGGGCAAGCGCTAAATCCGGGCGTTTTACGGGCGGCCGACAAAGTTACCCGTCCAATTAATCCCTCCCTCCCCTGCATATTTATAGTGTATACCCGCCATTAGCAGGCAATCAGAAGTGGAGGTGAGCATAATGCTGGTACAGAAATATACGCTGTTGCCGGGCACATCCTACGCTACTTCTTACTATGTGGCGCAAAGCGTGCGGCCCGGACCAACCGCTATGATCGTTGCAGGGATACACGGCAATGAGACCGGCAGCATCCAAGCGGCTCGCAGGCTCGTCCGCATGCTGGGCACAGACGAGCTTAGGCTTCATACAGGACGTCTTGTCATCGTCCCTACGGTCAATAGGCGTGCATATCGCCAGCGTATTCGCGGCGTGCCGGATTTGAACCGCACCTTTCCCCGCAAAGCAGGCCAAACGGCAAAACATCCGCTATCCGCGGCGCTGTTTGATACAGCAAGACGCTATCGCCCCTCCTGGTATCTGGATCTTCATGAAGCGAACGGTTTATCGCAGCAGAACTCCAAGGTACTGGGCCAAACGCTGATCACTAATCCGGGCAGCCGATCCGTATCTGCCGCACGTAAAATCATCAAAGGAGTCAACCGCACCATCCGGGCCAAATCCCAATCCTTCAATCTGCGGCTGCATGAGCTGCCTGGCTCCTCCCGCACCGCCGCAGCCCGTATTCTTGGAGCACGGACAGTCACCGTAGAGACAGGCTGGAGCCTGCCCTTTTCCACCAGGGTACAATACCAAATCGATGTTGTACGCCGCTTTCTTGGCGAAGCGGGATTAACGAAGAGCTAACAAAGGCTCCGCATGCGGACTATCATATAGAAAGAAAAACGTTTACGACATACCTGACGAACCTCGAATATATTAAAAGAAACCGTTCGCCCCTGCAGGGACGAACGGTTTCTACGCTCACCAACCTATGGCCCTCCAAACCAGCTGTACATTACCTAAACATGCTCCATAACTTAAGGAGATGGAACGTATTCCGAGGGTCGACTTTTTGAGCGATGACAAACTGGACGATTTGCTCCTCCTGCACGCTTGTCAAGCGTTCATTCAATATCGAGGTTGCCGATTTCACCAGCCGTCTGACCTTGACTCTATCCTGCAGGTCCGATTTAGTCAGACCATCGGCGAGGGACTTGATGCGCTCTTTTACGGCTGGGTTTTTCATTTTCAGCTTAATGCGTTCCACCAGCTGCGGACTGATGCCATATTGCTGATAACTCAAAACTGTGTTACACCTCCCGTCACACGCTAATCCTCATTAATATATGACGGATAGGATGTACATGTTGCCACAGAAAAAATGCCCTTGGCAAGCTAAGATTAAGATAAGCTTGCCAAGGGCATTTCTCTCTGGCTCGTAACGGACATGAGATCCGCTATTTGTTCTAAAATCGCCAAAATGGATACGGAACGGACACAGGAGCCTTTATTTGCTGCAAATCACAACAGAAACTCATTCATTTGCTCAAATAGCGGAACCTGTGTCCAACAAACTATAAAATAGGACGATTTTCATAATATAACGGAACCACGGTCCGTCAGAACCCCGCCGGCGTTGTGCCCCTTCATTGCGATTGCGATTGCGATTTTAAAGCCGATCGCGGTTCACATCAATCGATCAGTTCGCCTTGAAACACCTGCTCCCGCTGCAGATACCCGCGCAGCGGCTCATACTGCGGCGACGTCCAGAAGGCCTCGTCGCCGACCAAGCGAGCGGCATCGTCCCGCGCCGCCTCCAGCACCGCGAAATCGCTGACCATGTCCGCGATTCGGAATTCCGGCACCCCGCTCTGCTTGGTGCCGAAGAAATCCCCGGGACCGCGCAGCTTCAGGTCCCGGCGAGCCACTTCGAAGCCGTCGTCCGTCTCAGTCATGACCTTCATCCGTTCCTGACCGACCTCCGACTTCGGCTCGGCGATGAGCACGCAATACGAAGCGTGCTCCCCCCGGCCAACCCGGCCGCGCAGCTGATGCAGCTGCGACAGGCCAAAGCGGTCCGCGTCCATCACGATCATCAGCGTCGCGTTCGGCACGTCCACGCCGACCTCCACGACGGTCGTCGAAACGAGCAGTTGCACTTCATTGTCATAGAACGAACGCATGACCTCGTCCTTCTCGGCCGCGGTCATCCGTCCGTGCAGCAGCCCGACCTTGAAGTGCGGGAACGCCTGCTGCATCGAGACGTGCAGATCAATGGCATTCTGCACGTCCAGCTTATCAGACTCCTCGATCAGCGGGCAGATCAGATAAGCCTGCCTTCCCGCGGACACCTCGCGCTGGATAAACCCAAGCACGCGATCCATCATGTGATGCTTCACCCAATAGGTCGAAATCGGCTTGCGTCCCTTCGGCCGCTCGGACAGTGTGGACACGTCCATATCGCCAAAAGCCGTAATCGCCAGCGTGCGGGGAATCGGCGTCGCCGTCATCGTCAGCACGTCCGGATTGAAGCCTTTGCGCCGCAGGATGCTGCGCTGATTGACGCCAAACCGGTGCTGCTCGTCCGTCACGACCAAGCTGAGCGAACGGAAGAATACGTCCTCCTGAATAAGCGCATGGGTTCCGACGACGATATCCGTTAGCCCCATTTGCAGCGAGGCAGTCAAATCCTTGCGCTTGCGCCCGGTCACACTGCCCGTAAGCAGGCCTACGGTAATGCCGAACGGCTCGAACAACCGGGACAGTGAGCGCATATGCTGCTCCGCCAATATTTCCGTTGGCACCATAAATGCGCCCTGATGTCCCGATTTGACCGCCGCATACAGCGCAATGGCTGCCACAACCGTCTTGCCCGAGCCTACATCCCCCTGCAGCAGACGATTCATGCAGTACGGAGAACGCATATCCTGCAGGATCTCCAGCTCCACCTTCTTCTGGGCATCCGTCAGCTCAAAGGGAAGACTGCGAACGAACTCACGGATCGTCGCATTATCCACCTCATGCTTCACTCCGTCCATCCGCTCGTGATTCATCGCCCGGTAGGCCTGCAGCTTCAACTGAAACAGGAACAGCTCCTCATAGACCATCCGGCGGCGCGCCTGCTGCCCTTCCTCGCTGTCCTGCGGCTGATGAATGCGCCAAATCGCCTGCCGTCTCGGCATCAGCTCATACTTACGCAGGAGCTCCGGCGGCAAAATTTCCGGAATCATCTCCCCATATTGCTGCAGGGCCTGTCCGATCGTCTTGCGCATCCAGGTCTGCGTAATTTTCCCGCCTACCGAATATACCGGCTGCAGGCTCCCGCTGCGCAGTGTGCCACGGTCAGGAAACTCCGACTCCGAGACCGTCAATTGGCTGCGCCGCTGGTCCCATTTACCCGTGAGCACGATCTCCCGTCCCGCCGTCAGCTGATCCTTCAAGAAGTGACGGTTAAACCAGGTCGCCGTGAACATCCAGTCCTCGGCCACCATTTTGCACGTCAGCCTCGATTTCCGGCCGTAGCGCTGCAGCACAGGCACTCCCATGATCTTGGCTTGGACAGTAATCCGGTCGCCGTCCTTCACCTCCGTCAAAGAGCGCAGCCGGTAATCCTCATACCGAAACGGATAATATTCCATTAAATCATTTACCGTAAAGATGCCAAAGGCGTGAAGCTCTCCTTCTTTGAGAGCACTCACGCCATTAACCTGCTTTACTGGAATTGCATTCAAATCCAAATTCATTCCAATCCCTCGCTTCAAGCCGGCCACACGAATATAGCTACCGCTCCCGGGCCGGTATGTGAGCCTACGACGGCACCGATGTTCGTCCGTACCACCTCATGCAGTGTGAAGTGCTGGGAAAGCAAATCCACAAACTCCTGCGCAAGCTCCGGATTCACAGCGTCGCAAACCGCAACATTCAAATCTTTGTGATTGCCGAAATCATTTACGAACAGCTCGATGACCCGCGATACCGCCTTCTTGCGGCCTCGCGCTTTATCCACTGCGTAGATAATGCCCTCCTGATCCACCGACAGAATCGGCTTGATGTTCAGCAGCGTGCCAAGAATAGCCGCCGCTTTGCCGATTCGTCCGCCCTTCTGCAAATACTCCAGCGTATCAACCAGGAAGTACAGCCTGCGGCTGCGCCCAAGGCGTTCAACCTCGGCTTTGATCTGGTCCACGGTGGCTCCCTTAGAGGCCATTCTTGCCGCTTCAACCACCTGAAGACCAAAGCCGTAGGAAGCACTTAAGGAATCAATGACTGTAATATCGAGCTCCTTGCCCGTCTCTTCCTCCAGCATCGTCTTCGCCAAGAGGGCCGATTGATAGGTTCCGCTCATGCCGGAAGAGATATGGATTGATACGATCGGCGAGCCCGGGGTCGCTTCCAGCAAATTGCGGTAGACCTCGGCATACTGGGACGGCGACGTCTGGGAGCTCTTCGGCAGCTCACGCGACTTCGTCAACTTGTCGTAGAATTCTGCCGCAGTGATGTCGACGCCCTCTAGAAATGATTCCTCGCCGAATGCAAGACGCATCGGCACAATATGAATACCGTATTCCTCCGCCGTAGCCTTTGGCACGTCCGCCGTACTGTCTGCAACGATGACAACCTTGGTCATGAGCTCCTCATCCTTTCAACTCTCCCGTTACTTCTAGGCACGGCCTAGGATTCTACGGAAAATAAATAATAATATATCGGCTGGCCGCCGTTGTGTGCCTCCACTTCGACGTCCGGATAAGTCTCATTCATCCAAGCTATCAGTTCGCCAGTCATCTCGGACGAGGCTTCCTCGCCGACGAGAATCGTTACAATCTCATCCCCGCCCTCCAGCATTTTGGAGAGCAGATCCCGGCACGTCTCCAGCAGACCTGCTTCCGTTGCCACGATTTTGGAGTCTGCAATGCCAATATAGTGACCGGCTGTAATTTCCAGTTCATCGAATACCGTATCGCGAACCGCATAGGTCACCTGCCCCGTCTTGACATGGTTTACGGCGTTCATCATGCTGTCGGCGTTCGACTCTACGCTCTCTTCCTCCTGGAACGCGAATGCAGCGGCGATTCCCTGCGGAATGCTCTTGCTTGGAATAACGGTAACCTCGCGCTCGCCTTCCAGAAGATCGCGCGCTTGCTGCGCGGCCAGTACAATATTCGAGTTATTCGGCAGAATGAACACATGCTGGGCGGAAATCGAATGAATCGCCTTCACGAAATCCTCGGTACTCGGATTCATCGTCTGTCCTCCGGCGAGCACGACATCGACGCCAAGGCTGGTGAAAATATCAGAAATGCCTTGCCCTGAAGCAACCGCGATGAAGCCGTAAGGCGCAAGCTCGTCGGCCGGCATCTCCGCGCGCTCTGCCTGGCGCAGGCCCTCTGCCGGGATATCGGCGAACAATTCCGGCATGGGAGCCGCGTCCATTCCCGCCGATAGCAGGTCGCGATGCTGCTCGCGCATGTTCAAAATATGAATTTGCGTAATTTCGCCATAACGCAGGGCCAAATTCAGCACCTCGCCCGGCGCTTTAGAATGCACGTGTACTTTGATTACTTCATCGTCAGCAATGACAATGATGGAATCTCCATTCTTTGACAGCGCTTCCCGGAACTGATCTTCGTTAAATGGCGTATTTCTAGCTTCACCGAGCGTACGATTGATGAAAAATTCCATGTCGTACAAAAACTCGATATCCTCCGTCTCCAATTTGGCTTGGGCGGAAATCGGGGCGTCCGGCGTAATTCGCGGAGCCGCAGAGACCGGTTTTACGGCGGATACAGCTTGTCCCGTTACATGCTCTTCCATCGGTATCGTTCCGTTCGTTAAAACTTGCAAGAATCCTTCATAAATATATACGAGCCCTTGTCCACCGGAATCTACGACACCGACCTGCTTCAAGACGGGCAACAGCTCAGGCGTATGGGCAAGCGCCTCCTTGGCCTTGGCCAGCACCTCCGTCATCAGCTCCGTCACATCCGTCGTCCGTCTGGCATAGAATACGGCATGCTTGGCCGCTTCTTTGGCCACGGTAAGAATCGTGCCTTCCACCGGCTTAACAACGGCCTTGTAGGCGGTATCTACACCGCTCTGCAGCGCAGCGGCGAAATGAATCGTGTTGAGTTCTTCGTAAGCCGCCGCATAGCGGGCAAAACCACGGAATAACTGGGACAAAATAACGCCAGAGTTGCCGCGCGCGCCCATCAGGAGACCCTTGGACAATACGCCCGCCCGGCTGCCTAAGCCTCCGGTACCGTTGTTCTTCAGCTCAGACACGCCTGCCGTCATCGTCAAATTCATGTTCGTCCCGGTGTCTCCATCCGGAACCGGAAACACGTTTAAGGAGTTGACATGCTCGGCATGCTGATGAAGCCTCTCCGCCCCGGCTAACACCATAGCGGTAAAATCTGTTCCATTCAGAGAACGCTTACTCAATGAAAATTCCCCTTCCTAGCTTGATACACGTCGCCTTGAACCGAGATGTTGACATACGCTACTTCGAGTCCAACGACTTCGGTGAGTACATATTTTACTTTTTGTTGTATGTTGTGTGCGACCTCGGAAATTTTCGTGCCATAACTAACTATAATATAAAGATGAATCGACAATTGATTATTCTCCAGGTTCACTTCCACACCACGAGCCAGATTCTCTCGCCCAATCAATTCGGCAAAACCGTCCTTGAACTGCTTGCGGCTTGCCATTCCTACCAATCCATAACATTCCATGGCGGCCGATCCGGCGATCACCGCTACAGCTTCATCGGAAATATGGACCGTCCCATGCTCCGTATGTAGTTCAATAGCCACGCCCGCATCAACTCCTCCCCCAAATTATTATGGACTAATCAACATTGTACTATAAGAAGAAAGAGAAATAAATAAAAGAAGAGCAATGGAGCCAGAAATAAAGTTGCGCCACTGGTTGACGGCTCTTTTTTTACTGTGATATTATAGATAAGTGTTGTTTTAAGAGGTTGGAATTAGGAGGTGTAATGAATGTCTCGCAAATGTTATGTGACAGGCAAGAGCCCAAGCACAGGGAACAATGTATCCCACGCAAACAATCACACGAAGCGTACTTGGGGCGTGAACGTACAAAAAGTCCGTATTCTTGTAGACGGTAAACCGAAACGCGTATACGTTAGCACTCGGGCTTTGAAATCCGGTAAAGTAACCCGCGCGTAGGGTTGTAATAAGCATATAGACAAAAAGCACCTTGTCATTCGAGGTGCTTTTTTAATGCCCGCCGCCTGCTCCGCCGGCCTGGAACGCTGCGTGATCGGCGGGAGCGGGCTCGCGTCTTCCTGCTGGTGCTTAGACGCAAGGTCCCCTCCCTAATTTTTCTGAAATGTGTTCAATACCGCTTTGACGAATCCGCCCAAAAACTTAGGCAGCTTGAATGTGTAAAATTTCATCCTTCACCCTCCCCATCATTCTCATGCCTTCACCTATAGTCTATGTTCCAAGTCTGCCTCCCGTGTATTGAGGACACAAAAAAAAGGCTACATGAGAACCCTGCTCATGTAACCCATTGTATGCGGCACTGCCCATCCCTATACCAACGGACAATACGGTTTCGCTAGAAACGCTCCACGCTGCCGCGGATTTCAGAAATCGCTGCCTCCCGGTCCTCACGCCCGAACACCGCACTGCCCGCAACTAGCACATCTGCCCCGGCCTCTACTACGGTTGGCGCCGTAGCAGCGGTAATCCCGCCGTCAACTTCGATATGCAGGCCCGTTAATCCCAGCTGCTCTCTCCACTCGGCAATTTGCGAAATCTTGCGGACCGTTCCCGGTATGAAGGCTTGCCCGCCGAAGCCCGGATTCACCGTCATGACAAGTATGAGATCAAGATCTTCGATCACTTCGCGAACCGCCAGCGCCGGCGTAGCCGGATTGATGGCGACCCCTGCCTTTACGCCCAGACTCTTGATTTGCTGGATGACGCTGTGCAGGTGCACACAAGCCTCGGCATGAACCGTGATCAGGCTTGCTCCTGCCTTAGCGAACGCTTCGATATAACGCTCCGGATGCTCGATCATGAGGTGCACGTCCAGGAACAGCTTCGTATGAGGCGCCACGGCTTCCAGCACCAGCGGCCCGAACGTCATGTTGGGCACGAAATGGCCGTCCATGACATCGACATGAAGCCAGTCAGCGCCGCTGCGTTCAACCTCGGCGACTTCTTGAGCCAATTTTCCAAAATCCGCGGACAAAATAGACGGTGCTATGCTGATTTTTCGCATGAAGTTAGTACCTCCGTTTTTTATCTTTCATTTCCTCATAGAACTGTACATAATGCTTGTAGCGGCTGGAGACAATTTCGCCTTCCTCCACCGCCGCTCTGACCCGGCACCCCGGCTCATGCAGATGGCTGCAGCCCCGAAATTTGCATTGCTCCGCATATTCGCTGAATTCGATAAAACAGGATGACAGCTCTTCTACGCCCAGCTCCAGGAAGTCCAGCTGGCTGAACCCGGGAGTATCCGCGACATAACCGCCATTATCCAGCTCGATCAACTCCACATGGCGCGTCGTATGACGGCCGCGGCCCAGCTTCAGGCTGATTTCACTTGTTTCTAGCGATAATCCCGGCAGCATGGCGTTCAGCAGAGATGATTTGCCCACGCCCGATTGCCCGGCAAACACGCTGATGTGGCCAGCCAGCCGCGCCTTTACTTCATCCGTCCCGCTTCCCGTCAAGGAGCTAGTAATGATAACCTCATAGCCTACCTTTTCGTATAACTCGCCAACCTGCCTCGTTAAGTTGCGATCCTGTTCATCGCCCTGCTCATCCAGCAGATCTTCCTTCGTCAGGCAAATCAGGGGGCGGAGTCCCGCATGCTCGATATGTACGAGGAACTTGTCCAGCAGCTGCAGGTTCAAATCCGGCTCCTTCACAGAGAACAGCAGAACCGCATGGCTGGCATTGGCGATGGGCGGACGGATCAGCTCCGTATCGCGCGGCAGTATTTCATCTACCGTGCCTTCCCCGTTCTCGGTAGGGGTATATAGAACCTGGTCCCCTACGAGCGGAGTAATCCCCTTTTTCTTGAAAATGCCGCGGCCCCGGCATTGGAGAACATTCTCCTCTGCCGAGGCTAACGGCTTCACATAGTAATATCCGCTTAATGCCTTAACAATCAAACCTTCAGGCATGCTGCCGGCCTCACTTTCATTTTCTTCCTGTCTAATTGTTGCCGTGTTCTTTTTTACCCTTGCCTTTTCCTTTGCCGTTATTGCCCTTATCGCCCTTATTGTTCTTATCCGCTTTAACGGCTTGGGCTACAGCTCCCTGGTCGATGCGTCCCGTTTCCGGGTTTTCGATCTCGCCTTCGTCCCATTCATTGTACGAATTCTCGTCATATTGACTGCCCGGCAGTTGAGGCACAGGTACCGTTCCCTGCTTGGCATCAATGTACGAGACCAGATAAGTGTCAAACAGCTCCCCATCCCGGATGACCGAGACCGCACCGTTCTTGTTCGGGGCTAATACAAGTTCAACGGAGAACGTTTGGGTCGCATTGATCGTTTTGGTTCCCCATTCTCTATTATCCCCCCGTGCGTCCCCGTAGACGATCCGGATTTTGCTGTTCTTGCCTTCCTCCACAGGAGCTGCCGGCACTTCAAAGGTGTATTTGATCGCTTCAGGCGGATAACCTGAGCTTACGGTCAGCACCATTTCGGTTCCCGGCGTAGCCAGGCTGTTCGGCGCAAACGGCCATTGGTCAATGACCTCGCCCGCTTCTCTCTCAAAGCTAGGCTCCGTCTTAATGCCATCCTTGGCCAGCTTCAGCCCCAATTCCTTAATGAGGGCTTCGGCCTCTTCCTGTTTCATTCCTATCAAGTTTTTCATACTAAATTCCTTAGCGCCCTTGCTCACTTTAAGTGTAATGCTTACTGACTCCGGATCATATTCCGTGCCTGCATCGGGGCTTTGACCAATAATTTTGCCAGCCTCTTCCTCGTCGCTGAACTCTTCCGCCTGACTGATCCGGTCCTTATCCACTCCAGCCTGGACGAGCTGGGCTTCCGCTTCCTCGTAAGTCATGCCGCTGAATGACGGCATGTTCTTCAGCGGTTTGGCTATGCTCACGGTTAAATCTATAATTGCGCCTTCTTTGACTATCGTGCCTTCCGGCCTGCTTTGGTCATAGACGATCCCTTCATCGAAGCCTTCCTTGTACTCCCGCTTCACGTCGCCGACCGCCAGTCCCTTGTCCTGCAGCGCCTTCGTTGCGTCCGCTTCGTTCAGATTAAGAACGCTTGGAACCGTGACGTCAGGTACGGTGAAGGTTTTGTTCACGTACCATACGACGCCGGCCATCGCCACAAGCAGCAATACCGTTAGGCTTACCCAGAGCACTGGCTTCGACCAGAAGCTCGTGCCCTTTTTCGCCTCGTCGCGGTCCTCGTCGGCCTGCGACTCCCTGGACAGCTTGGAACCGCCCCGGGCAGCGGAACCGCCCATTTGCGGCCTGATCGCCGGAACGATCCGGGTGCTATCCTCATCGTCGCCGTCATCAAATACAAGCTTCGACTCCATCCGCCGCTCCGGCAGCAGGCAGGTCTCCAAGTCAACCAGCATTTCTTTGGCCGACTGATAGCGTTCGCCCGGATTTTTGCGCATCGACTTGAGAATGATGTTCTCAACGCTTTGCGGAATCATCGGGTTAACCGAACGCGGCTCCTCGAAATGCTCCTGCAAATGCTTCAAGGCAACGCTAATCGGGCTCTCTCCCAGGAACGGAAGGCGCCCCGTCAGCATTTGATACAGCACAATGCCCAGCGAATATAAATCCGATTTCTCCCCGGTAGCGACTCCCTTCGCATGCTCCGGCGAGAAATAATGCACCGACCCTACGACCGAGCCGGTTTGCGTAATCGTCGTAGACGTGACCGCGCGGGCGATCCCAAAATCGGTCACTTTCACCCGGCCATTGCGGCCAATTAATATGTTATGAGGTTTAATATCGCGATGAATGATTTGGTTATGATGAGCATGATCCAGGGCATCGGCGATTTGCGATGCGATGCGGATGGCCTCGTCCACCTGCAGCGGCGCGCGCTCCTTAATGATTTCGTTCAGGTTCTGGCCTTCCACGTACTCCATGACAATATAATGAATATCGTCCTCCTGTCCTACATCATAGACGCTGACCACATTGGGATGCGACAAAGATGCAGCGGACTGCGCTTCCCGCCGAAAACGGCGTATAAATTCCTCGTCGTTCACAAATTGCTGGCGCAGCACCTTGATCGCTACGTTGCGATTGAGGAGAACATCGTGCGCTTTGTAGACGAGCGCCATTCCCCCGCCGCCAATTCGTTCGATAATTTGATAACGACCGCCCAATTCGTGTCCGATCATGAGTTCCACTCCTTTATGCTTGACCCGGCTTCTTCCTGATGCTCAAGCAGGGCAACGGTAATATTATCGTCGCCACCTGCATTCAAGGCAAGCTGAAGCAGGCGATCAGCCCGATCCTGCAAGGAGAGAGCGTCCAATCCCAGCGTAAGGGTCATTTGTTCCTTTGATACATAGTTGCTGAGCCCGTCGCTGCAAAGCAGCAGGATATCCCCGGTTTCCAATATGATATGGTCCAGATCGACCTCCACTTCGGAATCGGTACCCAGCGCCCTCGTCAGCACGTTGCGCCGCGGATGCACGCTGGCTTCCTCTTCACTGATTTGCTTGCTCTTGACAAGCTCATTCACGAGCGAATGATCCTCCGTCAGCAGAATCAGATCGTCCTGCCGAAACTGGTAGGCCCGGCTGTCGCCAATATGGCCGACAACCCCTTCCCGTCCGCTGAGAAGCACGGCGACAACGGTCGTTCCCATGTTATGGTACTCATCATGTTCTGAGGCTTTGCGGAAAACAACTTCATTGGCATGCAGAATCGCTGCTTTCAGCGCCTCAGCGCATGCCTGCACCGACAGTCCCGGAGCCAGTGAGACGATATCCTGAGCTATCGTCTCTACCGCCAGTTTGCTGGCGGTATCTCCGGCCTGATGGCCGCCCATGCCGTCGGCGACAATGCCTAAGGTGTAGCCCTGCTCCAAGCGGGATACCCAGGCGCTGTCCTCATTCACGGGGCGGACGCGTCCCACATCACTTAAATACACCATTTTCATTAAATCAGATCACCTCGCACCAGACTCCATATGCTTCGCCCGCAGCTGACCGCAGGCCGCCGCGATATCGTGTCCTTGCTCACGGCGGATCGTCACATTGATGCCCTTATCCGCCAAAATGCGCTGAAACTGAAAAATATCATTTCTTGAAGTTCTCACATATTTGCGCTCCGGCACATGGTTAACCGGGATCAAATTCACATGACAAAGCATGTCCTTGATGACGCTGGCCAGTTCCTCAGCATGCTCAGGCTGATCATTGACGCCGCCGATCAGCGCGTATTCAAACGTAATTCTGCGTCCCGTCTTCGCGATGTAATAACGCAGCGCCTCCATAACGTCGTCGAAAGGAAAGCGGCGGTTCACCGGCATTAACTTGGAACGAAGCGCATCGTTAGGCGCGTGAATGGATATCGCCAAATTAATTTGCGTATCCTCGTCGGCGAATCGGTAAATGTTAGGAACGATACCGCTCGTCGAGACCGTAATATGCCTTTGCCCGATATTCAAGCCTTTGTCATGGATCATGATTCTAAGGAAGTTCATCGTGGCGTCGTAATTCTCGAATGGCTCCCCGGTGCCCATAATGACGATACTGCTTACACGCTCGCCGCGGTCATCGAGAATTTTCTGAGCCTGTACAACCTGGGCAACGATCTCCCCAGCCGATAAGTTCCGTTTCAGTCCGCCCAGCGTCGAGGCGCAGAACGTACAGCCGACCTTGCAGCCGACCTGTGTCGTTACGCAAATGCTGTTCCCGTAGTTATGCTTCATGATGACCGTCTCGATCGCATGATCATCATGGAGCCCGAACAAGAACTTGACCGTTCCATCCTTCGATTCAAACTTGGTGATTTCATTCAAAGTGACGAAGGCGAATTGCTCATCCAGCTTTTGGCGGAGCGGCTTGGACAGGTTCGTCATTTCCTCAAAAGAGTTTACACGTTTTACATAGAGCCAATCAAAGATTTGCCCTCCGCGAAACGCAGGCTCTCCTTGGGCGACAGCCCATTCCCGTAATTCATCGTAAGTATAATCGTATATAAAAGGTTTCATCTTCACACACCTGTCCTATAGTATATCGTATGCAGTTGCCCACTCATTCTTCCTATTTTAGCACAAATCATTTTTACACTAAAGTGCAGCAAGTTTCAAGCCTTGCTGTCTTTTTCCATATGGAGGAAAAAAGAAAGCCGAGCTTTCCCCGGCGAGCCGGGTCAGGGATCGGCTAAGACTATTGAACTATGAATTAATGCGTGACCATCGAGCGGAAATCATCGCGGCTGGAAAGGCCGGCATGATACAGCACAACGTCCCCGTCCTGCAGACGGTAGGTCACGCCAAACGGATCCTGCACGCTCCGGGCAAAGCCCTCCATCTCATGCCACTGGTTAACCAAAGGACCGTGAATATACTGCAGATGCGGGGCGGTGACTTGCCCTTCGCGCACCGTCTCCATATTGAAATTAACCACGATATAACCATTTTTCAAAAAGATCGGCGACTTGTCCGTAAGCCCTCTGTGCGTTCGCCCGTATTCTGCGACATTCGTCCCAGCCTTCACGGCATACAGGTCGGCTGGCAGGCTGTACTCGCCGTACCATCTCTGCACGGCAGCATTTGCCCGGCCGGGGTCAACCCCTGCGGGGATATTCGTTTTCGGCCCGATAAAAGTACGCACGCCTTCGGGGAGACGCAGCAGGCTCAGGCTCCCTATCGCCGTCCTGCGTTTCGTGGCAAAGTTGATATAGTGACTTACAAACTGCGGGCGCCCGATGTTGGCAATTTGGCCAAAAGAGTATTGATAGTCATATTTATAAAGCGCCGTATCCGTCAGTTCCTCTTCGGACACATTGCGCAGGCGCTCGTTCAGGACAACGTACCGGTTCACCTCGTCGCCGGGCGAGCCTACTTTGACATAGCTTTTTCCGCTTTTGTGATAGTACAGCTCCACGGGCGTGCGCGATCCGTCTTCCGCACTGATAAAGTAGAAACTAGGCGTAATTTTGATTTCATCCTTAATTCCGAACATATTTCCTTTCGTCTTCAGATCGAATTTGAAATGATATCCGGTTTTGATAGCGACGTTCTTATATGCGGGATGACTTCCGGGACGAATCGGCAGAGTGTATATGGACGAGATTCCTCTTGGCGCCCCGTCAATGCCCCCTAACCCGGCCCAGTAGACATTTCCCGTCGGCAGGCTGCTTCCCTTCGCCGTCCGGAACACCGTCTCCCAGTTGTAGTCGGCAATATCGGTAACCCGGAAATCATACACGCGTCCAACGACATCTACCGCCACGGTGTCATAGGCAATATGATGAGTTAAATCCAGGTTGGCATTTCTTTGATGGGTTGCTCCGGCAGGCGCGTTATGCGCTATCGTCCGGAACTCAACGTCATAGAATCCTTCATCTACCCATACCGGGAGAAAAAAGGAAAAGCTCTCCTGCGATTTCTCCACCTCGATCCACGTATTTTTCGGGTGAAATTGCGTCTTGGAGCCGTCGTAGACATCAAACGGAAACCTGACCTGCTTGCTGCCGATGTATTTTAAATAATTGCGGCTGCCGTATCCGAGATAATTCGCATGCTGCCCCGAATTTGGCAGTTCAATCGCAAAAGGCCGGTCCAAAATAACCGCAGAACGCCCTGCTGCCGGCTTGGTTTTCTGATTATGCTCCCGGTCATCTGATACGGCAGGATAAATGACGGCCGGAGTATGTACGGTGACCGGGTTGATGCCATAGATGGGATAACTTCTTTCAGCAGCACCGTTGACCTGGACATAATATACCGTTCCTGCGCTCGGCCGCTTTTCCTGGTTTGTCTTGGACATCGGAATGACGTTTTCCCGACTGTACAAAATATTGTCGCCCGTCATAGCTGCTGTAGGAATTGGAGATGGAGCCTGTCCGCTGCCCGTCGTTTCCGCTCCGCTCATTAGCGTCTCGCTATTGAACGTGAACGTATCATTCCTCACCCGCACGCTAACCGCCGACCTGGCAGCTGCCTCAGGATCGCTGTCAGCACCCACGGTAATGTCGAGAACAGCGGATGGTTCATAACGATGCGTCTGTGTTATCGCAAAATACGGGGTGTTATATCCGCTAGGTGAAATTCTGATGCCGTTTGCCTCGAACGCATAATTCTGCAGGGCAGCCTCTTTCAGGCCATAGACCTCAACTTGTGATACCGTCCAGAAGGAATAGTTCTTATCCACCTGGACTTGTACGGTTGAAGGCTCACCCGGTTGTCCATCTGGAGGCGGGGGCGGCGGCATAACAGTCACATTGACGGTAAACGTGCACTTCCCCGTCATTTCCTGGTAACCGTATTGATGCAAATAGTTCTTTGCCCATACATTACCGTACAAACTTTCCGTTGTCGGTATGCCATCCAGCACATTAAACCGTTCGCTGCCCCGGGCGTCCGCCCGGATGACCGCGCTGACATTCGGGCTGAAGTCTTCGCCCGACATTGTCCTGCCGGGCGAAGGGGTCGTGCAGGTCACACCAGGCTCAAGCGGATCGGGATCCGGGCCCGGAGGCGGAGGCGGCCCATTGCCTACTCGGATCGTCGCTGTCCCTCTCAGCCAATAGGGTCCTTTTTTCCAGTCAGCGGAAATTGTTGTTGTTCCCTCCGAAATCGCGGTAACTTTGCCGTTGCTGTCAACAGTGGCCACTGCTTCGTTACTGGAGGACCACGCCGTCTCCGGCGCTATCGAGACATCAAACCACTTCTCGTTCCAATCCGCCATCGTGTAATCCAGGGTTCGAACCTCAGCCTTCATATTTTTGGTTTCATTGACTTGTAAAACGGCATTTTCCACTACGCGAATTTGCTTTTTTTCTACTACGTATCCGGTGTAGTTAACTGTCATGGGTATAAAATACTCAGCCATATACTTTGGAGCTCCATCGTAACGAGTAGCATACTGGTATTTTAGAGTATGAACTAACGGATAACCCGTAAATACCTTGATACTAGCGGTTATATCACCCTTGTTAAATTGTGGTTTACTTCCAATTGCCTCATAGGAATCCTCTATTAACCAATTCATATCTTCAATTGATAATTCTCTCACATATGATCTTAAAAAAGAATTGCCCAACAAATCTTCCATTGAGTCAGGTGCATAATTTGACATATCTAAAATTTCCTCAGTTTGTTTCTTTAATGGAAGTGCATTTTCCCCTCTGCTATGCGTACCAGTCTCAATCGTTGTATTTCCAAATGTAGCTCTCCAAATATCCGTATCAGTCTGTACCCAAACAACCTTTGGTCTAGCATCCGCTGTTCCTTTAACACCTACCTTCAGAGTTTGCATGTATGACGGCCCATCCGGTATTACTTCAATCCCCGTTGTAGGATAACCATTTGAAAATGCATCAACAATTTTTGAGTGTAGAAATAAAATTAAGATCAGAACCAATATAAGTGAAGATACCAGTCTTCTCTTCATTCTAGTATCATCCCCGTACTACTGTTTATTTTTAATAGAGGCAAAGGAATTATCATCAGTTGTAATTTGAGCATTAGCAGTAGCAGTATCAAGATATCTTTTAACCCATATTGTTATTCCTTGACCTCTATTGTTTCTTTTAAAGAACTCTTTTGCATTAATATTTGGGAGCGTCAAATAACCATAATTGTTAGCAAGCGTTGTATTATTAATTCGGCTTCCTCCTACAATACCTGCACTCACACCATTCATATAGTGCCCTAAATCAAAATCCTCTGTCTTGGGAAAGATCGTTATTTGAATATACGCCCTGTACGTACCAGCCTTATCAATCCGCTCCACATAATCAGTCTCATCCACAAACAACGGCGCATATATGCTGCTGATATCCTTGAAGTCCTCCGTATCCACAACAATATAATGGTGGAGCTTCAAGGTACCGGCGTTATTCTTGAACGTATAGGTTTTATCAACCACATTATTAAACGACGTATTCCCTGTCGTGAAAGGGCTGATCGTCTCAAGGTTGGTTCGTTCCGTACCTACCTGACGCAGCTCTCGAAGCCCCAGAAATTGATCCGCCTGCTTCAGGCTTGCATTCTCATAATTTAGCAAAATGGCAGCTGTCTCTGCGCGGGTTGCCTTCAGATCCATACCAAAAGAGCCGTCCGGATAACCGCTTAACAGCTTCGTACCCAAGGCAACGGCGATATAAGAGGACTTAGATTCAGGTATACCCGGATTAAAATATTCCTTCACCGGAATAACTGTTCTCTTGGTATCCTCCAGAGCTTGCCTGTAGTCCGGGTCAGCCTCAGCCAAACCGGAGGCCATCCATTTCGCAATTTCAAAGCGTGTAATCGGCGTGTTGGGCTTGAAGCCATCGGGATAATCGCTAGGCTGCACAAAACCAAGGGCAATCGCCCGCTTGACCTCTGCCTCGCTCCAGTGCCCGGCTAGATCCGCGAAGCTTGCCGCAGTATTCACGTCCGCCTCGCCCTCCGCCACGCGGGCCAGCAAGGCCGCAAGCTCTGCTCGCGTAACAGTGGCGTTCGGCTGAAATGTCCCATCTGCGTAGCCTTTGAAATACCCTTTGCCTACTGCCGCTTCAATCGCTTTGCCCGCCCAATGGTCTGGTTTTACATCCTTAAAACCCGTGCCTGCAGCCTTAGCGTCCGCAACAAAATGTGCGTTCATTACAAATATCCACCCAGCCAGCAATAAAGCAACCCGTCTTCTCATCGTTACCCACTTCCTTATCGATTATCATTTATCACTTGTCCCTATGTACATTGCACCCCTCCCTCCTATTTCGTGATGACAGGACCAGAGACCTCCTTTCAATTGGATAATTTGATAAATTAAGGAATTTTTCCCCACAAAAAAAGCACAGCTCTTCTACTCGCTTCACGCGAGTCAAGAGATGTGCTTCATCTTCGTTTATTATATAAGAAATTTCCTGGTTCGTAAATCCCATATTTTCCAGGTTTTATTCAAGTTTTGCACGTTTCGTTAACCGTGCGATATAGAAACCGTCCGAATGATAATGCTGCGGCAGGATTTGCAAGCCTATTGCTTCCGGGGTCATCCCATTTTCCCGGTTATCCGCGCCAGACTCCGGGACGAGCCGCTGCCACTCCGGCATCTCTGGAGCAGGTTCGAAGTCGGGATGGCGATCAAGAAACTGTCTCACCATCTCTTCATTCTCCCTTGGTTCAATCGTGCATGTACTGTATACCAGCACCCCGCCCGGCTTGAGAAGAGGACTCACCCGATCAAGTAAGTCACGCTGAATGCTGGTGATCTCGGCGATATCCTCCGGCGTCTTGGCCCATTTCAAATCAGGCTTGCGCCGAATAACGCCTAGTCCAGAACAGGGAGCATCCAGCAAAATACGGTCAAAGCTTTCTGGCGCATAACGCTTGTCAAGCTCCATCGCATCCCCCGCCAAGGCCTGGACATTGCCGAGGCGTAAACGGGAAGCCTGATCGGCGATCAGCTTCACCTTATGCGGGTGAATGTCGTTCGCGAACACTTCGCCCAAGCCGTTCATGCGCTCCGCCATATGGCAGGTCTTGCCCCCCGGAGCTGCGCAGCAGTCCAGCACCTTCATCCCGGCCTCAGGTTTCACGGCCTCGGCCACCAGCATTGAGCTCTCATCCTGGATCGATAATAAACCGTCCTCATACCACTCCGTTAACGCCATATTCCCCCCGCTCAGCACGATAATTCCGTCGGGAGAAACCTTAGAGGCGGCTACCTTCAGTCCCTGCTCTTCCAACTGCTGCATGAGCTGATCCCTGCTGATCCGCGTTTGGTTGACCCTCACACTGACTGGAGGGGACTCATTGTTCGCACGGCAAATAGCCTCGGCGGTCTCTTCGCCGTATTGGTCGACCCATCTTGCCACCAGCCACTCGGGATGCGAATGCTCCAGGGCAATCCGGCGTGCCGGTAGCAGATCCTCTGGCAGCTTCAGCTCCTCCTTGCGTCGCAGCACATTGCGTAGCACCCCGTTGACCATTCCCGATATTCCCTGATGCCCTCTGCGTTTGGCGATATTCACCGCTTCATTGACAGCGGCATGCGGAGGTATCCGGTCTAAATAATAAATTTGGTAGAAGCTCAGCCGCAGCAAGTTGCGTACCCAAGGCTGCAGCTTAGCCACTCCCTTGGCCACGAATTGATCAAGATAATAATCGATCGTATTCTTGCGGGAAATCGTGCCGTATACGAGCTCGGTGGCAAGTCCTGCTTCAGGTCCCGCCAGGCCGGACTTCTGCAGCGCGGAGTTCAGCAGCAGATTGCTGTACGCGCCCTCCTGCTCCACTTCAGTCAGCACATGCAGCGCCGTATCGCGGGCTGAAGCCTTGTGCTGCCAGCGCGGTCCGCCCTTCGCGCCCTGCTGTCCGGCTTTGGACGCGGCGCTTGCATTTCCCCCATGCCTTACCCGCGCTCCGCCGCTCGGGCGGCTTTCCTTGTCCCTGCTCATTCAAGTACCATCCCCGGCTGCATGACGCCGCCGCGAATAAATTCGGAGGCTTCCATCGCTTTTTTACCCGCAGGCTGAACCCGTGTTAACAGGACGGAGCCGTCGCCCGTCTTCACTTCGATGCCCCGCTCCGATAAATGCAGCACCGTGCCTGGAGCTTGTCCTTCCGCTTGTTCACCCGCACCGGAACCCGATTCGGCCTCGGCATCAGCAGGAGCAGGCTTAGCTACAGCCCACACTTTAAACACATCGCCATTCCAGAGCGTATATCCGCCAGAGTACGGCACTAGACCTCTAACCCGGTCATAAATCGCCCGCGACGTCGATGTCCAGTCGATTTTCTCGTCCTCCCGGGACAAGTTAGGGGCATACGTGGACTCCTCGTCGTTCTGTGGAATCCGCTCGGCCCGGCCTTCCAAAATCAGCGGAAGCTGCTTCAGCAGCAGCTCGGCTCCGGCCAGACTCAGCTTCTCGAACATCGTCCCGGCGGTGTCCTCATCTTCGATCGGAACGACCGATTTGGCGATCATGTCCCCGGTATCCAGCCCTTCCGCCATGTACATCAGCGTGATTCCCGTCTCCTTCTCCCCGTTAATGATCGAACGCTGAATCGGCGCGCCGCCCCGGTATTTCGGGAGCAGCGAGCCATGAACGTTCAGGCAACCGTGCTGCGGCAAGTCGAGCACGGCTTTCGGCAAAATCTGACCGTAAGCAGCCGTAACGATAAGATCAGGCTGCAGTGCGGCTAGTTCCTCGATCGCTTCAGGCGATCTCATGCGCTGCGGTTGAAGCACCGGGAGGCCATGCTTCAAGGCTGCCTCCTTTACTGGCGTAGGCATCAATATTTTCTTGCGTCCCTGCGGCCGATCCGGCTGCGTCACGACGCCTACCACGTTATACCCCTCGCGCAGCAGCCCCTCCAGGGAAGGTACAGCGAACTGGGGAGTTCCCATAAACACGATATTCAACTGCGAAGTCACTCCTTCTCTTCACCCTCAGGCGTAATTTCATATACTCTTTCCGCAATGTCCGTATACAACACACCGTTCAAGTGATCGATTTCGTGCTGAAATGCCCGGGCCAGCAGCTCCGTCCCCGTATAGGTTACTTCCTTGCCGTTGCGATCCAGCCCTTTGACCGTAACCTGCATCGCTCGTCTCACATCGCCGCGGTAACCGGGTATGCTCAAGCAGCCCTCGGGTCCGAATTGCTCCCCTTCCGAAGAGACGATTTCCGGGTTGATCAGCTCAATCAGCCCATGCTCATCCCCGACATCGACGACAATCACCCGTTTCAGAATTCCTATTTGCGGGGCAGCCAGCCCGACTCCTTCCGCATCGTACATCGTATCCGCCATGTCCGTTAGGAGCTTCTGCACGTTAGGGGTAATTTTCTTCACTTCTTTGGCTACCTGATGCAGCACTTCATCCGGTTCGTTGACAATAATCCGAATCGCCATACTGGGAACATCCTCCTCTTGCCTCTTCTTAGATTTACCTGTTCTTAACAAAATATATATGCAGCCTTCCGCCCCGATGCCCCGGACGGAACGCGCCTTTTAAGCGGTTAGGCCCGGCCTTACATCAGCATCTGCGGGTCAACATCGATGCTGATTTGCAGTGACGCATCCCGCAGTTGACCCATCATAGCCGCTGAAATCTCGCGAACAAGAGACACCGCATCCAGATCTCCCCGATATTTTACCATACATTGGAACCGGTATCGGTTCTTGATGCGGGGGAGCGGCGAGGCTACAGGCCCGAGAACGTCTAGCGCCTCTGCCGTCCGCCGGTCCAAATCGCCGAACCAGCCGAGACGCTGCGCCTTGCCCCGCAATTCGCTGGCGAAGTTCTCCGCCATCCGCAGCAGTACAGGAAGCTGCTCATGGGAGAGAGTTACGAGGATCAGGCGGCTATAAGGCGGGTAATGCAGCATTTTGCGGTGCTGCAGCTCTTCCCTTACAAAGGAATGATAATCATGCCTGCTGGAATGTATGATCGAATAATGCTCCGGCATATACGTTTGAATATATACTTCGCCCGGCAGCTGATGGCGTCCGGCCCGCCCGGCCACCTGGGTCAGCAGCTGGAACGTTTTTTCCGCCGAACGGAAATCGGGCAAATTCAGCGCCGTATCTGCAGCGATTACGCCAACGAGCGTCACTTCCGGGAAGTCCAGGCCTTTAGCGACCATTTGCGTGCCGAGCAGCACATCGCCTTTCTTCTCCCGAAACGCCTGCAGCAATTTCTCATGCGAGCCCTTCTCGCTCGTCGTATCCACATCCATGCGAATAACCCGGATACCCGGGAATAGCTTGGACAGTTCGCCCTCTACCCTTTGCGTCCCCGTTCCAAAATAGCGGATATGCTCGCTTTGGCACTCTGGGCACTCCGTAGGGGTAGGGGTCGCATAACCGCAATAATGGCATCTTAAGTTGTTGGACTTCTGATGATATGTCAGCGATATGTCGCACTCCGGACATTCCGCCACATAACCGCAGGTCCGGCACATGACGAACGTCGAGTATCCGCGACGGTTAAGGAACAGCACAGTCTGTTCCCCCCGCTCGATCCGCTGGGCGATTCCCTGATGCAGAGCCCGGCTGAACATGGAGCGGTTGCCCTCTCGCAGTTCTTCGCGCATGTCGATGATTTGAACGCCGGGCAGACGGCTGCCCGAGGGGCGCTGCTTCATCTCAAGAATCATTGGAGCGAAATCATCGCTGCTCAGTGATCGCGCGGCATGATAGCTCTCCAGCGAAGGCGTCGCCGAGCCTAGAATGACCGCAGCGCCATGCTGACGAGCCCGTTCTACCGCCACATCCCGCGCATGATATTTCGGCGTTTCCTCCTGCTTGTAGGATGTTTCATGTTCTTCGTCCATGACGATCAGTCCCAGATCAGCAAAAGGAGCGAACACGGCGGAACGTGCTCCGATCGCTACCTGGACGCGGCCCTCGCGGATTTTCCGCCATTCATCATAGCGCTCGCCGGTCGACAGGCGGCTATGCATCACGGCGACCTTGCTGCCGAACCTCCCCTTGAAACGCTCCACCATTTGCGGGGTCAGCGATATTTCCGGAACGAGGACGATCGCCTGCCGGCCCTGCGAAATGCAGCGCTCGATCGTTTGCAAATAGACCTCCGTCTTCCCGCTGCCGGTCACTCCGTGCAGCAGAAACACGCGCTGCCGGCGGGAATCGATCGCCTCGGCAAGATAACGGTAGACGTTCTCTTGCTCGGGCGTGCGTTCCAGCGGCTTCGTGGCCTTGAAACGGCGATCCTGGTATGGATCGCGGAACACCTCTACGTCTGTAATCGTTGCATAGCCTTTATCCGCAAGGCTCTTGACCGTCCCGGCCGTAACACGCAGCGTGGACAGTACTTCCTGCATCGATAAGGGAACGCCCACTTCCAGCAGGAACTGCAGTACCTCCTGCTGGCGGCGCGCCTTTCCTCCAAACGAAGCAAGCGCCTCTTTGGCAGCTTCCCCGCTGACGGCTGCAGCAACGGTTTTTACGGTTTTTTTCCTGATCCGGTCTTTAATCGCCTGGCTCTCGAATAATATCCCTTGTCCAAGCAAGTTCTTAATCACTTCAACTTTATCTGGATAACGGCCGCTTAAATGAGCCATCGTCACCGGGCCAGCCTGGTGGATATAACCGACGATCTCACGTTCAGCGGGACCCAGAAGGGCCTGTGAGTCGAACAGAACCCCCGGTTCTGCTGTCTCCTCCCCTTCATTCGCATGCTCATCGGCGACGTGAATATATCTTTCCGCCTTGCCCTTTAATGCCGAAGGAATCATGGCCTGCAACGCCGAAATCATGCTGCAGGCATATTTGCGGCTCATCCATGCCGCCAGCTCCACCAAATCCGGAGGCAGCGGGGGCAGCAGATCAAGCAGTTCATCAATCGGCTTCATTTTCGAAGAATCCATCTCCAGCTCTTCATGCAGGGAGACGACGAACCCTTGTACGGTCCGGCGGCCAAAAGGCACCCCGACCCGGCTCCCCACTTCAATCCAACTGCTCATGGACTCAGGAATCAAATAATCAAAAGGCCGGTCGGTTTCCCGGCTCGGCACATCGACAATTACTTTAGCCATTCTGTACATTACTTCGACTCTCCCGTCAAACGCGCCGCGGCCAGCTCCATAATCCTGAGCCCGATTTCCTCCTTGGACGCCTGCGGAATCGTCTCTACCAGTCCATTGGCATCGAATACATGCACAATATTTGTATCGGTGCCAAAGCCCGCACCCTCGGCAGTTACATCGTTAGCTATAATAAGATCACAGTTTTTACGCCGCAGCTTGTCCATCGCATGCTCCTCAAGACGATCCGTCTCGGCGGCAAATCCGATGACAAATTGCGACCGTTTGCTCCGCCCCAATGTCTCCAGAATGTCGATGTTCTTGACGAGCTCCAATGTCATGGAATCCCCAGACTTCTTGATCTTGCGGTCGGCAGCCTGTTTAGGACGGTAATCCGCAACGGCAGCCGCTTTGACGAGAATATCGGTATCCGCCCACAGCGTGTTGACCGCTTCATACATATCCTGGGCAGACTCGACGCGAACGAGAGACAATCCCTCCCGGTGAAGCGGCGGGGATACGTCCGGCCGGCCCGCGACAATCGTTACTTCCGCCCCCAGATCCAAGGCTGCCTTCGCGATCGCAAATCCCATCTTGCCAGACGAATCGTTCGTAATATAACGTACGGGGTCCAGCCGCTCCACCGTCCCGCCCGCGGTAACAATGACCTTTTTGCCCGCCAGCGGCCGCTGAGCCACACGCTCCTGGCGGGTAAAATAAGCCTCGACCGCAGCAATAATATTTTCCGGCTCCTCCATCCGGCCTTTTCCTGTATAACCGCAGGCTAGCAGACCACTTCCTGGTTCCACCATCATTACTCCGCGAGCGGTAAGCTCCGCTAAATTACGGGTCACTGCCGGATGGGTATACATATGGACGTTCATCGCCGGAGCCAGCATGATGGGAGCCTCTGTCGCAAGCAATGTAGTGGATAACATATCATCCGCCAGCCCTACGGTCATTTTGGCGATGATATTTGCGGTAGCCGGCGCGATCAGCACCAGATCAGCCCAATCCGCAAGGTCGATGTGCGCGATGACCTGCGGGTTCTTCTCATCAAACGTATCCGTGTAGACAGGGTGCTTGGACAGCGCCTGCAGCGTCAGCTCCGAAATGAACTTCGTCGCCGATTCCGTCATAATGACGCGGACCTCTGCGCCTTGCTGCACGAGCTTGCTGCAGAGCGATGCCGCCTTGAAGGCAGCGATGCCGCCGGTAACCCCCAGCAGTATTTTTTTGCCGGTTAACATCGGTGATCCCCTCTCTTTCCGCCCCTAATCCTTACAGAAAAAAACAACAACCTCGCGGTTGTCGTGAAAAAAACACTAAAAGTGTCTAATAGCAGCCCGGAGGCCATGCTTCTTATTCGTCAGCGTTCTGGTTCTCGCCTTCATCCCGCTTGATCTTGATGAAATCTCCGTAAATTTCCTCCAGCGCCACGCCGACCTGCTTATGGGATTTCGGCTGCTGCAATTCGCTCTTATCACCTTCTCTGAGCTGTCTTGCTCTGCGGGATGCAGCTACAACCAGGGAGTATTTACTGTCGACTTTATCCAGCATTTTATCAATAGATGGATACAACATATTCAACAACACCTCTTCAAGTATTCATCGAATCACAGCACAGCTGCGCTCGGTTATTTCCTGACTTTGCAATGCTCGGCTGTAATGATGGCTTCAATTCTCTTGCAGGCCAGATCGATTTCGTCGTTAACGACGGCGTAATCATAGTGTTTGAGCAGGGCGATTTCATCCGCAGCCACGGACATCCGGTGATCAATCGTCGCCTGATTCTCCGTACCGCGCCCTTGAATCCGCCCTTTCAGCTCGTCCAAGGATGGCGGGAGCAGGAACACGAATATGCCCTCCGGGAACTTCTCCTTCACCTTCAGCGCGCCCTGAACCTCAATTTCCAAAATGATATCCTTGCCGCTCTCGATCGTCTGCTCCACGAAATCGCGCGGAGTCCCATAATAGTTGCCGACATACTCCGCATATTCAAGCAGCTGGTCGTTCTGGATCATTTCAACAAACTGTTCGCGGGTCTTAAAAAAATAATTTACACCGTGCTCCTCGCCGAGCCGCGGCTGCCTTGTCGTCGCAGACACGGAATACACAAGCTCGGGCAAACGATGCCTCAATTCATTGCAGACCGTTCCTTTCCCCACTCCGGACGGTCCAGATAATACGATAAGTAGCCCTTTTGCCATTGTTCTCTCCATTATTCGTCGTTGTCGTCGTCTTTGATGGATAGACGATGCGCGACCGTCTCCGGCTGTACCGCCGATAAAATGACATGGTCGCTATCCGTGATGATAACCGCCCGGGTACGGCGCCCATAAGTGGCGTCGATGAGCATATGACGGTCTCTCGCCTCTTGAATAATCCGCTTGATCGGAGCGGACTCCGGGCTGACAATGGAAATGATGCGATTTGCCGATACGATATTTCCAAAACCGATGTTAATAAGTTTAATTGCCATGGTTAGGTAGTTCCCCCTAATTTTCTCGATTCGTTTGCAAACCGTGGAGCCTCACTCCATATTTGCCGCCTGCTCGCGAATCTTCTCCAATTCTGCTTTCATTTCCAAAACACGGTTGACTAAAGCCAAGTGGTTGGCCTTTGATCCGATCGTATTAGTTTCGCGATTCATTTCCTGTATTAAAAAGTCCAGCTTGCGCCCGATCGGCTCGCGGGTATTCAGCAATCCGCGGCACTGCTCGAAATGGCTCTTCAATCGGATCAGTTCCTCGTCGATGTTGGACCGATCCGCAAACAGCGCAATCTCCATCGCAAATCTCTGCTCATCCAGCGCGCCGTCAAACAATTCATTGAGTCGGCCTTGCAAGCGGGCGCGGTAATCGCTCACCACTTCCGGAGCGAGCCTTACGATTTCGGCATGAAGCTCATCCAGCTTCAGCAGCCGGCTCTCCAAATCGCGAACGAGATGAAGCCCCTCCTTCTCGCGCATGCGCAGCAGCCCGGACACCGCCTCCTCCAGCCCGTCCTGCAGCACGCTCTCCCATTCGTCATCTTGCGAGATGGCTTCCTCCCCGGACAGATCGGGAGCCGTTAACACATCAGGCAGGGTCAAAATGTCCCTGGCCGTGAGATCTGCCTTTACACCGTAACTCCGGTTAAGCTCCTCAGCCGCCTGCAAGTAAGACTGCACCATGGAAGAATTCAATACAAATGGCAAAGAGCTGCTGTCGTCGCGCTCTTTGCTAATGTATACGTCAATCCGGCCACGCTTGACATGCCGCTGCACAAGACGCCGCAGCCCATCCTCATAACATGTCCATTCCCGGGGCATGCGAAGAACGATTTCGGCATACCGGTGATTGACGGATTTAATTTCAAATTGAATAACATAACCGCCGTAACGCCTGGCGGACTGTCCGTATCCTGTCATACTGTGAGACATAGGTATCACATCCGTTACCCTATTGTAATTGATAATTATGAACGAGACAAGTAGCGTGATCGATGTGCGGATTTCTCCCAGACATAATTACTCAAAATGACGCTCATTTCATAAAACATAAACGGAGTTATCAAATAAATGCCGTTAAAATGCTCCATAGCCGTGTCCAGCAATTCCTTGGCGATTTCCACGCCGACTTTGCGGCCTTCCTCTCCCTGCAGCCCTTCCATCCGCTTTCTGACGCTGTCTGATAGCTGGATGCCGGGAACCTCGTTGTGCAGATACTCGGCATTTTTGCCGCTGGCCAGCGGCATAATGCCGATGAAGATCGGGACATCCAGGTGAGCGGTCGCCTCTTTGACCGCAACGATCAGCTCAGGATCGTAGACTGGCTGTGTCATGATATAGTCCGCGCCAGAGGCGATCTTTTTCTCCAGACGCTCGACGGCTTTATGCAAATGCTTCACGTTCGGGTTGAAGGCGGCGCCGACGACGAACTTCGCCTTTTGCTTCAGCGGCTTGCCCGAGAAGGCGATCCCTTCGTTAAGCTGCTTGATCATGCGGATGATTTCAAAGGAAGTCAAATCATATACCGAGCTTGAACCGGGCAAATCGCCGAAGCGGGCCGGATCGCCGGTAACGGCCAGAACATGGTCGATGCCAAGGGCATCAAAGCCCATCATGTGCGACTGGGTACCGATCAGGTTACGGTCGCGGCAGGCAATATGAATGAGCGGACGCAGCCCCGTCTCGGACTGGACAAGATGTCCCAGCGCCATATTGCTCATCCGCGTGACAGCCAGCGAGTTATCGGCCAGGGTCAGGGCATCGACTCCCGCCTCCTTCAGAGCGGCTGCTCCATCCATAAATCTGCGGATATCCAGATCGCGCGGCGGATCGAGCTCGACGATGACCGTATGGCGCTCTTTCACGAGATCCACGATGCTCGGCTCTGCAGCTTGCCCCCCGAAGCTCTCCCCAGCCTGATTTTCCCGTTCAGCAGCGATGATGGAAGGCCTTACCTCCGGCAGAGCCGACCCTTCCTGGAGCGGCTGGGCCGTGTAATCGGCGAGCGCCCCGGCAATTGCGGAAATATGCTCCGGCGTCGTGCCGCAGCAGCCGCCAACCAGCCGGGCACCCAGGTCGGCGAAGGAAAGCGCACATTCACCGAAATACTCCGGGGTTGCTCCATATACATATTCTCCATCTATATAGTCCGCTAAACCCGCATTCGGGAAAACGGACAGCGGAATATCAAGCGGGCCCCCAAGACGCTCCATTACGCTCATGATCCCCTTAGGGCCTGAATGGCAATTGAAGCCGAGTACGTCGGCGCCCTCCTGGCGCAAAACTCCGAAGGCCTCCTTAATACTGTAGCCGTCCAAGGTTCGGCCTAGCTGATCGACAGCGAACTGGCAGATGACAGGAATTGAAGTATGCTGCCGCGCTTTGCCTAGCGCAATCCGCATTTCCTCCAGATCATAGAAGGTTTCGAACAGAAGCGCATCAACATCTTCCGTCAGCAAAGCGGCAATTTGCTGCTCATAATATTTATTCAGCTCCGGAACGGAGACGTTGACCCTTTTCCCGCCGCGAATCGACCCTACCGCCCCGGCAACATAAGCGTCTGTGCCCGCTACGCTTCTGGCGATGCGTACGGCAGCTTTGTTGATTTCCTCCACCTTGGATTCCAATCCGAACTTAGCGAGCTTATAATAATTCGCCGAGAATGTGTTCGTCTCCAGCAGCTGCGCCCCAGCCTCTATATAACGGCGATGGACGTCGCCAATGACTTCAGGTCTTAGTAAATTAAACTCTTCATAAGAAATGCCCACGGGAAAACCGAGCTGATATAAATAAGTGCCCAGCGCCCCATCCCCGATCAGTACCTCGTGCTTCATTTTCTCGCGTAAATCCGGCCTCATATTCCTTACCTCCACAGCCCACATTCTATTTCAAGACCTATCGCAAACTCGTTTTCATTCTAATGTACCACAAAATCAGGCTGAATGGTTAGAAAAAGCATCGTACCCTCTAGCCGCGAGCGCTGCCATTCCCTACCATCGAACAGGTTTTGAGAGAGCAAAAAAGAAGAGGCCTCCTGGCCTCTTCTTAGCGCAATTGCCCGATCCTCCCTTCGTACACCGTCTCCGCAGGACCGCTCATGTATACATGGTTATCCGCTTCGCTCCATTCCACATATAAATCACCGCCCGCGAGGCCGATCCAGGCTGCGCGGTCTGTATATCCATGCAGAACGGAGGCGACCAGCGTAGCGCAGGCGCCGGTTCCACAGGCCAGGGTTGAGCCGGCGCCCCGTTCCCATACCCGCATCTCCACGCGGTCCCGGGCCGTAACTGTAGCGAATTCGACATTTGTTTTTTGCGGGAAAATAGGATGCTCCTCGAGCATGGGCCCCCACTTATACAGATCAAACACAGCTGCATCTTCGACATAAATAACGCAGTGGGGGTTGCCCATGGAGACCGCCGTAAACCTAAATCGCTGTCCGCTCACTTCCAGCGGCCAATCCAGAACGGGGCTTGCTTCCAGCGTGGTCGGAATGGCGCGCCCGCGGAGAATCGGCTCCCCCATGTCGATGCGCACGGACAAGACGGCGCCTGAATCCGTCTTCAACTCCGCCTGCTGCACGCCAGCGCCCAACGTTTCAATGCTGACCTTCCCTCGGTCGATATACCCCTTCTCATACACGTACTTGCAGACGCAGCGAATGGCGTTCCCGCACTGCTCCGCCTCTGTTCCGTCGGAATTAAAGATCCTCATTTGGAAGTCCGCCCGCTCCGACGGCAAAATAAACACCAATCCGTCGGCCCCCGCGCCGAAATAGCGATCGCACCATTTCACAGCGAGAGAAGAAGCATGCTCCGGCAGCTCCTTCTCTCCGTCAATCACAAGGAAATCATTTCCGAGCCCGTGCATTTTCGTAAATTTCATCAAAACCACCCCTTCAAGCTTTGGCCAGCAAAGCTAAACTATGGGGTTAGTCTATAATTTGAGGGCTCGAAAAGGTATTGATTTTATGCACGAATATTTGTACTCTTCGCCGGTACGAACGGGCCCGAACTGTTGTATTTGCGGCGGTTCCTCCGCCCTGACCAGACGCTGCCCGCGCCGAGCAGGAACGTTGGAATGCCCGCAGCCACGAGAGTAATGGACCAATCCCGCAGCGAAAGCGGAACGGTCTTGAAGATCGGCTGCAGCGGCTCAATGTAGATAACGCCAAGCAGCAGTAGAATGGAAGATAACACCGCGATGACGAGCAGGCGATTCTGCAAAATGTTACGGTGGAAAATAGACCGCGAGCTGCGGCAGTCGAAGACATGGATGAGCTGGGCCATGACCAGCGTGGCAAACGCCACCGATTGCGCCTTAACGAGCTGGCCTTCCGCTCCCGGATTGCTCTGCAGTGTAATCCAGAAGGCGCCGAGCGTACACAGGCCGATCAGCAGGCCGCGGCTCAGGATCTTCCAGCCGAGTCGACGGGCGAAGATGTTCTCGGTTGCGCCGCGCGGCTTATGCTCCATCAGATCCTTCTCCGGCTGATCCACCCCGAGCGCCATAGCAGGCAGGCCGTCCGTCACTAAATTTACCCAGAGAATTTGGATCGGCATGAGCGGTAGCGGCAGACCGGCCAGCATGGCGAACAGCATCGTCAATATTTCGCCCACATTGGAGGCTAGCAAATACCTGATGAATTTGCGTATATTCTCGTAAATGTTCCGCCCTTCCTCGATCGCGGCGACAATCGACGAGAAATTATCGTCGGTCAAAATGAGCGAGGACGCTTCTTTGGAAACGTCGGTTCCAGTGATGCCCATGGCGATGCCAATGTCGGCCGCTTTGATAGCGGGGGCATCATTGACGCCGTCTCCTGTCATAGCTACCACATGCCCCCTCCGCTGCAGAGCCTTCACGATGCGCAGCTTGTGCTCCGGCGATACCCGGGAATAGACGCTAATGCCGTCCGCCTTCGCCTCCAGCTCCTCATCGCTGAGCATGTTCAGCTCCGAGCCGGAGATCGATTCGCCGCCACGCTGCAAAATCCCTAAATCCTGGGCGATCGCTTCGGCGGTGAGCCCATGATCCCCTGTAATCATCACCGTCTTAATGCCCGCTTTGCGGCAGACCGCAATCGCATCGCGAACCTCCCGCCGCGGCGGGTCGATCATGCCGGTCAGGCCGACGAATACCAGCTGTGATTCTACCGCATCCTCGCTGTTCGTATTTTCATGGGAGCGGAGCTCGCGATAAGCTATGCCCAGAACGCGGAGCGCCCGGCGCGCCATGTCTTCGTTCGCGGCCTGTACCTTTTGGCGCAGCGTGCCCGTGAAAGGCACGACCTTGCCCTCCCATAATATGTACGAGCAGCGCTCCAGCAGCATATCCGGAGCCCCTTTCACAAAAGCCAGGGCTCCGCCCTGATGGGATACAACGACGGACATTCTTTTGCGTTTGGAATCGAACGGATGCTCCTTCTCACGCTTGTATACTCCGCTTAGCGTGCTTGGGGTCAGCCCCATTTTGGCTGCTAAGGTGACAAGCGCCCCTTCCGTCGGGTCTCCCTTCAGCTGCCAGCGGGATCCCCCAGGCTCCTCTTTGCCTTTACGCCGGCTGCCTGCGCTCTCCTCCTCTTCTTCCTCGTAAATGACGGCATTGCCGCACAATGCGCTAATTTGCAGCAAACGGCGCAGTCCCTGGTCCTTCTTCACGTCGAGCGGCTGCCCCTGCTCCATAACATGGCCGACCGGCTCATACCCGTCGCCCGTTACTTCGAGCGGCCGCCCTTCCAGCCAAACATGCGTAACCGTCATTTTGTTTTGTGTCAAAGTGCCAGTCTTGTCGGAGCAGATGACCGAAGCGCAGCCAAGCGTCTCGACGGACGGAAGCTTGCGCACGATTGCTTTGCGCTTAATCATCCGCTGTACCCCTAATGCAAGGGCAATCGTCACAATTGCCGGCAAGCCCTCTGGAATAGCCGCAACAGCCAGGCTTACGCCAGCCAAGAACATGCTTCCGGCGGGCTGCCCGTGAATGATTCCGACCACGACGACGAGAACCGTCAAGGCGAGAGCCAAATAAATCAAAATTTTGCCGAGCTGCTCGAGCCTCCGCTGCAGCGGTGTCTCCTGCGCCTCCGTATTCTGGATCAGGTCGGCGATTTTGCCCATTTCCGTTTCCATCCCTGTGCGAATGACGATGCCCTTTCCACTCCCGCGGGTCACCATCGTCCCCATGAAGCCGATATTTTTCTGATCGCCAAGCGGAACTTCGCTTTCCCGGATCGTCTCCGAATGCTTATTCACCGGATGAGATTCGCCGGTTAACGCAGATTCCTCCGCATCGAGACTGCTCGTCTCCAGCCAGCGGATATCGGCCGGAATACGGTCTCCGCTCTCCACCATGACGATATCACCTGGAACGAGCTCTCGCGCCGTAATATCGCGGAAGCGTCCTTCCCGCAGAACTTTGGCATGGGGAGCAGACAATTGCTTGAGCGCCCTAAGCGACCGTTCGGCGCGAAATTCCTGAATAAAGCCCAGGACTCCGTTCAGAATGATGATGGCTATAATAGTAACGGCGTCCAAATATTCACCGAGAAGTCCGGAGATCAAGGTAGCTGCCATCAGTACGAGCATCATGAAATCCTTGAATTGGTTCAAGAAGAGGAGCAGCGGCGATACTTTCTGCATTTCCTGCAGCTCATTCCAGCCGCTTTGCTCCTGCCTGCGCCGCGCCTCTTCTTCGGCCAGCCCTTGCTCCCGCGAGACACCGAACCGTTCGAGAAGCTCCTCCCCACTCCGCTGGTGCCAGTTTTTTTGTTCCATCCTCCCTATTCCCCTCCCGTATTTTATGCCGTTTTACAGAGCGAAGGCTTTTCCACCTAGGGTAAATGTATTCGGGCCAGTCCTAAATTATCACAGGGGAGGACTTAAGTTTTTGCATGAAGTATGGCATCATAGAGAGAGCGCGGTATGCGCCAAGGCACTTATAAGAGGGAGACTACACAATTATGGCACTTGACGGAATCGTGACGCGTTCCATTGTCCACGAGCTGCAGATTTGCGTGGGCGGACGCATTAACAAAATACATCAGCCTTCTGAGAGCGATATCATTATCAATCTGCGCTCACAGGGTGAAAACAGAAGACTAATCTTATCGGCTAATCCGACTTATCCACGCGTGCATCTTACAGAACAGTCCTTCCCTAACCCGCAGGAAGCTCCCATGTTCTGCATGCTGCTGCGCAAGCATTGCGAAGGCGGCGTCATCGAGGCGATTACCCAGTACGGGATGGAGCGGATTATCGCGCTCGATATCAGACAGCGCGATGAGCTTGGGGATATTTCCGCCAAACGGATCATTATCGAGCTGATGGGACGGCACAGCAATATCATTCTCGTCGATCCCAACACGGGCGTGCAGCTGGACGGCATTCACCACGTCACCCCTTCCATCAGCAGCTACCGCGTCGTCATGCCGGGATTTGCCTATACGAAGCCGCCGGAGCAGCATAAGCTGAATCCGCTGGAAACCAGCAAGGAGCAATTTCTGTCAGCTTGGGGCGAAGCCGGGGAAGCAGCAGAATCCAGTCACTGGCTGGTGCAGGCTTATAGCGGCCTCAGCCCGCTGATCGCGGATGAAATTTATTATCGCGCCCGGCACAGCGAAGCTGACGCCAAAGCTCCCCTTGTACAAGAGCCCCTGCAGCCTGAAGCGTTATGGTCGGCTTTCTCGGCCATGATGCTCGATATTGCCCGCCATCAATACCAGCCGATGACTGGTAACAACATCAAAGGAAAACATGTATTTTCGGCCGTGTTGTTAAGTATGGTTCAGGGAGATATCCGGACGTTCAATTCGATCAGCGCTTGCATGGAGGATTATTACGGGGAAAAAGCGCTGCGCGATACCGCGAAGCAAAAAACGAGCGATCTGCTGCGTTTTCTGCAAAATGAGCGCAGCAAAAACGTAAAGAAGCTGACGAAGCTGCAGGAGGATCTGGCGGAAGCCGAGGATGCCGAGAAATACCGGATCTCCGGGGAACTGCTCCTTGCTTCCCTTCACCAAATTGAAAAGGGCGACAAAGAGGCGGAGCTCATCAATTATTACGATGAAGAGCAAAAGCCTATGCGGATCTCCCTTGATCCGCTGCTGACTCCGTCCGAAAATGCGCAGCGTTATTTCAAGAAATACAACAAATTCAAAAACAGCCTGACGGTCATCGATGAACAAATGGACATCGCTCGCAGGGAAATCACGTATCTAGAGGGTTTGCTTCAGCAGCTGGATTATGCGACGCTGAACGATATCGATGAAATCCGCGAGGAATTGATCCAGCAGGGATACTTGAGACAAAGAAGCGGCAAAAGCAAGAAAAAAAAGAAGAGCGACCGTCCGACGCTCCATGTCTACACTTCTTCCGAAGGCATAGACATATATGTCGGCAAGAATAATCTGCAGAACGAGTACGTAACCAACCGCCTGGCCAGCCACAATGACACCTGGCTGCATACGAAGGACATTCCGGGCTCCCACGTCGTCATTCGAAGCGCCTCCTACGGGGAAGCCACATTAAACGAGGCAGCCCAGCTGGCAGCTTACTTCAGCCAGGCCAAGGAATCCAGCAGCGTACCCGTCGATTACACGCTGATCAGGCATGTTCGCAAGCCAAGCGGCGCGAAGCCCGGCTTCGTCATTTACGAGCAGCAGCGCACTTTGTTCGTCACGCCTGACGAGGCGCTTGTCAGGAGCCTGCCAAACACCGTCAAATAAGCTGCGATGATATAACTTATATAACAAATCCTTCGGCCATTTGCTAATGCTTCCATAGCAAGGACGAAGGATTTATTCATCTTGGGCAATGCACGCCGCTTCACTGCGATGCGAGGTCAGTTCTGACCCGCATGACCTGAGCGTTGACGGAGCAGTTCCAATGTACTTAACGGTACTGTACGCGAGCCAATATCCCCGTGAAAGACCACGCCCTGCCGGACGCCATGGTAATCGGAACCGGCAGTCGGAATCAGATCGAACTCTTCTGCCATTTCCAGGTAACGCTGCTCGTCGGCTGCCCCATGGTCAGAGTGATACACTTCGATGCCTGCAGGCTGGCCCTGGGCAATAATCCGCTTGACCAGCTCGTCATCCCCATATAACCCGGGGTGCGCCAGCACAGGGGCGCCGCCGGCCTCACGAATCCATTGCATCGCCTCCTCTGGCGCGATCCTGGGGACGCTCGCATAAGCCGGCTTCCCTTCGCCCAGATAACGGTCAAAGGCATCCCGCATATTCTCGGCATAACCCTTTCGGACCAATGCATCGGCGATATGCGGCCGGCCGATGCTCTCATCGGGGCGAAGCGGGCGGCCAAGCCCATCCTTGATCTCCTGGAGCGTCAGCGGCATTCCGAGGGCGTGCAGCTTCTCCAAAATGAGATCATTCCGCGCTTCTCGCGTAGCCCGGAGCCTCTGCAGTCTGCCCAGTAGCCTTTCATCCCCGGTATCGATATAATAACCCAGCACGTGAATGTCGCGGCCAGCCGCGACCGTGCTGATTTCAACGCCGGGAACGACCGTGATGCCGTATTGCTTCCCGGCGGCAAGCGCCTCTTCAATTCCGGCTACCGTATCATGATCCGTGATCGCTATGGCGGTCAGACCCTTCTCCCGGGCCAGCCGGACATTTTCCGCAGGGGCGTTCATTCCGTCGGAGGCCCGGGTATGAGTGTGCAAATCACATAAATTATCGAATACCGAATCGTTGATCATAGCGTTCCTCCTTAACTGTCTACAAAGGTAGCTGCTGTTCCCGTAAAAAGGTCAGAAACGTAACTGCGGATACCGGAAGCAGCGTGGATTTCAAATGGATCGAATAAAACTGGCGCTTGAACTTCGCATCCTCGATTTCCAGAATCTCCAGCAATCCTAGGGCTAGCTCATGCTTGACCGATGACGGTGACAGAAATGTAAGACCGAAGCCGGCCTCGACTGCGGACTTCACGGCCCCTGTGCTTCCTAGCTCCATGACGATATCCAGCTCTGCGAGATCGATCCCGCTGCGTTCCAACTGCTCCTCCATGACTTGGCGGGTGCCCGAGCCCTTCTCCCGAAGGACGAACGGGTAGGATAATATGTTCGCTAGCTTCAGGGAGCCTTTGCTGGTGAGCGGATGCCCTGCAGGCACGACCAGCTTCAACTCGTCCTCCATGACTGGCTCGGATATCATATCGGGATGATGCACAGGCGCTTCGACCAGGCCGAAATTAAGCTGATGGCTTACAATTTCGTCGATGATCTGCGTCGTATTCATCACCTTTAGTACGATAGAAATGTGCGGATATTGGCGTCCGAACGGGCCGAGCAGGCGCGGCAGCACATATTCGCCGATCGTGAGGCTGGAGCCGAGCAGCAGGCGCCCTTCCAGCATGGACGTGAACTGCGACATCGCCTTTTCGGTCTCGCGCATAAGCTCGATGCTTTTGCGCGCATACGGATATAAAGCTTTTCCCGCTTCGGTCAAATCAATACGCTTCGTCGACCGGACTAGCAGCTTCGTGCCGAAATAGTCCTCAAGCGATTGCATTTGCATCGTTACTGCAGGTTGGGTCATATGTAACGCCTGCGCGGCCGCCGAAAAGCTGCCTCGCTGGGCAACGGTATAAAAAATATGTAATTGGTGATAATTCAAAGCCATTGTCGCTTCACTCCTTCTTCTCCATTACAATAGCATGTTCATACAAACAAAAACCAGCTAATTTCAGCAGGTTCGGGGGAAGCCCATGGAGAGATGTTCTCCATATCCATTCCATAAAGCGGCTTAAACCTGGTCGAATCGTAAGTAGATGCGTTCAAAACGCCCTGGCTCCATAGACCTTAAATAAAACAAAAAAAGCAAACACCTCTTCGTGTCTGCTTCATGACCTTCTCTAGATTAGAAACGTGCTACCCGTTCTCCAATTATTTCCGCTTGCGGCTGTTCTTCATCAGCGTCATACGCCGGGAATGCCTAAGCCAGGAATAATAGGAACGCAGGTCACGCAGCTCGATCGTCTCGGACATGCGTCCGAGAAACGTCACGATGATCATCCTATGCATAGGTCTTCCGACCAGATCGTATTCCCCAGGAATTTCGGAAAATTCAGCAACCATCACCAAATCATCGTCCACCAAATAAACGTCTTCTTCATTGCGGTAATAATGCTTGATCCGCCCCTGCTTGAGGCATTCCCAAACCCAGCCGGCAATTTTCTCAAAGCCTTTGCTAGTCCGATCTATCCTGTCGCGATACCGCATCATGGCATGGTTAGTGATCACGATATCGGAGACTCTCTTATCGCCTAATGTTATGTGAAAAGCCTCATAAGTTCCCCACCGCTCCGTAACCTTGTCTCTCATGACGCACCCCTCATGTCTTGTAGTTTATAGGTCTTTATAACTAAGTACATTTACCTATAATCATACATCACTTTCCATTATTCTACAAGGGAGGCCTTGATCTTAGAACCAAAATCTATGAGAAATTTTACTCCGCTTTAATTTTTTTCACTGATTCGTTACTTCCTAAAGCGAGCATTAGCGTCTCCTGTCATAACCTCCTTTAAGCTGTATCGTCAAAGCGAGAGTCATCGATTGTCCCCCGCGTTCCACTTCAAAAGACAGAACGGCAATATGAAGCTCCCTAAGCTGTTTTAAAATCCGCTCCAAAGCCTCCGTATCGTTTTCGAGCACAAGGGTGATATTTTCGACTTTTGGAGAGGTCAACCGGCCTAAGCGGCCATGCAGCACGATTTGTCCTGCGAAAATAATCAGCATCACACCGATGCCGACGAAATACATGCCGGCCCCAACCGCCATGCCAATTCCCGCCGTCGCCCATATGCCTGCTGCCGTAATCAGCCCCTTCACCGTTTGCTTCTGCATGAATATCATGCCCGCCCCCAAAAAGCCGACCCCGCTCACAACGCCGGCCGCGACTCTTGACGGATCGAGCGACAGATTGCTCCAGCCGATCTGGTCCTGAAAACCGTACTTGAAAATGATAATCATGAG
The DNA here is from genome assembly GCF_030122845.1 of Paenibacillus woosongensis. Taxonomy (NCBI): domain Bacteria; kingdom Bacillati; phylum Bacillota; class Bacilli; order Caryophanales; family Paenibacillaceae; genus Paenibacillus; species Paenibacillus woosongensis. The sequence goes on from NZ_CP126084.1 coordinate 3,372,737, forward strand.
GGCAGAGCCAGCAGCCACGATAAAATGCGTCCGCCCCCCGCTTCCTTCATGCGGCTTTTTCGTTCAAAGCCGATGATATAGCCGCAAATCTCCACGATCAGCACGCGCAGCAGCAGTTCATACTCCATGATTTCCGCCTCCTGACGATGTTCTGCTCCATTCCGGGTTAAAACCGCTAAAAATAAAGAGCGCCCCGAAGGGGCGCCCTTTATTGTATCCCGCCGGCATTCTAATAAGTCCTACGCCAATCGGGTCATGATTATTCGTACGCGCATTTGGATTCTACAATCCATAATACTGCGTCTTGTCTGGAACTTCCTTTGAATATTCCGTCTTGATTTCATTGCGATACGATCGTTCAATCTTGCGGACATACGACAGCTTGCGGATATTCCGCATGATATCCTCTGCGCGTTCCGCATTTACATACATGACGACGTAATGCATCCGCCGGGATAAATAGTGCACGCTCCCGTATTTCTCCAGATTTCTTGCCGCCTTCAAATCGCTTACCCATATGATATAGCCTGTACGTTCCGGAAACATGTAATCCCCCCCAATATCGTCGTCTGTAAAAGATGGTGCTGCCGCCATATATCGGCGGTGCCCCGCTATCCGCAGCTGCAACTGCCGCCGCTTCCGCAGCCGCCGCCCTTTGGATTCGGGTCGTTGCTCGGTACCTTAATAGTATCGGATACGGAATAAGCAATCGTCTCCGACATTTGATGCAGTATGTCGTCCAGCTCTTTCTCTGCCGCTTTGAATTTGCGTACGGCTTCGAACTGCTCCAGCTCCTTCTCCACCTGGGCTACTTTGTCTTTCGCCTCATGGTAATTGGGGTGGTAGTGCCCGAATCGCTCCGTCTCCTCAAAGAGCTCCTTCTGCGCGTCAAGCTTTCTGACGAATGCCTGGATCTCCGGGTCCTCCTCCACGCGTCTCTTCCAGTATAAATAATCGGATACCGCGGTGGAATTGTTTATCATATCGCCTAATTCATAGGCGTATGTCAAAAGCTCGGCCATATCGACCGTCTTCAGCTCGGTTACGCTCATGAATCTCAACTCGATTCTATATAGAATGGTCTACTAAAAAATCCATGCAACAATACAATTTTCAGTAGACTACACTATAATAACATATTCGGTTTCCGAGCAGAAGGGTTTCCCGCGATTGCTCCGTTCTAGTCTTCCGCAACGATCTCTGGAAGGAGCAGACGCATAATCTCCCAATTTTCCGGAGTCAGCACGGCATCGCGTCCTTCAGATGAATTGGGCGAGAACAGTTTGCCTGTAACCTGCCAATCCGCTCCCCCTTGCAGGCCTGCGGGCAAATATTCATACATTTCTCCTTTGATTCCCAAGGCGAGCATGACATGCCACTTCATAGCCTGGCTCACCATTTCCCGGGCGGTTGAGGAATGGTAGCTTCTTACCGTCTTCAGCCATATGGCCGGAACCTGATCCAGCCCCGGAAACAGCTCTTCCCGCTCCAGGCCAGTATCAAATAGGCGATATGAAGAGCGGTCCTCCCCGCAAAATATCCAGCCGCTGCCTCCAGACAGCGGATTACCGTTCGGCCCTCCTACCTCGGGCAACTTGGGCAAAGAACCATCCAGCCTCGGGAAAACCCGCGACTCCCCCGGTTCTCCAAGCTCCCTCCCCCATTCTTCGAGGGCAAGGGCTACGTTGTCCGGGACGCCCGAAGAGGAGCGCTGCAATTGACGGAGCGCTTCCCGCCAGGAGCGGCCAAGCCGGATCCCTTCGGCGATGCTCTCTCGCGTAATGCGATACACCGACATGCGGTCCGCATAAATGCATTCGCTAATGGCTTCCAGCTCCCATCGGAAGGCAAAAGACACTTCTGGGGGCACCATGATTTCAAAATCTGGCTGAACGCAAAAGCCGGATTCCGCCGTTTCACCGTCTTCACCCCAATGCAAAGCGTCCTGCGCCACCCCAAGCCTTCTTGGCTGATCTATCCAGCGAAAGGCTCGTCCCTCCGCATCATGGCAACCCAGCTCCAGCCAGCCGAAGCCGCACATCGCCTCCAGCCAGCCCCATAGCCAGCTCCGCCTTTCCTCAGGTGGGTCAAGGCGAAGCAGCCTTTCCTCCTGCAGCCATTGGATAAGCATCTCTATGGAATACCACTCGCCGGGCACGAAAACCGGAGATGACATAGCATTAACAAAATGCTGCAGTCCTGCCTCCGCAGGAACATATTTCATTTGAATTCGGCGATACAGCTCTGCGTTCATTCCGTCCACATTCTGTTCTAGCCAGAAAGCTATTGCCTGCATATTCAACTGCCACGCTTTTGGAGCCTGAATGATAAGCTCCATATCCAGCAGCAAATCCAGCACGACCGCCGTTGAAGCCGGAATCGTCTCTTGGTGGGGATAGCCAAGCCCCAAGCCCGTTACGTCTTCGGGCTGCAGCGCTGTTTGCCCGCTTAATTTTGCCAGTGCCCGTTGGTAAATGTCTCCTTTTGCCGTAACGGGAATACCGTGCTTTGCAATCCAAACGAGGCTGCGGAACAAATCCAGCGCAAGCCCCCGCTTCGCCTCTTGGATAAGCTTGATTTCGCTGGCGCTGACCGGCTCAAGCTTGGGTTGCATCCATTCACCCTGGAGCAAGTCTGCAATTTCCTGCGGAATGTAGAATAGACGCTCACCCCATGAATTACGGGCCGAAGCCATATAGCGATGACGCAGCAATGCCGGAACGGCTGCACGCAAATCGGCCGCCGTGGTCCGGCCCTCGGCGGCCTTCGGCAGATGCTCCAGCTTGAAGGAGAGCCCGGCGAATCGGCGAAAGATTAAGGATAAGGCTATTTTAGCGGCTGGCGGGAGTCCTTCCGCTCCGCGTTCGCAGCCCCGCATTTCTTTCGATGTCATGCATTCCCTGTTCATGCTTAAAGCACCTCCGACTGGGAAGCATCATCTTGAAAGATAGCTTCATCACGGCGAATCATGTATGCATAGCCCTGCTCGACAAGAAAGAGCTGACGGCGCAGGGCAAAATGCTGCTCCCTGCTGTCCGCGGAAACCAAGCTATAGAAATATGCCTTTTCTCCCGTCGCCTTCGGCCGCAGTAACCGGCCGAGCCGCTGCGCTTCCTCCTGTCTTGAGCCGAAGCTGCCTGAGATCTGCACGGCCACTGACGCATCCGGCAGATCTACGGCAAAATTGGCTACTTTGGAAACGACAAGTACTTGAATCTGCCGTTCGCGAAACGCCTGGAACAGCCGGACTCGCTCCTCCTGCGGGGTACTGCCTGTAATAAGCGGTGCCTGAAGCACGCATGCTGCCTGGGCAAGCTGCTGTAAATATTGGCCGATGACGAGGATTTGCCGGCCTTCATGCAAGCGCAGCAACCGCTCCAGCCAGGCGGTCTTCCGGGAATTTTCGGATGCGATTCTAAACTTCTCGCGCCCTTGCGCGGCTTCATACTTTTCCCTTAAGGACGGGGCCATCGCAACCTGAATCTCCTGGCATTCGACCCTGGCGATATACCCGGTTCGCTCCAATTCGCGCCAAGGCACCTCATAAAGTTTAGGTCCGATCAGCGAGAAGACATCCCGCTCGCAGCCGTCTTCCCGGACGAGCGTAGCCGTCAGCCCGAGGCGCCGGGTCGCTTGAATATCAGCCGTAGCCCGGAATACGGGAGCCGGGAGCAGGTGCACCTCATCGTAAATGATCAGTCCCCAATCTCTTTCGTTGAATAAGCGCATATGCTGAAAATCGCCGTCTTTTTTCGTGCGGTGGGTTAAAATTTGATATGTTGAAACGGTAACCGGACGTACCTGCTTCTTGTCGCCGGAATATTCCCCGATCTGTTCGGACGTCAGCGTCGTCTTCTGGCAAATCTCAGTAATCCATTGCCGTACGGAGGTTACATTCGAGGTCAGGATCAGCGTTTCGCATTGCAAGCGCTCCAGTGCGGCAAGCCCTACTATCGTCTTTCCAGCCCCGCACGGCAGCACGATCACTCCGCTTCCGCCATGTCCCGCCTGCCCTTCGGCCGGATTCACCCGGCCGGCAAACGCATCGACGCCTGCTGCCTGGTAATCCCTCAGTGCAAATGGTTGGCCATCCCCAGCCACGCTCCTTAGAGCGACCGGCAATGTATGTCCGCGATGGTACCCCGCTTCATCGATGACGGGATAACCTAGACGTGCCGCCTCCTGCTTCAGCAGGCCGCGAAACACCGCTGGAAAGCACAGCCGGAATCCGTCCCGCTGCAGCCTGAAAGAAGCCAGCGACGGTTCCCTCTCCAACTGATCCAGCAGGGCCGGGTTCGAGTAACGAAGCTCAAGATAGAGCATGCCTGGAGCACCGTCTGTTCGAATTAAAGCCAGAGAGCCGTAACGAGACATCCACATGCGGATGTCGGAAAGCACCTTACCCGGTACCTCCCATCTCGACAGGCAGCACAGCATCTCCACGACATCGTCCACCGTTTGGCCACTCGCTGCAGCATTCCATAAAGATAGCGGCGTAATTCGGTATGTATGAAACATGGCCGGACTTTTGACGAGTTCTGCAAAGAGAGCCAGCTTGTTTTTGGCCTGTTCGAAGCCGGGATGCCCCTTCTCCAGAAGAACCGTAAAATCACGCTGCACGATGCACGCTCCCGTTCCGTTCATCCCATAAAGCCTCCTTATTCCTTCCAAAAGTCTGTGATATGGAAAAGAAGAAGCCCGCAAGCATGATGCGAACCTCTTCTCTTAAATTGGCCTTAGCATGACTAGTGGACTTGGTGGGAAATATCGCTCAGCGCATCGCCGGCTTCATCCGCAAAATTGTTGCGTACAGCCATATCCCCAAGCGACACGATCCCGATGAGCCGTTCTCCTTCTGTAACCGGCAGGCGGCGAATTTGCTGCTCCGCCATCATATCCGCAGCCTCGTCAACCGGCGTGTCCGGCGAAGCGCAGCGGATGCCCCGTGTCATAACCGTCTCTACGGCTGTAGAACCCGGATGCTTCTCCGCAATCGCCCGAATGACGAGATCACGGTCGGTAATAACTCCGATCAGCCGGTCTCCATTTTCGACGACGGGAATGAAGCCTGTATCATTGTTTTTCATTTTTACCGCAACCTCATAGATATTGTCCTTTGGCGATACGGTAACTACTTGGTCAGTCATGATATCCTTTACTTTTCTCATTATGCCATCCCTCCATCATCTAGATTTCCTAGGAGGGAGCTATATTATGCATGATCCTTCAAATGCTGCTTTCTTGATAAGCTTCCGCCATCGCGATCAAAAGGCTTGCCGCATGCAGCATCGCCTTTTCATCGATATCAAATTTTGGATGGTGGTGCGGATACATCGCATTCTTCTCCGGATTTCCGGCTCCTACAAGCATGAAGCAGCCGGGAACCCGCTGCAAATAGTAAGCAAAATCCTCGGCAGGCATAATTTGCGGAGAGAGCTCGCTTGACAGCCCGGTCTCCCGCTCCGCAACCTCCCGAAACCTCTCATATTCCTCCGGATGATTGACCAGGCTCGGATAGCCGGTCATATAATCGACCGTCACGCCCGCCCCATAAGCCTGTGCCGTCCCTTCAGTCAGCTGCTCGATCCGTTCGCGGATTATCCTGCGGGTCTCCTCTTGGAAGCATCGGACCGTACCGGCCAATCGGCATGTGTCGGCAATGACATTCTGAGCCGTCCCCCCATGAATGGAGCCGATCGTCACGACAGCGGGATCCAGCGGATTGACTGAACGGCTGACGACACTCTGCAGCTGGAGAACAAGCGCTGCCCCGGCAACAACGCTGTCCACCGCGGCATGCGGCATGCCACCATGGCCTCCGCGGCCTGACAGCTCGATGAAGAATTCATCGGTCGAGGCCATCATCGGCCCGGGCCGGCTGGCCGCCGCGCCTACCGGGATTGGCGTCCACAAATGCACGCCGTAAATCACGTCCACGCCATCCAGCGCCCCGGCCTCAATCATGGACAGTGCCCCGCCCGGACAGACCTCCTCCGCCGGCTGAAAGATGAGCCGGATTTCGCCCTGAAGCGTCTCTCTCCGGGTGCTGAAATATTCGGCAACCCCGAGCAGAACGGCCGTATGGCCGTCATGTCCACACGCATGCATAACGCCGGGAACCAAAGACGCATATTCGCACGTCTTCTCGTCCTGTATCGGCAGTGCATCCATATCAGCACGCAGCGCAACCGTCTTCCCCGGCAAATGGCCGCGAACGGTGCCTACAACCCCGTTCCCTCCGATCCCCACCGCTGCATCAATGCCCAGCTTCTTTAGCTCATCAGCGATGTATGCCGCCGTTTTCTGTTCCTTGAACGACAATTCCGGGTGGCGGTGCAAATACCGTCTCCGCTCCACCATAGCCGGAAACAATGATTTTAGCGTTTCCTCTCTCATGGACTTCCACTTCCTTCTTCATCAATCACGCATCAAACTGCCGGCAGCATGCCCGCCGGCATACGATATGTATTATTGTAGCAGAAAAATCAGCGCCCTCAATATAGGGCAAATCACGATAAACAGCGTCCCTTCACCCTTTTGAAGCGTTTCCTATGCTTGCACAAGTGGTGGAAACATAATATCATGGGAGAAGAACTTTTAAGGAGGCATTTTACACGATGATTCTCGAAAATACCGGTTTGAACGGATTAAAGAGCGACTTGTCCTATTTGGACGAATCCGCAGAGAAAGTCGGGTTTATTCGCTGGCAATGGGAATATTACCGGGCTACATACGATTACAAAATAGAAGCAAATGATAACGAGTACTTCCTTCGCATTAACACGCGGGCTGTAGAGGGCAAATTGGAGCGTCCGGACACGGTTCTGGAAATTGAAGCGGTCTATATCGGACGGGCTACATTCCCGCACGGGCTGGAATACGAATCGGAAATTCCGTCATTCGTACAAAAGACGGCCAACCTAAAGCTAACCGAACTGAAGCAGCTTCTAGAGGCATAAGGAATTTGGCATGAGAGACAGCAAATCAGAGCCCAAACGCGGAGCTCCCGATTTTCAACTGCTCATCCTCACCCTGTTATTGGTTGGCTTCGGGATCGTCATGGTTTTCAGTTCCAGCTCCAGCATTACTTTGGTAAGTGAAAAATTTGGTTATGATTTGATGTACTTTACGAAACGTCAAATAGCTTTTGGAGGAGTCGGCCTGATCCTCATGTTCATTACGATGAACATTCCTTATGACAAATTCAAGAAGCTTTTTGTTCCGGTTTTTATTGTAACTATTATTATGCTTATGCTTGTTCCATTTTTAGCTGACGATATCTTTGGGGCAAGAAGCTGGTTTATGATCTTCGGCCTCGGCGTTCAACCTACCGAGCTGGCGAAAATTGCTACGATCCTTTATCTGGCTGCTCTGATTTCAAAGAAAGGGGATCGTTTTCGGGATTTAAGAACAGGCTATATTCCCGTGATGGTCATCGTCGGATTTGTGGCTGGTCTTATCATGCTGCAGCCCGATTTTGGCTCATGCATGATTCTGGTCGCTACCGCAGGCCTGATTATATTTGCCGGCGGAGCAAATTTGAAACATATTTTAGGTTCTATCGCTTTGCTTATCCTTGGAGCCAGCATCGTACTCGGTGCCGGCGCCCTTTTAGAGCAAATTAATCCAAGCGAGAAACAAGCAGGCAGCAACTATAAAGTAGGACGAATTACATCATTCATTAACCCTTGGGAGGATCCGCAGCACACAGGATATAACATTATCCATTCCTTAACTGCGCTAGGACATGGCGGCTTAACAGGAGCAGGATTCGGCCAAGGCATTCAGAAGCTGCATTACCTCCCGAATTCCTATAATGACTTTATATTCTCAGTCATTGGTGAAGAATTCGGTTTCATTGGAAGCATTATTTTCCTATTGTTATACACCTATTTTATATGGAGGGGACTGCTGGTCTCACTCCGCTGCTCCAGTACGTTCGGCTTGCTGACCGGCGTTGGGATTATGGGACTCATCGCCATCCAGGCCTTCGTTAATATCGGAGGCGTAACGCGAACGATCCCCATTACCGGCGTAACCCTGCCATTCATCAGCTACGGCGGCTCCTCCCTGCTGGTCATGATGGGAGCAATGGGCATTGTCCTCAGCATCTCGCGCGACTCCTCCCTGCCTGCAAAGCAGGAACGAACCAAATCGGTCGTTGTAAAGGATCCATCGTATGAGCTGAGCCATCCGAGACGCCGCCATTTATAGCAAGAACGAAAGAAGACTACGGGATCCCCGTAGTCTTCTTTCTTCCATACCGGTTCGGTTCTGAAATTCTCGAACGATCTATGTACCGTCACGCTGCACGATCAGATTTCATCATCCTTGAATGCAACGCCTTCAACTTTCACATTGACTTCCACGGTTTTAAGTCCTGTCATGCTTTCGACCGCTTCACGAACATTTTGCTGAAGCATCCGGCACACCTCGTGAATCGGCGTCTCGTACAGCACAATAATACGGAGATCAATTGCCGCTTCCAACTGACCGACTTCTACGGTGACGCCCTTTTGCACATTTTTGCCGCTTAACCGCTTCGCCCAGCCTTCGGACAAGCCGCCAGACATAGCCGCGATTCCCGGCGTTTCCAGGGCCGCCATCCCGGCGATTTTTGCAACGACGTCGTCTGAAATTCGAATAAGCCCATTATCTAACTGTAATTGTTCGGTCATGGTCAATTCCTCCTTCAACCTCATTATATTTATTGTAATTCCTATGCTGCTGTAAAGCAAATGTGGAATATTCTTTTGGTGTATCGTTTTTATTTTACCCAAATTGGTTATATTGAGTTTGATATATTCACGCAAAGCCGAGGTGCCAATATGCGAAAATATGTATCGCCAAGCCTGTTGATCATTTTCTTTATTTTAAGCGCCGCAGGGCATTACGCACACTGGCCGGCCACCCTGCAGTTTATCATTTCCGCCGTTGCTGTCATTTTTGTTGCCGGATTTCTGGGAAAAGCGACCGAAAGCGTAGCTCATTATGCCGGACAGCGCCTGGGCGGATTTCTGAACGCAACCTTCGGGAACGCTGCGGAGCTGATCATCGGCATTCTGCTCGTTCGCGAAGGATTATTCGACATGGTCAAAGCGAGCATTACCGGCTCGATTATCGGAAATCTGCTGCTTGTCCTCGGTTTAAGCCTGTTCGCTGGCGGATTAAAGCATAAAATACAACGGTACAACGTATCACTGGCGGGCATGAACGGCTCGTTGATGATCGTGGCGATTATCGCCTTGTTTGTACCAGCTATTTTCCTGCAGACGCACGTCCTCCATGAAGAGGACCGGACTGCGCTTAGCCTCGTCGTCGCCGGAATCCTCATCGCTTCCTATTTGCTATGGCTCGTCTTCTCCATGATTACGCATAAGGATTATTTGGCCGATGTCACGGAAGCCGGCAAAGGAGCGGACAATGGAGCTGCCGCCGAAACAGACAGCATCGCCCTGGCTACTGCAGGGGGCTCGCATGAATTGCCGCCCGCATGGTCCAAAGGCAAATCGATCACGTATCTCGTCCTGGCAACGATCATGGTCGCTTTTGTCAGCGAATGGCTCGTTGGAACATTGGATACGTTCACAGAGCGTTTCGGTCTTAGCGAAATATTTGTCGGTGCCTTCGTTGTCGCTATCGTCGGGAACGCAGCAGAACACAGCGCAGCCATTTTACTCGCCATGAAAAATAAGATCGGCGCCTCCGTAGAAATCGCCGTGGGCAGCAGTCTGCAAATCGCTTTGTTCGTTGCTCCGGTGCTGATTTTTGTCAGTCACCTCTTCGGCCGGCCGATGGACATCGTGTTCACTGTAATTGAGCTTGCAGCCATTGGCGTGTCCGTCTTCATCGCCAAATCGATTACTCAGGACGGACAGACGAACTGGTATGAGGGCCTGCTCCTGATTGCTGTCTATGCAATTCTGGGGGTCTCGTTCTACCTCGTATAACGCCGTAAGAACGTCAGGGCGGCCATCACAGCGAAACAAACAAAGAAAGCGTACATCCCGGCGATAACGGGATTGTACGCTTTCTGTGGTATGTAAGCCTGTTTCTATTAACAGGCTACTCTTTATTATTCATCGCTTCGTATAACAGGGCCAAATTCCGCTCTAGCTTGTTCAAAATTTGTTTGCCTGTTGACTCTTGAATGAGCCCGACACGAACCGCGTAGTCAACCTGTCTGGAGAAACCATACATCTGGGTATCCAATACTTCCTCATAGAGAGGGCAGTAACGCGTAGCCAGGTTCTCCATCTGCACTTCGATCAGCTTCTGTATTTTATCCGCATCTTCCTGCAGAAGATTTAATGCTTTCAGATTCAGTTGCTCCTGCAAATCAGATGAAGTCATGTTTCTTCCCCCCTATGTCCCTAAAGTCGATCACTCATCTACTCTATTCTTAATATTAGACGAAATCGAAAGCCAATACAAGAACCTCTCTAAATAATCCCTTTCCCAAGTCTCCCCAATTGGGTAAGACGTTTCGCACATCCCGGAATGATACTTCTAATATGTTCAAAAAAGCACCCTTGCCTGCATCGGCAAGAGTGCTTCTTCGAATGAGCGATTATTCGGCAACTACCTTCACATTCAAGCCGTGCTTTGCAAACACTTCAGATACGGCAGCCTTCGCGGCATCCGCATCTGGTCCGTGAACATGAAGCTCATAGCTTTGCGTGTTTACCAGCGTTGTGAAGAGACCCAAAATACTTTTTACATCGATGTACTTATTATCTGCTTGAAGAACGATGGATGATGAAAATTTGCTCGCAGTTTGAGCAATTTCAACTACCGCTTGATTGTTGTTCGCCATTTCGAATCCCTCCGCGTCTAACTTTGGAATAAATATATTACCATGATACATTGAATCCGCTTCCCTAGCAAGGTATATTCTCTCTATTTCAGGTTCTCCGGATTCAACGCCTCCAGCTCAGGCACTACAAATATTCCGTCTTTGCGGATGAGCACGTCATCGAAATAAATTTCCCCGCCGCCGTATTCCGGACGTTGGATAAGCACCAGATCCCAATGTATGGAGGATTTGTTCCCGTTAAATGCCTCTTCATAAGCCTGGCCCGGCGTAAAATGAAGGCTGCCGGCAATCTTCTCGTCAAACAGAATATCCTTCATCGGGTGCAAAATGTACGGATTGAAGCCGATCGCAAACTCGCCAATATAACGTGATCCTCCGTCCGTATCGAGGATTTTGTTGAGGTTGTCCGTATCGTTGCTCGTTGCCTCCACGATTCTTCCATTCTCGAAGCGGAACTTGATGTTCTCGAACGTAATCCCGTTATACAAAGTAGGCGTGTTATAGCTGATCGTACCGTTTACCGAATCTCTGACTGGCGCCGTATATACCTCGCCGTCCGGGATGTTGCGCTCTCCCGAGCACTTGATGGCTCCGATTCCTTTAATGGAGAAGGACAAATCCGTACCAGGGCCGGTAATCCGGACTTTATCCGTGCGCTTCATTAGATCGGCTAATGCATCCTGCGCCCGGTCCATTTTGGCGTAATCCAGGTTGCATACATCGAAATAGAAATTCTCGAAGGCTTCGGTGCTCGCGTTCGCCAATTGCGCCATGCTGGCGTTTGGATAACGAAGGACGACCCATTTCGTATGCTTCACCCGCTGCTCGCTATGTACAGGATGGGAATAAAGCGAATTGTACAGCTTCATTTTCTCCTCAGGAACATCGGACAACTCGTTCACATTCGTGCCGGCCCGGATACCGATATAGCAATCCATCTGCTTCATCCGGTTAAGGTCAATTTCTGCCCAGGTTTTCATCTGTTCCTCGTTTGCATATTTGAAAAGCGAACGCTGCACTGTCCGGTCGGTCAGCTCCACAAAGGCATTCCCGCCCTTTCTGCCAACCTCTTCAACAATCGCGATCAGCAAATCCCTTTCATTGCCGATCATCTCCACGAGCACGTTTTCTCCTGGCTGAACGTTAACGGAATAGCCCACCAAATTTTCCGCCAATTTCTGTATTCTTGGATCTCGCATACAGACTTACGCCTCCTCTAATTTAGATAAGCAGCATTCCCATCTTGACAGGAAGCTGCTCTGTTAGTTGAACGCTGGTTAATTCGTTTTCTATTGTAGCACGGTCTGCCGCTCTCTTCCAAGAGATTAGGAGATATTCGAAAAATAACCAGCTTGCTATTTATAATCAAATCGGTTATCTGTACGCAGCATCTCCTGCTGCGGAGCACCTTGCGGGCTCAAATACGCTATCCTCGATTCGGAGGTCAGGCGCATCGGAAGCCCTGTCTTCGAATTGAGGGTTAGATGGTATACAGCTTGAATCTCAGCTTGATTCAGCATTTCGGCAAGCTGTTTATTTCCCGCACTCCAGATCTGCTCCGACTGGCTAGCCAGCTTCGCCCGTTCCGCATTCGGCAGCTTGGCAAGCTTGCTTTCCCATTTCTGCCTTACCTGCTTCATCTCTTCCTCCAGCTCACTGCCAATCAAAGCCTGTGCATCCGCGGCATCAAGTTCAATCCGCAGCACCTTCGTTCCTCTGGCTGCCCCGCTCTCCAGCTTGATCGATTTCCGGGCATTGCGGATATGCTCCAGCTGTTCCAGCGGGTTAAGCCGTACCAGCCCCTTGCCCAGCGACTCTTCGTCAGAAACAATATGCCAGCGCCGTCCCTGCGCCACAAGCTTCGTTTCATATTTTTCCCCCGGGCGAGTCCCCGATGCCAGCAGGCTTCCCTTGCTGCCGGACGCCCCTTCCGCAATGACGGTCCGCATGGTCAGGCGGTGATGGTCATCCAGCCTGCCGCTATAGTTTAAATTTTGTTCCAGTACCCCCTGCTCTCCGCGCCATAATGCCGCTTTGCCCTGAAAGGTCAAAGCATCTACGCCGGCCAGGCCAGACCACGCGTGATTAAACCATTGCTCGCCGCTTCGCGCCTCCTGCAGGCGGCAGGACGACATCAACACTGCAGCCATCAAGCAAAAGCTCGCTAAGATGAACCTGTGAAGTAGACCCATGATGCTGATTCCTCCCTTAGGATAAAGCCTGTTAGCTGTAGGCTGTCCCTGCCCAAAGAATCTATGCGCCAGCACAGCAAAAAACTGCCTCACTACGTGAGACAGTCATCATGAAACAGCACTATATTATTTAACCCGCCTGCGTTTGATTTCTGCCGTTATTTTTCGCTTTGTACAAAGCCATATCCGCCTGGTAGAACAATGATTCAACACTGATCCTGTCATCATCCCGGGTCCATTCGGCAATGCCGCACGATACAGTCACCTTCGGTTCGGTCTCCTGTTCTACGCGCAAACGAATCATCTCCGCGATCTGCAGCCCGTGCTCCATGCTCGCTCCCGGCAAGTACAAGGCAAGCTCTTCGCCGCCCCACCGGGCAGCGATATCCGTCTTGCGTATCGTGCTCCTGATAATCGAACATACCTGCTTCAGGATCTTGTCTCCGGTTTGATGCCCGTACGTATCATTGATCCCCTTAAACTGATCGATATCGACGACAATCAATGAGCCGTTGGTGTCCTTCTTCTGAAATTCCTGAATCGTATCATCCAAATAATGCCGCGCATACAGTCCTGTGAGCATGTCCCGATTGGCCATCCTACGTACTTCCGCATGCAGAGAAGCATTAGCGATTGCAAGGCCGATATGGGAAGCCAGCACCTGCAGCAGCTTGTAATTCTCATAAGAGAAAAACCGTTCTTCCCGGTGGGAAAGCATAATAACGCCGTTCACCTCTCCCCTGACGATCAAAGGAGCGGCAATCAGGGAGCGGGAGTCCGTGATTTCCATCATTTTAGAAGAAAACTTGCCATAGGCCTTGTAATCTGACAGAATAATCGGCTCCTGCGTCGAGTAGACCAACCCGCTAAAGCCGTAATCCTTCGGAAAAAACTCCTTGGACAACGACGGCACATTGCTGGACATGATTTCGAAATGCTCGTTTTCTTTGGTGATTTGCGAGATGCAGCAAAATTCGGCTTTAAAAATCGACAGCAGCTCTTCCGTCGCGAATTTAAAAACTTCTTTGGGACGGAGACTTTGATTGAGCCGTTTAGTCAATTCATTGATTAGCCGCAGCTCGCTGATCAGCAGATTGGATTGCTCGTACAGTTTCGCGTTCTCGAAGGCAGTCCCCGCCGTATCGGCCAGCATGCTGATGAGCTGTAAATCGATTTCCTCTACCTGATCCTTAGGCAGCAGCAAATGAAACACCCCGTAAACGCCCTGCTTGCCGATGAGAGGAACCGCAATTTCTATGTAAGGCTCGCCCTCTGTACTCTGCAGCTCTTTGCGCAGCATCCTGCCTTCCATAAAAGCCCTAACGCAGATATGCTCCTGCTCTCCGTGCAGCAGAAGCGACTTGACCCTCGGATCGCGGCTGACGTGATCCTGTGACATGAGCAGCTCGGCCTTGGCATCTGGATACATGCCGGCAATTCTCTCGAACACTTCCGACAAAATGGAATCGACGTCGATTTTGCCATACAGCTTCTGAACGACCTGGAACAAGATGGAGCGACGATGCTCCTCGCGTTTGGTCTGTCTCTGGATGCTCAGCAAATCAAGCACGAACCAGGAATGGAATCTCTTATAGAAGCAGGCCCGGAAATAATGGGCGTTCATTTTTGCCAATATGAGCGAAGCATCAGCACTTATGCCTTCATCCAGCACGCAGCCGAATACGGCGAACAACTGCCCGTTACTCCGCGTTAAGACCGGTACGGCAATGCAGCTGAAGCATTCGAAGGAACGGACGGTACATTCAAGGCTTTGTACGGTGGCGGCGATCGTCTCGGCCACGAGCTCCGGGATCGGCATGTCCGCATCGATGATCGTCCCGGTATGATTGGCCACAAACCACCATCCCCCGTCAAGTTCAAGCAATCCGGAAATCTCCTGCTTCCAATCCGCGTAGCCTTTCTGTATGAACGGTTCAATATATGAATAATCATGCTCTGTTATATCGAGTTGTTCCAGCCAACTCATATGCTCACTTGCTTCCTCAAATAGCACAGACAGCGAAGAATTCGGAATTGTATCTATCATCGGGTCGTCTCTTGATTGTTTGGCCATAGGAAAACTCCTTTTCGTCGCACTTGGAATACGGCGATTTATTGGTAACCTAAGCTATTCAACTCTGTCCATGTATAACAGCTGCTCATGTTTGTCTCGTCCGTCCAGTCAGTTTCGCTCCTTGATTCTTTTTTGTGACTATATGTTTATTTTACTATCTTCCGTCCCTTTTTGCATTAATTTTACTCCATTCCGTCATACTTTTTTAGGCCGAAAGCCCTATCGACATAAACTACGTTTTTTACCGCTTTTCATACAAAAAACCCATCTTGACTTTATCCGATGATTTCATATAATATATATTGTTGAAGAAGACTGGATAGGTCTTTGATTAGGGCGTAACGCATGCGGCACCCTCTGGATTTTGTTGCTGTCGGGACAGCGGCTGAACTTTCCTGACAGATAAGCGTAATTATCTTCTATCCTTCGCTTACTAAACAAAGTCCGCGCAAGTAGAACCCTATAGCGAAAATTTCAAATTAAAGGAGTCTACCTATACAATGGCACGTTACACTGGTCCTAAATTTAAACTTAGCCGCCGTCTTGGCATTTCCTTGAGCGGCACTGGAAAAGAATTGAAGCGCCCATTCCCTCCGGGACAACATGGTCCAACCCAACGGAGAAAAATCAGTAACTACGGTATGCAGCTTCAAGAAAAACAAAAGCTTCGCCACATGTATGGTCTTGGCGAGAAGCAATTCCGCACTTTGTTCAACAAAGCTCAAAAAATGAGCGGTATCGCGGGTGAGAACTTCATGTTCCTCCTCGAGACTCGTTTGGACAACTTGGTATACCGTCTGGGCTTTGCCAACTCCCGTGCAGGCGCACGTCAATTGGTATCCCACGGACACGTTACCGTTAACGGCAAAAAAGTTGACATCGCTTCTTACTCCGTAAGCACTGGCGACGTAATCGGTCTTCGCGAAAGAAGCCGCGGTCTTTCTTCCATTAAGGAAGCCTTGGAGAACCGCACTCACATTCCTGCTTACCTTGAGTTCAACGACCAAGCGCTGGAAGGCAAATTCATCCGTTTGCCAGAGCGTTCCGAGTTGTCCCAAGACATTGACGAGAAGCAAATCGTCGAGTTCTACAACCGTTAATAAGCTTCACAAAACCGACTCGTCCGCAAGGATCGGGTCGGTTTTTGTATTTTCTGCCGAGCAATGCATTTTAGCTAGTTATAAAATACATACTTTTTACAAGTCCAGAACCGTGATTGTCAGGCCAGAATCATTTTTTTCTGCGTGGCCAATCTTTGAAAGAGCATTCAAATCCCTTAATTTATGCTATAATGTTGCTGTTAAAAAGGAGGATATTTCATGGCTCGCGATAACGATACAAGCTCCAACAAAAAGCAACAGAAGAACAAGGCAAAAGCGCCAAAACGCTCGAAATGGCGCTGGGTCTGGATGACGCTGGGCTGGCTGACCCTGTTCGGATTCGCTGCCGTTCTCTTTGCCGGAGGCGCCGTATTCGGGTATGTCACCTCGATCGTGAAGGATGACCCCGTGCGATCCCGTGCCGATATAGAAGCGAAAATCAATCATAACGAGATGACAGGCTTCGCCTATTTCCGCGACGGCTCAGGCATTGGCCAGCTTCGTTCGGAAGAAGACCGACGGCCGGTCAGTTATGATGAAATTCCTGCTTCCGTCATAGATGCGGTAATCGCTATCGAGGACAACAACTTCTACCGCCATATCGGCGTCGATTTTAATGGAACAATGCGTGCGGTTAAGCAACGGCTCCTGAAGGAGGATGTACAGACCGGGGGCAGCACACTGACTCAGCAGCTGGCCAGACGCGTATTTCTGAGCCTCGACAAAACCGCTAACCGGAAGGTGAAGGAAATTTTTCTTGCTGTACGTCTGGAACGTTTTCTCTCCAAACCTGAAATCATTACAGCTTATTTAAATAAGGTTCCTTTTGGCAATGGCTCAAACGGATATCAGGTCTACGGCATCAAAGCTGCCGCCAAGGGGATATTCAACGTCACCAACCTAAACGAGCTCAACATTGCCCAGACGGCTTATCTGGCGGGGCTGCCTCAGCTTCCTTCCGCCTATTCCGCCTTTAACGGCAAGGGTGAGTTCAACGAAGAAGCATTTGCGCGTGCCATCAAGCGGCAGCAGCTCGTGCTGTCCCGCATGCTGGAAGAAAACAAGATTACCAGAGAGCAGTATGACGAGGCTTTAGCCTTTGACATTAAAGGCTCTTTGGCAGCACAAACAAAAAAAGCTTACGAGACCTATCCTTATTTAATGCTGGAAACCGAGCGGCAGGGCGCTCTCGTCATCGCCATGATGAATAATCCGGAGATGACCAAAGAAGAGCTGCTGGGCAATCCGCAGCTGCTCGAAGAAGCGCGGCAGCAGCTTCTGACGGGGGGCTACCGGGTATACACGACCATCGATAAGCAAGTGTACAATGCCATGCATAAGGTGTCGGAGAACGCTGACAATTTCAGCCCTTACAGCGAGAAGAAAGGGCTTGAGCAGGTCGCTGCCATTATGCTCGACAACCGTTCTGGAGCCATTCTCGGCATGATTGAAGGCCGGGACTTCTATACGGAGCAAATGAACTATGCTACACAAATGAAAAGGCAGCCCGGCTCCACAATGAAGCCGATCGCCGCCTATCTGCCGGCAATGGAACTCGGTCTGATCCAGCCGGCCAGCATCATCGATGACTCGCCGATTATTTTGCGGGATTACTCCAAGGGCTATCATATTCCGGTAAATTCAAGCGGCGGCTACAAAGGCTTGGTTACAGCAAGAACAGCGCTGAATGAATCGCGAAACGTACCGGCGCTGAAGGTGTTTAATCAAACCGTAGGCATCGAGCAAGCCTGGGAGTTCGCCAAGAAGCTCGGCATTACCACATTGGTCGAGGAAGACTACGGGGCGCAGACCGGCGTCCTTGGCGGCCTTAAATACGGTGTCACTGTTGAGGAACTTACGAACGCGTATAGCACAATCGCCAATGGCGGAGAATTCACCGATGCCTACATGATCGAGAAAATCACCGATTTTAAAGGCAATGTCATCTATAAGCATCAGGTGGAGCCTGAACCGGTCTTTTCCAAACAGACCGCCTATTTGATGACAGATATGCTTCGTACGGTCATTACCGACGGAACTGCCCGATCGCTTAAAAGTGATTTCAAAAGCTATGGAAAAATCCCAATTGTCGGTAAAACGGGCTCTACGCAAAATTATGCGGACGTATGGTTTATGGGGTATACTCCCGACGTGTCGCTAGGCGTCTGGATCGGTTATAAAGAACCGGTTAATACGCTGTCTGACGCAGGCAAGTCGAGAGCTCGCTCCATCTGGGCCAAGGTGATGAATGAAGTGACCGACAGCAAACCGGAGCTGTTTCAAACGAAACAATTCGAGAAGCCTGACGGCATCGTAACCAAAACCGTCTCAGGCTATAGCGGCAAGCTGCCGACTGCCCTTACACAGCAGGCTGGAAAAGTGGTTACGGACATATTTAACGCGGAATACGTCCCTACCGAGCCGGATGACGTGCTGGTTCGGACGAAATATATCACATATGAAGGCGTGAACTATATTCCGCATGACACGACCCCTTCCGACATGGTACTGGAGAAAGTCGTCATGAAGCGCGAGAAGCCAATTAAGGAGCTTGTCGACGAGCTTCAGAAGGCCTTTTCCGGCATGAAAGGCGGTCATAGACCGCTTAGCTTCTATATGCCGAAGGATGCTGGCGAAGATGCTCCAACCAAGCCGGATCCAAGGAAAGACGATGGCAAGGATCCATCGCCGCCAAGTGATGTCCATCTGACTGCGGCAGGCGGCGCGGCCAAAATATCTTTTGCCAAAAATCCAGAAAATGACGTCGTCGGCTATCGCCTGTACCGGTCGGAAGGCGGAGCTGCCTTCAAGGGCACAGGGAAGGTCGTGCTGACGGGTCAAGACACCTTGTTCACAGACTCGGGCTCCGGAGGGAATTACGCCTACTACATCACAGCGGTAGACGTTGCTGGAAGAGAATCCGCGCCAAGCGCCATCGTTAGCTTCAATAGCTGGAGTGGCATTCCCAATCCGGATGGTTCGGATCAGGAATCATTGCCGGATATTGATTTGGACGATTTAGCCCCGCCTAACGCACCAGGGCAAGTCGGAGCGCAGATCAACGATCAGGAAATTACGGTATCCTGGGCAGCCAATGCGTCCGAGGAACATATTACGAAATACCAGATCTATTTATCGGATACCGCAGATGGCGTGTATTCCAGACTAGGCTCGACCCCAGCCACGCATTTCTCGTTTAAAACGGATGCGCCAAGCGGTTGGGTCAGGGTCACGGCGATCAATGCGCTGGGAGAATCCTCGCCTTCTGGTTCGGTGCAGTTTAAGAAATAACCGCGAACACCAAAAGCTTCCACGGAACATTTCGTTCCGGTGGAAGCCTTTTTTTTGAGAAACTTGATTTGGTTTGTTTTCAATGGGAACTATGTCCAAGCAGCCGAGTTTTAAGATTCATATACTGTTCGCGAAGGAGGTGACAGCATGAGTAAAGCAATGATCTCTCAAGCCGTTTTTCCAAGACTTCGCTTGTTTCGAGACGAGAATTACAGAGGACGCAGATTTGTCGTTCGCGGTAATGTCGGAATACGGAACCTAGAGCGCACATTTGGCGACATCGAGAGCCTGCGCTTCTTCTCTCCGAACTCAGGTGCTACCTTAGTTCTGTTCTCCCGCACGAATTTCAGAGGAAGATTCCGGGTTTTTCGGGGCGTAACCAATATTGCCGATCTAGACGACATTATTGCAGGCAGTGAGCCTGAATCGATCATCAGCTCCAATAGGCGTCTAAGCCTGGCGGAAATTCGGGCGATTCGCAGAACTGGCGTCTTGCCCAACGGCTTCAGATCTATTTAATATCCTTGAGGCCTCCGGGACATTCGGCTAGATCGTACTTAGATCTGCCGGGTGTCCTCTCTTATTTCGCTGAAGCTTACCGTAATTAATGTTCCCCGCCCCACCGCACTTCGCACCTCAACCGTTCCCCCATGCGCCTCGGCAATTTCTTTCGCTATAGCCATGCCTAAGCCGCTGCCTGACGCAATACGGTCCGTTGCCGTTCCCCGGTAGTACCGGTGAAATAGACTGCTCCGGGTAGTCTCGTCCATACCGGTCCCGTTATCTTCAAACTGTAAGGCGAAGCCAGTTCCCGGGCCTTTCTGCATCCGGACTTTCAACTGGGTCCCTTGCGGATTATGCAGCATAGCATTGATCATAATATTATCCATCATACGGCGAAATGCGATAGGATCAACTCGATAATAAATTTCCTCTGGGGCAGGAACCCACTCGCATTTATATGGCGACCATGCAGGATCCTGCGCAATGTGCGCCACTGCATCCCCCGCCACCTCATTCATATTGCGGCATTCCAGGTGCAGGGTGTCAGAGGCATGTTTGAGGCGATAAAGCAAATTCAAATCCTGGATCAGTTCGTCCATGTATTCTGCCTTTTCCACCATAGTAGCCGCAAACTCCGTAACTTCCTCCCTCTCCCACTCATATTGTCCGGATCGCAGCAGCTGGGCATAACCGTATATAGAGGAGAGCGGTGTTTTCAAATCATGGGACAAGCCCGCAATCCATTCTTCACGCATTCGCTCGCTCTGCTCCCGTTCCAGCTCATGCTGCTCCAACTGCTGAGATAATTTTTGAACAGAATCAACAACTTCAGCATACGCTTTATACCTGCGCTTCAGACGGCCGGAACGCCGCTTGCTTATCGGCCTGCCATGACGGTCAATCGGCTCCTTGTATTGCCGGTGCGCCAAGTGCTCCAGCCAGCGCATCACGTGCAGCATAGGCAACCCGAATTTATTTCCCTGCCACAATGCCAACCCGCCGCAGGCAAGCAGCAGGATAAGCAGGAGACTGCCAAAGCCGTACATCATGAGCTGACCCTCGCTATTGACAGTTGGGCCCAGCGGTGTTAAGCCGATGCCAGCAGCAGCATAATATGGAGCGTGAACCAGCCAAATCCTTTCGGTGCCAGGCTCCGTTCTCATTTCCATACGCATGCCGTACCGTTCCGGGTATTGCAATCTCAACACAAGGTCTTGTGGTGAATATTGCTGTGGGACCCCAGAAGGCAGGCGATACGACAACAGCTCTTTCCCCTCAGGGCTCAGCAGCTGTATGCCGGCCTCGTATTCTTCCAGGCAGTATCTTATCTCCATGGGCCATTCATCAAATCCAGAGGCTGATTCGGCTGGCCTTGCCTCCATGATTAAGCGCTCAAATCTCTCACTGTCCTCGGCCAATACAGACGCCGCCGTATCCAGCGGCTCCTTGACACCATACAGCAGCGTGACCATCTCCCCTTCAATCGGACGTATCAATATATAGAGCCGGTAAGGAAACGGCTGCTGTCGGTTGAAATAGTCGATCAGTTGGCCAGGCTTATATTTTGCGGGAACATCCGGCGGCGTGAAGTAGGCAGTCGTTGCCTCCCCTTGCTCATTCAATACCTGGAGCCAGCCGCCATTCTCCTCGACTTGCTTCAGCAACCTGGGCGAAATATGCGGAGAGCCGTCCTCCCGAAGCGAATATGCGTCCATGATGGATTCCAGCGCCACGCGGGAGAAATTCCGTTTCAAATCCAGTTCAGTCATTTTTTCAGCGATCCAAAAAAACATCATCACGATGCATATTGCCGTAATGGCCCCAACAGTTAACCACTGCCTGATAAATATCCATACAAAGCGGCGGCGCATCGTCATGATTCTGTTCCTCTTCGAACCAGCTTATAACCTAGTCCACGAACCGTCACCAAAAATACAGGTTTGGCGGGATTCGGCTCAATTCGCTCTCGTATACGGTGAATATGTACCATAACTGTGTTGTCATCGCTGATTGCAGATTCGCCCCAAACCCGCTCATACAGCTCGTCTTTGGGAAATACGCGGTTAGGATGGCGGCATAAAAATAATAGCAGTTGAAAGACTTGGGCCGGACAGTCGACAGCCCGTCCGTTTACAGTCAGTTCCTTGGCGGTTCCATCCACTACGAAATAGCCAAAATCATATATTTCTTGAGTCCCCGTCCTCTTTGCGGGCAGGGATGCTGACGATCCGGATCCAGCAGTTCTTCTAAGATGCACTCTCAACCGGGCGATGACCTCAAGAGGATTGAACGGCTTGACGATATAATCATCTCCTCCAATTGCAAACCCGGTCAGCTTGTCTAAATCCGTCGAACGGGCCGTCAAAAACAATATCGGCGCATCCGTCATTTCGCGAATGAATGGAGCTGCTTCAAAGCCGCTTTTACCTGGAAGCATCACATCTAAAAGGATGAGATCGTAGGGCTTGGAACGGCAGGCCTCAATAGCCTCCTCTGCACTCCCGACGGAGTCCACGTCGGTATAGCCTTCCTTGGCCAAGACCGTATGCAGTAATTTAAGAATTGCCTTCTCGTCATCCACCAGCAGGATATGAGGCTGGCTCATTTTTCCGTCCTCCCTGTCCTTGAATATAGTTATGCTCATTGTAACATATCCATATTTCCTTATGGCTTCTTGAACCTTAACAGTACCTTAACTGTGACCTAATACATTTAAGCAACTGTTCATCCCCTGTTTCTCTATCGTTCATCTCCAGCAGCTATAATTACAAACATAAAGATCAACTCGATGTAGAACGGGAGAGGTGCCATATGAATGCAAAATTGCTGATTTGCCTAATAGCCCTATACTTATTTACAGGTTGCAGCCTGCCGGAATCACAACAATTACAACCATCCAAAGGTTCCCCAGAATCCGCCGGTATGCTGGAAAATATCGATCTGCTTCCCGAGGCGTTGCAGAATGGATATTATAATCAAGTGTACAACACGCTTAGCCCCGATTTTCAAAGCCAAGTCACGATGCAGCAAATCAAAGAGCTGTCGCAATCTTTCTTTGGGGCTAATGATACGTTTGTGATGCAATCAAAGATAGCAGTCAACGGCATGACGGACTATGTATGGCTCGATCCTTCCTCCAGCAAAGGAATTTCCGCTGTAACAGACCAGAACGGAGTCATATGGGGGCTGCAAATTGTAAATCTGTCCTCTTATCCCGCAACGGATAACGATTACACCGAGCAAGAATACAGTTTACCGTTTAAAGGGGAATGGCTCACCTTCTGGGGCGGCAGCAACGTGCTCTTGAATTATCACTACGCTTACGAAACCCAGCGCTATGCTTACGATTTCATCGTCGTTGAGGAAACCAGCAGTTATGAAGGGGACCCGGCGGAAAATGAAAGCTTCCATGCTTTCGGGCGGGAGGTGCTGGCTCCAGCGGACGGCATCATCATGGAGGTCGTTAACGACGTGGAGGATAATGCTCCTGCCGGCACTATGAACGAGCAGCATCCCGCCGGGAATTACATCATCATCGACCATCAAGGGGAGTACAGTATATTGGCGCATTTCAAACAAGGATCGATCAGCGTGCAAGAGGGGCAAAAGGTCAAGCGAGGCCAGACGCTTGGACTTACCGGCAATTCCGGAAATTCCAGCGAAGCGCATATTCATTTCCAGGTGTCCGATCAACCAAGTCTGGAGAAGGGCAAATCGATTCGCATAAAATTCAAAAACGATCTTGAACCCATCAAGGGACAATTTGTTGAAGGCTGACTATGAGAAAGACGCCGGGGCTGACATGGTTCACCCCGGCGTCTTTCTTGTATTAATATCGATCATGCCTATAGTTTGTTATCAATCCTCTATCGTCGACAGATCCCCGGTTGGAAGATTCAACTCCCAGGCCTTGAGCACGCGGCGCATGATTTTGCCGGAGCGCGTCTTCGGCAGCTTATCCTTGAACTCGATTTCGCGCGGTGCGGCATGGGCCGATAACCCTTCCTTCACGAAGCGCGCGATGTCCGCCTTCAGCTCCTCCGAAGGCTCGTATCCATCCAGCAGGGAGATGAACGCTTTGATGATTTCTCCCCGCGTCGGGTCAGGCTTGCCGATCACGCCCGCTTCCGCAACGGCCGGATGCTCCAGCAGCTTGCTCTCCACCTCAAATGGGCCAATTCGCTCCCCGGAGGAATTGATGACGTCGTCAATCCGGCCCTGGAACCAGAAATAACCGTCTTCGTCCATATAAGCCGTGTCGCCGGAAATGTACCACCCCGGAACCCGGAAATACTCCTCATATTTCGGAGCGTTATTCCAGATTAACCGCATCATGGCTGGCCAAGGTGTACGGATGGCCAGATTTCCCATCCGGTTAGGCGGCAGAATTTTGCCGTTATCGTCGATAATCGCGGCTTCGATGCCCGGGACCGGCTTGCCCATGGAGCCCGGCTTCAGCGGCATCGATGGGTAGTTGCAGATCAGTTGTCCGCCGGTTTCCGTCATCCACCATGTATCATGAATGCGCAGTCCGTATACTCTATGTCCCCAGCGTACGACCTCAGGATTCAGCGGCTCGCCGACGGATAAGACATGTCTCAGCGAAGACAGATCGTATTGGCCGATGATGTCTTCCCCTGCTCCCATCAACATCCGGAATGCGGTCGGCGCACTGTACCAGACTGTTACTTTGTTTTGCTGAATCGTATCATACCAGTCCCCGGGACTGAAGCGTCCTCCGCGCACAACATTCGTAACCCCAAGCAGCCAAGGTGCGAATATGCCATAGGAGGTCCCCGTCACCCAGCCCGGATCGGCTGTACACCAGTATATGTCGCCTTCCTTCAGGTCCAGAACAACCCTGCCTGTATGATAATGCTGAATCATCGCGTTATGAACGTGGTATACGCCCTTAGGTTTTCCCGTAGAGCCCGATGTATAGTGCAGGATCATCCCGTCCTCGCGGTCGACCCATTGGATTTCGGTCTCCGGTGCGGCCTTCTCCAGCTCGGCCAGCAGGTCGATCAGCCCCGCTTCCTGCGGAAGATCCTCGCCGACCAGGAACACATGCTTCAGCGCGGGCAGCTCGTTCCGCTTGACACGTGGCAGCAGCGCAGGCGTCGTGACGATGGCTACCGCGCCGCTATCCTCCAGCCGGTCCTTGACCGCCGTTTCCATAAAAGCTTCGAAGAGCGGCCCTACGACCGCACCTACCTTGAGTGTACCGAGCACGGAGATATACAGCTCAGGGCTTCTCGGCATAAAGACGAAAACGCGGTCGCCCTTACCAATGCCATAGCTGCGCAGTACATTTGCAAATTTGTTGGACAGCGTACTCAGTTCTTCATACGTATAGGATTCATTCCTGTTCGAATCACTGAACAGCAGTGCCGTACGGCTGCCTTTTCCCGCATCCACGTGGCGGTCGATCGCTTCATAAGCCATATTCACGCGGCCCGTATCATACCAGGAGAATTGCTTCTCCACATCGGCCCAATCGAATTTGGCGTAAGCCTCCTCATAGTTCCCCAAATTGGACGAGGGGGCTACCTCCGAAATAATCTCACCTTGCAGCTGACTCATTGTTTCATCCTCCCTTGAATCTGTCTTTAAGCACCCATTAATAAGCAAATTCAAATCATGAAAACGGATACACGTCGGCGGATTTCATAGTGCGGATTATTGCTGTCAACCTAATGGCATAGTTTGAAGCGGTATCCACTTGTTCATGAGGGCCAGTGTGTAATTAGTCATGCAGTGTGCAGCGGGATGTCAAGAGTTAATTATGAATGTTTTATGTCGGAATACATTATATCACACGCTTTTATGAGGGGCTATACTTTTCAAATTTTCATTTTTCTGTTATAAGTGAGGGGAACGAGCAAAGGAGGCGGCGAAAATGGAACATCGGAAAACGCATATCCGCCATACCGTATCTAGTAGAGGCCGCGAAATCGTCATCGAGGGCCCGGTTTCGCCAGAGCTCCTGCAGCACTTTAAAATGCATGAGGAGCTCGATGCTTTTCGCAGACCCAAGGACCAGCATGAGGCGTTGATCGAAATCGCGGAACTCCCGGAAGGACGCATTATCATCGCAAGGGAGCAGGACACAATCGTCGGTTACGTCACGTTTCATTATCCGGATGAAATGGAACGCTGGTCTCAGGGAAATATGCCCGATCTCATTGAACTGGGGGCGATTGAGGTAGCCAACGACTACCGCTCGCTAGGGCTCGGCTCGAAAATGATCCGGACAGCATTCGAGCAGGAACAGATGGAGCGCTACATCGTATTTACGACGGAATATTACTGGCATTGGGATTTGAAAAGCAGCGGACTTAGCGTATGGGACTACCGGAAAATGATGGAGCGGCTCATGAAAACGGTCGATATGGTCTGGTACGCTACCGATGACCCGGAAATTTGCTCCCATCCGGCAAACTGCCTGATGGTCCGCATCGGGAAAGATGTCCCGCTGGAATCTGAAGAGCAGTTTGACCGCATTCGCTTTCAGCAGCGGTTCATGTATTAATGCTCATGCAGATGATGACACAAGAGCAAGGAGAGTGGCGCCCATGACTGGAAGCGCTTTATTGATTCATCATGATATAGCCATGAATTATCATTTTCACGACAGCCATCCTTTTCATCCCCTCCGGCTTAAATTAACGCTCGATCTTCTTGCCGAAGCGGATGCGCTAGCCCCTGCAGCGATGCTGACGTCGCGGCCGGCCACGGAAGAAGAGCTGCTGCAGGTTCACCAGCCGGCTTATATAGAGGCTGTAAAAGCGCTAAGCACAAATCCAGGTCCTGATTGGCTGGAGCGGGCAGGGCAGTACGGGCTGGACGACGACGATACGCCCTTCTTCCCAGGCATGCATGAGGCTGCTGCCTATGTTGCCGGCGGCTCAATTACGGCCTGCGAGGCGGTTATGTCTGGACGCTGCGATCACGCCCTGCATTTGGGCGGCGGCCTGCATCACGCCCTCTCCGCCAAAGCAGCGGGCTTCTGCGTCTACAATGACGTCTCGGTGGCCATCGCCTATGTTCGGCAGCGCTACCAGGCACGTGTACTTTATATCGATACGGACGTGCACCATGGTGACGGGGTGCAGTGGAGCTTCTATTCGGATCCCGAAGTATGCACCTATTCCATCCACGAGACCGGGAAGTATTTATTCCCAGGCACTGGCTTCGTGCAAGAGAGAGGCGAGCACCAGGGCTATGGAGCCTGCGTCAACATTCCACTTCAGCCTTATACGGAAGACGCCTCCTGGATGGAATGCTTCGAGCAGTCGATCCGCCGCTTGACGGAATATTTCAAACCGGATCTTATCATCAGCCAGCATGGCTGCGATGCGCATGCGCTCGACCCGCTCTCCCATATGCAGTGCAGCATGGCCATCTATAATGAAATGCCCGCCATCATACACAGCCTGGCCCATACGTACTGCAGCGGGCGCTGGGTTGCCGTAGGCGGCGGCGGATATGACATCTGGCGCGTCGTTCCCCGGGCATGGAGCCTGCTGTGGCTGGAGATGACAGATCATCCGTTAAAGCGCTCCCTGAAACAGCATCCCCGCACCCGGCTCCCCCAAACGTGGATTGAGCGTTGGCAGGAACAGAGCTCGGTAAGCCTTCCAGCCGAATGGCTCGATGATTTGACCCATTGGGAAGGGATTCCCCGCAGGGCCGAAATCACGGCAAAAAACCGCGAGAGCCTCGCGGTTGCGCTGCAGGATTTCCCTGAAATCTAATTAACGGTTCAGGCCAGCGACCATCTCGTTTAAAATTTCAAACGAATGCCGGGCAGCGAGCATCGTAAATTCGGCGAAATTGACGTCCGCCGTGCCATCGGCCTTGTCGGACATCGAGCGGAGAATGACGTAAGGCACTCCATTCATATGGCATACTTGTGCTACAGCTGCCCCTTCCATCTCCACGCAGGCGCCGTCCATCGTCTCGTGAAGCTCGCGGACATAATCATAATCGGAAATGAACTGGTCGCCAGACAGCACCTTGCCTACGATAAAGTTGTTATCCTCGCACAGTTTGGAGCAGGCCTCTTCCGCCAGACGGATCAGTTTCTTGTCTGCCGGAAAATCCGATACGTCCTGATAAGGAATCATACCGCGGGCAAAGCCGAGCGGCGTAACGTCCATGTCATGCTGCTGGCATGAAGAGGAAATCACGATATCCCCGATGTTAAGCTCGGGGTGAACCGCACCTGCCACTCCTGTAAACAGTATCGTGTCTGCTCCGAACCGATCTACCAGCACCTGCGTCGTTGCAGCGGCATTGACTTTGCCGACGCCCGACTTGCATACGACAACCTCTTTGCCGTGCAGCTGCCCGGTTACAAAGCTGATTCCGGCATGTATGACGGTATTCTGCCTCTCTACCTGCTCCAGCAGCAGAGCGATTTCTTCATCCATGGCGCCCATCAGCCCGATTGTTGCGGCCATAACGATCTCCTCCTTTTTTTCCCCTAAAAAAAGCTCCTGAACAGGAGCTTTTTCCGTATAACCTTTTTCATATATTTGTCTTTAATCTTCTTCTCTATCTATAATTGATGAATCAGTCCAGCCGATTATACATGGCTGACCGACAAGCGAAGAATCGTCTCATGCGGCAAAATCACCTTCGAGCTCTCTACAGTCTCTTTCTTCATCAATTTCGTCAACAGACGCATCGCTACCGCACCAAGGTCGTACATCGGCTGTGCCACCGTAGTCAGCTGCGGACGAACCATCGAAGCCATACGAATGTTATCCACACTAATAATAGAGAAATCCTCCGGCACTTTGAGACCTTCGTCCTGAATGCTGTGGATCGCTCCAATCGCCATTTCATCCGTGGCGGCGAAGATTGCCGTCGGGCGCTTCTTAAGACCCAGGAAATACTTCATCGCTTCGACACCGGATTCGTAGCGGTAATTGCCAATCCGCACCAGATCCTCCTGGTACTGAATGCCCGCAGTTTCGAGCGCGCGCTTGTAACCCTGGAACCGCGCATATCCGTTGGCCGGATCCTGCAGCGTTCCACTGATCATGGCAATCTCGCGATGGCCATGGCGAATCAGTGTGCTGACAGCATCGAAGGCAGCAGCCTCATGATCGATATCAACGGAAGGAATTGTCCCGTTCTCATCGCTCGTCGCACACAACACAACCGGAACAGAGGAGGTCTGGAAAGCCTGCATATGCTCTTCCGTCACTGCTCCGCCCATAAAGAGAAGCCCGTCCACCTGCTTCTCGAGCAGCGTGTTGATGACGCGGATTTCCTTCTCCTTCTTCTTGTCCGCATTACATAAAATAATGTTATAGTGGTACATGTTAGCGATGTCTTCAATACCCCGGGCGATTTCAGCGAAAATTGAATTTGAGATGTCCGGAATGACTACGCCAACCGTAGTCGTCTTCTTGCTCGCAAGGCCTCTTGCAACCGCATTCGGACGATATCCCAACCGTTCAATTGCTTCGTATACTTTTTTCCGGGTTTGCGGTTTCACATTGGGGTTGTTGTTGACAACCCGTGAAACCGTGGCCATTGAGACGCCTGCTTCACGTGCCACATCATAAATGGTAACCGTCACATTCTTCTCTCCATTGCCAATAGATTTTCACTCATTCATCCCGTAATTTTCAAGCTCCAATTAGGTTTATGATACGACAAAATTTTACTTTGTGCAATGTTCGCGCTTCATTCTGCTAGAATTCCCTCTAGGGCTTCTAAAGTAATGTCGGAATGGGAAGTGTGCCAAACGGCTTGTCCGTTTTTGACCAGTATGACTTGAGGGGATTCATGCTTCACTCCAAGGCGCTCAGCAGCCGCATCGGAGACGGCCCTGTCTTCGACAACGCATATCACACCGTAGTTTACAGCTTCGTTGGGATAATGATTTAAGTATGCATCGAACTCCCGGTGCGCTCCCGAACTGATGGGACAACGGGTACTATGTTTGAATAACAAAAACGGCCTGTGCGCTGAATCTTCCATAGCCTAGGCAAGCTCTTCTATGGAAGTTATTCTTTTCAAAGCAGCCATAATATATCCATCCCCTTTTTCCGACAAGGCATACTTAACATTACCTTTTGTTATCTTAACAAAAAAAAGACGTTAAACACAACTCATTGCAGTACTTTTGCCAGAAACCGCCCTTAATTTGTTCTTGAAAACTGACTGTTATTTACAAAGTCAGATATTTGAGCCAATCTTTTGGAAATGTCCTCCATCCAATCCTGGTCTTCCATTCCTTTAGCGCATCCATACACATCCAGCAGCAGGTTGATGCGTTCCTTACATTTCTGGTCGAGAAGCGATTCAAAAGATGGTGAGTCGGTCTCGCTCCATGTCCGGTAAATGCCGTACATCACGTCTGCCAGTTCGCTCACTTCATTAAAAAGCACGAGCCCCTGCTCCCGGCTCGCCTTCAGTTCCCCCAGCAAAGCAAGCAGATCCGGTTTTATGGCCGGAAGCACCTCGTAATGACTGCATTGCTCGCATTCGAATACCGGTACTCTATCAATTTCGATAATCCCTTCAAAAATGAGCACTCTAAAATCGAGGCTCATTTCTTGCCCGCAATGACACAGCTTGCGCACAGTACCACCTCTTCTTACAAATCATTTTCAATTTACTTTTACTTGCCCGCCGTCCGTTGAATGATGTATTCGACCCTTAAGGGATGTTCTCCTTTTCGGGGATGCAAATGCTTGTAATTTCCTTGACTGGCAAGGAATCTCGCCTAGGCTGCGGCGATGGTCATATGATAAATAACTTTATTTTTGATACAATTAAAATATCGAAAACGATTTTCGTCAAGACCGACCGAGAACAGGAG
Source organism: Paenibacillus woosongensis (assembly GCF_030122845.1). Lineage (NCBI taxonomy): Bacteria > Bacillati > Bacillota > Bacilli > Caryophanales > Paenibacillaceae > Paenibacillus > Paenibacillus woosongensis. The sequence continues at coordinate 3,403,557 of NZ_CP126084.1, forward strand.
GCGTCCATATTGAGACTTACTGGTAAAAGAGTTATCGCTTTAGTAGATGAGGAATTCGAGGATTTGGAGCTGTGGTACCCGATTTATCGGGTTCGCGAGGAAGGTGCCGAGGTTCATCTCGTCGGACCGGAGAAAGGCAAAAAATACATCGGCAAGTACGGCGTGCCTGCCGAAGCGGAATATAGCTTCGAGGAAATCGATGCCAAAGACTACGACGGCATCCTCGTTCCGGGCGGCTGGGCCCCGGACAAGCTGCGCCGTTATGGCAAGGTGCTGGAAATGGTCAAAGAACTCCATGCGGCGAAGAAGCCGATTGGCCAAATCTGCCATGCCGGCTGGGTGCTGATATCCGCTAAGATTCTACAGGGCGTTACGGTTACGTCGACGCCGGGAATCCGCGACGATATGGAGAACGCAGGCGCGATTTGGAAGGATGAAGCCGTCGTCGTAGACGGGCATATCATCTCAGCCCGCCGTCCGCCGGATCTGCCGCCGTACGGCCAAGCATTCGTCGATGCGCTGGCGAAAGCGTAACCCATTCCCCCTGAATTGCTGCAGACAAAAAACGAACCGCAAGGGAAGGAGCCCGCTGCTCTCCCTATGCGGTTCTTCTGCGTGTTTAATGGTTCTGCCACACACAGCTTTCGGCAAAACGCGTCAGCTCTGCCTCCACTTCGGCGCCGGTCGCAAGCCGGTAGCAGTTCGCCCCGGCTTCCCGCCCTGCGGAAGCTTCGGCATTCAATATCCGGTGCTTCACCCTTAACAGCGATTGCGGGGACATGCTCAGATCACGAACGCCCAGATAAAGCCAGATCGGGATAGCTTTCTCGTCTCCGGCAAGTTCTCCGCAGACACTGACCGGAATCCCGGCGTCCTGCCCTGCCGTAATCGCCTGGCGCAGCAGGCGAAGCACCGCAGGATGAAATGGCTGGTACATATGGGCGATCGTCTCGTTCATCCGGTCGACAGCCAGAACGTACTGCACCAGATCATTCGTGCCAATGCTGAAGAAATCAGCTTCCTTGGCCAGCAGATCGGCGATCGCTGCCGCAGCCGGCACTTCAATCATGACGCCGACCGGAATGCCGTCGTCGTAGGCGATGCCGCGCTGGTCGAGATCGGACTTGGCCTCGGCCAGAATTTGCTTCGCCTGGCGCACCTCCTCCAGCGAGGAAATCATCGGCAGCATGATTTTCAAGCTTCCATAGGCGCTGGCACGAAGGATGGCGGTCAGCTGGGTCTTGAACATTTCTTTGCTGTTCAAGCTGATGCGGATGGCCCGGTAGCCGAGGAAGGGGTTATCCTCCTCCGGCAGCTCGAAATATTCCAGCTGCTTATCTCCCCCAATGTCGAGCGTGCGAATCACGACGGAATAGCGGCCTGCCTTCTCGGCAACCTGCCGATATATATCAAACTGCTCCTCTTCTGATGGAAAGCTGGAACGATCCATATAGAGGAACTCGGTGCGGAACAACCCCGCACCTTCGGCGCCGTAATGAAGCACCTGCTCCAAATCTTTGACGGAGCTGATATTGCCCGCCAGCCGAAAGCGAACGCCGTCCCGTGTAATAGCTTCGACCGTTGCCAGCAGCTGCAGCTGCTCTTTGCGCTTCCGCTGGATTTCGGCCAGTTCCGTGTAGCGGTCTATAATTTCCTGATCAGGTTCAACATAAATAATTCCTTCGTCGCCGTCAACGACAAGCATATCGCCCGTCTTCAGCGGCGTTCCAAGCTTGTGCTCCAGTCCGGACACAAGGGGAATCCCTAGAGCCCGGGCCATAATCGCTGAATGCGAGGTCTTGCCTCCAGCCATCGTAACCATGCCCAGCACATTATCTGGATTCATATGTACAAGCTGGGAGGGTGACAATTCCTTGGCCACCAATATATAGGGCTGGGTATCGGCCGGAAGCGTAATGTCGGGCGTGCCGAGCAAATGCTTCAGCAGGCGATTGCCGACATCCTTGATGTCAAGCGCCCGCTCCTTCATGTACTCATCATCAAGCAGATCAAACATGGTGACAAAATGATCCGTTGCTTCTTTGACGGCAACTTCCGCCGCTTTGTACTGACGTTCGATAATCCCGCGGATTTCGCTCATGAATACGGGATCCTCCAAAATGGCCAAATGGGCGTCAAAAATGCTTGACTCCTCAACCCCTACCGCTTCCTTGACTTCATTTTTCATCACTTCGATTTCCGTCTTGGATGTACGTATGCCTTCATACAGTCTCTCAAACTCTGCGGCCAAATCCACCTTATCCATCTGGCGGTCCGGCAAATCCCATTCCCAGGCAGGCAGCACGAATGCCTTGCCGATGGCTACGCCCGCTGCTGCAGCGACGCCCTGTATCATGTTTAGACCCCCTATATCCTGCTCTGTTATAGGATACATCTCTCTATAATATTTATCTTTGTTCACGAAGTAATTCGGGTTCGCACTATTATGGTAATCCTAGGCTTGCAAATTTGTCAAAGGAAATTAAACCTGTCCAGCTAAAACAAAAAAGAGGACCCGCTGAATTCAGGTCCTCTCCTTAGGGATTATTGCCGGCTCTTGCCGAGCAATATGCTGTCCTCTACCTTGATACACCGATCCATGATCACCTTCAAGCCGCCCTGCTCGGCGATCTGCGCTGCCTCCTCGCTGATGATTCCCTGCTGGAGCCACAGCACCTTGGCACGGGCCGCAACCGCTTCGCGGGCCACCTCCGGTGTATGTTCGCTGCGCCGAAATACGTTCACGATATCGATCGGCTCAGGTACGTCCGCCAAGGAAGCATACACCTGTTCGCCGAGAATCTGCCCGCTGACCGCCGGGTTCACTGGAATAATGCGGTAGCCGTTGCTCTGCATCGCTTGGGCTACCATGTAGGATGTGCGGTCCGGCTTGTCGGACAGCCCGACGACGGCGATATTGCCCGCATGCTCCAAAATTTCCTTGATTTCCTCGCGGCTGGGATTTTCATAAGCCATGGCTGAATCCTCCTCTCGAATTTCCATAGTATGCCCTGCCCTCTCTTGTTATACCCATTCTACCTGAGCGCCAAGCGCCTTCATATGATCGAAAAATTGCGGATACGATTTGGCGACGTGATGGGCGTCCTTGATGACCAGCGGCTTGAAGCAGCGCAGGCCGACAATCGTCAAAGCCATAATGACGCGGTGATCGTAGTGGGCGTTGATCTCGACGCCCCCCTCAAGCCCGCTCGGACGGCCGTGCACGATGATCTCGGCCTGGCGCTCCTCTACGTTCGCGCCGGCTTTTCTCAGCTCGTTCAAATAATCCGTAATCCGATCGCATTCCTTGTACCTTAAATTCTCTACGTTATAGAAACGGGACGTTCCTTCGGCAAACACTGCAGCGGCCACCATAGCCAGTACCGCATCGGTCGCTGCATCGCCATCGAACTCTACCGGACGCAAACGGCCATTGCCTTGTACGTGAACCGTATCGTTCACATGGGTCAGCGGTACGTCCATCATTTGCAGGACATCCACGACCGCACGCTCGCCCTGTTTGCTGCGCTCGGCCAGACGGTGCACCTTCACATCGGACTTCGTTACCGCAGCTGCCGCCAGAATGGCCGCCGAGCCCGGATAATCGCCCTGAACCGTGTAGGTCTTCGCCTGATAGCTCTGGCGGCCGGGCACCTTGAAGCTCATGTAATCGTCGCTGGCATGGATGATGATTCCCGCCTGCTCCAGCACTTCCAGCGTCTGGCCGACAACGACCTTCGATTTCAAATCGTCCAGCACCTCGATTTCGCTGTCCTCTTCTAGCAGAGGGGTCAGGAACAAAAGGGCGCTCAAATACTGCGAGCTGACCGCGCCGGATACGGTGATCTTGCCGCCCTTCGGATTACCGCCGCGAATTGTGATCGGCAGCCGTCCTTCCTGATGGTCGACCTCGACGCCAAGCTGCTGCAGAGCCGTGATCAAATCATCATGCGGACGTTTGCCCAGGGAATCAGGATAGGTGTTAACGAAGGTCACCTCAGGACACAGCGCGGCGATGCCCATCAGAAACCTCAGCACGGCTCCGGCATTGCCGACGTTCAATTCCTTGACATCCTTCGGCTTCCGGCCAAAGCCCGTAATGACGATCTTCTCCTCATCCTCCTCCAGCACCGCCCCCAGGTCGGCAATGCAGCGGCGCATGGCGTCGCTGTCCTCGCTGTGCGCAGGATAATATATGGTGCTCGTCCCTTCGGCTAGCGCGGCAACGAGCAGATAGCGCGTTGTATAATTTTTCGATGATAGCGCCCCGATTTCACCGCTAAGCTCGGGCGTTGGTCTAACGATAACGTCCATTTATATTCTCCTTTTTTTCATCAAATATTATTTTGATTAACCGCGGTAATGCATTAAAATCTCAGACGCTAGGACGTCTGGAGTTTTACCCGTGGTATCGATTTTGACGTGAGCGAAATCATAAGCATGCTTGCGCTCTTCCAGGAGGACGGTCAGTCTCTCCCTCGCCCCGCCGGCAAGCAGCGGCCTGCCCGGATCCTCGCCAACGCGCTTCAGAATGCTCTCCAGATCGGCGGTAAGGGCAACAACCCAGCCCTGTTCCAGCATGATGGAGCGGTTCTCTTCACGCAGAACGGCCCCGCCGCCGGTCGCCAGCACTACCCCGCCTTCTTGCAGAACCCGGCTCAGCAATGCCGACTCCATATCCCGGAAATAAGGCTCGCCGTAATTGGCAAACAATTCGGGAATTGTGCACTTCGCCTCCTCTTCGATCTGTTGATCGAGATCGATCAGGCGATAGCCGGCCTTTTCGGCAAGAACGGCTCCTACCGTCGACTTGCCTGTGCCCATCATTCCTACCAGTATAATATTGTTTCTCTTTCCACTCAATATTTCACCTACTTTATTCCTGTGCTGATGGCAAACTTTTTCATATCATAACACAGGCGCCAGCATTTCGGCACATCTCATCGTTAAATATTCAAAAAAAGGCGCCAAAGAGCAAAACCGCTCTTGACGCCTTATGAATCAGTTGATTAGAACCATTGATGATGGAATACGCCTTCTTTGTCAACGCGTTTGAACGTATGCGCCCCAAAGTAGTCGCGCTGCGCTTGCAGCAGGTTGGCTGGCAGTCGCTCCGTACGGTAGCTGTCGTAGTAGGACAATGCGCTGGAGAAGCCCGGAACCGGAATGCCGCGGGAGACCGCTGCCGAGATCACTTGGCGCCATGCATCCTGATATGTTTCCACGATGTTCTTGAAGTAAGGATCGAGAAGCAGGTTCTTCAGGCCAGGATCACGGTCGTAAGCTTCCTTGATGTTATGCAGGAACTGGGAACGGATAATGCAGCCGCCGCGGAAAATCATCGCGATGTTGCCGTATTTCAAATCCCAGCCGTACTCGTCGGAAGCTGCTCTCATTTGTGCAAAGCCTTGAGCATAGGATACGATCTTGCTGGCGAACAGCGCTTTGCGAACATTTTCAATGAACTCCTGTTTGTCGCCGTCAAAAGAGCTGGCAGCCGGGCCGCTCAAAATTTTGCTTGCGGCAACGCGCTCTTCCTTCATCGCGGACAAGAAGCGGGAGAATACAGATTCTGTAATCATGGACAACGGCACGCCGAGGTCAAGAGCGCTTTGGCTTGTCCATTTGCCTGTTCCCTTCTGTCCGGCAGCGTCAAGGATGACATCGACCATCGGTTTGCCGGTTTCTTCATCGTATTGCGAGAAGATGTCCGCCGTAATCTCGATCAAGTAGCTGTCCAGTTCGCCTTTATTCCACTCGGTGAAAATTTCATGCAGTTCCTTGGCATCCAGGCCAAGTACATCCTTGAGCAGGTGGTAGGCTTCACCGATCAGCTGCATATCGCCATACTCAATTCCGTTATGCACCATCTTGACATAGTGGCCTGCACCGTCTGGACCGATATATGTACAGCATGGATCGCCGTTCACTTTAGCGGAAATGGCCGTAAGAATCGGCTCGACTAATTTATAGGCACTTTCCTGGCCGCCAGGCATGATCGCAGGGCCGTTCAGCGCGCCTTCCTCACCGCCGGATACCCCTGTGCCGATAAAGCGGAAGCCTTTGGCTTCAAGCTCTTTGCTGCGGCGCTGCGTATCCGGGAAGTAGGCATTGCCTCCATCGATAATGATATCGCCTTGATCCAGGTAAGGAAGGAGCTGCTCGATCGTTGCGTCGGTAGCTGGACCTGCTTGTACCATGATCAGGATTTTACGGGGCACTTCCAAGGAATTGACAAATTCTTCAACCGAGAATGTACCAACCACGTTTTTGCCCTTCGCTTCGTTCGCGAGCATATCATGAGTTTTCTCAGGGGAGCGGTTATACACCGAGACGGTGAACCCTCTGCTTTCAATATTTAGGGCGAGGTTCTTACCCATAACGGCAAGGCCGATAACGCCAATTTGTTGTTTCGACATGGTCTCCATCCTTTGCATTCTATATTTTTTTCAATAATATCATTTTAACTCTTTGAAGTACAGAAGTGAACCCCTTCACCCAACTCTCATTTTATATTTAAAAACGGCCCTTCCCCTGATCCGAAAGAGCCGTTTCAATCCTTGTTTGATGTTCGCATTGTCTCTGTTACCACTCCAGTTGGATTAATTGAATACGAAGCTTGCGCAGCTTCTCTTTGCAGTCCTCGATCAGCTTTTCGTCGCCGGATTTCATAGCGTCATACAAATGATCCAGTTCTTCGTCCAGTCTCTTCTGCAGGCTCTCGATCTGCTGCTCCGCTGATTGCGATGCCAGCAGCTCCGCGACTCGCTCCATGTCAAGCATGGGGCCTTTTTGAAAAATAACCCGATGCTCCACCCCGGTAATTTCCACCAAACGGATGACCTCGCCAAACAAGATGCTCTCGATTAATATTTGCCGGTCTTTGAACCGTTTAACGACCGCATGGCCGCGCAAGTCCCCGATCAGCTTCTCAAACCATTCCGCCAGCTTGGCATCCTTAATGACGTAATCGCCTGCCAGCTTGTATCCTTTCGCGAGACGCTGAAAACGCAACTTGGTCAATTTGCGTCCAGTACGTACGGAAATAATAAAGATCGATTCGTTCTCGCTCCAGTACAGCGAATATCCGTCCTGGATGAGATCGCGAATCAGCTGCTGAATGTGCCGACGGTCGAAACGGAGTTCCAGATTGCAGTATTCTACCTCGTAACTTTTATTCACGGCACTCCCTCCTTACCTTATCTTATACTTCATCTTATGTAGAGGTAACTTGGATTATTGATTATTTTTACCCGTTATGAGCCCATTATGACGCAGAATGGGCTGAAAAAGTGTTATACTGGCGAGTGACGGCCGATAGTGGCCTATAGAAAAACAAGCATTCTGCTGGAGGTTGCCATGATGAATTTTACCGGCTTTCACAGCCAAGATTTCGATAGCTTGACCGTACCAGGGCTTGAGCCGCGGATGGAAGCGATCATCGCGAATATCCGCCCCAAGCTCGAAGCGCTTGGAGGAACGCTTGCTCCTTACTTGTCGGCCCTGTGCGGCGAAGAAATGTTCCCGCATGTCGCGAAGCACGCGAGACGGACGATCAATCCACCGGAGGATACGTGGATTGCCTGGAGCAGCAGCAAGCGCGGCTACAAAGCGCTGCCCCATTTCCAGGTAGGGATGTTCTCCACCCATCTGTTCATCATTTTTGCGGTTATTTATGAAAGCCCGAATAAGGAAACGATCGCCCGGTATTTGGAGAAGCATACAGCCAAAGTAGACAAGCTCGTGCCGGCTGATTTCTACTGGTCGACCGACCATATGAATCCCGAGGGAACGCTCCACCGGGAGATGAATAAGGAGGCACTGCTGCAAATGGCCGGCAAGCTCAAAACCGTGAAAAAATCCGAGCTGCTGTGCGGATTGCGCCTCGATCGCGATCACCCCCTTCTTCAAGATGGCGAGGGGCTTACCCATAAAATCGAACAAACCTTTGAGACGTTACTGCCGCTCTACAAAGGATCCTTCTAAAACGCAAAACAGCCTTCCCCTTACGCTCGGGGAAGGCTGTTTTTAGGCCGGGATATGATGATATGGACAAAGAACAGGATGCCCATCACAATGGCGCTAGCCATAAACGGCGCTGAAGGGCCGAGCATGTCCCACATTTTGCCCGAGATGATCGGTCCTACGACCATCCCTGATCCCTGTACCGTTAAGAAGAGGCCCCACACGGTCCCCTTCTCCCCTTCGGGAAGCATATGGGAAATCATCGTATCCCATGTCGGCAAAATGCACGCATAACTGATCCCGATGAGGATGACAAGGATCCAGACGAGAGAAATGGAGCGAGTTACTGCAAACAGCCCGATCGCTACGGAAGAGAGCGCGAAGCCGATATGCAGAAACCATTTTGTCCCGAAACGGTCCACCAGCCGGCCGATCGGTATCAGGCCAATTACAGTGATCCCCCCTCCAGTAACGAGCAGGGCGCTGAAGGCTTCCGGTGATAAATCAAGCTCCGCCCGCACATACAAGGTGATGACCGGGGTCAGCAGCCCAATCGCAAAGGTCTGCAGGAAAAGCGCCGGAAACAATAATCGGCTGACATGGAGATTCTCTTTAATATGGCGGATCGATTGGCGGACATTGTTGAGCACTCCCTTGACTCCGCCTTCCCAAAGAGAAGGCTCCTCCGCTGGTTGTCCCGCCGTATCCGGACTGCTCTTCATCTTGCTTTTTCCCGGCAGGAAAAAAGACACGATGACCACGATTCCCATCAAAGCAAGCAGAACCCAGAAGACCGGTCGATACGAGCCATCCACGAAAAAATTAATAATGACCGGGCCTAAGCCTGTCCCGCCCAAGCTGGAGATTTGAATGACGCCCATCGCGGTGCCGAAATTGTTATTCTCGCGCGTAACGGCGGAAATGCCCATCAGAACGCATGGCCATAGTGGAGCGGTGCCGATGCCTATCAGCGCGCATCCGAGGACGATCATGCCCATTTTATCCGCCATGGCGATAATCAGGACGGCAAAAAACGTCAGCAAGAGCCCCAGCATCATCGTCAGCCTGAAACCGACCCGCTCAATGAACCAGCCAGCCGGGCTGCGAAACACGTTATCGCCGATATACTGAAGCGAAAAGGATAAACCGATTGCGAACGCGCTAAGATGCAGTACATCCCCCATGTACACAGGTAAAATTGATACGATTAATGCTCCCTTTACGAACTCCACCAGGAACATAATGATCCATAGGCTAATGAAAGTCGGAGTCAGCAGTTTCTTGCTTACGAGTTTGGTCGTTATTTCCACAGTCGTTCTCCCTTATCTTCTCTTTATAATCGTAAAGTTATTTCTAGTTTATCCTTTTGGGACGGTAAGTTACACCCCGATCCGAGATTATCTGCATCTTGCGTCCAATCTTTACTTGCAATCCAATCTCTTTTTGCTATACTCAACTTTGTTTAAAAATTTTGCATGGAAAGGCAGGGATGGCCTTCATGGATCATCAAGTCACACCGCTGTTTACCGCGCTCAAGAAGCACGCGGCCGGCAATCCCGTTCAATTTCATATTCCCGGGCACAAAAAAGGGCTTGGTACCGATAAAGAATTTAGAGAATTCATAGGTGATAATGCCCTCTCGATCGATTTGATCAACATTGCACCGCTCGATGACCTGCACCAGCCTACCGGCGTCATCGAAGAAGCGCAGAAGCTGGCAGCAGACGCGTTCGGCGCCGATTACACGTATTTCTCTGTTCAGGGCACAAGCGGCGCGATTATGACGATGATCCTGTCCATTTGCTCCCCCGGCGATAAAATCATCGTACCGAGGAACGTGCACAAATCCGTCATGTCGGCCATTATTTTCGCTGGCGCCAAGCCGGTCTTCGTCTCCCCTGCACAGGACGAGAACCTGGGGATCGATCACGGCATTACCACTTCTTCCGTAAGAAGGGCGCTGAAGCGCCATCCGGATGCCAAGGCGGTAGTGGTGATCAACCCGACCTATTTCGGGGTCTGCGCCAATTTGAAGGAAATCGTCGACCTTGCCCACAGCTTCAATGTCCCCGTGCTCGTGGACGAAGCGCACGGCGTGCACATTCATTTCCACGAGGAGCTTCCGATGTCGGCGATGGAGGCCGGCGCCGATATGGCCGCGACAAGCGTGCATAAGCTGGGCGGATCTATGACACAGAGTTCCGTGCTGAATCTGAACGTAAAGAACGGATATGTCAACCCGCAGCGCGTTCAGACGATCATCAGCATGCTGACCACGACATCGACTTCATATGTGCTGCTCGCTTCGCTGGACACGGCAAGAAGGAATCTTGCGCTTAACGGGCGGGAAATGATACAGCGTGCACTGGACATGGCGCATCATGCCCGGCATGAAATCAATAAGATCGAAGGCTTGTACTGCTTCGGGCGGGAGATTCTCGGCAGCGAAGCTGCCTACGATCATGACCCGACCAAGCTGACGATTCACGTCCGCCATCTGGGGATCACCGGCTATGAGACGGAGAACTGGCTAAGAGATAACTACAATATCGAGGTAGAGCTTAGCGACATGTACAACATTCTGTGCTTCATTACCCCGGGTGATACGGAAGAAACGGTAGAAACACTGCTCACGGCGCTGCGCGAATTATCTAAAATATATTATAAAGAAAATAATGCCAACGAGCTAATCGTAAAAATTCCGGAAATTCCTCAGCTCTCGCTTATTCCGCGTGATGCGTTCTATGCAGATACCGAGGTCGTTCCTTTTAAAGAATCGGCAGGCCGCATCATTGCCGAGTTCATCTATGTGTACCCGCCGGGCATTCCGATTCTCCTCCCTGGAGAAGTCATATCCCAGGACAATATCGACTATATCGTCGATCATGTGGAGGTAGGGCTTCCCGTAAAGGGACCGGAAGACCGGTACATCAATCAGGTGAAGGTCATCGTCGAAGCCGACCCGATTTTCTGATGATTGAAACTTATTATCGAGGCGTGCATATCCAAAGAAGCTCCCCTAGGCGGGGAGCTTCTCTTCAGTTCAGGTCATGGATCTATAGACAAGCATGCTACACTTCATCTTGACCGGAGACCAGCTCGTTGTAAGCCGCCTCCACTTGACGCCATTCGTCCTCATCTTCAATGTTGTAAAGAACCATTTCCTCGTTCTCTTCTTCCAGACGAAGGATGATCCCGTCCGCTTCCGGATTGTTCCGCTCAAGCAATAGCGCATATACTTTCTCGGCTACGTCGAATGTTTCGACGAGAACCATTTCCACGTCGTTGCCTTCTTCGTCCGTCAGCGTGAGCACAAACTCCTCGTGCTCATGGTCATGATCGTGTCCGCAGCCGCACGCTTCGCCGTGTTCATGCTTGTGATCGCTCATTGAAATACCTCGCTTTGAATGTTTTGTTGGTTGGTTTGGATGAACCTGTCAGTTTCCTCTCGTATCGTATCATTTTTTTACGGGGCAGGTCAATTCAGTAACGAGGCTATTCCAGAGCAAAAGTGAATTATTTCAGCACATTGATGCTTTTCTCCGACACGAGGACGAAATCGGAATTGCCGGCCGCCGGCTTCATGTAGAAACCGAGCGTATATTGGCCCGCGGTTTTGAAATCATACGTATAATCGTCAGTGACAAAATAAAAGTTGCTGCCGGTATCTTTAACATCCTTGGTCTGAATCGTTCTGGAGGTGCCGTCCGGTGCCGTAATCGCAACTCTGACGGCGGATATTTCCGTTCTCAGATTGTCGATTTGCGAGAATACGCTGAACTTAAGCTTGCCGGTCTTCTCGATATCGGAGAACACATCCTTGCCTTTAAATAAGAAAATATGCACGTTAGGCTTATAATAATTAACCTTTTTCGTCGCTTCGTCATATTCGACCAGTCCCTCGAGCTCCCGGACCGGGACATAAGTTTTGCCATCGATCACATAACCGCCATCTTCCACTTCACGGCCGTCCATATACAGCTTTACTTTCTGAGTTGCTGAATCTGCAAACAGCATGGATCCGCCCGCAAGGGAGAATGCCAACACTAGTACCGCTACTCTTCTCCAATTCAAGTTCATCAATAGCCCTCCAATTGATTCATGTTGATGTTAATGTATACTCCTGCAAACGGCCCAAGTTGCGGTATTTTCTGCAAATCACTCTTATTTTTTGCGAGAATGCAAGAGCTCCTTTTACTCGTTAGTAAAATCGTGTAAATTAGAAATGTATGCCAAAGAACGTTAAGGAGGGAATCCGCTTGTCGCTTCGCCTTCAAATGCTTGGTACGGGCGGCGCTTTTGCCAAGCAATACTACAACAATAACGCTCTGCTGTACGCAGACGGATTTACACTGCTGATCGACTGCGGAATCACGGCCCCGCTAGCGCTGCACCGGATCGGCAAGCCGATGGACGCTATCGACGCCGTTCTGATCACCCATATTCATGGCGACCATGTCGGCGGATTGGAGGAATATGCTTTCCGCATGAGATACGGCCATGGACGAAAGCCTGTGCTTTACGTTCCCGAGGCGCTGGCAGAGCCGCTATGGGAGAACACGCTGAAAGGCGGGCTGGGCCAGGACGGCATCGAAAAGCTGGAGGACGCCTTTCACGTCCATCTCCTTCGCGAGGGGCAAACCTCGGAGCTAGCGCCAGGCCTCACGCTTGAAATCATTCGCACCCCTCATATTCCTGGGAAGAACAGCTACTCCTTATACTTGAACGGTGAAATTTTTTACAGTGCGGATATGATCTTTCAGCCCGAACTGCTGAAGGAGCTTGTATATCGGCGCGGCTGCCGCAAAATTCTGCATGAAGTGCAGTTGACAGGACCGGGTCAGGTTCACACCACTTTGGCAGAGCTTCTGACCTTGCCTGCGGACATCCGGGCGAAAATCTCGCTGATGCACTATGGCGATGAAATGGAGAGCTATATCGGCCAGACGCTCGAGATGGATTTCCTTCGTCAGCATGAAATCTATCAGTTATAGGGATAGCTTCTCGCGATACGACAAAGCCGCCTTGGGGATCCTTCCCAAGGCGGCTTCTGTGCATTTTCTATTCGAATGTGGGCAGCGCGTCCAAATTGTTGGTTGGATCTCCGTCCGCATCGCCGCGGATATACATCTCGCCGTCTTTTCCCTTAAAAATGTTCACGCCCGAAATGGCACCAGCATTTACCTCACGCAGCGCATCCTCGTAATCTAATATACGGCCACTGGAGGTTTTGAACCGGGTCAGGTTGCCGTCCCCGTTTCTTTGAACCGCGATAAAAGTCTCTCTGCTGTCAACAGCCATCCTTCATCACATCTCCTTAATCTACTGAGATTCCCAGCAGGGATGCCTATAGTGTTGCCTGCTCCGGCCATTTATATGAGGGGTGATGCTTATAACGGCTTTTCCATGCGTACATGCAATATGCCTGCGTCATAAAACGGTTCCGTCGAGACCGTCTCATAACCGAGCTTCGCGTAGAAGCCCTCGGCTTGGCATTGCGCATCAAGGACGGACTTCGTCAGTCCCAGCTCTCTGGCCCGCTCTTCCATGGCGAGCAGCAATATTTTGCCTACGCCTTGCGAACGGAACGGCTTCCGAACCGCAATCCGCTGCATTTTGGCGCTGTTATCTTTATAGTACGTAATTCTTCCCGTTGCCGCAGCCGTGCCTTCCATTTCGATCAGCACATGAACGGCGTCCGGGCTGATCACATCATATTCATCGATTTCCAGATCGATCGGCACCTTCTGCTCCTCTACGAAAACTTCCTTGCGAATGTTCAAACATTTCTCCAATTGCTCTTCCGAATTAACGGCTATAATTACAGCAGCAGCCATTGATACCCCTCCCATGTTGCTTCATTACTCTGCAAACTGCATCATTATACAAAAAATAGCTTTTCGTGTATAGTTGTAAAGTAACTATCTTCTATTGAACATCTATCCCGGAAGGAGTCACTACGCCATGGTTACGTTGACAATTGTCGCAGCAGTACTAATATCCGTTATACTTATCGTTCCCATGTTTTACACTATCAAAAAGGGGTATTCCCGGAAATGGGAGGATGACTGAGTTAAACCCTTCTCACGGGGGCGTGATGACCTCTTTCGAGTAGACGTGCTCCCGTACGGATTTGCCGTATACCTTGTCGCGTACGGATTGGCCGAACCAGGAAGGAAGCTGCTGCTGCCGCTGCATCGTCTCTTTATTCGGCTCCAGTCCGCATCCGCTGCCCAGAAGCAGAAGGCTGGCGGCGCCGACGGCGAGAACGATTTTGCAAATAGCTTTACGGGGGAATTGTGCTGCTGTCGTTAGCTTGTTGTGCTGCACATTGTTCATCCTTTCTGTCATGTTCCTTGGTGCTTTGACTTTGACTATGGCTTTGTGCCTGCTAACTTCATTTTCGTCTGCATCTGCCCCCTTTATACGCCAGAAGGCGCCTATCTGTGAACTCTCTAATTATATTTAAAAAAAGGTTTGACAGAGTTCACTTAACCTGGTATGATATTTCTTGTCTTCACTAATTGAATTCTGATCTGTTAGCTCAGCTGGGAGAGCACCATCTTGACAGGGTGGGGGTCAGTGGTTCGAGCCCACTACAGATCATAGCCGAAAGCCCTTGTGTATCAAGGGCTTTTTCTTTTTTCTTCATTCTCTCAATCCTCTCTATCTCTCCATCCGAGCCTTAAGAAGAAATCCAAACTATTCCTGAATAATTTATTTTTTACTTTATTTGTTTTTATTGTGATTTTTATTATTGTTGTTATACTAAATATTGGAAGGAGGTGAAAATTGATGAATCGAAAATCACTATTAACATTTACATTAGCACTTTTAATTTCAATTATTTCTGTGCTGCCAGCCTCAGCAGCAGCGCCAAACGACTTCTATGACACGTCTCCAAAATATGTAGAAATCGTTAGACTAATCCACTTCGATAAGGGCGGAGACAGCTCTATCCCTCCATCTTCGTATTTTTACATTACTTACTTTCCTGCTGGGCGTTTCTCAGGAACACTTCAAATGAATAGCACCTATTACACCATTATTAGTAATGATGGTTCCGGCTACCATGAAGTTACGTATAAAGGATATGTTTACTTCAGGCCAAACGGGCCGTAATAAGATGGGGGCATTCTCATAATTGGGGGTGCTCCTTCTCCTCCTAACCAGCTATTTCTCTTGCATTACTTACGTAATTCGTTGCTTTCCCCTTCAACGCTACTGCCCTCTCGTTCCAAATCTGTAAATCGATCGTCCTTCTCGGTAAGTTAATGGTAAACCCATTCCGCATGATCAAAAGCTTGATTATCTCAATTCCCTATTGCTGAAAAGCAAAGAGCAGCAGTAAAATTATCATAGGTAAAATTCGACAAAAAACCTCCCTACACTGCAGGATCTTCCATATCTTGCCGATATTTCTTCCAGTAAAGTGACAATTTGTTCAGAGATTGTATAGATTCATGGTCTATAGTATTTATTTGGAATTGTTAGATTGTTACAGATGTTATTACACATGTAGGGAGAGCGCGATGAAAGTTATTCTTCTGGATGATGATAGAATTGCACTGGACTATTTGGAACAACAGCTGCAGCAGATTCCCGGGATTGAAATTGTGGGGAAGTTTACAGATCCGGCAGCAGGCAGGAAAGAAATCATTAATCAGCCGGTCGACCTGCTTTTTCTTGATACCCAGCTGCCCGATGTGGATGGGATTCAGCTGGCAGAGGAGATTTTACAAATCAAACCTGATTTAAAAATCGTGTTTGTAACAGGATACGAGGCTTATGCAGTAAAAGCCTTTGAGCTGAATGCGCTGGATTATTTGCTCAAGCCTGTGAAATCGGAAAGATTGATGAATACGCTCCAGCGGATTGACCGGTCGCAGACGGTGTTTGATTTGGATCGTCTGGCTCAGCAGAATCAATCACTGCAAATTAAAATGCTGGGCCATTTCCAGATGATCCTTGACCAGAAACAGCTGCCCCCGCTGCGCTGGCGGACGACCCGGGCTCAGGAGCTGTTCCTGTACATGCTGCAGTGCCGCGGCCAATTTATCCGCAAATCGACCTTAATCGAATTGCTGTGGCCCGAATACGAGCCGAACCGGGCGTTTTCTTTGCTGTACACGGTCATATACCATATTCGCAAAACCCTGGAGCAGTACGAGGAATACTTTTCCCTTACAAACTCCGTTGATGGATATATTCTAAATTTGAATAATGTTCTCGTCGATGTCGAGGAATGGGAGAACTTCATTCTATCCAGCCCGCCTGTAACGAACAAAACAATCGGCGAATATACCGGCATGATGAAGCTGTTTAAAGATGACTACCTCAAGGAATACGACTACTGGTGGGCAGAGAGCGAGCGCCAGAGATTAAAAATGCTATGGCTGCGCACCTCGTTCCGGATGGCCGAATGGTACATGTCGAGCCACCAGCAATCGAAGGCTGTGGAAAAATATTTGGAAATCTGCCATCAGCATCCGATCGCGGAGGAAGCGCATTTTGCACTGATGAAGATTTTCGCGGCAAATAAAAATTCATTGGCTGTCCACCGGCAATACCGTCTGCTGGTCGCTATTTTACTAGAAGAGTTCAATGAACAGCCAAGTACATATATTACGGATTGGTATGACGACTGGAAACAGGCGCACGAAGAATAACGCTTACAACCATTTGCCAGCCGACTTTGCAAATTTGGGGCATTCAGACTAAACTCATGTAGTGTTCATGCTTTTTAAACCATTCGCCGATCTCGTCATCTCGCATGGGCTTGCCGTAATAATACCCTTGCATCACATGGCAGCCCAGTTGGGTCAGGAACTCGATATGCTCCCGCGTCTCGACGCCCTCGGCAATGACGTCAAGCTGAAGATGGTCGGCCATCATAATGATTGCGTTGATGATCGCCCTTTTGCTGGGGCTCTCCAAATCATTCGTGAATAAGCGGTCCAGCTTCAATGTATCGATAGGGATTCGATCCAGCAGCCCGATCGAGGAATATCCGGTTCCGAAGTCATCCATGGATACCCGGACGCCAAGCTCACGCAGGCTTTGCAGCTGGCGGATGATGTCGTTGATATCGTACAGCACCATAGACTCGGTGATCTCCAGCTCAAGCAGATGAGGCTCTAGCCCCACTTTGTCAAGCACGTTCCGGACAATTTCCTGCAAGCTGTCGGTTTGAAAGAGACGCGCGGACAGGTTCACGGAAACCGGCTGTTCCAGTCCTTGCAACTGCCATCGCTTGCACTGGCAGCAGGCCTCCTCCAGCGCCCATCTTGTCATCGGCACGATCAGCCCGGTTCCTTCGGCGATTTGGATGAACTCCCCGGGGCTAACCAAGCCAAGGCGCGGATGCTCCCACCGGATCAGCGCTTCGAATCCGACCAGACTGCTCGTTTTTACGTTCCATTTGGGCTGGTAAACGACAAAGAACTGCTTATTTTCCAGAGCAAGCTGCAAATCTTTTTCAAGCTCCATTTTGCGCACCAATTGCAGGGCCATTTCATCGCTGTAGAAGCAAAACTGGTTTTTTCCAAGCCCCTTCGCCTTGTACATCGCCGTATCCGCGGTCTTGAGCAAGACGGAGCGGTCGGAATCCTGAATCGAGCCAATGCTGATGCCGATACTGCCGGTGACGTACAACTCGTTGCCTTCAATGTGGTAGACCTGTTTAATGCTCTGTAAAATTTGATGGGCCAGCTGCTCCGCCCGCTTAGGGGTACAGTGCTTGATAATGAACAAGAACTCGTCCCCGCCGATGCGGAACGCCTGCTGATCCTCGCGGATGTACTGGCGAAGCCGGATGCCGACTTCCTGAATGAGCAAGTCCCCGATATTATGGCCAAGCGTATCGTTGATGGCTTTAAACTGATCCAAATCGAGGAACAGGACGCCGAGCTTCTCGGTGCCGACATGAGAATCGAAAAACCGATTCATTTCGTTGCGGTTTGGCAATCCGGTAATCGAGTCCAGGTAGGCCAGCTTCTCGAGCACATGGCGGTCGAAGAAGATCGCTCCCCAGGACACGAGCAGAATGATGGAGATGACGATGGTCACGCCAAACAACAGAAACAAGTCTGCGCCTGTCGAAGCTTCTGCCACCATATCGGCGGTCGCGGAATGTTCCATCTTCGCGGCCTCCATTCCCGTGTAATGCATGCCGCAAATCGCGGCGCCCATCGTGGAGGCCGACAGCCACTTGGACCAGCTTGCCGAGGATTGGCTGCGAAAGCGCAGGAACAGCAATAACGCTGCATAGGATGCAATTAAAGCGATGACCACCGAAAGCACCCAAAGCGTTTTATCATAATAAATGTCAACAGGCATGATCATGGCTTCCATTCCCGTATAGTGCATCGTTACGATCCCGCTGCCCATAATGAAGCCGCCGACGGCAATAGTATACCATTTAATATTCCGAGGGATCGTGATGTAAAATGCAATAAACGAAGAAATCACGCTGGCCAGCAGCGATCCTATGGTCAGCCAGATATCATAGCTAACTGTCATATGGATATGAAAAGCTAGCATGCCAACAAAATGCATCGACCATATGCCGTTGCCCATGACCAAAGAACCCGCTAGCAGCCAGAAGAACCTGGTTTTCCCGTTAGCGAGAGAGATTTTTGCCGCTACACTCAGAGCGGAGTATGATGCCAGTACTGCAATTATTACTGAGAGTGCCACAATATAGTAATTATAACTGCCTTCTATGTTCATTGATTCCCCCCCTTACAAATATATTAAGTGTACAGGCTCTACAAAAACTTGACAGCCTGGGAATCGCTTCGTGTATAGGTATTGTAGAGTTGTCTTTGTTGTAATCGAATATGCAGAATAAAGAGAGAGGAGATTCATTATTCATGGAAGGTTCGGCAATCATCGAGTTCTGGAAAGGCCAGCTGCTCGAGCTTCAAACCCCTGAAGGAGTCATGTATAAAACGCAAATTATCCAATTGGCGAACAACCGACTTTACATACAAAAACCAGTCAACCGCATGAACCGTTATCTGTCCTTCACCGGCAGTATGTCCGTAACGATCTTCTTCCATAGCGAGGAGCGGGTGCTGTACTCTTTTGATACCGAGATTAGCTTGCAGCTTAACCAGCTGTCATTCCCTGCCCCGCCCGCAAGCCGCATCAAAAAAGCGCAAAGGCGCCGCTTCTTCCGGGTTCCCGTTGAGGTCGAATTAAATTTGAATCTCAAACCAGCCGGACAACCAAACGAAGATGAGTTTATCAAGGTAACGACAAAGGATATCAGCGGGGGCGGACTGTCCTTCCTGTGCAGCTTTGAAGTGGAGGCCGAGAAGCTGGTTGCGGGAGTCATGCATCTGGAGACGAACAATTCCCAAAATACGATCGAGTTTCATGGAAAGATCGTCAATTGCGCGGCACTCCCGGACGATAACTATAAAATTTCGCTGGAATTCGTTCAAATGAAGGAATCCATCCGCTCCGATATTATTAAATACTGCTTGTTCAAGCAGGTTGAGGCGAGAAACAAGCTTAAAAATTATTCGCTGTAGCCGATTTCTTCGCATAATCCGGTAACGAAGAGGCAGGATTTCGTGTATTTTTGCCGAATAGTTCTATTTACCTACAACCAACAGACTACACTTTATAGAACCGTGAGGTGAACGAGAGTGATGAATGGCTCCATAGCGGACGAGAACTTCTTTGATGATATTTCTTTTAACCATTTAAATGACCACACGCTACCTCTCGATAAATGGGATTGGATCATGATGGTGCTCAGCGGCAGTGTTGGCGCATTATGCGACCTGGTCATCGGACATCCCAAAGGTATGGAAGAGCCGAAAATTACGAACAGTTCCTTCGGAGGACTCGGAGAGCAGCTCAAACAATATGATTTAAAAAAATAATCCCATCACCGGCTGTATTCCTACGGACATGATCTGTTTCGTTTCTTCGAAGGCGTAAGGCAAACGATGTTTGGCGAATATACCGGAGTCTCGCCCGTTGGATGGGGTGAATTGGTCAAGGAATTTCCAGAGTACGAACAGCTGGACTTCGGGACGGCCGTCATTGTCAATTTGCTTCACTTGTTTAAGGATTTTTGTACGGTACGCTCCTTGCCCCTTCCCGGCATGACAGTTCTCGCTAATTTGAACGGCCATCAAAAGCCTGCCTTTGCGGAGAAGCTGTACATTGACCATGGTTTCAATTTGCGTATCGCAAGGTGGATATTTCCTCGCTTATTCCTAAAATTACCGAAGTCGTCGGGCATCTGGACGATGCGCAGGGCTCTTTGGACGAGCTTTCCGAGCAGGGCATGTTTAAAATGTGGTGGGGCTCTTTTACCGGGGGGCAATGATAAAGTGCTTGCGAATGCCGAAAAGACGCTGATCGAAAGCTCGAAAATGAATATCGGGCTGGCCATGCTTACAACGATGTACGCCAAGGTAATCAAGGACCAGCAAAACGTGCTGCAGCAGCGAGAGCTTAAAGAGCAGAACGACGCGATCCGGGAGCAGCAGGAGCATATCGAGCAGCTCCCTGTCCGCCTCATATTTGATCAACACCATAAACCCTTGAAGCCATTGGCTCCAAAGGTTTTTTTGGTTTTGTTACGTCCGAAGGAAGAATGATTACACCAAATACCAGACAAGAGCGCTGAAACTGTTTCCTTCCGCCGCATACTGAATGGACTGGACGGTAAATCTTCTGTTCTCATACAGCCAGTCGTTGATCTCCTTCTCAAGATCACCAATATTTGTGTTGAAGAATGTTTTTACACTATTTCTCTTCATCCTCATCACCTCCCCACAATCATCTTATTCGACATCCTATCCTTGCAAGCCTGCTTGTATGCCAACATTGCTTAATTGCTGGCCTCTCCTGCTTCTTATCCAGGAAATAAGCCGGGCAGGGATAAAATCATCAGATTGCAGCAAAATAACTAAACGTTGGTTAACGACCGCAAAATGGAGGATAGTTTCAGATGTCTAAATATACCCGATGGTTCATTCCGATTCTGACATTGACCCTCGTCTTTCCCCTAATCCCGCATTCCATATCGGCCCTCCCGGCTTCCGAATTCAAGGATAGGGCTTATTATGAGCAACGTGGCGATATCGTGTGGGAAGTGCCCACCGAGGACAAATGCATTGCCTTTACGTTTGACGATGGTCCAGATCGTCACCAAACGCTGCAAATTCTGGACGTGCTGGATCAGTACAACGCCAAGGCTACCTTTTTCGTAGTTGGGGAACGGGTCGAGAAATACCCTGAAATCGTTAAAATGCAGCTTGCCAAAGGCCATGAGATCGGCAACCACTCCTACCGGCATCCATCCTTTCAGGGCTTGAGCAAAGACAATATGCATAATGAGCTCAGCAAAACCCAGCAGGCCATTTACCAGGCTACGGGCTACAAGGCCGTGCTCTTTCGTCCCCCCGGCGGATTTTACAATGAATCGCTGATCAACGTCTCTAAAGCAAACGAGTTGAAATTTATCCTCTGGTCCTGGCACCAGGATACGAAAGACTGGCGATCCCCGGGCGTAAATAAAATCGTCAAAAAAGTGCTGACGAACGCACGCAGCGGCGATATCGTCCTCATGCATGATTATGTGGCTAACAGTACACAAACCGTCGAAGCCCTTAAGCAGATTTTGCCCGAGCTCAAAAAGCAGGGCTATTCCTTCGTAACCGTAACCGAGTTGTTAACCCATAAAGCCCAGCCTGATCATCAGCTGAAAAAAGTCATTCATTAAACGCTCAAGACTCTGCCGTACCCATAGTCTTCTGCCAATGCCCAGCACAAATTCAGCAAAAAAACGATGTTAAAAGCGGAGAAGCTCGCCTCTCCGCTGCTTTATTTTCCGGTGCTTAAAAATTTATTTATTTAAAATTTAAAAATTGTGATTTAAATCACATATATTGTGAAAAATATCACTTATAATAAAGACATCAAAGATGATCATCCTTCAAACAAACACTACAAAAAGAACATCACAATAAGGAGTGGTAATTATGTTTAACAACTTCCTAAGAACAAATAAATTTGCAATGTGGTTCCTGACCGTCGTCCGGATTTATCTCGGCTTCGAATGGATGAAAGCAGGATGGGGTAAAATTACGGGAGGCTTTGATGCCGGAGGTTATCTGGCCGGAGCCATCGCCAAGAGCACCGGCGACCACCCGGCAGTGCAAGGCTGGTGGGCAGCATTTCTAGAACATGTCGCACTGCCCGGAGTAGACATCTTTAACATCCTGGTCCCTTACGGAGAGTTTCTCGTCGGCCTTGGCCTCATCCTCGGTACCTTCACCACCTTTGCAGCGCTGATGGGACTTGTGATGAACGCGGCGTTCCTCTTCTCGGGCACAGTGAGCACGAATGCACAAATGCTCTTGCTTGAAGTACTGGTTGTCGTAGCAGCCGCCAACGCCGGCAAAATCGGACTTGACTACTACGTGCTCCCTTACCTGCGCGGGCTGTTTAACCACAAAAAAGCAGTAACCGAGACAGAAGCGCCTGCCGGCAAACCACATTTAAAAGTCAAGCACGGCGCATAAATATAAAGCATGACAAACAACAAGGCTGTTCCTCTTACGAGGAGCAGCCTTTCCCTTTGCCTTTACCTTTGCCTTTACCTTAGCCTTGGCCTTGGCCTTGGCAACCAATATAAGGATCTAACCCGTTCAGTTCATCAAGCCATCAAAGATGGAGCGCTCCTGCTTTGCAGGGTTAAAGCTCCCCCGCTCCCATACAAGCTGGAATAATTCCGGCGCGAAGTGCCAGGGCGGACCGTCCTCGAGCTTGCCAAATACCCGTTCAATCGATAAGATCTGCGATTCGTGCGCTGTAAGTGCTTTGGCTTTCATTTCCTGCAGCCCCTCCCCCTTAAGCTCCAATACGGCTTCGGCCCCAGGGCTCCCCATCACGTTATAATACAGCTTCTGGACAGAGCTGCATGCCCCGCTGAATACCGCTTTATTTACCGCATGATGGATGGCGATATGATCGGGATGGCCGGAAATGCCATCCGCCGGAAAAGTAACTGCCACCTCGGCCCCATGCTTGTTCAGAAACGCGGCAATTTTATCGACCAGTACTTCCTGCTTCACTTCACGCAGCTTGCCGTCTCCTAGATCCAGCTGCTCGATTTCCGCAATGCCCAGTATGTCCCCGGCCCGCTGCAGCTCCTGATCGCGAATCTCCGCCAGCTGCTCCCTAGTCAGGGCTCCAAGCCTGCCGCTTTTCCCCGCTTCTCCCCTCGTTGCCGTCAGCAGCACCGCCTTATTGCCGCTATCAGCGATCTGCCGAATCAGATAAGAGCAGCCGAAGGTTTCATCGTCAGGATGGGCATAAATAAAGCCAACCGTTCTTGTCATATACTCGTCTCCTTAAATATCCTGTAGATTTTCGTTACTATACTTACTATACTTTAATATTGACTAAGTAGTTAAAATTCACTACAATGCAGAAGAATCCAATATAGATAGGTGATCATAATGGGCAAAACCGCATACCGCGTGTTACTATATTATAAATTTGTACACATCGAATCTCCAGAAGCATTTACCGCGGAACATTTACAGTACTGCAAAGACCTCGGCCTGAAAGGGCGTATCCTTATCGCTTCCGAAGGCATTAACGGAACGGTGTCCGGAACGGTAGAACAAACCGAGAAATATATGAACGACCTGCGGGCCAACCCGCTATTCCAAGACATCGTCTTCAAAATCGATGAAGTAGAAGGACATGCCTTCAAAAAAATGTTCGTCCGCCACAAGAAAGAGCTGGTTACTTTCCGTTACGAGCATGAGCTCGACCCGAACAAAATCAGCGGCAAACGGCTTTCTCCCGTCGAGTTTCACGAACAATTGCAGCAGGAAGACGTCATCGTCATCGACGGCCGCAACGACTACGAATACGATATCGGCCATTTTCGCGGCGCCATCCGTCCGGAAGTGGAGTCCTTCCGCGAGTTCCCGGAGTGGATTCGCGAGAACTTAAGTCAGTATAAGGATAAGAAAATTTTGACTTATTGTACAGGGGGAATCCGTTGCGAGAAACTGACCGGCTTCCTGCTGCATGAAGGTTTTACGGATGTAGCCCAGCTAGAGGGCGGAATCGTCACTTACGGCAAAGATCCTGAGGTACAGGGACATTTGTTCGACGGCAAATGCTATGTGTTCGATGAGCGGATTTCCGTGCCGATCAACCGTACCGACGAGGATATCGTTATTGCGAGCTGCTACCATTGCGGCGAGACGAATGACCGCTATATCAACTGTCCCGTGTGCAATCTCCAGCATGTCTGCTGCGAAGCCTGCGAGGAAGAGCATCACGGATTCTGCAGCAGCGAATGCAAGGAAGCCGCACTCACTGCAAGCAACGGCTAATGTCATTCTAGCAAGGAGTGTCACGATGAACCAAATCAAAGAGCTGCCGACGAGGGAACGGATTTTGCACATGATGAAAACATCCGGCCCTCTCAGCGCGAAAGAAATTACGTCCGAATTGCAAATTACGGAAATGGCGGTCAGGCGCCATCTCGGCACGATGGAGCGCGACGGGCTGATCGAATCTAAAATGATCCGGCAGACGATGGGAAGGCCTACCTCGGTATTCGGGCTTACGGAGCTAGCCGAAGGCCTGTTTCCAAGAAACTACCATACGCTGACCCTCGACCTGCTGAGTGAGCTTGAAAATGAAAGCGGCGAGGATACGATCAGACGGCTCTTCGAGAAACGCCGGGATAAGCTGAAGCAGCAGTACCAGACAAGCATGGACGGGATCCCCTTTGCCGATAAAGTAAAGAAGCTGGCGCAAATTCAGAACGAAAACGGCTATATGACCGAATGCGAGCAAAATGATGACGGTGATTTTGTGCTGAAGGAGCACAACTGTCCGATTTCGCAAATCGCAAACCGTTACAACCACGCCTGTGACTGCGAATTAAGCTTATTCAAATCGCTGCTGAACACAGAGGTAGAGCGTACAGAATGCCTGGCACAGGACGGAAAAAGATGCATTTATGTCATTTCCAATCCCAAATAAGGAAGTAGAACAGCAGTAATATAAAAACCTTCGGATCCGCCGATTGTCAGCGCCGAAGGTTTTCTTTTGCCTGAAATTGGGTATGATTAAACAGGGAATATTACTCTATATCATCAAAAGCCCGAAGCTCCTCCTCAATCGTCTGCCGGATTAGCTGCACGCACTCTTCGACCGTCTTGGCAAATACCCGCTTGCCATTGACCATCGCATAGGGCCTTAGCTTGCACAGGCCGCACAAATTGAGGCAGTCGAGGCGGAGAACGGCTATCTCGGGATATTCTTCTTCCAGCTGCTCCAGCTCTACCGAGCTGAGCAGGTTGCTATCGCATACTTCCACAACGACGATTCCCAAGCCCACCACATGTCACCTCAAATGTACGTTATCGTTACAGTTCAATTATTATGATAAACGTCCTACCATTTGTCAATACAAACTAGCCATTTAATATACTTAACATACATATAAGTTGACTAAGTGTCCGTAAATATTTATAATGATCATTGTGAGAAATAAAGGGCACTACATATACACTAGAGAGGATGATTTAAATTATGGCACACCAATTACCTGCTCTACCTTACCCGAATAACGCACTCGAACCACATATCGACGAACAAACGATGATGATCCACCATGATCGCCATCACAATACTTATGTAACGAACCTGAATGCGGCGCTGGAGTCCGCTCCTGAGCTTCAATCCAAATCTCTGGAAGATCTGATCGCCGATCTGGACAGCGTTCCTGAGAGCATCCGCACAGCGGTTCGGAACAACGGCGGCGGACACGCCAACCACTCCCTGTTCTGGGAAACGATCGGACCAAACGGCGGCGGACAGCCTTCCGGCAAGCTTGCTGACGCAATCAACAACGAGCTTGGCGGCTTCGACAAGTTCAAGGAAGATTTCACGAAGGCAGCAACGACTCGTTTCGGCAGCGGCTGGGCATTCCTTGCGGTAGACAAAGACGGCAAGTTGACCGTATACAGCCTGCCTAATCAGGATTCCCCAATTATGGAAGGCAAAACTCCAATCCTCGGTCTGGACGTTTGGGAGCATGCTTACTACCTGAAATACCAAAACAAACGCCCTGACTACATCGCAGCTTTCTTCAACGTCATCAACTGGTCTGAAGTTGAGAAGCGTTATGAAGCAGCACTAAACAAATAATTGTGTTTTCGCAAGACGGACGTCCCTTTACGGAGACGTCCGTCTTTTTGTCAAGCGATTTCTTATTGTACAGGCTTGGCTAACCTCTGTACCGATTCCCGGACGATCAGCGTTGGTGCGATGCTCCAGCGAATCGCTTCCCGGGAAGGTTCAGGCAGCGATAGCAGCAGCTCTGCAGCGGCATCGCACATTCGCTCCTTTTCTACGCGTACCGTCGTCATACTCACGCCCGAGCTGCTGTCATACCGGAGATCATCATAACCCGCAATCGAAATGTCCCCAGGCACGGCAATGTTCCGTTTCTGAAGCACCTCGGCCAAAATATAGGCAATTCGGTCGTTCCCGCAGAAAAATGCGCTTGGCAGCTCGGTCAGTCCAGACAGGAAGGAGGAGATTTCCTCTTCCGTATAATCATAGCCTTCCGAGGACGTCAGGCAATACTCTCCCCTTATCTTCAGTCCTCCGCTCTGCATTGCCCTCCAGTACCCCAGCCAGCGCTCTTCATGGCTTGTCGTCAAATTGACGGGGCCGATGAATCCGATTTCGTCATGTCCGCACTCCATGAGATAGGAGACCGCTTCATATGCCCCCTCCATATTCGCCGAGGTGACTACCGGACAAGGCAGGTCCCGGTGATAAGAATCCATCATGACAAGCCGGACCTGCTGCTCCCAGATAAGACGCGCATATTCCAAGCTCGTAATTCCAAATAATATAACGCCTCGATAAGAAATATCCGTGAACAGGCGCGGCAGCTTAAGACGCTGCTCGGATTCGCGGTCAATCGGCGCGATGACGGCGTTGAAGCCTTTGCTGCGAATGCTCTTCTCGAGCCCCCAAATTATGTCATGATAAAATTGAAAATGATCGTTGTCCTGGTAGCTCATAATCCGTTCTGGCACAAGCACGAGAATATTGGATTGTTCGCTGTCGCTGACGGCATAAGGGCCATATCCCATTTCCTTGGCTGTATGCATAATACGGCTGCGCAATTCCTCGCTTACCCCCTTCTTGTTGGTCAGGGCCAGCGATACGGCATTTTTGGAAATTTCCAGCTTGTCGGCAATATCCTGCATGGATATTTTCTTTTTACGGGCCATTCTTTTCAACCCTCTCAAAACATGATAAACTTAACCTAAATATACTTTACAAAAATTGATTTTGTCAAGTTTGTAAAGTTAACATAGAATACAGGAGGTATTCGACTTGGAAGTGAAATACGCGATAGGCATCGATATCGGCGGTACCAAGACAGCGATCGGGATCATCGATTCGGATGGAATGGTATGCGCCAAGACCTCCCTGCCTACAGATCTAACGGTTGATCCGCACGTGATGGTCAGCCGTATAGCCGATGCCGCCAAGCTGCTGCTTGCGGAACAGAGCCTGAACGAAGCCCAAATTGAAGGCATTGGAGTCGGGGCTCCCGGCCCTTTGAATACGAAGACGGGCCATATCGTCAAGCCGCCCAATATGCCGGCTTGGCATGGCTTCCCTTTGCTTGAATCCTTGAAGCGGCATTTTGTGCTTCCGATTGCATTCGAGAACGACGCCACGGCCGCTGCACTGGCTGAGAAATGGCAGGGAGCCGCGCGGGACACCGACCATTTCATCTTTATAACGATCAGCACCGGCATCGGTGCCGGCATATTCTCGCACGGCAAGCTGATTACGGGCTCGACCGGCAACGCTGGCGACGTAGGGCATCTGGTCATTGACCCATCCGCCGGGAACTGCGTATGCGGACAGCAGGGCTGCTGGGAGTTCGTCGCTTCCGGCACAGCTATCGCCAGACAAGCTTCCCGGCTGCTTGGCAGGGACGTCAGCTCCAAAGAGGCGTTCGATCTCGCTCAGGAAGGGCATCCCGGTATGAAGACGCTGATCGATCAAGTGTTTCGCTACATTGGCATCGGCTGCGTCACACTGATCAACACCTTCGACCCGGAGAAGGTGGTCATCGGCGGCGGCGTCTCGCAGGTCGGTAAGCCACTGTTTAGCTCCGTGCAGGATTATGTGAGCAGATGCGCCTTGAATCCGTCGGGGCAGAGCACCCCGATCGTCCCTGCCGCATTATGCCAGGATGCAGGACTCATCGGCGCTGCTGCATTGATCCATATGAAATATTAATCACGCGATAAGAAGGGAAGATAACATCTCTATGAATCAACAGCCTATTTTTCTAAAACCTGTATTTCAAGAGCGCATTTGGGGCGGAAGCAAGCTGGCAGAGCTATTCGGCTACGATATACCTTATGCGAAGACCGGAGAGTGCTGGGCGGTATCGGCTCACCCCAACGGACAAAGCGTTGTCAAAGCCGGTCCCTACCAGGGACTGACCCTTGGGGAGCTATGGTCGTCCCATCCGGAATTATTTCAATCGGAATCACCGGTATTCCCCTTGCTGACCAAAATTTTGGACGCTTCCGACGACCTCTCCGTTCAGGTTCATCCAGACGATGAGTATGCTGGAGAGCATGAGAACGGCGAGCTGGGCAAGACGGAGTGCTGGTATATCATTGACGCCGAGCCGGGCGCAGAGATCATTTATGGCCATGAGGCCAAATCCAAGGAGCAGCTCGTGCAGTGGATCGAGGAAGGAAATTGGGAGGGGCTTCTTACCAAGGTTCCGGTTCATCCCGGCGATTTCTTCTACGTGCCTAGCGGGACGATTCATGCACTCGGCAAAGGAATCGTTGTGCTTGAGACGCAGCAGAGCTCAGACACTACCTATCGTGTTTACGATTATGATCGTAAAGACAAGGACGGAAATACCCGGGAGCTTCATCTGGACAAGGCCATTGACGTCACCACGATTCCCCAGTCGTACAAGAAGGAGACCTATGATACATTTACGCAAGAAGGACTTACTGTCACCTCCTTTGTATCAAACGATTTCTTCACCGTACAAAAATGGGATCTCGATGGCCAGACCCATCTGGAAGCTGGCAAGAAATACATTCTTTGCAGCGTAATTGAAGGACAAGGACAGTTGACTATCGGAGACAATCAATACCCGCTAAACAAGGGCGACCACTTCATTCTCCCTGTCTCCTTCGGCCCGTATGAACTGAACGGTTCGATGAATTTGATCATATCCTCGGAATAACGGAATAGCAACACCACACAAGTCCTAACGCCGAATAAAAAACGGGCTGACTCTAGTTAGAAGCATCTAACTTCGAAGTCAGCCCGTTTCGTTTACATATGTCCGACTAAATACCGTTCGCGAATTATGCGGAAATGATGAATCGCATGACCGGCGATAATATAAGCAAGCGCCCTGCTGGATACAGGTCCCCCGCTCGCGGTTCCGACCCTCTGCCAAGCTTCATCATCCAACTGCCGGATAAGCGACAAGGTCGCTTTCCTAACCATCGTGAAATCCTTCAACAACTGCTGGATCGACAGCCGTTCAAAATTGGCATGGCTCACAAACAGCTCCTCGTTAAAACCCGGCAGCGGCGTCTTATCTCCCCTGGCAATCCGCAGCAGCCGATAGCTCATCACACGCTCCGTATCCGTTATATGCCCCAGCACTTCCTTCAGGCTCCATTTTCCTTCCGCATACTTGTAATTACCGGCTTCGTCCGAGAGTGTTCCCAGCTTCAGCATTGCTTCCTCCGGCTGAAGCTCAAGCAGAGAAATTAACTCTCCTTCCGGCACTTCACGAATATATTCCTCGAAATGTTCCAGATACTCTCCTGACTGTGGTTTAGACAACGTCATAACTCATCCCCCAAACATAGATATAAATCGTTTAATCATCCCATACGTCATCCATCAAAGACTTCACATACTCGCTTCTTTGCTTTGTCTTCTCGGCGTTTGCATTCCACCGGGTTCCGTCCCATTCCACGACATCTCCGGTCTTAACGCCGGCGCCTACCAGCTCGCGAGGCACGTCCCTTGTCTGGCCATCTACCTCTATAATACAATACTCACCTTCAAAGCCTTCAATGATCCCAACCATCGTTCCACTCACCTCTCGGTCGCGATTCGGTATGTATGACCGTCTGAAGCAATTTCCACGGTGCCATGCAGGTCATTGCGGTATACTTCAATCCCCTGCTTACTTAGCCTATCTAACACGGTCGAAGTAGGATGCCCATAATTGTTCTCTCCAACCTGGATCACCCCATATTGCGGAGCAGCCTTCTTCAGGAAGCTTAAGGTCGTAGAAGATTTCGAGCCATGATGTCCTATCAGCATTACGTCGGCCTGCAAATCCGCCCCGGATTCGATCATATCCTTCTCGCTCTGACGCTCGGCATCGCCGGTCAGCAAGTAGGATGTATTGCCGTACACCACTTTGACTACGGCGCTCATATTGTTCTTGTCATCGTAGGTTTGGACGGGGGCAACCATGGTCACCTGAACGTCTTCATCCCACTCAAGCACAAGCCCTGCCTTAGCCGTCTTGACCTTCAGGCCCTTATTCTTAATCGAGAGCAGCAAGGACTCAAACGTCTTTGTATTCGCTTGAATCTTCGGCATATAAATTTCCCCGATGTCAACATGGTCGATCACCCGATCCAATCCGCCGATATGATCTGCATCCGGATGCGTGCCGATCACGATGTCCAAGCGGTTAACGCCGTACTCCCTTAAATAATCAAGCATCGCCTGCTCCCGGTCATTATTCCCTGCATCGATCAGCATCGTCTTCCCCGAAGGGCTAATCAGCAATTGGGATGCCCCTTGACCTACATCGAGAAAAATAACCCGCAGATGGCCCTCATTCAGCCTGGAGCCGCTGTTTGTATCGGCAGGACTCCCAAATTCCAATTCCAGTGCACAGCCAGATAACATCAGCACGACAGCCAAAATACTTACGAACATTCTTAACTGAAACTTAAAAATCAAACGACACTTCTTCATGGATGATCATTGTCCTTTTCTAGTTGCTCTAACCTTGCGCCATGACAACGAAACAATTAGAACATTTGTTCCACTTATTATATTAAATGCTCCAGCCAGAATCAACCATTAGCTTGTAACCTTTATCTGCGAAAATAATGCAAAAGCACTTCAGCCAAATCGCTGAAGTGCTTTTAAAATTGGAGAATACGGGATAAATGAGACTTATTATTTCACTGTTACTGAAATGGTAACCGTCTTGCCACCGAACTTTCCTTTGATCGACGCCGTACCTTTGCCTACCGCCTCGATTTTGCCCCCGGTCACTTTAGCTACGGACGGTTTGGAGCTGGTCCATTCTGCGCTGCCGGTTACAATGGCCGTCGCGCCGGTATCATATTCGGCTTTGACGACAACCGATTTGATTCCTCCAGGAGCTAATGCAAGCTTCTTTTCGTCTACGGTCAGCTTGGTCAGCTTAGGAACAACCTTCACGTTGACGCTGACGTTATGACCCTGATAAGATCCGCTCAATGTAGCCGAGCCTTCGCCAACCGCCTTGACGGACGAGGAACTGATTGTGGCTACGTCCGTATTGGAGGATTGCCAGTTCATTTTCGTAGACAGCGTTACTTTCTGGCCGTTCGAATAATAACCGGTTACTTTAATCGACTTGGATTTCTTCAGGTTAAGTTCGATATTCACCGGCTCTACGACAACTTTCGTAATTTTTTGCTCAACTGTCATTGGGATGCTGATCGTCTTGTTCGAGTACGTTCCTTTTAAAGTTGCCGATCCTTTGATCAGGCCTTTGATCGTTTTGCCGTTTGCGGAATCTTTGATCACCGCATTGCTGTTCGAAATCGTCCAAGTAATTTCGCTGGCGATATCTGCCTCTTCATTTCCGTCCTCATATACGACAGCTACTTTAGGAAGCGGGCTTTCCTCGCCAACGACCAGGTTCAGCTTCTCTTCCTCGCTGATCAGCGCCAGAACCTTTTCCTTGACCGTGACTTCCACCTCAACCGAACTATTGCGAACGGAGTGGGCCGATCCGGCTGTAACCTTGGATTCTGGAAGCTTCGCCGTAATTATTGCCTTGCCGGCATCCTTCGCCACGATTTTGCCATCCTCGATTTTGACGACATCCTCATTGCTGGAGGACCAAATCACTTCCTTGCTGAAATCTAATTCCTCATCATCCAGCTTGGTTGCCTTGATTTTCGGTACGTTCAGCGATTCATTCTTGAGCAATTCCAGCTCGCTCTTGTCTGCCTCAAACTTCGTAATAGTCGGTTGAACCGTCACATTCATGCTTCTGCTTACGCCATGATAGCTGACTTTGATCGTGGATGTTCCGACTGCTTTTGGAGAAATAATTCCTTTATCCACCGTTACAGCCAGAGGGTTGGAGGATGTCCACTCAGCTGCAGCGGTAACATCATCCGTCGAATTGGCACGGCTTCTAACCTCTGCCTTCGCCTCCAGCTGCTCGCCGATGAACAGGACTTGCTCGGACGAAGGGTTCAGGATGATCACTTCGTACGGCGTGCGTACATAGACGTCCACTTGACCCTTGGCTCCGAGATATTCGGCTGTAATCGTCGCTTTACCGATGGCTACAGGTTTAATCTTGCCATCCTCAACGGTAGCGATGCTCTTGTCGGACGTCGACCATTCAGCTTTGTCGGATACATCCACTGTCGATTGGTTGCTCGACAAAGTGGAAGTGGCTTTCACCTCAATCTCACTATCGCCGACAAGCAGTTCGATATCCTCTGCCTTTTCATCATTGCTTGCATATACGAGATTCAGTTCCGAGTACGGGGAAGAGACCGTGGCCTCGAAAGAAGCCGTCAATCCGGAGTATTTGGCCGTAATCGTCGCTTTACCTTCTGCAACAAGCTTAATTTTACCTTTATCGATCGTGAGCACGGACGTATTGGAAGAAGTCCACTGCGCATCTTGAGTTACGTCGGCCAGCGTACCGTTCGTGTTCTCAACGACGGCCTGGGCTTTAACATTCAGATCCGCTTCATCCGCTCCAAGCTTATATTTACCATTCAGCGAATACTCCAAAGTCAAATCCTTGTATGTATCCACCGCTTTGACAGTAATCGTATCTACTGCGGAATCGTTATAGACAGCGGTAATTGTAGCAGTTCCGCTCTTTAGCGGCGTTAGAAGACCATTGTCTACTTTAATGGTATCCGGCTGATCCGATGACCAGCTGACGGCACGGGTAATGTCCTTTTTGACCGAGGAGCCCTCGACCGTCGCCCATACCTTCAATTGCTTCGTTCCTTTGCCAACCGTAAGTTCTAGCGTTGCACCGGAGCCTTCAATATCAATCGATAAGACATCGCCGGAGGCAGCAAAGACGCTAGTCGGGAATACAGCGGCAATGAGCAGCACCATGGTCAGGAGCCACTTCGTCATTTTCCTGTTCGGAATCATCCATTTCTCTCCTTTGTTGTCATTTATAGCCGGAAATTCAATCCAGCTCTACTGAAATTATATCGACATCTAGGATTAATTTCGTAACCTTTTTCCGCAAAAATAATTCGTTTGTCCTACTTCCTATCATTTATGGCTATGAACTACGTTCCAATCGATCAGTTGTTCGCCTTGCGCTTTCAAAAAAGCATTAGTCCGGGAAAAAGGGCGGCTTCCAAAAAAGCCCCGTCTCGCCGCCAAAGGACTCGGATGGGCCGATTCAATGACAAGATGGCGGTCCGTATTGATTTGCGCTCCTTTTTTCTGGGCATGGCTTCCCCACAAAATGAAAACCACAGGCTCTTCCCTTTCGTTTAACGCTGCTACGACCGCATCCGTAAACTTCTCCCAGCCCTTGCCCTGATGGGAACCGGCCAGTCCTTCGCGTACGGTCAGCACCGTATTCAGCAGCAGCACGCCCTCTTGGGCCCATGAAGTCAAAGTGCCTTCAGAAGGAACAGGAATGCCAAGATCGCTGGACAGCTCCTTATAGATGTTCCGCAGCGATGGCGGAATCTTTACCCCAGGCAGCACAGAGAAGCTTAAGCCATGGGCTTGGCCTGCGCCATGATATGGATCCTGCCCCAGAATCACCGCCCGTGTCTGGCTGTATCCCGTCAGCTTCAAGGCCTGGAACAAATACGGCCGCGGCGGAAATACCGTATGCTCCCTGTACTCCTGATCCAGCCATTCCATCAGCTCATGGAAATACGGCTTGTCCATCTCCGCTGCAAGCACCTGGTCCCAATCGTTGCCGAATATCTCCTTACTCATGTTGTCTCTCCCTTTCCAAGCTTCTAGCATTATATACTATTCATAAACTCATTTTAGCAGAAATCCCCTGAGCGGAACCGACAAAAAAATCGCACAGCCTTCGCTTTCGCGAGAGCTGTGCGATTTATTGTCGTAATGCCGAGGACCGGGATCGAACCGGTACGGTAGTCACCTACCGCAGGATTTTAAGTCCTGTGCGTCTGCCAATTCCGCCACCCCGGCATAAATAACATGCCAGTTCAAAATCAATGCCGAAAAATTCCTGCGTTATTGATTATAACATGATATTCGACGGAGTTTCAAGCCCAAATGTAAAAATGATCGCCCGGTGGCCTTTTGCAGATTTTTTTGGTAGGTTAAAGATAGGCAATTCATGCTCTTACATCAAGTCGGTTTGTCTGGATACACTACATGATGTATTCCATTACGACAGGAGGTCATGCTTGTGAATATCTCGACAGACACTTACCAAATTGCGCCGTTAAACGATCAGAAGCAAGCCGTCGCAATTATCAAAGAAGCCGAGGCGGCTATAGCTGAAGCAACCGGGAATGAGGTTACCTTAATCGCATACGAAAAGTCAGAGAAACGATAATCATTGCTTTATAGAGGAGGGAACTCCAATGAACAACATGCCAAAAATATTGATCATCGCCGGGGCAGTCCTCATTATCGCGGGCTTGCTCTGGTCTTTTCTGGGCAGGTTTATCCATCTCGGACGTTTGCCAGGTGATATCATGATCGATAAAGGGAATGCTAAATTTTATTTCCCCATCGTGACCTGCATTCTGATCAGCGTCGTTTTGTCATTGATCAGCTATATCGTCCGGTGGTTCATGAAATGATCCGAGCCATCCCATTTGTATTAATTCACGACGACCCACAGCAAGTTCCTCAGCCTATGGGGATGTGTCAGGAGCCTTCAGCTAATGAAAAAAATTGCTATTATTTTTGCTATCATCACACTGCTAACCGCATGCGGCAGCAGGCCTTATTCCAAGCATACAGAGTCTGAACCAAGTGTTCAGGCGAGCAAGCGAGTAACAAATTTCACTACATACCAAGGTGAGGCTTACTCCTTTTCTTATCCCTCTTCATGGGAAAGAAATGAAGACGTAGGTATAGGTGATAATATTGAATACGTAGTTTCTTTTGCCTTTCCAGATCCGGACGATTCTAAATACAATATTCTTGCGCAAGCCTTTCTTACCCCTACCGACAGGTTAGTAGATGTTAAATCAGCTAGCGATGCTCTCATTGAGTCTTTTAAAACCAACATTGAAAATTTCAAAAAGACCGGATATACCGAAAAACAATACAAAAATTATATCGGCGGGATCTTTACGGGGAAATTTGAAAGCAATGGCGAAGAATTCACGATGGTACAGTACGCAATCCCAACCGAGAAGTATATATTTTACCTGAATATAACTTATTTTCAGCCTCTCTATGAAAAATACGGAATAGAGCAAACAAAGCAAATTATCGATTCAGTAGAGCTGCATCTCGGACAGGAGCAAAATAGAGCGAGATCAAACGATAGTATCGCTGATAGAATGGTTGAGGTTGTTCCGGTCTTTACGAATAAAGAATTAACTCCGGCATCCTATGAGTTTCTGGATCGCACAAAGCAACTTTTCCCTGCGGACTCCCAGGAATCCATAGATGAGGTCAAGCGTTTATTGAACCCCAAAGTGACGACCAGGCATTTGGACAAAAACATCAATGACTATTTAGACACCTTCGTTAAGATCCAAGGAACCGTACTAAAAATTGATGAGATGGTACTAGATGATAATACGATTACTATAGCCGAAATTTACGATAAATATAGTAATGTCATATACATTTGGTATCCAGGTACGACAAAGGACTTGCTCAAAGACGATCAAGCACTTGTGGTGGGTGTTCCTACTGTTAACTTTTCTTATAACAACACAGCTGGCGGCATTACATACGCCACATTTATTGCCGCCGCCGTATTGAAAGAAGTAAAATAAGGAGGCTCTTACATGAGTAAAAATAACAAAGAAGAGTTCTCAGGAACCGGATTAGCGGTAGGAGTCGCTATGGGCGTTAGCATTGGCCTTGCCATGGATAACCTCGCCACCGGAATCGCCATTGGCATATCATTAGGCGTCTCTCTCAGTTTAATATGGAAGAAAAAAGAAAATAGTCTCCCTTTGCGAGAGGTTGCCCCACTATGCCAAATTGCCAGCCTCCCTTATGTTCGTTACAATCATTATTAAACAATTATATCTACTGCTAGGAGAACAACATGATCATGAGTAAAAAAATTGTAGCCATCGACATGGACGACACCATCTGTCATTTAATACCCAAAGCGCTTTATTATCATAATATGCAGTACCCTGGGCTTCAATTGATGATGGAGCAGGTTACCAGCTTTGACCTGAGCGGCATCTGGCACCCAGAATGCACGGAGGAAGCCTTTTTCGGCAGACCCGGGCTTTACGAGGAACTGGATATCTTTGACGAATATACAATTGAAGAAATACGCAAAATGACCGAAAAATACGATGTCATCGTCATTACTGCAGCCCGCCCTTCTTCTGTTCCCGAGAAATGGAACTGGATGCAGAAGCACCTCCCCTTCATTCCTTTTGAGAACTTTTTTGTAGCGAAGCGGAAGTATTTGGTTGGCTTTGATCTGCTGATTGATGACGGCCCTCATAACATTATCGCCGCAAGCGAATCCGGCAAGGAGACGATCCTGATCCCTCGCCCATGGAATGCGCATATACAGCATCAATACCAGCTTAAAGACAACTGGCAAGGAATGAGCGATTTGGTCGATCAGATGCTGGCATCCAAGACGGGATGATCATATCGTGAATATTGGTTATTCACACGGTTACTCCGCCTGCTCTTCCCAATTCCACAGGCCCTGCATGCCCTTTGCCAGAACGGGCTTCTCCAGCAATTGGACATCCGTCATTTCCCAAGCATAACGGCCGTGGCCGTAATCCCCAAAGGCATATTCATGCCCCTCTTGCGCCGCAAGCGCCACAAGCCTTGGAACGTCCCATATGACTAACTTTCCCTCTGCCTCAAGCCATACGTCCCCTGTTTCTCCAAACGGTCTGGTTACAGCATAGCAGCTCTGCAAATTCGCTAGGGCAATAACCGCCCCTGTCGGAAGATTGTCCGCTGTATAGCCGTGCTTCGCCAGAATACTGCGAAAAGGTTCCTCCCGGCAAATCCTCTTATCGACTTTCTTCCCGGCGTGGATCGCGATTGGTCCGCGATGCCTCGTTGCCCAGCTGCGTGTTTCAAAACGCTTCTCCTCAAGGGCCAGAAATGTCGCCCAAGGCTGGATGATCGTTATTGCCTTTATGAGTATCCTCTCCTTTTATTGCATCGGACATATTCGTCTCCTGCCATTCAACTTCATCATACTTAATACAGCTCTGTTATACCTATAGTCTGATTTCTTATGACCCCGCTTTTATCAATATAGGCTAACGCCGTGCCATTCTGGGTTAAAGTCCATAGACTAATGTCAGTGGTACATTAACCTTAGGAGGTACGTTTATGAACGCAAATGATTATCAACAGATCTGTTGGAGCTGCATGAATAAATATGTCGGGATCGAAACAGCCGACGGTCATGCATACGATGGTTTTATCGCTCACGTCGATCAAAACTACGTTACCCTCGCCGTCCCTACAAATGAGATGATAGACCGCTTGAACGGGCTGCCGGCCGAGGAATCAACTTATCGCCAATTCGGATTCCACCCCGGCTTTTTTCCAAGACGCCGTTTCTTTCATCGTCGCTTTCCTTTTTTCGGCATACGAAGTTTATTCCTGCTCCCTTTTTTCTTCTAATTTAACACTTTTGAATTGTATGGTGCTGCATTTCTTCCTGCTGCTCCGCTGCCTGTCGGCAGCGGTTTTCTTATGTATAAATTGAAACAGCTGATGGATAATTGCGTATCTTATAGTAAGGAGATGATTTCTATGACATTTTTTGTGTCACTTCTGTTCATTGTTCCTGGCCTGCTGGGGCTATTCTTTCCTGCATTCGGTTGGTACATCAGGTACGGGTGGATGGTCAATGGCGATTCAGAGCCAAGCGAAGCCTTTATTGCCATGTCTCGAATAGGCGGTGGACTGGCCATTTTCTTCGGATTACTTGTTCTCCTTACAGGCGGTGCTATTCTTAATTATTAAACAAGGAGAGTTATCCGAGGTTAAATATTGCGCATAATAACAAAAAGCACCCTGCTAAGAGTGCTTAAAAATCAAGTTTAGACAAATATTAATATTCATTTACTTCAAAATTAATGATTTTATCAAAAATAAAGTAATCCTTTCTCTCCTTAAATGGTCCCTTATTATTGTCATCTTTATTTATGGCAAACGTGACTGGACCATTGCCTGCGGCCTTTGTTTCATACCAGTTTATAAATTGATTAACCTCGGTCATGGAAAGATCAAATTCTTTGACAACACCATTTTGAAGCATAACTTCTAGAATCGCCCGATTACTAGTTGTATCTACTGGTTGTTCCGGTTGTTCTGGTTGTTCTGGTTGTTCTGGTTGTTCTGGTTGTTCTGGTTGTTCTGGTTGTTCTGGTTCTATTGGAGTCTCCGGATCCATCGGAAGCTCCGGTTCATCCTCTACAATCTTACTCATCATCTCCAGTTCATCAATACTAACATAAATACCGCCATTATTAGCTGTAACATTTATTCGATATTTTTTATATGGAATTGTATTATCAAAAGTATATTCTCTCTTTTCTCCAGCCGTCCAATCTATTTCATTCTCCCTAGTATCAAGAATATCCCATTCTTCCGTTTGTTCGTTCCATCCTTCAAATGTCCAATTTTTCGGTGCTCTATCAACATTTGGAACCAAAATCGGAGTGATATTCTTTATTGTATACTTTGCAATAATTTGTGGAGTGTCGAATTCATATGCTAGCCAACCAGTTGGAATACGTGGTTCCCATGTATCTTCATAAGATTGGCTCGAGCTTCTATTAAAAGCCTTCCAAGCCGCGTACATTGGACCATAATCCTGACTTGCTGATGCTTTTCCACTTGGTGAAGTATGACTCGTCATTTTTGGAATCAAATTGTCCGAATATTCATCCTGAGATGTTGAAGCGGCAAAAGAATTTGTTAAAAAAACAGTAATGATCAACACAAATACACCTAGAAAAATAAAACTTCTTTTAATGAAGCTGGCATTAATAAATACCTCCTAATTTATGTATGAATCAAAAATACTATAAAGATCCTATATTGTATAAACATTACAATCCATATAATGTATTTTAATACATTTATTATAATATTTTATTCAGAGGCAAAATCCTGTGATTTACCGTTATCAAAAGAATCTTACGCCTCTTCTCAACCTTCCGAATCTACCATCTACCAACCCTACAAACAGCAAAAAACCCTTGCTAGGCAAGGGTTTCTCTTATGTATGGGCCCTGAGGGACTTGAACCCCCGACCAGTCGGTTATGAGCCGACCGCTCTAACCAACTGAGCTAAGGGCCCGAAAACGGGGTAAAGATGAATTGCGGGGGCAGGATTTGAACCTGCGGCCTTCGGGTTATGAGCCCGACGAGCTACCGGGCTGCTCCACCCCGCGTCAGTAAATAGCGACAACTAATAATATACACGATACCCCTGCCAAGAGTCAAGTATTTTACTAAAAAAATTAAGGAATAAAACGGACACCGTATTTCCCCTTGCGCGAACGGAATATCTCCACCTCCCTCATTTCATCGAAGCCGTAAATCCAGCCATCCTGTACAAGCCTTTTGGCCAGACAGCCTGCTTGAAATTTTGTTCTGTACAACTTATTGAAATACACCCATCTCATGTGACGTTCCTGCCCTTCAAAGATTTTGTCGATGAACCATTACAACTATAGAATGCCCAACAATGTACAAAAAAAAATCCCGCCAGATCAAAATCCGGCGAGATTTTATAATTAGTGCATTTCAAATACCGAGCCATCCTCATTAAACTGGGCTTTCGGGTTCTTTTTCAGCTCCAGCAGCATTTTATTCCCCTTCTCTTCCCATTCCTTCAGCGCTTCTGCCACTGATTTCTTGTCCTCAAGCACTTCCTGGAAATGCGGTCTTCCTGAGTTCGTAATGTTATACAGCCCCGGGATATCACGCGCTAGTTTTTCTTCGGCGGCGCTAGCTGGCGGTACAGGCTTCAACTGATAAAATGCATCAATATTATAAGACTGACCGGCCTTCGGCGTAATGAACGATTTCCGGGACACCATTTCATACGAGTTGCTGCGGGATCTCAACTTAGCGAAATCCTCCCCGTTTACAAACTTAATGAAATCCCAAGCAGTCTCGGCGTTTGGAGCGGCACTGTTGATTGAGAACGTATTTCCGATCCAAATATTGCTGCCAATCCCCGGCTTCTCCGGATGCACCGGCATCGTCACGATATCCCAGTCCACCGGGCTGTAATTTTTAATCTTGTCTGCATTGTTATTGGCTTCTACGATCTCATTAATATAATAGCCGTCACTGATCATCATGGCGAGCTTGCCCGACAAGAACAAATCGCCACTGATCGGACTGTAATTGTCTTCCGAGTAATACTCTTCCATATTCATATTTGCTGAACTCGGAATGGTTTTATCCTTCGCCAGCTTGCTGATCGTATCCCACACCTTTTGCCATTGCGGTGAATTGACCGTCATCAGTTCAGCTTTCTCGTCGTACACTCGAAGCTCAAGCGGGGTTACGTAACTGCTTTGCATATCCCAATAAGGATCACTGCCTAAATAACGGTTGAAGGAGAAGCCGAATACCCGATCCTTCCCTTCTCCCTTAGAGACCACACGAGCTTTATCGAACACCTCATCCCAGGTCATGCCGTCCGTCGGCGGTTCGACTCCTGCATCCGCAAAAATTTTCTTATTATAAAATAACGCGGACGAGCTGAAGGTCGGCGAGAGTCCGTACAGCTTGTTGTCTCCGCCAATATCCTTAAGCGTATCGATGACTACCGGCACAATATCGGAGGTATCGAACTTATCCTCCTGAATCATCGGATCCAGCGGCTTGAGCAAATTCTCCTCGGCCAGCCGTTTCAGGGTACCGGTATCCGCTATGATGATATCCACCGGATTGTTCCCCGTCATCAATTTCTTCATGCCCTCGAAGTAATCCGGCTCGACGTACTGTTCATTGTTGCTGTAATCTCTGTAGCGATATTCGGACTGGTCTACCGCCGGCACGATTTCGATCCTTACATTGTTATTGAACTCATAAATATCGGTGTATTGCTGCCGAAACCAGGAATCATCGTTTGAGCCGTACAGCATACCGATGCGCAGCACCTTTTCTTCCTTGCTGTCCTTGACTTTGCCGGCGCTGCTGCAGCCGGCAAGCAAGCCGACGGTTAAACTCGCAGCCAAAGCGAAAGTCATTACTTTGCGGATTTTTCCACTATACCTGTTGTTCATTGCTTATCCCCCTCTAAAGGTTTCGGTGCTGTAATTACAATTTTCTCCCCGTCGAATTCCATGCTGGCCCGGCCTCCGATACCAACAGCCTCCAAGTATTCCTTAGGAACCTGCAGGCGGCCCACCCGGTCAACCACGACGAAGGCTTCGTGAACCTCCTGAAGCCCTCCGCCCTGAGAGCCGGGCTCGCCGCTGGCCTGATCCAAATTCGGATTGCGTTTTACGAACTCGGTGCTCGTTAAGCCATCCCGAATCGCGACGACACGGTCAACCTTTCCGGCCAATTCCAAATCATGCGTGACGATCACGATCGTAATGCCAAGCTCCTTGTTCACTTCCCGGAAGATTCGCATAATTTGGTCGGAGGTCGCCGTATCGACCGAGCCCGTAGGCTCATCCGCCAGCAGCATCTTCGGCCGGTTCGATAGCGAGATGGCGATGGCCACGCGCTGCTGCTCTCCCCCAGACAGCTGATGGAGCTTGTTATGCATCCTGTCCTTGAGTCCAACCCACTCCAGCAGCTGCTTCGCGTAAGCGCGATCCAGCTTGCCGGACAGCAGCATCGGCATTTCCACGTTCTCCAGCGCCGTCAAATACGGAAGCAGATTTCGCGCATTATTTTGCCATACAAAACCGACGGTATTTCGTTTGTACTCCACTAATTGGTCGTCCTGAATCTTCAGCAAGTCCCAGCCCCCGACATGAACCTGGCCGGCAGAAGGCCGGTCGAGACCGCCCAGGATGTTCAGCAGCGTAGATTTGCCGCTGCCGCTGTTCCCGATGATCGCCATCATTTCCCCTTGCTCTACGGTCAAATTCAGCCCTTGAAGAGCAACGACTTCAATCTCCTCGGTCTTAAAGATTTTAACGAGTCCTTCGCAATGAATCATTGCCATCTTACCGCTCCTCTCCCATCTTGACCGCTTGATGCACCCGCAATCTGCGAATTTGCCAGAACAGAAGACCGGCTCCCAGCGCCAGCATGACAAATACTACGACATAGAGCTGGAACGTATCCTTGGAATCGAAGATGATTCTGAACGGCGGAACCTGGGTCGTTACGTTATCGGCGGTTTGCAGGAACGGCAAATACAGTTTACCGACCACCTTGCCAATGGCGATGCCAAGCACAATGGATAAGCCGGCGGTCAATATTTGTTCGGCCAATAGCATCAATGTAAGCTGCTTCTTCGACAATCCCATCGCCCGCAAAATACCGAATTGCACGACACGGCCCGACAGATTGAAGAACCAGTACAGCACATAACCGATCAAAGACACGATAACGGATACGAGGAATCCGAGGCTAAGGATGCCGAACACCCCGCCGCGGGTAGGATGCTTGCTCTGCACGGATAATACGGTGCGCACATCCTCTACGGAATAAAGTTCGATTTGCTTCTCCTTCAATTTCTCCATCAGTGGGGCCACTTTCGCTCCCTCCTCCATCTTAAGCCATACCTGATATGGAATAAGCGGAAGCTGATCGTTGATGTAGTCCAAATTGGCGATAATAAAAGGCTTCTCGTCAGGGTACTGGCTCGGCCAGTAAGGCACAATGCCATAGACGGCCAATTCAATGGCGCCATCCGTTAACGATACGGAGAAAATATCGCCCTGCTTCAATTTATGCTTCTCGGCAAAATTGGACGGAATAATCGCAGCGGCTTCATTCATTCCTAATAAATTCAAATACTGAAATGGATGTGCCGGGAACAAATCGTTCCGGAACCAGGCAACCTGTGCAAAATCCGTATTGTCGATCCCCATTAAAGTTCCCTGGCCGGCCGAGCGCCCCGAAACGATGATGTTCCCTTTCGTCTGCAGCACGCGAGCGGCATGCATCACGCCATCCAGTTCACGGAAGGCCTGAAACGGCGGTTCTTCATTATATACCATCTTCGCTGGCGGGGTATTCCCGCCTTGACCGCCGCCAGGTCCGCCAGGTCCGCCAGCCCCGGGATTTCCTCCTGGCTGTCCGCCGCCCTGTCCGCCACCCTGGCCTTGGTTTGGAGGCGTTGTCGTTTTCTCTGGCGTTCCTGTCCAAACGGCCTGCATAATTACATCTGTCCCATATTTATAAAGTGTCCGTTCCGTCGAATTCACATCGATCGTCCGGGCGGCCGAGGCGTTATAAACCCCGAGGCCCAAAGTCAGAACGAGCAAAATCATGAGCGGATAATAGGATGTCGACGAACGTGATAACTGCGTCAGACTTAAATAATAGGGCACCGGCAGCCACTTTTTCCCGATCCAGCCGATCAGCTTGAGCAGCCACGGGAATACGCGCAGGAAAAACAAACCCATTGAGAATATCGCAATAGCCGGCACGAAGAAC
The DNA here is from genome assembly GCF_030122845.1 of Paenibacillus woosongensis. Classification (NCBI taxonomy): domain Bacteria; kingdom Bacillati; phylum Bacillota; class Bacilli; order Caryophanales; family Paenibacillaceae; genus Paenibacillus; species Paenibacillus woosongensis. The sequence continues at coordinate 3,447,684 of NZ_CP126084.1, forward strand.
AGGAACGGCTGAACCTGCAGCTCATCCGTGGTCATCCCTGTCTGGAACGTGATCATTTGACGGTCCATGAACAGGTAATATCCATAACCCGCAATGCCAAGCAGGACGATGTCCAGAAAATACCGCTGCCAGCCGGGCTTCCGGTCCGAGCGGGCCTGTTTTTGCTTCGCATTGACAATCGAAGACCTCGCATATGAAATAGCTGGTATCAGCGTGGCTAGAATTGCAATAATGACGGCAGCGCCGCCTAGAGCCAAGGCGTCCATATTAAAGCCCACTGGAATCGACTTGCGGTTCACGAAGGCCAGGAAGCCGTCAGCCGCCCCGATGCTCTTGGACATGAACCAGCCGAGCAGCGGACCAATAATCATCGCCGCCAGCCCGAGCAGCAGCCCTTCCAGCAGATAGATGAACACGATCTGCCTCGTCGAAGCTCCGCGGCTTCGCAGCACGGCAATGTCGCTTTGCTGTTTGTCGAGCGATTGGCGCGCATTCATGACGATATAATAGAACACCATAGCAATCATCGGAGCGGCCAATGTGAACAGCAGCGTTTGCATCTGCAGGCTTTGTTTGCGGAAATCATTCAACAAACCGCCGAAAGAAATATCCACCTTTGTATCCTTCAGCTTCTGGTACAGCTCTACGTTCAGGCGATCCAGCGTGCTCTGGAGCGGTGACAGCTGGCTCGTCTTGATCTCCCTAAGATCGAATGCGTAGTACCACCCGGAGTTGTGCAGCGGCACCGTTAATTTTGTTAGCAATCCCTCATTAAAAGCTTTCTCGCTGACGTAAAACTGGTTCATCATGCCTTCAAAGCCTTGATACCAATAAGGATCGCCCTCTTGCAAAGGCTGGAATGTGCCCACGATTCTTACTTTAAGAGTCAGGTCTGATTTGCCAATCACGGGATATTCCATCACCGCGCCGACATGCAGATCTTGGCGAAACATCGCTTCTTCCAGCATCAAGGCATCTATATATCCGTCCTCGACTTGGTCCGAGAACACTTTCCCGTTTGTGATTGAAATATGTTCCACAAGACCGCTCATCGAGACGATGGACATCGCTCTTTTTCGGCTGGCATCCACCTTTGTCGGATCTTGAGGGTACACCTCAGACGTACGAATAGAACGCGTATTAACAAAAGTTTGCTGCGGGAATCCGATCTCCTCAGGCACTTCATTTACGATATACGAATGAACGTTCTCCAGACCGGCAAAATCCGTCTTTGCTCCGCCCGCAGCCTGATAGCTCATCAGCAGGGAGCCGGCAGGCAAACCCTTGCTTTCTTCCTTCAAAGAATTCGAGACAACCCGCTTTAATGCCCCATCCGAGTACATCGGTATGCTTACTGTGAATGAGACAGCGACGACAAGTCCCAACAACGTACTAAGCGTCAACCATTTCGTGTTCCACATTTTGCGGAACAGCAAGCGTAATAAAGGAACACCCATTAGCGACCCACTACTTTCTGCCCCGGCTCTAGTCCTTTTACAATCTGCACATCAGTCGGAGTTTGAACTCCTACCTCAACGTCCGCTTCGCGCTTCGTTCCGTCCGGCTCGATCACCTGTACGTAAGTACGCGACCCTACTGTCCGCAGTGCCGAAATCGGAATCACCACCGCATCCTCAATACGCTGGGTGACGATCCTTACGGTCAGCATCGCACCACGTCCCAGATCTTCAGGCCATTTATCCAATTCAACGATCAGGTACTTATCAATAGAGTCCTTCTCCGGAGGGGTTCCATTTTGACCTCCGCCGTTATTGCCCCCATTGTTGCCGCTATCTGTTGAGGAAGGCATAACTTTAACCTTTCCGTCAAATTTGCCAAACGTATTAATATCAACGGTGGCCTTCATCCCGACGGCAAGCTTCTGCAGATCATCCTTGCTGAACGTGGCGCCAACCACAAGCGCCGAAGTATCGGAGATGACGCCAAGTGATTCATAGGCCTTGATCGTACCGCCCTTCTCTGCCTTTAAGGACACGATTGTGCCCGCAAACGGTGCCCGTAAAGTTCCGTCCGCAATTTGCTGCTCGAGATCGACCAACTCCTGGCGCGCTTCCTCGAACACGATGGCGGATTCCTCGAATTCATATTCCTCTTTCTCGTCCTTCGTGCGCAGCGCTTCCTTCATCGCGATCTCCTGCTTGCGGAAGTCCAGGCGCTTCTTGCGAAGCTGCTTCTGCAGCTCCTCGACGTCCAGTTCGATCAGAATGTCGCCTGCGGCAACCTTATCCCCGGCTTTCACCCGGACGTTCTTAATACGGGTGGCCCCTTTATCATCAGAAAAATACAGCTGCTCTTCCCGCTGACTCAGCACTTTCCCCGTCCCTTTCACGTCCAGCTCAATCGGTTCCTTCCGGACCTCGTATTCCGGCTTCTTCGAAATCGTTGGCGGGGTAATCACCGGCAGATTCTCTTCCTCCTCTTCATTTGGCAGCAATCCGCAGCCGGACGCGCCAACTAGGACAATACATAATGACAACAGGCTCAGCGTCCGGAGCCATGCCTTCTTATTCGATAAATTTTCCATCCACCATTTCATAAACATGGTCTGCTACCTCCAAGATTGTAGGATCGTGAGTCGTCATACAAATCGTCACTTGTTCCGTATGTATGATATTTTTGAATACTGACATCACCTGTGCACCCATCTGGGAATCCAGGTTGGCTGTCGGTTCATCCGCAAGAAGCAGCTTGGGGCGATGGGCAATGGCTTTGGCGATCGCTACGCGCTGCTGTTCTCCCCCCGACATCTCGAACGGGCGGTGAAACATTCTCTTGCCGAGCCCTACCAGCTCCAGGCACTGCGTCACGCGCGGCTTCCATTCCTGCGGAGGCACGCCAGCCATCCGAAGCGACAGCTCTACGTTCTCCCATGCCGACAGCAGCGGCAGCAATGCATAGGCCTGGAAGATGAAGCCGATCTGGTCGCGGCGCAATATCGTACGCTTGTCGTCGCTAAGCTGGTGCAGCGGCTGCCCGCGGAACAGGATTTCCCCTTTCGTAGGCTGATCGAGTCCGCCCAGCATGTTGAGCAGCGTCGTTTTTCCAGAGCCGGATCGGCCCTTAAGCATCACAAGCTGGCCGGATCGAACCTCCATGTTAATGCCCTTCAGCACATGAAGATCGGTCCCGCCTACCGGAAACGTCCGGTGAACTTCCCTTACCGACAGAATGGGCTCCGAAGATTTCGGGGTCGCCACGTTATTCTCCGGCACTGCGGCCATCTTCGCGGCGGCAGCTTCCTCAAGCCCCTGTCCCGCGTTCTCGAGCTCTCGGGCGGGTTCCTCTGGTGCAGCATTATTCGAGATAACGCTCACATCTTGATCATCGGATTGTTCTGATTTTACCGTTTTGCGAAACCATCGCATCATTGTGTATCGGTCTCCTATACTTCCTATTTTTACGCGTCCCTTAATTCATCACGTCTAGCATTATAAACGAAATCTCATGGCAAAAAGTTACAACATTTTTTACGATATTGAGATAATATTTCCATTATTTATTCACTGAACTGCGGCTGTAAGTCTGTTAAGATGACAAAGACTCGTAATATAGCAGAAATTACGGCATGGTTCAGCGCTGCTGATAGTTTATAAATTCTAGCAATTTTGAAAAAAAGGGAGGTGAAGTGATGAAGCGGCGCGCAAAACTATTTCTTCTCATTACTATGACGCTTTTTGTTTCCATAAGTTGCAATCTTCAGACACCAACCATAGCTCTGACTCAGGGAGCACCGTTTCAGGACATTGGCGACAGCTATGCCAAAACAGAAATCGCCGCCCTTTACCGGGATAATATCATGGCCGGAGTCAAACCCGGATTTTTTGCTCCCAAACAGCCGATGACCCGGGCACAATTTCTCACGACGCTCGTTCGCCTGCTTCGCCTCACTCCGGTTCAAGCCAAGGTGCCCGCCTATAGCGATGTTGCTTCGTCTTCCTGGTATTACGGCTATATCCAGGCCGCCACGGAAATCGGCCTTGCCTCAGGAACAGGCGCAGGTACATTCAGTCCGGACCGGCCGCTGAGCCGCCAAGAAGCGGCGGCCTGGATTGTTCGTGCATTCAAGCAGCAGCCGAGCTCAGCAACAGCGTTATCCCCGTACCGCGATCAATCGGAAATCGCCCCGTGGGCGCTGCCTTATGTTAATACGGTCACGAAGCTGCAATTCATGGGTGGTTACGAGAGAATGTTCCAGCCGAATCAACCGTTATCCCGCCAAGAGGCAGCCTCACTACTGTACCGAATACAGGCGCACAAGCCATGGATGGATGAAATCGGCAAAGAGATGAGCCCAAAAATTCAAATAGGCTGGCAATACGGACAGACTACGCAGCAATATGAACATAACGTTCTAAACTCTAACGTAAATGTCTTGTCTCCACGCTGGTTTTTCTTGGAAAAAGGGGGCAAGCTGCAGGACTACTCGGATCCTTCTCTCATCACATGGGCCAAGCAGCAGGACAAAGCGGTATGGGCTATGCTGGGGAACCGCTTCGATATGGAAGCCACCCATGAGCTTCTGGCCTCGTCCGCCGAAACGGCCGACTTTACCCGCAGTATCGTGTCCACCGTGCAGAAATACGGCCTTCAGGGAATTAACGTCGACTTTGAAAACGTAAAACCCGAAGATCGTCCCTATTTCACCCGTTTCATCAAGCTGCTGGGCGAGCAAATGCATAGCGCCGGCGCCGTCCTATCGGTAAATGTCTCGCCAGAGTTAGGCAGTGACTGGACAGCGGCTTTCGATTACGCGGCCATCGGCAAATATGCGGATTACGTCGTGCTTATGGGATATGATGAGCATTGGGCAGGCGGGAGCTATGCGGGATCCGTCTCCTCTCTGCCTTGGGTGCGCAGCGGTCTTGATACGCTGCGGCAGGACGTGCCTGATCATAAGCTCATTTTGGCTCTGCCTTTCTACAATCGAGACTGGACAACCAAAGGAAGCAGCTCGAACGCAGCTCTTGCTTCGACGGATATCACCCTGCAGGAGCAGACTGATCTGATGGTGCGTTATAAATTCCGGCCTATATGGAACGAGAACCTCGGCCAGTACAACGCCGCCTACACCAGCGGAGCAGCCCATAGACTATGGCTCGAGGATTCCCGGTCTCTATCGCTTAAATATCAGATGGCTGCAAGCCGGGGCATCGCCGGCTATGCTTACTGGCACATCGGCGGCGAAACGCCGGATGTTTGGACAAGCCTGAGCAATGCGGAACGTTATTCCACGTACTTATTTCATTCATTCGATTTATAAAAAAGAGCCATTCCCTGTAACAAGGGAATGGCTCTCGTGTTTGATTATACTCCGAAGGATTCGGGATTTTCCCGCCAGGATTGAAGCAGGGATAAATCATCCGGCTTCACGATGCCCTTCTCGATCGCGACTTCAATAAGCGCTCCATAGTTGGACAACGTCTGTAAGGGAAATCCCGCCTCCTTGAATGCTTGCGTCCCATTATCCAGCTGATAGCTAAAGATGTCCAGCACGGTCTGGAAGCGGTACACTCGCAAAAACACTTGCGATACAATTAGGATTTCAAGCATCCATAAAAGCATCATATACTGCAGAGGCATACGTCCCTGCAAAAACTACTTATTATGTTGACCAGATTGATCACTGGAAACACATTCAAGGAAAATACGACATATATTTATTAATAAGTGGTGTACTTACTCATCAAGGTAGTGGTGACTGGTCTGTTGAAGTTCCACAATATGTTGGTTGGAGTATCAGGTCATAAGGTATATTCGTAGAATTACTATAGATTTGACAATAGAATTAACTGTAGAATGATAGTGAAATGATCACTTAAATACATTTCATTACATTCTACAGTTTTTAATATAGGAGAGATTATTCATGAAAGATCGTTTTTATTTAATCATTGCTGTATGTACTTTTATTACTGGTAGTTTTTTCAGTCTTCTACTAAATTTCTTAACAGTAATTGTTCATGAGTCGCAGCCAAACAAACCATTAACAGATTTATTTCCGTTCTTGGCACTACCGTTTTATTTAAGGTTATTAGAAATTGGTTATGTGGCTCTAATTATTATCTTTCTTGTTAAATATAATCGTTCAAAAAGTGAAAAATGATATTAATTAAATATGTGTAATTTTACAAAAAAAACACTTCGTAATAAAAGTCTATCTGCATATCCTGCTATATGTCAGAAGCATTCTTTGGGATTCCTCAATGTCCCGATTATATCCCAGTTTCCCCTGGGTTTCGAATAGTGGAACTGCCCAACAGACACACTTTTTGTGAAATCTCTACCCAAAAACCACTGAGAACTTTACATCCGACTATTAATAAATAATGTAAATTATAACTATAATCAATACTAAAAATAATAAAGAACGAAACATTTAGGGAGACAAATGTTTCGTTCTTTGGGTTTCACTTTAACGACGCCGGGTTTTGCCGCCATGAATTTAATAGCTCCAGGTCTTCCGGCTGAATGTCGCCGCGCTGTACGGCCACATCAATCAATGCCGTATAGTTGGACAAGGTTTGCAACGGGATACCAGCTTCAGCAAACGCTTGCGTCCCCTTATCCAGCTGATAGCTAAAGATGGCCAGCACGGCCAGCGGTTCAGCACCCGCCTCGCGTACGGCTTGTGCCGCTTTGATCGAGCTGCCGCCAGTCGAGATCAGATCCTCGATGACAATGACCTTCTGCCCAGGTTTGACCAAGCCTTCAATTAAATTTTCCTTGCCGTGGCCCTTCGCCTTGTCGCGAACATAAATCATCGGCAACCCAAGCTTTTGGGAAACGAAGGCCGCATGGGGAATCCCCGCCGTAGCCGTACCCGCAATCACCTCTGCCTGCGGATAAGTACTGCGAATAATGCCTGCAAACGATTCGGCAATGAGATCGCGGATTTCCGGATAGGACATCGTCAGGCGGTTATCGCAATAAATCGGTGACTTGAGGCCCGAAGTCCAAGTAAAGGGCTGGTGCGGCCGCAGAGCGACCGCCTCAATGTCCAGCAATTTCCCTGCTACCTCTAAAGCGATTTGATTTGTATTTATCATGCTTCCTTCATCTCCTCTATAATAAGCTCGGCAGCGCGCCGCGGATCTTTGGCTTCCGTAATCGGCCGTCCGACGACGATGAAATCCGTCCCTTGCCGCATCGCGTCCCCTGGGGTAAGTGTACGGAACTGGTCTCCGGCTACGCTGCCTGCCGGGCGGATGCCCGGCGTTACCGTTTTGAAGCTGTTCCCGCAATGCTTCTTGATCGCCTGTACCTCGAGCGGGGAGGCGACAACTCCATGCAATCCTGCTTGTTTGGCTAAAGACGCATAAGCGACAACAGCGTCCTCCATCGTTCCAGGAATGCCGATTTCCCGGTTCAGGGTCTCCTGACTGGTGCTCGTAAGCTGAGTGACCGCAATGATCGTGGGCATGGCAAGCGACGGGTCGGCGGCCAAAGCAGCCTCAGCGCCGGCCATCGCGGCAGCCATCATTTTCAGCCCTCCAGCAGCATGTACATTGAACATGTCTACGCCGAGCCGGGTTACGCTGTCCGCTCCGCCCTTCACGGTATTCGGAATGTCATGCATTTTCAAATCCAAGAACACCCGATACCCCCGCTTCTTCAGTTCCCTTACAAAATCAGGACCAACTGCATAGTACAACTGCATCCCGACCTTCACGTAACAAGGGATGCCTTCCAGTTGAGTGATGAGCCCCCGCGCCTCTTCCGCAGTCGGATAGTCGAGCGCAACCATGAGGCGCCCGGCAGCTTGTTCAAATGTACTCATTTAATGTCCCCCCGTCATACTTGCGGCTCCGAAGCCTAAAGCTTCCGGAGCCGCGTAAATTTCTGAATTGCTATCTTACAGGACCGGCATCGCTTGGGACGAGAAATTAATCGTTTCGAGCATGTTAAGCAGCGCGCGTACCGTATCCAGCGAAGTCATGCAGACGACGCCATTCTCCACCGCTTCCCGGCGAATTCGGAAGCCATCACGCTCCGGCTCCTTGCCTTTAGTTAACGTATTGATTACGAATTGGGCTTCCCCGTTGCGGATCAAATCCAGAATGTTTGGAGACCCTTCGCTTAATTTATTTACCGTTGTAACATGGATCTTGGCTTCCTGGAGCGCAGCAGCCGTGCCGCCCGTCGCCAGGATTTTGTAGCCCAGTTTCGAGAAGCCGCGAAGGATTTCCACAGCCTCTTCCTTATCTTTGTCTGCAACCGTCGCTATAATCGCGCCAGTGGTTGGAATCTTCATCCCTGCCCCGACTAGCCCTTTATATAGCGCTTTGGCATACTGCGGATCGCGACCCATAACCTCGCCCGTCGATTTCATCTCAGGACCTAGCGTCGGCTCCACGCGGCGCAGTTTCGCGAAGGAGAAGACTGGAACCTTCACGGACACATAATCAGCCTCAGGCCATAGTCCATCCGTATAACCAAGATCTTTCAGCTTGGTGCCGAGAATACATTGCGTAGCTAGGTTGGCCATCGGTATGTTTGTCACTTTGCTCAAGAACGGAACCGTCCGGGAAGAGCGCGGATTGACCTCGATTACGTATACCTCGTTGTTGTAAATGACAAACTGGATGTTAACGAGACCTACCGTTTTCAGTTCACGAGCAATTTTAATCGTGATGTCAGCAATTTTATTCTTCAATTCGTCAGATACATGCTGCGGCGGATATACCGCGATGGAGTCTCCGGAGTGCACGCCCGCTCTCTCGATATGCTCCATGATCCCCGGAATGAGCACCGTCTCGCCGTCGCAGATCGCGTCAACCTCTACCTCTTTGCCGAGCATGTAACGGTCGATAAGCACCGGATGCTGCGGATTGATGTTGACGGCCTCCTCCATATATTTCAGCAGTTCTTGGTCAGAGTATACGATTTCCATGGCACGTCCGCCGAGCACGTAGGATGGGCGGACAAGTACTGGATAGCCTAGCGATTGCGCCGTCCCCACGGCTTCATCGACAGAGGTTACCGTGCTGCCTTTAGGCTGGGCGATTTGCAGTCTGGACAGCAGCGCCTCGAACTTCTTCCGGTCCTCCGCCTCATCAATGCTCTCAAGCGATGTACCAATAATGCGCACGCCTGCCTTCTGCAGCGGCGCTGCCAGGTTAATCGCCGTTTGGCCTCCGAACTGGACGATGACGCCAACCGGCTTTTCCTCTTCAATGACGTTCATCACATCCTCGAAGAAGAGCGGCTCGAAATAGAGTCGGTCAGACGTGTTGAAGTCTGTCGATACCGTCTCCGGATTGTTGTTAATAATGATCGCTTCATAGCCAGCCTTCTGAATGGCCCAGACGGCATGCACTGTGGAGTAGTCGAATTCGATGCCTTGGCCGATCCGGATCGGTCCGGAGCCAAGCACGACGATTTTCTCTTTCTTCGTCTGTACAACCTCGTTCTCGGTCTCGTAAGTAGAGTAGTAATATGGAGTGGATGCTTCAAACTCCGCTGCGCAGGTGTCTACCATTTTGTATACCGGGCGCAGGTTGTGCTCTTTGCGGAAGTGAGTCACGCTCTCTTCCGTCAGATGCGTTCCCCCTGGCTGGCCCGCCGCCCGCAGCTCAGCGATGGCCCGGTCTGTAAAGCCAAGGCGTTTAGCCTCGTATAGCGTTTCGTAGGTCAACGATGGCTCGGATGCAATCTTGTGCTCGAATTGCACGAGGCGCTCGATTTTATCCAGGAACCACCAGTCGATTTTCGTTAAATCTTGAATTTGCTGCAGCTTGTAGCCGCGGCGGAACGCTTCGGCAACCAGGAACAGCCTTTCGTCATCGGCCTGAACGAGCCGCTGTTCGAGCGTCTCTTGGCTCAGTTGTTCCGTGCCTTTCAAGTACAGGCGGTGCGTGCCGATTTCCAGGGAGCGAACGGCTTTATGGATCGATTCTTCAAACGTCCGGCCGATCGCCATAACTTCGCCTGTCGCCTTCATTTGCGTTCCCAGCTTTCGGTTCGCATGAATGAATTTATCGAACGGCCAGCGCGGAATCTTGCTGACAATATAGTCGAGCGTCGGCTCGAAGCAAGCGTAAGTCTGCCCTGTAACCGGGTTGACGATTTCGTCCAGCGTGTAGCCGAGCGCAATTTTAGCGGCCATTTTTGCAATCGGGTAGCCCGTTGCCTTGGAAGCCAGAGCGGAAGAGCGGCTGACACGAGGGTTAACCTCGATAACATAATATTGGAAGCTTTGCGGATCAAGCGCGAACTGTACGTTACATCCGCCTTCGATGTTCAATGCGCGGATGATTTTAAGCGATGCGGAGCGCAGCATTTGATACTCGCGATCCGACAGAGTCTGGCTCGGAGCCAGAACGATGCTGTCGCCGGTATGTACGCCGACAGGATCAAAGTTCTCCATATTACATACGACGATGCAGTTATCGTTAGCGTCGCGCATAACCTCGTATTCGATTTCCTTCATGCCGGCGATCGATTTCTCGATCAGGCATTGCCCGATCGGGCTGTAGCGAATCCCGGATGCAACCGTCTCCTTCAACTCTGCTTCCGTCGCGCAAATTCCGCCGCCCGTACCGCCAAGCGTATAAGCCGGACGAACGATAACCGGGTAGCCGATCTCATCTGCGAAGCGCAGCGCCTCTTCAACCGTTGTGATGATGGTGCTTTCCGGAACCGGCTGCTCCAGCTCACGCATCAGTTCGCGGAACAGATCGCGGTCCTCCGCTTTCTCGATCGATGTAAGCTGCGTACCGAGCAGCTTCACGTTCTCCTGCTCGAGAACTCCCGCACGGGCGAGTTCTACGGCCATGTTCAAGCCGGTCTGTCCCCCGAGGGTCGGCAGCAATCCGTCCGGACGCTCCTGACGAATGATCTGGGTAACAAACTCCAGCGTAATCGGTTCGATGTATACTTTATCCGCCATATTCGTATCGGTCATGATCGTAGCGGGATTGCTGTTGATAAGGACGACTTCCACGCCTTCTTCCTTCAAAGCTTGGCAAGCCTGGGTACCGGCATAGTCGAATTCGGCCGCTTGACCGATCACGATTGGACCGGAACCAATGACGAGAATCTTCTTGAGGTCTTTATTGATCGGCATATTAAAGCTCTCCCTTCGCAGCGGCCATGATTTCAGCCTGGCGTGATTTTTGCGGATTATTCTGCTTATGTTCTCTGATCATATCCAGGAACTGGTCAAACAAATAATTGTTATCCTGAGGACCTGGCGACGCCTCCGGGTGATATTGCACTGAGAATGCCGGATATTTCTTATGTCTGACGCCTTCGATCGTTTTGTCGTTGTTATTGATGTGTGTAATTTCCAATTCCGTACCGGCAATCGAGGATTCCTTCACCGCGTAGCCGTGGTTCTGGGAGGTAATGTAGCATCTTCCCGTAGCGAGCTCCTTAACCGGGTGGTTACCGCCGCGATGGCCGAATTTCAGCTTCTCTGTATCTGCCCCGCAGGCCAGGGACAGCAGCTGATGCCCTAAGCAAATGCCGAAGATCGGATATTCGCCGAGCAGCTCAGCGATCATCTTCGCGGCATGAGGCACGTCTTTCGGATCGCCAGGGCCGTTCGACAGCTGAATGCCGTCTGGATTAAGCCGGCGAATCTCCTCCGCAGTCGTATTATGCGGTACGATAACCACATCGCAGCCGCGCTTGTTCAACTGGCGCAGGATTCCGTTCTTCGCCCCGAAATCGACGAGCACGATCCGCTCCTTCGTTCCCGGATTATGGTACAGGAATTTTGTCGAGGTGTTGGCCACTTGATTATGCAGCTCTTCAACCTTCACGTCCGCCATCATTACTTTTAGCTCCTCTACCGATTTGGCAGAAGTTGTGATGATTCCCTTCATCGTACCGTTCTGGCGGATTTTTCTCGTGAGCATACGCGTATCGATATCTGAAATCCCTGGAATGCCGTGCTCTTTAAGTAAGTCGCCCAGACTGTATTCAGCGCGCCAATTGCTCGGAATTGGCTCATAGCGGCGTACTACGAGTCCATGAATCGCTGGAACGAGCGACTCGAAATCGTCCCTGGAAATGCCGTAGTTGCCGATCAGCGGATAAGTCATCGTCACGATTTGACCATAGTAGGAAGGATCCGATACGACTTCCTGATAACCTGTAACTCCTGTATTAAAAACGACCTCACCCGTGAATTCGCCCTCTGCCCCGAATGACTTTCCGGTAAACAGCGTGCCGTCCTCCAATAACAATCTTGCCTGCATTTCCCCGCACTCCTTTATGCTCGACTTTTGTATCTATATCAATAATTTATAAAAAAAGTTCTGTCTATGTTGCCGTTTCAATAAATTTATTGTTCCTGCCAGACTACTTTGCCGTTAACGATGGTCGTCACCGGCCAGCCTTTGAGCTTCCATCCGCCAAAAGGAGTATTGCGCCCCTTCGAAGCGAACGTTTCCGGGTTAACCTCCTGTTCCTTATCGAGATCCACAATCGTCAAATCCCCAGGAGCTCCCGGTGCCAGTCTTCCGGCGGTTAACCCGAATACCCGGGCCGGATCTTCCGTCATGCGCTGAACGAGCAGGGACAGCTCCCATTTCCCCGTCAAGACGAACTTGGTATACAGGAGTGGAAAAGCCGTTTCGAAACCGACGATACCAAACGGCGCCAGCTGCATTCCCTTGGCCTTCTCCTCTTCGCTATGCGGTGCATGGTCCGTTACGATCATGTCGATTGTCCCGTCCTCCAGCGCTTGAATACATGCCTCAACATCCCGGCGGGAACGAAGCGGCGGATTCATTTTCCAGTTCGCATCAAGGCCCGGAATGTCCGTCTCCGCGAGCAGCAGGTGATGCGGACATACCTCTGCCGTCACGCGGATGCCAATCTCCTTCGCTTGCCGGATCAGGCGGATCGATTGCTCTGTGCTGACGTGGCACACATGATAGTGTACGCCTGTCGCCTCCGCAAGTAGGATGTCGCGCCCCACGTGAATCGCCTCGGATTCGTTCGGGATGCCTTTCAGGCCGTGGCGCTTCGCGAACTCCCCTTCATTGACCGGCGCCCCTTCCACGAGCGAGTTGTCCTCGCAGTGGGCGATAATCGGCATGTCCAGCGACTGGGCAAGCGCCATGGCGTCCTTCATCATTTGCGCGCTTTGTACGCCGACCCCATCATCCGTGAAGCCGATGGCTCCAGCTTCCTTCAGCGCCGCAAAGTCCGTCAGCTCGCGGCCAAGCTCGCTTTTCGTAATCGCAGCGTAAGGCAGGACGTTGACCAGCCCCGCTGCTTCAGCTTTGCTCTTCACCAGCTCGATCGTTTCCGGGGTGTCGATGACCGGGCGCGTGTTCGGCATGCAGGCGATCGTCGTATACCCGCCTTTGGCTGCCGATCTGGACCCCGTTTCGATCGTTTCTTTATGCTCATAGCCCGGCTCTCGCAAGTGGACATGCATATCGATAAAACCTGGCGTTACCAGCTTGCCTCCCGCATCGATCGTCTGATCCGCAGGCTTTGATCCTTGGCTTCCCGCTTCCGCAAGCTTCTCAATCACTCCGTCGCTGATATAGATATCCTTTAGCTGAAGCTGACCGTTTCCGTCCAGTACATTGGCATTCGTAATCTTGAGTAGCATAACTTACCTCCGCTTATTGAATTGCTATATTCCGTGCTAGGTTACCTGCTCTAATAAGCGCTGTTTAGCCAGCGAACAATATTAGTGCTTCATCGCCCGTTCCATAACTGCCATCCGAATCGGAACCCCGTTCTCCATTTGCTTGAAAATGCGGGACTGGTGATGCTCCACGACGCTGTCGTCGATCTCTACGTTCCGGTTCACTGGTGCAGGATGCATGATAATCGCGTGCGGGGAAAGATTCCGTGCCCGCTCCTCCGTCATCCCGTAGTTTAGCCGATACTCTACCGCGGAGTTCATGAATCCTCCTTCATGGCGCTCCAGCTGTACGCGAAGCATCATCACCACATCGCTGCTCATCGCCTCGTCGATGGACACATAAGGAGCATGGCGTTCGAGCTCCGGTGCCTTCATGCTGTCCGGTGCGCAGAATTTCACCTGCGCTCCTAATTTCTGCAGCGCCCACAAATTCGAGCGTGCTACCCGGCTGTGCTTGATATCGCCGATAATGGATACCTTGAGTCCTTTCAGCTCGCCAAAATGTTTTCTCATCGTATATACGTCGAGCAGCGCTTGCGTCGGATGCTCATTGTTGCCGTCTCCGGCATTGATGAGCGGAATCGACACTTTCTCGGCGATCTCTTCCAAGACGCCGATTGGCTTGAGGCGGATAACTCCAGCATCGATGCCCATCGATTCCAGCGTGCGGACCGTATCGTAGATGGATTCGCCTTTCTCTACGCTGGACGAAGCCGCCGTAAAGTTCAGCACTTCGGCTCCTAGGCGTTTCTCGGCCATTTCGAAGGAGAATCGAGTTCGTGTGCTGTTCTCAAAAAACATGTTAGAGATGAAGCGGTCCTTCAAAATCGGAACTACCTTCTCCTTCTGGCTATTCCAGTAAGCGGCCCGGTCAAGAATCCAGTTGATTTCTGCACCGCTTAAATGCTTTAATCCCAGCAGACTGCGCTCTTTCAATGCGGAAGCTGTCATCGCCATATCAGTTCTCCTCCCGATGGTGCAAAATCCGAACAACGTCGCTTCCGTCGATTTCCTGAAGCATAACCTCAATCTCTTCGGACTTGGAGGTTGGAACGTTCTTGCCGATGTAATCCGGCCGGATCGGAAGCTCCCGGTGCCCGCGGTCAGCAAGCACGGCAAGCTGGATGTTCTCCGGACGCCCGCAGTCCATAATCGCGTCCATTGCCGCGCGAATCGTGCGTCCCGTATAAAGAACGTCATCAAACAAAATTACTTTTTTGCCATGTACCGGCAGGCTGAAGGTGTTGCTGTTCGTTCCTTCCGCCGTCTTGTTCCGGTCATCCCGGTAGAAGGTTACATCCAGCTCCCCCCATGGGATGCTTGCCCCTTCAATTTCTTCCAAGCGCTCGGCAAGCCGTTTCGCCAGGAAAACACCCCGCGTTTTGATGCCTGCAAGTACGCATCCTTCAATTCCCTTGTTTCGCTCCAATATTTCGTGCGCAATTCTGGTAAGTGCCCGCCGAATTGCAGTCTCATCCATAATGACATGTGTTTCAATGCTCATGGTATTGGCCTCCTAAGATGATAAATTCACCTGGTTCCGTGATAGCGCACAAAAAAACTCCTTGCCTGATACAGGCAAGGAGCCGTTAGCCACAGTAAATGACCATGACTATCATGCGGGTGAGTATCGGGAGATACCCGCACAAAAAAGCGCAGGTCTCCCCATAACAACCCATTCACGTTACCTTGCCAGCCTCACGGGACTGATTTAAAGGTGCTATTGATTTAAGTGAATTATGACAGAAAGCACCTTATCTTGTCAAGAAGGCAACCTAGAAAATATAGGATGAATATTCTGGAACGCGAAATGGATGAAAAAATGGCTTTGCATAGCCCATCGCGTTGTTTTTATGATTATACATAAAAACTAATATTTATACAACACTTTATACAATCGCCGTTAAAATACGAAAGAAATCCCTTCGAGGCGCCGTTTAATTTCCGCAATGACTCTTCGCTCTTCCTCAATTCCATCCGCCGCAAACGTTACCGAGAAGCGCACAAAAGCGCCGGCCTCGTCCCAAGGCACCGTCGAAATCAACTTGTGGCGAATTAAATACTGCGAGAATTCCTCCGCTGATCCAAAGGCCTCTCCGCCTGCTATCCCCTTAGGTGCCTTTACGTATAGAAAAAAAGAACCCCGCGGCTTCCTCGCTTCGAAGCCAAGATCATTCAGCGCGCTTACAAGCAGCTCGTGCCTTCTTGAATACTTAGCAGCGATGGCCTCCGTTATTTCCGGTCTGGATAAAGCATACGCGGCCGCCTTCTGAATCGCGATAAATTGCCCCGAATCGCAATTGTCCTTCACATCGCTGAACGCTTTGATGATGAGCGGGTTCCCGGCGACGAAGCCGATGCGCCAGCCCGTCATGTTATACGACTTGGATAAAGAGTGCAGCTCTATGCCGACGTCTTTGGCCCCCGGAACGGACAGAAAGCTCAGCGGCTTCTGCCTGTCGTACGTCAGAGCTGCATAAGGGGCATCATGAACGACGATGACATCGTATTTCTTAGCCCAGCAGACAACCTCGGCAAAAAAATCATAACTCGCACATGCGCCCGTCGGATTATTCGGGTAATTTAAATAGAGCAGCTTTGCCCTCTGGGCAACCTCTTCCGGAATGGCTGCAAGAACGGGGAGAAAGCCATTCTCCTCCGTGAGCGGTACATGATATACTTCCCCGCCCAAATATTTCGTATGAGTTCCCAGTACCGGATACCCCGGAACTGTCATAATCGCCACATCCCCCGGGTTGATGAAGCAATAGGGGAGCATCGCCAGCGCTGGCTTGGAACCGATTGAATGCACGATTTCTGTCGCAGGATCAATGCCCTCTACCCCGAACACATTCCCCAAATATTGTGCCGCGGCTTCCTTGAACTCAGCTATGCCATTATCGGCATAACCTCTGTTTTCCGGCTTGGCCGCCTCCGCCGCCAGCTTCATCACGATGGCCTGATCGGCCATTTCGTCGGGCTCGCCTACGCCCAGATCAATCAATTCCATATCGGGGAACTCTGCCCTGGCAGCAGCCTTTGCCCGTTTGATTTTCTCGAATTTATAGATTGCTGTATCCGTCCCGTAACCCGCACCGCCAATTCTTTCTGCAAACTGCCGCTGAATATAAGTGTTTTTATTGGGTTCCGAATTTATTGTTTGTACAGTCATGTTCATCCATCTCCTTCATCGGTCTATCGTTATATGATGCTTGAAGCCCGCCAGCCATGGAATGGATAAATCGAGTTATCGTTTGCATTTTTTGCCGTATAGGCGATGCAGAACCAAAAAAACCTCCTGACTGAAATCCGGCCCATAAGCCCGATTTCTTGTCAGAAGGTGTGGATGTCATGAATATATGTTCAGCCGCTTTAAGCCGCGTTCAGCGGCAATTTAGCGGCTTCGCAGCGAATGAAGCAAATCCATCATGTCCGCTGGCAACGGAGCCGTAAATTCCTTATACTCGCTCGTAGAGGGATGTACAAATCCAAGAACCGCCGCATGGAGCGCTTGTCCATTGAATTTCGGTCCTTTGCTTCGCCCGTACATCGGATCGCCCACCAGCGGATGGCCGATAAACTTCATATGCACGCGAATTTGATGAGTTCTCCCGGTCTCCAGCTTCAGCTCCAGCAGCGTATAATCCCCAAAGCGCTCCATAACATGGAAATGGGTCACCGCATGCTTGCTGTTGCGATCGATGACGGTGTACATTTTACGGTCGTGAGGGTCACGTCCGATGGGAGCATCCACGGTGCCCTGATCATGGCTCAGATTGCCATGAACGAGCGCCAAGTATCTCCGTGTCACCGAATGCTCCTTCAGCTGAGCCGCCAGCGAAGCATGGGATTTGTCGTTTTTCGCCGCCATGATCAGCCCTGATGTGTCCTTGTCAATCCGATGGACAATCCCCGGGCGCAGCTCGCCATTAATGCCTGACAAATCCTTGCAATGCGCCATCAGCGCGTTGACTAGCGTACCGGAAGAATGCCCGGGAGCAGGATGGACGACCATGCCCCGCGGTTTGTTGACAACGATGACATCGCTGTCTTCATAGTAAATATCCAGCGGGATATCTTCCGGGACAATTTCTACGGACTCTGCCTCAGGGATAGTCAGCGTAATACGGTCTCCTGCCGCAAGCTTGTAATTGGTCTTTACAGCTGTACCGTTAACCAGCACGGCTCCTTCTTCAATCCAAATTTGGATTTGCGTACGCGAGGTATCCTCGCCGAGCTGCTCTTTCACGAATTTATCGACCCGCGCCTTGGCTGCCGCTTCGTCAATCAGCCATTCCATTTCGTTATCCTCTGCATTTTCGTAAGATCTCAATTCATTCATGTCTGATCCTCTTGCTCAGCCACAACAGCCGAGGCCTGCTTCTCCCGCTTCATTTCCAGGAACGAGTCCAGCACGATCATCCCGAAGCCGATCACAATCGAGGAATCCGCCACGTTAAAAATCGGGAACGTATAGCTGCCGAAATTGAACTGCAGGAAATCGACAACTTCCCCGGTGAGCAGCCGATCCAGGAAATTGCCCAGCGTTCCGCCTAAAACGAGCGAAAGCGCGACAGGCAGCAATTTGTTGGAGGACTTTTTCACTTTTTGCAAATACCAAATAACGCCGATTACGACGATGACCGTGAATATGATAAAAAACCAGCGCTGATTCTCCAAAATTCCAAAAGCCGCGCCACGGTTGCGATGCGAAGTGATCAGAAAGAAGTCTCCGATAATGGGAATTTGCTCCCCAATGGCCATACGCGTAGCTATCAAATACTTCGTACCCTGATCGACCAGGAAAATAATTAACGCTATCAAAAAATATATCATGCGGCAAAGTCACCTCGTTTTTCATTTCCCCCGCATCAGCCGGCGGTAGGATTAACCACATGCAAGCCCTGTATATTGTAGCACAGCAGGAATTAAGTCGTCCATGTAAGATAGTATTTTCCGTAGGTAAATCGTCGTGCTTTGACGCAAAATAAAGCTATGAACAATGCCCATGCGACTATCCGGGCCGAAAGGAGACCTGACCTTATATGCCTCATCTTACCAAGCAGCTCCTCGCGGAGCTTGAAGCCCAGCTGCGCTCCGAGCAGCAGTACATCGAAACCAAGCTGTCCGCCAATGACCACTACGGCTTAGAGGGGAGCGTCCGCGACAATACAAGCGAGCTTAGCACGATTGACAATCACCCAGGCGATATCGCAACTGAAGTGTTCGAACGCGGTAAAGACGTGGCTCTCACCAATCATGATGAGTTACGGCTAACCCGCGTAAAGGATGCACTGGATCGGATGGCTGCAGGAAGCTACGGCTACTGCTTAACATGCGACCAGCCGATTGATATCGAGCGGCTAAAGGCTCTGCCCGAGACGGCTTACTGCAAGGATCACAGTCCACAGTCCAAGGTATCAAGGGACCGGCCTGTAGAAGAGCTAGTGCTGTATCCGCCGTTCGGCCGAACGAGCCTGGACGAGCGCGCCGACGAGACCGAGTTTGACGGCGAGGACGCCTGGCAGATCGTCGAAAGCTACGGTACTTCGAACTCTCCCGCCATGGCGGAGGAGGACGAAGTTGATGATTACAATGATATGGAAATTGAAGCCAGCAACGAACTAGACGGATTCGTCGAACCATACGAAAGCTTTGTTGCTACGGATATTTACGGCCGCAACGTCGTTTTTTACCGCAATGGCCAATACCGTAAGCATATGAGCGCCACGGAACATCTGGAAAGCGAGGATTCGCTTGGCGACGGACCGAACATTTACTGATCCCGATTGCTGAATGGGCTAAAATGTTTTAAGCTCCAGCTGGCGCTGTACGATCCGGACGATATCGGCGATATAATCCCCGATGATCGGCAGATTGAGCGCCCCCAGGATTTGCAGAATATAAATGATCGTGGCTGCAAAAAAAGTAAACCCGATCGCAATTCCGACGCCTCTGGCCACACCGGCCAGAACGTTGCGCCAGATGAGGCTCCATGGATGGTACAACAGCTCGGCATACTCAATGATCCGGGATTGCTCGAGCTGCTGCGCCCATCTCAGAGTCATGTCGTACATGACGTTTACTTTCTCTTCTGCTGTATTAGATAATTTATCATGGCCTGCTTCCGGTTTCTGCTGAGTCATATGGGCTATCCCATCCTTTACTGAAGGCGGCGCTAAGAAGCCAATTAGTGTTGAATTGAACGCAAACGAGCCAGGCTTCCTTGAATAAGGGAATAACCTGAGCTCGTTTGCGCTTGGGTTCTAGATATTATGACCTTCAGTCAGGGCTGCCATACAGCGATTAGCCCTTGATTTGGATTCCGATCTTCTTCGTGCCGAGATCCGCAATTTCAGCTTCGCCTTCTGGCTTGCCAAACGTTACATCTGTGATCAGGACGTTATCGCGAAGCACCTGTTCAAATGCCTCGATCGCCGCTTTCAGCTCCTCGTCCACATCAAGGACCAGATGCACTCGCTTCTCGATCGGCAGATCCAGCTTCTTGCGGGTATCCTGTACGGCCCGAACGACCTCGCGCACCCAGCCCTCCTGCTCAAGCTCCGGCGTAATATCGGTGTTCAGTGCTACCGTAATGCCATAACCTGATGCGGAAGCAAAGCCAGGCTTCGCCTGCTTGTCGATCAGCAGCTCATCCGCCGTAATCTGCAGCTCTTCCCCTTCCGGAGAAGTAACATGGATCGCTCCGCTTTCTACTGCCCGGCGGGTATCCTCTGGCGCCAGTCCTTTTAGAAAGCCTTGCAGGAATCCTACGTTTTTGCCGTATTTCTTACCAGCGACTTTCAAGTTCAGCTTCAGCGTAAAATCGACGAATCCGCTGTCGCTTGTCTCCAGTTCAATTTGCTTGACGTTAATCTCGTCCTTGATAATTCCCTCGTATTCGCTCACCGCAAAATCGTGATCCATTGAGACGATCAGGCTCGTCAGCGGCTGGCGTGTTTTGATTCCGGTCTCATTCCGTACGTTGCGGGCCAGTTCGACGATCTGACGTGCTGCCTCCATATCCTTCTCCAGCTTCTCGTCGATCAGCGCTTCGTCAGCCTTCGGATAATCATCCAAATGCACGCTCTCGCCACCGCCAAGATTCGTATAAATATCCTCTGCCAATAGCGGCGTGTATGGCGCCATCAGCTTGGAAAGCGTCAGCAGCACGTTGATTAGGGTCTGATAAGCGGATACTTTATCCTCTCCGAGACCGCTACCCCAGAAACGGTCGCGCGAACGGCGGATATACCAGTTGCTCAGCTCATCGATAAAGCCTTCGATCGCTTTGGCCGGGTTCAGGAAATCGTTCACGGCAAGTCCTTTGCTTACAACCTGGATCAAGCTATTCAGTCTGGATAGAATCCAGCGGTCCAGCTTGCTCTTCGAAGGGCGGAATTCATGCTCCTCCGGCTTGAATCCGTCGATTGCCGCATATAGCGTCAAGAAAGAGTGCGTGTTCACCAGCGTGTCCACAACTTTGGATTTCGCCTCAGCCACGATGCCCTTCGAGAAACGCTTGCTGTTCCATGGCGCGCTGTCGGACAGCAAGGCCCACCGGAAAGCATCCGCTCCGAATTCATTGATGATATCCCAAGGATCGATGACGTTCCCCTTGGATTTAGACATCTTCTGTCCATTCTCGTCAAGAATATGCCCCGTCGAAATCACGGCCTTATAAGGTGCCTTGCCATTAAAGAGCGTCGATACAGCAAGCAAGCTGTAGAACCAGCCGCGTGTCTGATCGATCCCTTCGCAAATCATATCGGCCGGGTACTGCTCCTCGAATACTTTTTGATCGCCGAACGGGTAATGATACTGGGCGAAAGGCATCGAGCCGCTATCGAACCAGACGTCGATCACCTCGGATGTGCGCTCCATGATTCCGCCGTCGCAGTGCGGGCAATGGAGCTTCACCTCATCCACGTAAGGCTTGTGCAGCTCAAGATCCTCGGATACATGACCAACGGCATTGTCGCGCAAATCCTTATGGCTCGAAGGAGCGTATTCGCCCTTACAGGAGCTGCACACCCAGACGTTCAGCGGGGTGCCCCAGTAACGGTTGCGGCTGATGTTCCAATCAACCAGATCTTCGAGGAACTTGCCAAAGCGGCCTTCGCGGATATGACTCGGATACCATTGCACGTTATTGTTGTTGGCGATTAGTTGATCCTTGACCGCGGTCGTCTCAATAAACCAGCTCTCCATCGCATAGTAGAGCAGCGGTGATTTACAGCGCCAGCAGAATGGATAGCTGTGCTCGTATTTCTCTTTAGAATACAGCAGTCCTCGTTCCGAGAGCCATTTGACGATGTCGAGATCGCAGTCCTTCACGAAGCGGCCAGCAAATTCTGTTACCTCGTCCGTATAGCGTCCTTGCGAGTTGACGACGCTGACGAATTCCACCTTATTCTCGCGGCACACTCTATAGTCGTCTTCGCCATGAGCAGGGGCCATATGAACGATCCCTGTACCGCTCGCATCCGTGACGAAGTCTGCGCCAAGTATGACGAGTCCGTTCTCCGGCGAAACGTAGTTAAATGGCGGAGTATAGGACTTGCCAACAAGCTCGGCTCCCTTTAACGTGGACAAGATCTCGAATTCGCCTTTGAGCACGTCGTCCGCCAGATTTTTGGCAACGATATAAACGCCGTCGTCCTGCTTCGCACGAACGTATTCCAATTCCGGATTCACGGCTAGGGCCACGTGCGAAGGTAGCGTCCAAGGCGTCGTCGTCCAGGCAAGCACATATTCGCCGCTGTCCTTAAGCTTGAACTTCGCCGTAGCGCTCAAATCCTTGACGTCTTCATAGCCTTGAGCAACCTCATGGGAGCTGAGCGTCGTTTGGCAGCACGGGCAGTACGGGCTTACGCGATGACCGCGGTACAGCAGCCCCTTCTGGTGAATGGTGGACAAAATATTCCACACACTTTCGATATACGAATTTTGCAAGGTGATATACGGATTATCGAGATCAGTCCAGTAGGCGATCCCTTCCGTCAATTCACGCCATTGCTTCTCGTATTCGAACACGCTATCCTTACACTTCTTCACGAACTTCTCGACACCGTATTTCTCGATTTCCTGCTTGCCGGAAATGCCGAGCTGCTTCTCGACGCCAAGCTCAACCGGCAATCCGTGTGTATCCCAGCCGGCTTTGCGGACCACGCGGTAGCCGTTCATCGTCTGATAACGGCCGATAAAGTCCTTGATTACACGGCCTAGAACGTGGCCGATATGCGGAGCGCCGTTTGCGGTAGGCGGGCCTTCATAGAATACATAGTTCGGGCGGCCTTCACGGTTTTCCATGCTGCGTTTGAACGTATTTTCCTGCTTCCATTTGGCCAGGATACGCTGATCGCGGGCGCGCGCTGGTTCTTTGACATCTACTTTTCTCATTTTGTAGCGACTTCCTTTCAATGCATATTATTAGCTTTAAAATCTAACAGGCTGCAGCAACCTCTATAGGCAACAAAAAAAGCCCCGCCCCAAAAGGGACGAGACTCTTATCTCGCGTTACCACCCTTGTTCCATACTGCTTCCCATCCGGAACGCTCCGACTCGGACAGCATGGCACTCTGATCCCATACGCTTCATATGGGGCCGGTATAACGGCCGGCAGCCGGATATAGCTTACGCTTTCCACAGCGGAAATCTCAGCTCATCTTCTCCGGGATGATATTCCGTCTGTGTCTTGAACGTTGACTCGCAGCAAATCGTCAACTCTCTGAGAACAAAACCACAGCGTACTGGTTCCCATCATCAAATCTATATTCACAATTTAATATGTCTATAGTTATAACTTATGATGCCCCGCTCTGTCAACAAGGCAGACGTTTTAGTAAATCTCCTTAATTTCACGGTCGCGTTCACGGTCGCGATCCTCAAGGCGTTCACGGTCTTCAAGCGACTCCCAGCCGTCATGGCTGAGCAGATCGAGCTGGGCCTCGACCAGCGTACGGAAACGGGCGCGATAAATCGAAGCCTGCTTCTTCAGTTCCTCGACTTCCATCGCGATCTTGCGCGATTTCGCGAGCGATTCATTGACGATCCGATCGGCGTTCTTCTCAGCTTCCTTTACGATGAGCTGCGCTTCCTTCTTGGCGTTGTTCTTCACTTCATCCGCCGCTTCCTGCGCCACGATGATCGTCTTGCTGAGTGTTTCTTCAATATTTGCAAAATGATCCAACCGCTCCTGTACGGCCAGCAGCTGGCTCTGGAGCTCCTTGTTCTCACGGATCACGATCTCGTAATCTTTGATCACCTGATCAAGAAATTCATTGACTTCATCTTCATCGTAACCGCGAATACGTCTGGAGAATTCTTTATTATGTATATCCAGCGGCGTTAATGGCATGTTGCGCACCTCCTAGAAAATTCGAAGCTTCTGTTAAGGTTGTTCAAAAACTCCCCAAGTCTGACTTTTTGAACACACATTAAACTTAGAAGCATTACAGCACAAGTGTTGTTGTTAAATTCGACAGGAATCCCCGAACTCCTGCAAAGCCTTCACACAAATTTACCAATTCGGACACGGTGTCTGCCCTTTTTCGTCATGCCGTCCGCCTCCAACACCTTGAATCTGCCGAATCCTTGGAGCGCTACAATGTCGCCTGGTTTTAACGGTTTGGACGGATCCTCCTCCGTCTTCCAGTTCACCCGGCAGCGGCCCGCCTTGATTGGCACGACGATTTTGCTCCGGCTCAAACGGAACACGTCGCTTGCGATCCCGTCCAAACGTAAAGAAGCCACCGTGATATCCAGCGGCTCCAGCACAGCATCTGCCGTTCTAAGCGCCTCGAGTCCCAGCACCTCGGTCGCCACGCTCACCCGGTGCACCTGGCGCAAATTCATATCCAAAAAGGCGGAGATTTCCTCGGCCACAATGACATGGCATCCGTCTTCACGGACATGAATGTCGCCGATTTTATCCCTTTTGAGCCCGAGCCCCAGAATGGCTCCCAAATAATCGCCGTGCTGAAGCGAAGCCAGCTTCTGGTCATCCGACGTGATGCTGAGCACCTTCATGTTCATCGGCTCCGCCTCAATTTCCCGGTAATCGGGTGCGATCAGCGCCCGCTTCCGTTCCGCCTCCGGGAACCCGCCATCCAACCGGATGCGGACATCGGCATGGCGATTCGCCAGGCTCTCCACGATGTGGCATTGCCGCGGGTCCAGGAAGTCGCTTAATTTCGCTTCATGATAATCCCCTGCATTCACAACCCACTCCCAGGCCCGGTCAACGAACGGGCGCTCTTCCGGGAGAAAATGTTCATGGATGTTAGACCGCATACGCTACCGTTACCCCAGCACGTAGCTCAGCACGCCAATCAAGCCGAAAACGGCCATCCGCAGTACGAAAATAGCGACGATCGGCGAAATGTCGATCATACCCATAATCGGCGGAATAAAGCGTCTGAACGGGGCCAAAAAGGGCTCGACCACCTTGCCAAGCAGTTCTCCAATAAAGCTCTCACGGGCGTTTGGCACCCATGACATCAAAATATAAATCAAAATCATGTAAAAATATATATCATGCAGCGTCCAAATCAAGCGATAAATATCAAATCCCAAGCTGCCTTCACCTCATTCTGTTATATTCGTGTTCTTCGGTCAGAATTTCCGTAATCGAGCCTTGTATTTCTACTGTATCCGGGGTACAGAGAAATATGTTGCCGCCGATTTTGGAAATGCTGCCGCTGAGCGCATAGATCGTGCCGCTGAGAAAATCAATAATGCGCATCGCCTGATCGTTGCGGACCCTTTGCAGGTTCACGACGACAGACCGGTGCGAGCGCAAATGATCCGCGATTTCCTGCGCCTCATCGTAAGAACGCGGCTCATACAGGATAACCTTCACGTTCTTCTGGGAATGGATACTGACTACATTGTTCAATTTCTGATTCCGCCGAGCCTCGAAGCTAGGAGCTTCAAACTCGGCTTCCTCTTGCTCCTGAAGCTTCTCGCGCTCCACGATTTCTTCTTCTTCCTGAAGGCCCAGAAAATTCATAAACCGATTCATAACACCCATTACATCTCCTCCCCTTTCCCTACTAGAATTGTACCCAAGCGAACCCATGTCGCTCCTTCCTCAATCGCTACTTCAAAATCTCCCGACATCCCCATCGACAGCTCGGTTAACGGTTCCTTCGTAATTTTCTGGGCATTCAGCCGATCCCTTAGCTCGCGGAGTCCCCGGAATACCGGCCGTGTCAGCTCCGGGTCATCCTCGATCGGCGCCATAGTCATAAGTCCAATTATTCTGATGTGAGGATAAGAGGCGATTTCCCTCAGCAAATCAGCCGCCTCTTCAGGGCTAACTCCATGCTTGGACGTTTCCCCGGATACGTTCACCTGCAGAAACGCAGAAACGGTAATCCCTTGAGCTGCTGCCCTCTTCTCTAGCTCCTTGGCTAAGGACAGACGATCCAAGGAATGAATATATTGAAATTTGCCAATGACGTCCCTTACTTTATTGGTCTGCAAATGGCCGATGAAATGCCATACTCCCCGTCCTTCCAGCGCCTCCCATTTAGGAACCGCGTTCTGCGGACGGTTCTCGCCGATATGAACGATGCCTTCATCCAGCAGCAAGCCTGTCGTCTCCAGGCCTACATACTTCGTCACTGCGACGACGTTGACGTCGTCCCGCCGGCGGCCGCTTCGTTCGCAAGCTGCTTGGATGCGGTGTTCCACCTGCTGTATCCGATCTTTGAGCGACAAAGAAAGGATCACCTCTCTTTCATGCCAATCCAGCTGGCCATCCTGCCGGTTACTCCGTTCTGTTTGCGATAAGAGAAGAACTTATCGGGATGGCAGCTTGTACACCATGTTGTACATTCGATATGAGTCGGCAATATTCCTGCTTTTATCATAATGATTCGATTCAATTCTTTCAAGTTCAGCATGCATCGGTCCGGATTAACGGACGGCGCTGTGAACGCAGCGACCGTCTCGCCTGCGGGAAGCCCGGCTCTCACCTTGGACATGACCGCTTCATCGACCTCGTAGCAGCATTCCCCGATTGACGGTCCGATGGCCGCCCGAATATCCTCTCTACGGCTTCCATACTCTCTCTCCATCGTCTCTATGACCGCGGCTGCGATATGACCTACCGTGCCTTTCCAGCCGGCATGAGCCAATCCTACAGCTCCCTGGACTGGGTCAAGGAAGTAGAGCGGAACACAATCGGCATAAAACGAGGTCAGCAAAACTCCGCGAACGTTGGTTACTAGACCGTCCGTATTCTGAAAGGCGCTTTCCCGATCCAAATAACCTTTGCCTGTATCGGAATGCTTCACTATAGCAACATGCGTCCCATGAACCTGCTCGCCGCAGGTCCACTGCCCGGGCTCAAAGTCCAGAAACTCCGCCAGGATGATGCGGTTATCCAGCACAGCGGCCTGATCATCGCCGACATGGTAGGCCAGGTTCAGCGAATCGTAAGGGGAGCTGCCTACCCCGCCATTTCGGCCGCTAAAGCCGGCGCTTAATCCGGGCAGCATGCCGTTCCAGCTCTCCAGCATAAACGTTTCGGGCTGGCCATTCCTTTCTATAGCTTTCCGTTTAAACGGCTCCATCATCCACCTCTTTATCATTTCATATCCTGAAATGGTACTGTAAACTCAAGTTTACCATAAGGCGAACCGCTTTTCGAAGAGGCAGCCCGCCGAATTCCCTGAATTCTAGCCTCGGCGTTCTGCTCTCCCGTCCCGGTCGATATAGACAGTCGTCTCAAATTGCTGGACGCCGCTTTGGGCCAAGCCGTCCATTTTGACCAATACGACGTCTGAACCGATCTTCACGATGTTTTTCCAGGGAATAATGAGATCGCTCCCTCCCCCAAACAAGCCCATAAATTTCGTATTGACCGGAACCACGATGGCTTCAATGACACCCTGCTGCAGATCAAGCTCTAAATCGCTAATATGCCCCAGCCTTTTGCCGTCAACGACATTGATGACATCCTTCGTTTGAAAATCAGATATTTTCATGCCAGCCTCCCGCCAATCGTTTGTAATATGTATATGATGATCGTCCGCAAAACATTTAAAGAACCCGACGGACAAATAAGAAAAAGGTTTCTTTCCTTTAAATTCAAAAAAAAGGGCTCCCGAAGGAACCCATGATTTAAGACTTAACGTGCTTCTGCATTTGTAAAATAGCGGATTTCTCAAGCCTCGAAACTTGCGCCTGAGAGATGCCAATTTCATCGGCGACCTCCATTTGCGTCTTTCCTTCGAAGAATCGCATCGATAGAATCATCTTCTCGCGGCGGTTCAGCCGCTGCATCGCCTCACGCAAGGCGATCTCTTCGATCCAGGATACATCCTTGTTCTTATCGTCGCTAATTTGATCCATAACATAGATCGGATCGCCGCCGTCATGGTAAATGGGTTCAAACAAAGAGACTGGATCCTGGATGGCATCCAGGGCAAATACCACATCCTCCTTCGGCAAACCTAGCGCTTCGGAAATTTCGAAGATCGTTGGCTCCCGCGAATTCTGGTTGGTCAGACTGTCGCGCATTTGCAGCGCCTTATACGCAATGTCGCGCAGGCTGCGGGATACCCGGATCGGATTGTTATCCCTTAAATACCGCCGGATTTCCCCGATGATCATGGGTACGGCATAGGTAGAGAATTTAACGTTCTGCGATAAATCGAAATTATCGATGGCTTTCATGAGTCCAATGCAGCCGACTTGAAATAAATCGTCTACAAACTCCCCCCGATTGTTGAATCGCTGGATGACACTCAGCACTAGCCTAAGGTTGCCATTCACTAACTTTTCTCTGGCTGATCTTTCATTGTCCTGCTGCAGGGAGCGGAACAACTCGCGCATTTCCACATTGGTTAGAACGGGCAATTTTGCAGTGTCTACACCGCAAATCTCGACTTTGTTTCGGGTCATCGTGTCTTTACCTCCCAAGGAGAAACTTAATGATCATTATCTCCCGGGGCTGTATTTTTATTCCTTTGTTTATGACCTCTAGACCATCTTATTGAACTCCTTGCGGAGACGTTTGATGATCCTCTTTTCCAGCCGGGAAATGTAAGATTGCGATATTCCCAGCAAGTCAGCCACGTCCTTCTGCGTCTTCTCATCGCCGTCAACGAGGCCGAAGCGCAGCTCCATAATCAGTCGCTCCCGCTCGCTCAGCTTATCAAGCGCTTTGTGCAGCAGCTTGCGGTCGACCTGTTCCTCGATATTGCGGTAAATCGTATCATTCTCCGTGCCAAGCACGTCGGAGAGCAGAAGCTCATTGCCGTCCCAATCAATGTTGAGCGGTTCGTCGAAAGATACTTCTGTGCGTATTTTGCTGTTGCGCCGTAAATACATTAATATTTCATTCTCGATGCAGCGGGAAGCATACGTTGCCAGCTTAATCTTCTTCTCTGGATCGAACGTATTAACGGCTTTGATCAGTCCGATGGCCCCGATCGACACGAGATCTTCAATGTTGATTCCGGTATTTTCAAATTTCCGGGCGATGTAAACAACCAGACGCAGATTTCGTTCGATGAGCATGGCTCGAATTGCGGAATCTCCCGAGGAAAGGCGCTGCAGCAAATATTCTTCTTCTTCCCTCGTCAAAGGAGGCGGCAGCGCCTCGCTCCCCCCGATATAGTAGATTTCCTCGCTTTTGAGCCCGAACAGGAACAACAGCCGATAATATTGTAATTGCAGCATCAACTTCCATCTAACACGCATTTCATTTCCTCCTATATCACGATCCTGATGTACTGACAAGATACTCCTCTTCCCGCCCCGCCATCCCTTCGAGCAGCACCGGATGAATGATCGCGCGGTAGGCAGATTCCATGGACAACCGCCCCCCGTCCAATCCAATTAGTACCCGGCCCGTCGTCACCGTCCGCCCTTCCTGAACAACCGACACTTCATCCGGCTTCAGCGCGATCATAAACTGAGAGCCTTTATTAATTCCCCGGTAAGGAACTAGCCGCAAACGGTCCCTCCATGGAAACGAATCCTCGTCGCTCCACTCCATGATGAGGTTGTCCGCTTGCTCCGCAGCTAGCCGGCTTAAAAAAGATTCCGGCAGCATCTGGTCCCATAACGAGGCTTCCATGACCATGACGGGCCATCTCGTCAACGGATCCTTCAGTTGATTGCCCGTATCGACAAGCCCCATGCACCGTACCGTCGTCTCATCGATGCGTACTTGTACTTCAGCCAAGCAGCTTTCTACGCGCTCCACTGCACGCCTTGAGGAGACAACCGCCTTAAACCATAGAACAACTATAAAAAAGACAATGATCGTAAATATTGAACCTACTTCGAGCGAAAAGCCAAGCCCCCCGGAAGCAGAATACCAAATTCCACTCCACACTTCCCCAGAATTCTGCAGCAGATAATGAATGCCCAAAATGCCGCCGGCCGCTGCAAAATTCACCATGTAGAAGGCCCCCATATTCCGCAAGTAGTTTTGCAGACTAGCATAACCGAACGCGATCCATAGCATGACGACGGAGAATAAAAACTTTACCAGGAAGGTAAATAGAAAAGATAGCTCCGGAAGAAACATCATCAGGACATAAGCAGCTCCCACAGCCGCCGAGGCCGTGATCCGCCATGCCCTCACCCGCTGCCTCCTGATCCAGGCCGTCATCAGCAGCAAGCTCGCATCGATCAGCAGGTTCATAAGAAATATGAGATCGAGATAAACGACCACTTCGGTTCACCTGCCCCAGCCCTCCCTAATCTTCTTCTTGTGATGGTAGAAGAGCCTTCCTAAAGCCACAGGAGTTGCTATCAGTATAAAGAGATGCCATCGTAAAGTCTGTCTAAAATTGGGTGAAGATAAGTACTAGTTTTGTCGAGCAATGCAAAAAACCTCTATTCCACGAGATGTGGAATAGAGGTTTAGATTTTGGGGAGATTTGGTCAAACTTAATCGTTATTGTGACGGGAACGGTTGCGGAGGAAGGTTGGGATGTCCAGTTGATCACCGCTTGGCTGGTTTCCAAAAGGTCTCAACGAGGATGCCGCACGGCTATCTTGCGTTTCGGCTGTGTCTGCACCCGGCTTGCGGACTGGCACTGCCGAAGACTTATGCTCGAATCCGGTCGCAATGACCGTTACCTTGATCTCTTCCTTCAAACTCTCATCAATAATTGCACCGAAGATCATATTAACTTCCGGATCAGAAGCAGAGATGACGATCTCAGCTGCCTCATTAACCTCGTATAGGGACAGGTTCGATCCACCTGTAATATTCATAATTACGCCTCGAGCGCCTTCAATCGAAGTCTCGAGCAACGGACTCATGATCGCTTTGCGAGCAGCTTCTGCCGCACGATTCTCGCCCGTAGCTTCACCAATCCCCATCAGGGCGGATCCGCGTTCAGTCATAAT
The DNA here is from genome assembly GCF_030122845.1 of Paenibacillus woosongensis. Lineage (NCBI taxonomy): Bacteria > Bacillati > Bacillota > Bacilli > Caryophanales > Paenibacillaceae > Paenibacillus > Paenibacillus woosongensis. Next base: position 3,478,699 of record NZ_CP126084.1, read on the forward strand.
CGTCTTCACGTCGGCAAAGTCAAGGTTGATCAGACCCGGTACGGCAATTAGGTCAGAAATGCCCTGTACCGCTTGACGCAGCACATTATCCGCCTCGCGGAACGCTTCCAGCATCGGCGTTTTCTTATCTACGATCTCAAGAAGACGATCATTAGGAATAACGATAAGGGTATCTACCTTCTCCTTTAATGCTTCGATGCCATGCTCGGCATGCGAAGAACGCTTGCGTCCCTCGAAGGTAAACGGCCGGGTCACTACGCCTACAGTCAACGCGCCGCACTCTTTGGCGATTTCCGCAATGACCGGAGCGGCTCCCGTCCCCGTTCCGCCGCCCATACCGGCTGTTACAAACACCATGTCCGCACCCTTCAGTGTGTTGGCAATCAACTCGCGGGACTCTTCTGCCGCTTTCTTGCCCACCTCAGGGTTCGCGCCCGCTCCAAGTCCGCGGGTCAGCTTATCCCCGATTTGCAGCTTATGCTCGGACTTGGCTAGATGAAGGGCTTGAGCATCCGTATTCACCGTAATGAATTCGACTCCCTGCACCCCGTTCTCGATCATTCTGTTCACAGCATTGCTACCGCCACCGCCAACACCAATGACTTTTATTTGAGCCAAACTCTCCATTTCAAAATCAAATTCCAACATACTCTTCCATCTCCCCCTCATTGTGCATGGATGGCCCGTCCATTTAGAAGTTAAATGAATTCACTGAATAGACTCTTCAGACGTTCCATGATCCCTGGTTTGCTCGCGCTCTCCTGGGTAGTTACCGGTTTATTCCGATTGGTTGTCTTCTTTGCACCGTTGCCGGTATTCCGGACGCGGATATTTTTGATAACCTTGTATAATATGCCAACGCCTCCCGTGTATCCAGGATCACGGACACCGATATAATCCGGTACAGCGACCCTCACGGAAGCAGCCAGTTCCTCCTGAGCAACTTTGAGAAGCCCGGGCATAGACACGGTTCCTCCCGTAAGTATATAACCTCCGGGGAGCTCGTTGTAACCGAGCCGTTTGACTTCCTGCCGGATCATTTGAAATATTTCCTGAACGCGTGGCTCGGCAATGGCAGCCAAATCCTCTTGGGTAAATTCCTTGTCTACATTGCTGCCGATTCTCGTAACCTTGAAGGTTACGTCCGCCGCCGAATCCTCGATAGAGGCGCAGCCGTACTTGAGCTTCACCTTCTCCGCTTGGTCCGTTAACGTGCGAAGGCCGTAAGCAATGTCATTCGTTATAAATTCTCCCCCTATCGGAAGCGTAGATGTCGCTGTAATTGTCCCGCTCTCGAATACTGCAATCGTCGTGGATCCCGCGCCGATGTCTACCAGCACAGAGCCCATCGTCTTCTCATCCTTGGATAATGCAAGCTGGCCTGCTCCAAGGGACAGCAATACCAAATCGCTTACTTTCAGCCCGGACTTCTCCACGCAACGAAGCAAATTATGTATCGCTGTCTTTGCGCCGGTAATTATCGTTGCTTCGACCTCCAGACGAACCCCGATCATGCCGCGGGGGTCTTGTATCCCTTCAAGGCCGTCCACAATGTATTGCTTGGCGACCACATCAATAATTTCCCGCTCCGGAGGCAGCGCAATCACTTCCGCTGCTTTCAACACACGGTCGATGTCGTCTTCACCGATTTCGCGGTCTTCGTTCTGTACGGCTACCACCCCGTGGCTCGTCTGGAGTCCGATATGATTTCCCGAAATGCCGACGTATACTTCCGATATTTGAATACCTACCATCCGTTCCGCATGATCAACAGCGCTGCGGATCGATTGTACGGTTTGGTCAATATCTACAATCGCGCCTTTACGAATTCCTTCCGAGTCGGCCGATCCAACTCCAATAATATTAAAGGTTCCATTACTAATTTCCCCAATAATAGCACGAACTTTGGATGTACCGATGTCCAAACTAACAATGATGTCATTGTTGCTCAAGCTCTGGCACCTCCTATTTCCCATTCAAAATTGTTATAGCCTTATAAAACACACACTCTACATATTCAACATCGTTTGACCTTTCCCTCTTTTTTCTACAATTTTTTTGAATTCCATCTTTTGCATAAAGTAGGATAAAGGTAACGATATAATAGGTTCCCAGACCTTTATGTCCAATGCTATAAAATTAGACAAAAGGGCTTCTTTAAAAACCAGCCCATAAAATGTATTTTATCATTGTTTCTCATTCATGAGTAGTATCATTTTGATCGTCATGCGGCTCGTAAGGGACATAGGAATCCGCTTCAAGCATAGTAAGTATTCCGGGATCCTGGGACTCCAAAATGGAGTTCATGTACTCAAGCTTCTTCGAAAGAAGCGAAATGGCTGTCACCACCTCAAATTTGGAGCCGGTATACAGCTTGATCCGATCCGGATATGACAAGGTAGGTGAAGGCACGATTTCCGAAATGTCAGATACCTGGTCATCCGGGATTTGCGCGAGAACTTGGCAAAGCTTGGACAAATTCGGATCATCCGCCTTCCATCCCGTCAAGATCGGCTTCTCCATCGGCATCGATCCGATCCCCAGGCTGATTTTTGTCCCATTGGCTAGAAAACCCTTCAACCCTTCATCCACGGTCAGTTCATAAGCTGCCAGCGGATATTCCTTAACACGGATCGTAATTCCTCCGGGAAAGGATTTGTTCACCTCGACATCCTCAATGGACGGAATCTTCGTCATACGCCTCGCTATCGTATCCGAGCTCGTCCCAAAAAATGGAGCGCCCACCTTGAGGCCGCTGATTTCCAGCAAGTCCTCATTTGGCGTATACGAGCTTCCTTCAAACGTAATGCTGGAAATTTTGCTTAAAGAAGAACGAAAAAAAAGCACTGCGAGCAAAGACAGGCACAGGAGAATTAAAATCCCGGCTACTTTTTTGCTGCTTCTTCTTTTCGGTTTTGGTTGCTTCAACACCGGCATATTGGCTTTAGACATAACTTTTCTCCGTATTATTGTAATGTGCAAAGCCTTTATCCCCTCCGGCGGAGGGGATAATTCAAGGCATCATTAGGCCAGATCCAGCTGCTTGAGTACAGGAGCATCACGTCTCACGACGCCTCCAAGCCGCTGAAACATCATTTCTATCCGATCATAACCACGGTCAATGTGATATACTCGCTCAACGATCGTCTTGCCTTGCGCGGCTAATCCGGCAATCACGAGTGCGGCACCGGCTCTCAAATCCGTCGCCTCCACGGTAGCGCCATACAGTCTAGGCACCCCGCGAATAATCGCTGCGTTCATATCAACGGAAATATCCGCACCCATCCGCACTAATTCATCAACATGCTTGAATCGACCTTCAAACACCGTTTCCTTCATTAAGCTAACCCCGTCAGCTAAAGATAGAAGCACCATAACCTGGGACTGTAAATCTGTAGGAAAAGAAGGATAAGGTGAAGTAATGATACGTTCTACCGCTTTAAGGCGGCCTATGCTGCTTACCGTTATTATATCATTGTAGGTGCTTATTTGAACACCTGCCCGGCGCAGCACATGAAGCAGAGAGACCAGATGGGAAGGATTGCAGTGCGTCAGGGTGACCGTTCCTCTTGTGGCTGCTGCGGCAATGAGCGCTGTGCCCGCCACGATCCGATCGGGAATGATCTCGTAATCGCACGGGCTGAGCCGCTTTACCCCCTGGATCGTAATCGTGTCGGTACCGGCCCCCATGATGCTCGCGCCCATGCGATTAAGAAAATTTTGCAGGTCCTGGATTTCGGGCTCCCGTGCCGCATTCGTAATTACGGTAGTTCCTTCAGCCAGCGCCGCAGCCATCATAATGTTCTCCGTAGCGCCGACGCTCGGAAAATCAAGATGAATGTCACTGCCCACAAGTTTGCTCGCCCTGCACCAAATCTGATGATCATTCTCCTCGATTACGGCTCCAAGAGCCTGTAATCCCCGTAAATGCAGGTCGATTTTCCGTTCGCCGATCGCGCATCCGCCGGGCTGATATATGCATACTTCCTTGAACCTTGCCAGCAGCGGCCCCATCAAAAAAATAGAAGAGCGCATCTGCTTCATCAAATCCTCAGGCACATGGCTGGAATCCGCTCCGCTGGCATCGACCATGACGGTGTCGTCCTTATGAACCGTTTTACAGCCTAATCGGCTCAAAATGCCAAGCATAACATCAATATCGAGCAAACGAGGAACATTTCGAAGTTGCACCGCCCCCTCAGACAGCAAGCTGGCAGCCAAGATAGGCAGTGCGGCATTTTTCGCTCCATGGATTTGAATGGTTCCTGATAGGGGTCGCCCGCCTTCAATCACCAATTTGTCCAATGTATCACCTCCGAGTTTACCGTTCACCCACGAAGTAAACCTCCGGCACCAAAGCGATATCATATTTTGAGGCTATGGTATCCTTGATTAGCTCCATGAGCGCGAGAACGTCCTCTGCTGTCGCTTGCCCCGTATTGACAATGAAATTGGCATGCAGCTCGGATATTTGCGCTCCGCCTATACTCCTCCCCTTAAGTCCTGCCGCTTCGATCAGCCTTGCCGCATGATCCTGTGGCGGATTACGGAATACGCTGCCCGCGCAGGGCTGCTGCAACGGCTGAGTCTTGCGGCGGCGATCCTTATAGGTAGCCATGGCAGCCGCGATCTCCAAACGATCCCCTTCCTTCAGGGTGAAGATGGCATTGGCCACTACTCCGCGGCTCCCATGCAAGATGGAATGGCGGTACGAGAAATCCATATCCTGCGCATTGTAAGTTACCAACTCACCCGTCTCCAGAACAATTTCAGCGGATTTAAATATGCGTGACACATCAGACCCGTGAGCGCCAGCGTTCATATATACGGCTCCACCGACGGTTCCTGGAATCCCCCCAGCAAATTCCAGACCGGTCATGCCTTCCTTCCCCGCCATAATGCTCAATCTCACGAACGAGGCGCCTCCCCCCGCTTCGGCCTCGGTTCCCCGAAATTGGATCTGCTCCATTTCCCTGCCCAGCTTAATTACCGCACCGCGAATGCCCTTATCGGATACAAGCATGTTGGAGCCCTTGCCTACCATTAACCAAGGAATTTGCTCTTCATGAAGCTGGCGAATCAAATTTGCCAGCTGCCGCTTGTTCTCTGGGATGATTAGAGCGTCGGCCGGCCCTCCTATTTTCCATGTCGTATACTTCGACATCGGCTCGTTTGGCAAGACCTTGCCCACTTCCTGCTCTGACAATTTCGATATCCATTGCTGCATCTGAAAATCCCTCCTTGACTAACATGCCGAATCCCGTCCGGTAGTCAGGCCGTCCGATGATCGGTTCTATCCGTATATTTCCACCGGCTGCATGGGTTCGCGGAGACGACGCAGGAAGACGTCTTTCCTTCTGGTCCCCGCATGGATTGTCACGATTTATATGGTATATTATGCCCTCTGAAGTAAGAGTGTGACAAAGGCCCAGCACCGGCAGTACTCTATCGTTTTCCTTGACTTCGAACAAGCCGCCGCATTTCCTCCACGATCAAATGAGCCGATTCCGGCTTGCCGAGCTTCCTTGCTGCTGCTGACATTTTTCCGTGAAGGGAAGCTTCCGTCATAATTCGTTCAATCGCCGCAAACAATTTGCCGCCGTTTAATTGGGGCTCGAGGATCACCTCGGCTGCTCCCGATGTCTCCAGCGATCTCGCATTTTTCTCCTGATGATTGTTCGTGACGTTCGGCGACGGAATCAGGATAGACGGGATGCCCAGGGCGGTAATCTCAGCCAGGAAGGACGCTCCGGCCCGGTTCACAATCAACGAGGTACATGCCAGCACCTCCGGCATATTGTGCACGTAAGGCAGCACCCGCAAGTTCCCCGGAATCTCGCCTAGTTTGGCAGCGATTGCCGACTTTGTAGTTTCATAGTAGCTTTCGCCGGTAACATAAATAAAAGAAATATGCCCCAGCTGAGAGACGGAAGACGCCATATCGATCATCGCTTCGTTGATCGCTTTTGCCCCGCGGCTTCCCCCGACAACGAGAACGATCGGGCTGTTCGGCGGAAGCCCCAGCGAAGCATATCCCTTGGTTTTATCCGCTTCAAAAACAGTCGTGGCCCGAGGATTCCCGGTATACAGAATTTTCTTCGCCGCCGGAAAGGCAGCACCCGATCCTTCGAAGCTGACTGCTACCGTGGATACGTATTTGCTCAAAAAACGATTCGTCAGTCCGGGTACCGCATTCTGTTCATGGATAATGCTCGGAATGCCGAGCTTCGCCGCTGCATAGACGACGGGACCACAGACGTATCCTCCCGTTCCAATCACCACATCCGGCTTGAACTCTCTCAGAAGCCGTTTGGAAGTACGCACGCCCTTCACGAAACGAACAATCGTTTTAACGTTATCAAACGACAATTTCCGGCGAAAGCCGGTAATATTAATAGCTTTGAATGGTATGTTCTCTTTGGGCACCAGAGAGCTCTCAAGCCCCCGTTCGCCGCCAATATATAGAAATTCGGAATCAGGGTATTCCGCACCGCATTGTTTTGCGATCGCCAGAGCGGGATAAATATGTCCCCCCGTTCCGCCGCCGCTTAGCACGACGCGCATACTTGTTCACCTCGCATAACGGGATAAATTCAATAGAATACCAAGCGCCGTCAGCATCAGCGTAAGCGATGAGCCTCCGTAGCTGATCAGCGGCAGGGTGATGCCAGTGACAGGCATGAGACCGATGACGACGCCGATATTGATAACAACCTGTACAGCTACCATACCGACAATTCCGACGGCAAGCAAGCTCCCGAAGCTGTCTTCCACTGTCATCGCCACTCTCATGCCCCTCCACACTAAGATGAGAAACAGTAATAGAACTAGTAATCCGCCGATAAAACCAAGCTCCTCGGCCAAAATTGAGAAAATGAAATCCGTCTGCGGCTCAGGAACATAGCTGTATTTCTGGCGGCTCATCCCCAGCCCCAGACCTGCCAGTCCACCTGGACCGATCGCATACAGCGATTGAATGATTTGATATCCGGCGCCAAGCGGATCAGACCAGGGATCGAGAAAGGCGGTAATCCGCTGCAAACGATACGGCGCAGCCAAGATGAGCCCGACGAAGCCGACTGCTCCGATCGCAGCCAGCCCGGCCAAATGCCTGATTCTTGCTCCGGCGGTAAAAACGATCAGCAAGGATGCGCCCATCATGACCGTGCCGGTTCCTAAATCCGGCTGCAGCATGATGAGGCCAAACGCTAGTCCCATGATGCCCAGAGGCGGCAGCAGCCCTTTTGTAAATATCGTAATCTTGTAATCTTCCTTGCTTAACCAGTAGGAAAGGAACAAAATCATTCCAAGCTTCATGAACTCGGAAGGCTGAATCCCAAAGGAGCTGATGCCAAGCCAGCTTCGCGCACCGCCCCGGACAACGCCTATGCCGGGAATAAGCACAATAACGAGCAGGACAAAGCAGACAAGCAGACCCAGCTTGGCATATTTCCGCAGATGGCGAAAATCGAAATTCATCATGAAGAACATAGCCACAAGGCCTAGCACAGCAAACAACAGCTGTCGTTTGACGAAATAAAAAGAATCTCCGTAATCATGGAAAGCGAGTACAGAGCCCGCACTGTATACCATTACAATTCCGATAGCCAACAGTCCCAATATGCTGGACAGCAGCCAAAAATCCGGCGCCATGCGATTTTTGCCCATCGTGGAAGCCACCTCTTAACCAAAAGTAGGGGCTTTTCCACCCCCCTACTTAAAGGGTATGCACTGCCTCTTTAAAAATGCGTCCCCGCTCCTCGTAAGAAGCAAACATGTCCCAACTGGCGCAAGCAGGCGACAGCAGGACGATATCCCCCGGCTCCGCCAGACCGGCAGCCTGGAGGGTCGCGGTACGCAGCGTCTCGGCAGCACTGTCTCCAGTATCGACAAGCAAAGCGTCCGATAATCCAGCCAGCTCGGCGACGCGGGCTATTTTCTCCCTCGTCTCTCCCAGCGCCACAACGGCTTTAACCTTGTCCCGAAATACGGGAACCAGCTCCATGTAATCGGAGCCGCGGTCCAGCCCTCCAGCGATGAGCACAATCGGCGCCTCCAGCGCCTCGATAGCCATCGTCGTCGCCTTGGAGTTCGTCGCTTTCGAGTTGTTATAGTAAGTCACACCCTCTTTAACGGCAACGTACTCCAGCCGGTGCTCCACGCCACGGAATGCGCACAGCGGCTCAACAAGCTGCTCAGGGCTTGCTCCTGCTGCAAGGCATGCGGCAATCGCAGCTAGAGCATTCTCTGTGTTGAAGCGTCCCGGCAAGCCGATCTCGTCCACTCGAATAATCTCCATGACGGCACCCTCTGCATTCCTGTAAACGACCGTTCTTGGCTGGGAGTCCGAATTTTGCGGCAAATACGGAGGTTCGACATAAATTCCCTCGGCCTTTAGCCGCTCCGTCATCGAAAACGGAAAAAGCTTCGCCCGGATATAAGGGACTAGCTCCCGGCAGATTGGATCATCCCAATTGATTACGGCGGTGTCCGCTTCCGTCTGATTGGCGAACAGCTTCGCTTTCGAGGAAACATAGTCCTCCATCGTGCCGTGATAGTCCAAATGGGTCTCGGCGACATTAAGCAGCACCCCAATTGCAGGGCGAAACTGCTGCGTCCCTTTAAGCTGGAAGCTGCTCAGTTCTACAACCATCCAGTTGTCCGCGCGGGCTGCCTCGGCTGCCTCGCAGAGGGGCGTTCCGATGTTGCCGGCGACGATCGGATTAAGGCCCGCGTTTTGCAGCATGCTGCCAATCCAGGTCGTCGTCGTCGTCTTGCCGTTTGAGCCCGTTATGCCGATCATTGGCGCAGCGCATAAGCGGTAGGCAACTTCGACTTCGGTCACGACATCAATCCCCAGCTCAAGCGCTTTAACGACAGGCGGCGCGCTGTAAGGAATGCCTGGATTTTTTACGACCAGCTCGATTCCCTGATGTATCAGATCGTCCGGGTGCCCCCCGCATAGAACAGAAATTCCCAAAGCCTCTAATTCAGAAGCTTCGGGACATTGGTCTCTGTCCTTTTTATCGTTAACGGTTACGATCGCCCCTTGGCGATGCAGGGTTTTGGCAACTTGAACACCGCTTCTTGCCAGGCCCAGGACGACAACCTGCCGTCCCCGGTATTGTTCTGGATGCTTCATCATATTACAACCCCTTGTTTAAATAAAGTCCAACCCCGGCCAGCAGCAAGCCAACGGCCCAAAAAGTAACGACGACCCGCCATTCCGACCAGCCCGACAGTTCGAAATGGTGGTGAATCGGACTCATCTTGAATATTCGTTTGCCGCGAGTCTTGAAAGAAATAACCTGCAGTACGACGGACAGCATTTCAATGACGAAAACCCCGCCGATTACAAGAAACAAAAGCTCGCTCTTCGTAATAATGGCAATGGCTGCAATCGCGCCTCCGATGCCAAGCGATCCGGTATCCCCCATGAACACTTTTGCCGGATGGGCATTGAACACGAGAAAACCCAGCACCGCACCGATCATCGCTGCCGCACAAACCGCAGCCGGTATCGACGTAGCCTGCATCGCGATGACGGCATATGCCCCGAGAGCGATGGCGCTCACGCCGGACAGCAATCCATCCAGTCCGTCGGTAAAATTCACCGCATTACTGATAGCAAGCATCATGAGGATAATAAATGGATAGTAGAACCACGCCCCCCAGTCAAAGGCTATCGACGTACCCGGAATGCCCAGCGCGGTGCTGTGTCCTTCGGAAATCAGCAGGGCGCAGACGATGCCGGCGAACAGCAGCTGTCCGAACAATTTCTGTCTGGGTGTCAGTCCCAAAGAACGTTTAAATACGATCTTGATATAGTCGTCCAGAAAGCCGACTAGTCCGAAGCCAAGCGTCGCCACGAGCAGCACATAGAAATCCGTATTGATCACCGAGAATTTCAGAAATGCCAGCGTGAAGGCCAATATAATGACGATACCGCCCATCGTTGGCGTCCCTGCCTTCTTCTGGTGGCTCTGCGGTCCTTCGTTTCGAATCTGCTGTCCGAACTTCATCCGCCGCAAAATCGGAATAAGCAGCGGAGCCGAAATGACGGCCAGTATAAAGGATACTCCTATCGTTAACAATATAAGTCCAAAATCCATGGGATCACCCCCTTATTAGCCGGTATTTATTGAGGAAGCTCGCTATTTTTGACGGCCTCCACGACTTCTTCAAGCTTCATGCCCCGAGACGCCTTGACGAGCACGATATCCTCGGGATGCAGGATCGCCAGAAGCCCTTCTATAAGCTCAACTTTATCAGTATATGCGTGAATGCTCCTTTGGTCCAATTGCCCTGCGGCGCCTGCCGCGATCTTCGCGCCTAGAATTCCATAAGTGAACAGCTGGTCCACTTTACCGCCTTTCATAAAGGCACCGACCTCCCGGTGCAAAGCGTCCTCGGCGTCCCCAAGCTCCAGCATATCGCCCAAAACAGCAATTTTGCGTCTATACCCCTTCATGTTCTCAAGCACGCCGATCGCCGCCTTCATGGCCGTGGGACTTGCGTTATACGCGTCGTTCAATATCGTGATACCACTGCGCCCCTTCACGATCTCGATCCGCATGCCCGTCAGCTTGATTTGGGTCAGCCCTTCCTTGATCGCGGCCTCTGTAACCCCGAAATATCGGGCGACAGCGATGGCCGCAAGACAATTGACGACGTTGTGCTGGCCGAGCAGCGGCAAATGAAGCGGTTCGTTGCTTCCGGCGCTGGACGTGAACACCGTCCCGTCATCCAGGAACATCAAGCCGACAGGATAATCATCATTATGCGGCAGCAGACCGAAGGTTACCGTATCGAAATGATCCGGTTTGAGCGTCGCCGGTTCCGACAGAACCTCTTGAATCAGCGGCTCGTCACCGTCATAGACGAACGTTCCCCCGGGCCTGAGCCCTGCCAATATTTCCAGTTTGGCCCGGGCAATTTCCAGCCTGGACCCCAGCTGCAGCAAATGCGCTTCACCAATATTGGTGATGACCGCTACTTCCGGCTCGGCCAGCTTGGAGAGCAGCTCGATTTCATGGCGCCCGCTCATGCCCATCTCCAGAACGGCAATTTCCGTATCTTCCGGCATGGCAAGGATCGTTAACGGCAGGCCGATATGATTGTTGAAGTTCCCTTGCGTTTTATGCACTTTGTACGTCGTAGACAGCAAAGAGAAAACGATATCCTTAGTCGTCGTCTTGCCGTTGCTTCCGGTAATTCCAACTACCCTGGCTTTGCTCTGCTTGAGGTAGTTTTGCGCCAGCCGCTGAAGAGCCGCCAGCGTATCATCTACGATCACAGCCGGCCCAGGAGGCGAGCCTTTGGCTTTGTCCCATAATATAGCCGCTGCACCTGCTGCGAGGCAATCTCCGGCAAAATCATGGCCGTCAAATTTCTCGCCCACCAGCGGTATGAACAGACAACCCTCTATAATGCTGCGAGAGTCTGTCGTTATCCCTTGTATCATTAATTCGGCATCCTCCAGGCTGCGGAGTTCACCGCCGCACATCGCCGCTACTTCTCTCAATGTTCTCTTGATCACTTGTTTAAGCCCCTTATCGCTTCTTTGGCAACGATCCGATCGTCGAAGTCATGCACTTCCGTGCCGATCAGTTGATAGGTCTCATGACCTTTCCCCGCAATCAATACTACATCTTCATTGCTTGCCATTTCAATAGCCTTCCGGATCGCCTCCCGCCGGTCGACAACCAGCTCATAGCGCTTCTGGTCGACACCATCCTCCACAAGCCCGAACGCAATGTCATTCAAGATCGCCACAGGATCCTCCGTACGCGGATTATCAGATGTAACGATGACATGCTGCGCATATCGGGCAGCTATTTTCCCCATGACGGGCCGTTTCGTCCGGTCGCGGTCCCCGCCGCAGCCAAATACGCAGATAACCCGTCCTTGGGCAAACTCCCCTACCGTGCGCAGCACGTTTTCGAGCCCGTCGGGCGTATGGGCATAATCGACAATGACCGCAAACGGCTGCCCTTCATCCACAGCCTCAACCCGGCCGTCCACCCCTTTTACAGCCTCCAGGCTCTCTTTGATACGATTCAGCGGAACACCCTCAAGCAAAGCAGCGGCTATCGCTGCCAGAGCATTGTACACATTAAATTTGCCCACCATCCGAAGCGTAATATCGGTGCTGCCCTGAAACGTATCAACATGGAATGTAGTCCCCCGAGCCGTAATGGCGATGTCCGATGCCCGGATATCGGCCGCATGCTCAACGCCGTAAGTAATGACCTCGGCCGCCGTTTGCTGTGCGAAATAAACGGAAGCCGGGTCGTCTGCATTTATCACAGCATAGCTGCGCAGATCAGGATCTTCCTCATAGATATTCCCAAGCCGTGAGAAGAACAGTCCTTTGGCGGCGCGATATTCTTCCATCGTATGATGGTAATCCAAATGATCCTGCGTCAAATTCGTAAATATGGCGGTACGGAAACGCGTGCCTTTGACCCTTCCCTGTTCAAGCGCATGTGAGGATACCTCCATAACGCAATAATCTACATCGCTTTGCACCATTTCAGCTAAATAACGCTGCAGATCCAATGACTCCGGTGTCGTTCCCGGCATCGGGAAGGTTTGCCCCCCGTATTTCCGTTCAATCGTGCCAATCAGCCCCGTATTGCTGCCCTGATCCGCAAGAATACGTTCAATGAGATAAGTCGTTGTCGTCTTACCGTTCGTCCCGGTCACACCGATAACTTTTAGGCGCGAGCTCGGCGTCCGGTAGAATACATTGCTTAATATCGCCATCGCCAGTCTGCTGTCCTTCACCTGCAGCTGAGGCAGATCGACATGCTCCAAATACCGCTCTACGACCAGCGCAACAGCTCCCCGCCGGGCGGCTTCCGGAGCAAAATCATGCCCATCCACCGTATGACCCGGCAGGCAGACGAACAGGTCGCCAGCGTTCACTTGCCGGGAATCGATGGCGATACCCGCGCACGCCGTCTCTTTATTACCATGTATTCTCGATGCTATTAAATATGTAGCCAGCTCTGTCAGCAGCATGTAAGACCCCTCCGTCAAATTGTTGCGTTCCTTTTCAATGCACTCACTTATATTATCACCAAGAGCATGGTTTTTCAGGAATATTATTCACTATGGTCATGCTCGATACCAGCCTCGGATTCTTGGCCCATGTAAATCCGGATGGTTGAGCCGCTCTCCACCCGCGTTCCCGGCTTCGGCGCCTGATTAATGACGATATTGCCAACCCCTGATTTAGCCAAGGAGAAGTTCATGTTCAAGTCCTCGTAGATTTCCTGCACGCTATGCCCGATCAAATCGGGAACAGTTACGATTTTCGTTTCTCCGTATTTGTACTTCTTTGTCATCTGATCCTTACGGGGAGGGACTTCCATGTACTCCAGGGCATCGGTCAATATATTGCGGACGATTGGTGCAGCGACAACGCCCCCGAATTGAATGCCTTGAGGATTGTCGACTGCGGTGTATACAACGATTTTCGGATCGTCTGCAGGGGCAAAGCCGATAAACGAAACGATATGCTCGCTTGTCGAATAACGGCCATTCACCACCTTCTGGGCCGTTCCCGTCTTGCCGCCGACTCGGTAGCCGTCGATAAAAGCATTGCCCCCTGTGCCGTTCGCGACGACGCTCTCCAGTGCGCTCCTTACTTGCTTTGAAGTCGCCTCGGAAATGACCTGCCGGACAACAGTCGGCTCTACCTCGTCGACAATCTGGCCGGTGTCGGGATTGGTCCATGATTTCGTCACATGGGGCTTATAGAGCTTGCCGCCGTTAATGGCCGCCGACACCGCTGTAATCTGCTGGATCGGCGTAACCGAGACCCCTTGCCCGAATGATGTCGTCGCCAGCTCTACGGGACCTACCTGAGAAAGCTTGAACAAAATGCCGTTCTCTTCCCCGCTCAAGTCGATCCCCGTTTTGCTGCCAAAGCCGAAATCCTTAATGTACTTGAACAGAGTCTCTTTGCCGAGCCGCTGTCCAAGCGTTACAAATCCCGGGTTGCAGGAATTTTCCACGACCTGCAGGAAGGTCTGGCTTCCATGACCGCCCCTTTTCCAGCAGCGAAGCGAGGCGCCGGCTACTTTAATAAAGCCTGGATCAAAGAAACCTTCGTTAAGATTGACTTTCTTCTCCTCCAAAGCCGCTGCCAGGGTAATGATCTTAAATGTTGACCCCGGCTCATAAGTCATCCAGATCGGCAGGTTGCGGTTGTACACCTCGGCGGTGTATTCCTGATAATTTCCCGGGTCATATCCCGGGCGAGAGGCCATAGCCAGTATTTCTCCGCTATTGGGATCCATCGCGATAGAAATCGCCGAATTCGCCTGCAATCTGGCCATCGCCTGATCGAGCTCCCGTTCCATGATGCTCTGAATCGTCTTATCGATCGTAAGCTGCAAATTAAGCCCATCCTTCGGCTCAACGTATTTCTCCGACGAGCCCGGCATCAGCCTGCCGCCCGCGTCGGACAAATACGAGATACTGCCGCTCATCCCGTTCAGCTGGCTGTCGTATTTCTGCTCGACACCGGTCAGTCCCTGATTGTAGCTGCCGGTAAAACCAAGAATGTGGGCAGCCAGCCCTCCATAAGGATAATACCTTTTGTTATCCTCAGCAACAACAATACCCGGGAGAGCCAAATCACGAATTTGCTGTCCTTTATCCATCGTAATTTTGCGTCCGCCGGGCTGCAGCCTGACTATCGATTGTCGCTTCGTGATCGTTTTGAGAATCTGTTCTTCACTCATCCCGAGCAGCGGCGCCAAGCTGTGCGCAGTAGCCTTCGGGTCCTTGATCTGCACCGGAATCGCCATGACCGTTGGCGTAGTTATATTATAGGCGAGCGTAACCCCGTTGCGATCGCTGATTTCCCCCCGTTTAGCCGAGAAAGGGATGTTGCGCCGCCAGGAGTCCTCCGCTTTAGCCGACAGCTCCGCTCCTTGCCCTAGCTGTACGTAAGCGAGCCTGATAACCAGGGCCGCAAATAGCATAACCAGCAGCAGCAGCAGAAGCAGCAGTCTTCGCCTGATGGTAATCTTGGATACTTTCATAGTTTGCCCCCCCTGTTCGTTCCTCACAAGACATGATCGTACTGCTATCATGACTATTCAGGACAAACAGGGGTTAGAACAAGCTATGGGGATGGCTCGCCAGATTCCCCTGAATCAGTCTCGTTCTTATCATCACCGTCCTCGTTTTGAGCGGAAGCGTCCTCTCCCGCGGCCTCCTGGTCACCCTCCTTGCTAAGAGGCTCCAGCACAAGCGTAACCTGCCTTTGGCCTTGAACTTCCGTTACCTGCTGATCAACGACAAACCCTTCGCCTACGGTTCTTACGGCTACCTGGAGCACAGACAACAGCTCCAACGCATCGCGCAAAGATTGCCCCTTCACATTAGGGATGTTCAAATGCTGGCCTTCTTCCGTGAGAATGTACATATGCTGGCCAGGCTTCATATGAGTCCCGGCCTTCGGAAATTGGGAGACCACCTTGCTTCCGTTACCCAGCGTCGCATAGGAAATCCCCTTCCCTGCAAGTAAATCCTTGGCTTCCTGCACACCCAAGCCGCTAAGCTCCGGCGCCTTTGCGCCAGTTGCGGTCGCAGAAGAGTTCGCTGCCTTATCGATCTGCTTCGGCACTCCCATATATTGCAGAACCTGGTTCAGTATTTTTTTGACGATCGGCCCTGCAGCCGTACCGCCGCCAAGCTCGGAATTGCTAGGTTCGTCGATCAAGACGAGGATAGCAATCTTGGGATCATCTACAGGGGCGTAACCCACGAAGGAAACGACCTGTTTCGTATAATCATACCCGCCCTTAGCCGCCTTAACCGCGGTTCCCGTCTTACCTGCGATACGATACCCGTCTATATAAGCATGCCGGCCGGTACCAATCTTTAGATCAGAGACCACCTGCTCTAGATATCCGCTAACTTCCTTCGCCTTCTCCGGTGATATGACTTGGCGGATGACCTTCGGCTGAGTTGTCACGGTCTCCCCCGTATGAGGATCCGTAATGGATTTGACAATATGCGGTTCCATCAATTTGCCGCCATTAGCTACCGCAGCTACCGCGACAAGCTGCTGGACTGGCGTTACGAGCAGCTGGCCGTGTCCGTAAGACATGGCGGCATAGTCTGCCTGGTATACAGGACTAACTAGCCCCTTCGCTTCTCCGGGAAGCTCGATGCCTGTCTTTTGGCCGAAGCCGAAATTGTCGACGTACTCTTTTAGCAAATCAGGACCCAGCTTCTCATAGCCAAGTTTGACAAAAGCAACGTTACTGGAGCGCTTGACTCCTTCCAAATACGAGATCGCTCCCCATCCCGACCGTTTGACGTCGTGAATTGTCTGGCCGGGTACGCGAATACTGCCGGACATGAAGCTCTCGTTCGGATTGAACATACCTTCCTGCACCGCTCCAGCCAGCGTTACAATCTTGAACGTCGAACCTGGCTCATAGACTGATTTGATCGCATGGTTGTAGAAATTCTTCTGGTCGACGCCCTTCCAATACTCGTTGGGATTATAAGTTGGCATGTTCGCCATGCCCAGAATCTCCATCGTTTTCGGATCAACTGCTACTACCGTCATGCTGATCGGCTTCAGTTCGGCGAAAGCTTCCCTCATCGCCTCTTCGATATAATACTGGATTGTATAGTCAATCGTCAGCTGTAAATCCTTTCCATTCCTTGCCGGCGTGAAAATTTCGCTAGCCTTGGGGATCTCGATTCCACGGCCGTCGCTCTTATATTCAAGCGAACCGTCCTGGCCTCTCAGCTCCTCATCGTAGTATGCTTCGATGCCCGTGCCCTGTACAGCCTCGCCTTCGCGATTGACATAACCGAGCACATGCGCCGCCAGGCTGTTCTTCGGATAATATCGCTTTTGATCCTTAATGAGAATGATGCCTACATCTTCAAGTTCATGCTCTTTCATCAGGTCATCTCTTAATTTCTCAACCTGTTCCTTTACGTCCTGATCGACCTTCCAGCCCTCCCTGCGCACTTCTCTCTGCCTATAGAACTCGCCGTCTTCGTTCTTGGCATTGACGAGCTCGCGCAATTCATCCTCTTTCTTGCCGAGTATGTCGTGAAGCCCCTTCACGATATCTTCCTGGATTCCCGCCTCATGAATCAGTTTGGGATTGATGGCCACGGTGTAAGCAGGAGCATCCACCGCCAGAATATCGCCGTTACGATCGATGATTTTGCCGCGGCTGGCCGGTATTGTCTTCTTCTTGGACCATACCTTTTCCGCATAGTCTTGCCAGAAATCCGCCTCAACGACCTGTATCCAAAACACTTTTCCCATCAATACAGCAAAAAAGAGGGTAATAACTCCCCCTATAAGCAGCGTCCGCAGTTTGATTCTTTTGATCATGGCTAGAACCTCTTTAATTCTTTATTTTCTGGCTACCTTGGCTGCGTCTTCCGAATTCGCAGTTTTGCTGCCGGACTCCGTCGAAATTTGTACGTGAAACCCTTCTTCATTCGACTCCGTATAACCGAGCTTGGCGGCTTCCTGAGGAATTTGCTCCTCTAGCTTTTCTTTCTGAATTGTCAGCTCATTCATCTCGGCATTCAGCTTCTGCATGTCGGTATTCAGGTTATACATTTCGCGCTTCATGTTATACAGATTGGCATTTTGCCACAGCAAACCACCCATCACGGCTACACAGAACATGATAGTGAACATATATAGCAGCTTCTCCCGAACGGGAAGAGCGGCTCTGCGGGTAACAACCTTCGTCGTTTCACGGTAGCGCTGCGACTGATTGCCGCGTTCATGAGCTTTTTCTTTTACTGCCAAATTACCCCGTGTATAGGCCATTTCTCGATTCCTCCGCTACAGATTACAATTTCTCCGCTACGCGCAATTTAGCTGAACGCGCACGGGGATTATCGGCCAATTCCTCCTCGGAAGGAACCATCGGCTTCCGGTTAATCAGTTTGAGTTCACCCTTCCCTCCGCAAACACACATCGGGAAATCCGGAGGGCAAGTACACCTCTCGACAAATTTTGCGAAAATTTGCTTGCAAATCCGGTCTTCCAGCGAATGAAATGTGATGACCGACACTCTGCCGCCCGGCGCTGCGCAACGAATTGCAGCATGCAATCCGTCCTCGAAGGCGCCCAATTCATCGTTAACCGCGATCCGCAATGCCTGGAAACTTCGTTTGGCCGGATGTCCGCCAGTACGGCGCGCAGCGGCTGGAATCCCTTCTTTGATGAGTTCAACCAGCTGACCGGTCGTCTCGATCGGATGCTCGGCACGCCTCTCGGTGATGACTCTGGCAATTCGTCTAGAAAATTTCTCTTCACCATACTGATATAAAATACGCGCGATTTCGCTCTCCGGCCATTCATTCACGATTTCTCTTGCGGTCAGGCCGGCCGTCTGATCCATTCTCATGTCCAGCGGGGCGTCCGCATTGTAGCTGAAGCCCCGCTCGCCCTCATCGAATTGAGGTGATGATACGCCCAGATCGAACAAAAAACCGTCAACCTGAGGCACGCCGTCCTTCTTAGGAACCCAGTCGAGCTCCGACAGCTTTTCCTGCAAATATCGAAAATTGCTTCGCACCAAGGTTAGCTGCTCTCCATAAGAGGATAATTTGGCTTTGGCATTCTCATGCGCCCAATCATCCTGGTCAAAGGCGATCAGCCGTCCTTCCGCTCCAAGCTTGGACAGAATTACCGAGCTGTGCCCTCCGCCTCCCAAGGTACAATCTACATAAATACCATTCGGCTTGATGCGCAGCCCCTCTGTCGCTTCTTCCTTAAGCACTGTGATGTGATGAAACAAGCTGCAGCCCTCCAGACCGTCTACAAATCAAAATTAAAATCAACCAGTTTCTCCGCAATGTCATTGAACGTGTCCTCCGATTGCTGGAAGTATTGCTCCCAGGTGTCACGGCTCCAAATTTCAACCCGATTCGACACGCCAAGTACAACGCAATCCTTCTCAAGCTTAGCGTACTGCCGCAAATTTGCCGGTAAATTTACCCTTCCCTGTTTGTCCCACTCGCATTCTGTCGCTCCCGAGAAAAAAAAGCGGGTGAACGCACGAGCATCAGACTTCATTAAAGGGAGGGCCTTCAGCTTCTGCTCCAGCACTTCCCATTCCTGCATCGGATACACAAAAAGGCATTGGTCCAAACCGCGGGTCACTACGAAAGAGGCCCCGAGGAGATCACGAAATTTAGCCGGTATAATTATCCGGCCTTTGTCATCAATGCTATGTTGGAACTCCCCCATAAACATTGAACCGTCACTCCTTACCTCTTTCCCCCACTTTGCACCACTTTCCACCACTCATGACATTAGTTATTCTGCATTCTAGCGTAAAATCCTCCTACAATGCAAATTATTTTTCGAAGAAAGCGTATATTTTTGCGATTCTTTGAATACTTCCATGTTTTACATAAAATAGTTAGGTATTAAGCACGTTGACAAAAGGTCTAAAGTCCTATCAGCCTCCATTTCCCGCTCACGTCAAAAAAGACAGCCGGGAAATATTTTCCCGCCTGTCTTTGATAATAAATGCAATATAATAATTCATTTTGAGCTTAATGCTCTTGCCAGCTATCCAAATAAGCGCGTTGTTCTTCCGTTAGACGGTCGATGCCGAAACCGAGGCTTTCCAGCTTGTAACGGGCAACCTGCTCATCCAGCTCATAAGGCACGTTAACGACAGTTGCGCCGATTTCTTTATAGCGCTCATTGACGTATTTCAAGGACAAGGCTTGCAGAGCAAAGGTCATATCCATAATTTCGGCAGGGTGTCCGTCGCCTGCCGCTAGGTTCACCAGACGGCCTTCGGCCAAAACGTATATTTTGCGTCCATCCTTAAGCTGATATTCCTCGATGTTGCGTCTTACGGTGCGTACGGAAACGGAACGCTCCTCGAGCTCCGGCTTGTTAACCTCAACATCGAAATGCCCTGCGTTGGACAGAATTGCTCCGTCCTTCATTACATCGTAGTGCTCGCCGCGAATAACGTCGCGGTTGCCCGTCACCGTTACGAAGAAATCGCCCACTTTGGCAGCTTCAATCATCGGCATAACATGAAACCCGTCCATGTAAGCCTCGACCGCTTTGATCGCGTCGATTTCCGTTACGATAACGTTGGCTCCGAGTCCCTTGGCGCGCATGGCAACCCCTTTGCCGCACCAGCCGTAACCGACAACAACGACCGTTTTGCCTGCAACGACAAGGTTCGTCGTCCGGTTAATGCCGTCCCAGACCGATTGGCCTGTTCCATAGCGGTTGTCAAACAAGTATTTGCAATATGCATCATTGACCGCAACCATCGGGAACTTCAGCTGGCCTTCCTTATCCATCGCTTTGAGGCGCAAAATACCGGTTGTCGTTTCTTCGGCGCCGCCGCGAACGTTCTCCAGCAGGTCGGGACGCTCGGAGTGCAAAATGCTGACCAGGTCGCCTCCGTCGTCAATGATCAGATCAGGCTTGTTCTCCAGAGCGCGGATCATCAGCTCTTTATATTCCTTCGGATCGGGATTATATTTCGCAAACACCGTTACGCCGTCCTCGACAAGCGCCGCGCATACATCATCCTGCGTGGATAGAGGGTTGCTGCCCGTTATGGTAACCTCAGCTCCGCCCGCTTGCACCACTTTTGCCAGATAGGCGGTTTTGGCCTCCAAGTGCAAAGATATAGCCACCTTCAAACCTTTAAATGGCTGCTCCTGCTCAAATTGCTTGCGGATGCGGCTAAGCACCGGCATATGGGCTTCCACCCAGTCGATTTTCAAATGGCCCTCTGGAGCCAGCTTCAAATCCGTAATTACGCTGTTCTGAATCGCTTTTGTTGTCAATGCAGTAACCTCCCAATCATAATCTGTGATCACAATTTCGCTTGCTGAGTTGCCTTTACATGTAAATCATTCTATGATGCCCCATCATGTCATACGGAACTTCCATCAGACGGTCAATCCAATCGAACCCGTAGCGATTTAAATAGGCAAAAATATTGAATACCCTTTCCTGTGGCTTGCGCTGTGGAAACAGGGACAGTTCAATACGGTCAAAATGGCGCAGGCCCGTTTCATTACTTCTCTCAAGCGCATCCTTGACGCGCGTCTGCATAAAATCCATCTGTTCGATGATTTTGGCTTTATTTGCACCGCCCAGTTTGAGCAGACCCTTTTCTACGCTGCCAAGCTGCTCTATCAATGGATCGTACATACCAGCGAAGGCTCTCTTCATATCCTCGAACTGCTCAACCAGCCGGAGCTGATCCTGTCTTGCCAGCCAATCTGCCTTGATTCTGTCAAATATGGCATGATCCATTACATCATCCCATGTCAGCCCATATTTGTCCATATGCTTTTGCAGTTTGTCGTCCATAACTGTAAACGACATTCTTGGCAGTAAGATCGGCATCCGCAGCTGCAGCAGCTCAAACGCCTTGCCCGTCAGGGCCCAATATGCAATCTCCCCGTTGCCCAGCACGGAACCGAGCACAGGAAGCAAATAATCCTGCATCACAGGCCGGGTCAGCACGTTGTTGCTAAAGCGCCCAGGATGGCTATGAAGCTCGTCGAGCAACTCGTTCGGAGTAAAGGAAACCAAACCTTTTCGGTCAACAAATCGGCCTTCACGCTTAAATAAGAGCAAACGCTCTCCTTCAGAGACGTAGAAAAGATTTGCGCCTCCCTCCGCAACCTCAGCCTGCGGATGGAAGCCTTGAGCGGCAATCTCTCTGGAGGCCGCATGATACGCGGATTCCAGCTCATCGTTGCTCCGGATCATTGCCTCGAACATCGGTGCTTCCAGCCGCCGCAGCGCCGGATCCGCGGAATCCAGCAGGATGAGGCCATACTTTCCGAACCAGGTGCCGAGCAGCCTTGCAAACGCATCAGTCAATGAACCGGATACGGCCAGCGTATCCCTCAATTGCTGCAGCAAATCGGCTTTGAATTCGCTATCCGGGAGCAGCCTCTCCAGCTCTGTAGCGGCATGGTTCCACTCCTCCTCGCTGACCGTAGTATGGCTGACCGGCCCCCTGCGGCCTTCCTCGCGCGGAATGCGGATGCGGCTTACCTCAAGACTTGGCGAGAGCACATATGTATGATTCACCTCATCCCAGTCATGATCCTCTCCGGCAATCCAGAATACGGGGACAACATCCCGCCCTAGCAGGGAAGCCGCCCGCTCAGCCGCTTTAATGATCGTTGCAGCTTTGTATATGACAAGCAAAGGCCCCGTGAACAAGCCGCTTTGCTGTCCTCCAGCAATAACGACAGTTCCCGGCTGCTCCAGCCTGCTCAACGAACTCATCACGGCAGCCTCCGGATTAAGCCGTTCATTATATTCGCGCAGCCGGCTGACAAGTTCCTTTCGCCCGGCCCGTAAATGCTCCGTCTGATCCAGCCACTGCAGTCTAGCCGTCCAGCTTCGATCGTTTGCCGGACATCCTCCGCCGTATAAATGCTCTACTGCCTCATAGTCCGACAGGTAGGACTCTGCCAGCGGTTGACCGGATTGTAAAGGCTCTTGAACAACGTTCATCAGGTTCATATCCTCCTGTTCCTTATCGAAAACCTCCATTCGATTGTACCGAATGTACTCCTTTCCCGTCAAAGCGAATCTATGTTTTCAATAAATAAGCTCTCCCAGGCGGCGAAAGCGGCGCTGAGAGAGCTCATCGGTTTTTGTTATTTTTTCGGCATCGATACCCAGTGTCCCTTGGTTACCTCAACCAGCTCGGAATTTTCCAGATCAAAGGCACCGCCGCCGGAACCGCCTTTGGCCGAATGGATTGGCCCATTGGCATCGTCCTCCAGCAAAATGCGCTTCTTATTAGCCTCGATTTCCGGATCAGGGATCGGGATCGCGGACAACAGCGTCTTCGTATACGGATGCATGGGATTAGCATACAATTCTTCGCTCTCTGCAAGCTCCACAATGCGGCCAAGGTACATCACCGCTACCCTGTCGCTAATATGCTTGACCATGGACAGGTCATGCGCGATGAACAGGTATGTTAATCCCAGACGATCCTGCAAATCCTTGAGCAGGTTAACGACCTGAGCCTGAATCGATACGTCCAGCGCGGAAATCGGCTCGTCGCAAATGATGAATTTCGGATTGACGGCAAGCGCGCGGGCAATTCCGATCCGCTGGCGCTGACCGCCGGAAAATTCATGCGGGTAACGCGTCGCGTGATCCGGGTTGAGACCGACCATATCGAGCAGCTCCTCGACCCGTCTCTTCCGCTCCGCCCGGCTGCCGGCCATATTGTGGATGTCCAGCGCCTCGCCGATAATATCGGTAACGGTAAATCTTGGATTCAGCGATGCGTACGGATCCTGAAATATCATCTGCATATCGCGCCGCATCGCCTTCATTTTCTTCGGAGGGAGCTTGCTGACGTCTACTCCGTTGAACTTAACACTGCCTCCAGTAGGCTCGTATAAACGGAGGATGGTCCGTCCTGCCGTCGATTTGCCGCAGCCGGACTCGCCAACCAGTCCTAGCGTTTCCCCTTCCGCAATGGAAAAGCTGATATCGTTAACGGCCTTGAGTACGTTGCCGCCGCCAACATTAAAATACTTCTTGAGGCCTTCGACCTCGATTAGATTTTTATTCAAGACGACTGCGCCTCCTTCGCCATCGGATGCAGGTCCCAGCACCGTGCAGTATGCGTGTCGCTAAACACGGTCGCTTCTGGATCGATCCGTTCACAAATCTTCATCGCCTGATCGCAGCGGGCTGCAAACGGGCAGCCTAGCGGCGGCTTAATCAAATCGGGCGGAGTGCCGATAATCGGAATAAGCGGCTCGCTTTTCTTCTGGTCGAGGCGCGGCATGGAACGAAGCAGTCCCTTGGTGTAGGGATGCTGAGGATTTTTGAAAATCTCCCATTTGGTCCCGGTTTCCACCACTTCCCCGGCATACATAACGATTACGCGATCGCACATGCCTGCTACGACGCCGAGGTCGTGCGTAATCAGAATGATTGATGTTCCAAGACGCTGCTGCATGTCCTTCATAACATCCATAATTTGCGCTTGTATCGTCACGTCTAGGGCGGTCGTCGGCTCATCGGCGATCAGCAGAGCAGGCCGGCAAGCCAGCGCAATTGCGATCATCGCGCGCTGACGCATCCCTCCGGAAAATTCATGAGGATATTGATTAAAGCGGGCTTCCACGTTTTTGATTCCTACAAGCTTCAGCATCTCGATCGCTTGGTCCTTAGCTTCAGCCGCTGACATATTCTGATGTTTGATTAACACTTCAGTAATTTGCTTGCCGACTTTAATCGTCGGATTCAAAGAGGTCATCGGGTCCTGAAAGATCATGCCAATGTCTTTACCGCGAATAGCTTCCATTTCCTTATTGCTTTTCTTGAGCAAATTCTGTCCTTGGAACAGGATCTCGCCTTGCTTAATGATCGATGGAGGGGACGGGATCAGGCGCATGACTGTCTGAGCCGTGACGCTCTTACCACTGCCCGATTCGCCGACGATAGCAACCGTTTCCCCTTTTCCTATTTCAAAGTTCATGCCACGAACGGCTTTTACTTCTCCGCCTTTAACCTGGAAGGATACATGCAGATCCTTAACTTGTAAAATCGGTTCCATCATTCCACCTCCTATTTCTTCAGTTTAGGGTCCAGCGCGTCGCGAAGACCGTCGCCGAATATGTTAAACGACAGCATGGTTAAGCTGATTAGAATGGCTGGGAACAGCATCCGCCAAGGGTAGTACAGCCAGCCGGTAAGCGCGTCACTGATCATTGAACCGAGAGATGCGATTGGCGCTTGCACGCCAAGTCCGAGGAAGCTAAGAAACGCTTCGGCGAAAATGGCATTCGGAACAGACAGAGTCACAGTAACAATAATCGGTCCTACAGCGTTCGGGAGCAAGTGACGGAATAGCAGGCGTCCCGATCCTGCGCCCATAGAGCGGGAAGCAAGTACAAATTCGCGGCTTTTGAGCTGCATAATTTCACCGCGTACAATCCAGGACATATTGATCCATCCGGTAATCGTCAGAGCCAAAATAATCGTGCCCAGACTCGGCTCCATAACGACAAGAAGGAGAATGGTTACCAGAAGGTAAGGGATGGAATACAAAATCTCCGAAAACTTATTCATGATTTCATCCACACGGCCACCAAAATAACCCATGATACCGCCGTAAATAACGCCAATCAGCAAGTCGATACAAGCAGCGGCCAAACCTACGACCAGGGAAATTCTCGCCCCCATCCAGGTACGAACGAACATGTCGCGCCCGAGGTCATCGGTTCCGAACCAATGCTCCGCAGACGGCGGCGAATTAGTATTCAGATAATCATTAGAATAATAGTTATATTCTGAAATCCTTGGTCCAACAATAGCCGCTAGAGTGATTAACAGCAGCATGAGTAAGGCTCCCATCGCCAGCTTGTTGCTGCGCAAGCGATACCATGCATCTTTCCAAGCTGAAATACTTTCACGCTGAATGACTTCCGCTTCCTTCTCGTCCGTGCCGATTTTACGGAAATCTTCCGGCTTCAGGTCAGCAGGGGCCGGCATTACTTTCATCGGTTTTAAATCCATCCGTTACCCCTCCTTTCCTTTGTTTAGTTTAATGCGGGGATCTACGAACATATATGCAATATCCGTAACAAACCGGGCCAACATCAGTAGGATGCCGTAGAAAATCGTAATGCCCATGATGACCGGATAATCGCGGACGCTTATCGCCTCAACGAACTGCTTACCAATACCGCCGATTCCGAAAATCTGCTCGATGACGACGGAACCGGTGACGATATTCGCAGTCATTGGCCCTAAATAAGTGATAACCGGCATAATACCATTTCGAATAACGTGGCGGAACAATATGGCCATCCAGCCGAGGCCCTTAGCTTTAGCCGTCTTGATATAATCGGCATGCAGCACCTCGAGCATGCTTGAACGGGTCAATCTCGCAATGAACGCGATCGGCTGAGCTGTCAAAGCGGCAACCGGCAAAATATAGTACATCGGCCCATTAAAGCCCATCGTCGGCAGTAATTGAAGTTTTGAAGAAAAGACGTATTGAAGCAAAGTTGCAACAACAAAGCTGGGAACAGCAATGCCAAGCACCGCTAACACCATCGCCACGTTATCGATCAGCTTGCGATGATACAGCGCTGCCAGCATTCCGAGCAGTACGCCCACAATAACCGCTACGATGATGGCAACCAACCCGAGCTTCAATGAAGTCGAAAACGTCTGCCCAATGATGTCGGAGACATCCTGGTTGATCTTCTTCATCGAAATTCCGAAGTCCCCTTGGACGATATTCCCCAAATATTTTAAATATTGCTCATAAACGGGCCTATCCAAACCTAATTGTTCATACAGGCGCTCCTTAATCGCAGGCGGAACCTGTTTTTCTGAGGTTAGTGGATCCCCTGGAATTGCTTGCATCAGAAAGAAGGTGGCCGAGATTAGAATGAACAATGAAACCAACATGTAGAAAAACTTATTGGCAATATAACGAACCATGCCCGTTAGCACCTCCTTTGATAAATTTCGACATAAATCGATTTTAGGATAATTCATTCACAATGTCTATTCAATATAATTGCCATAAGTGCGCAATGCTTGGAAGTTTCCTGACCGCATACAAAAAAACGGGATATATATGGAATACCCACATATATATCCCGGTGCAGCTATTCAAAATTACTTACGCGCGTCGGTAATGTAAGCGCGAGTATAGTCGATCGCACCGCTGAAATCGAGCGATACGCCTTTAAGCCATGGTTTTTCTACCGCTACGTTTGTATAGTAGTAGATTGGCATAATTGCCATATTGTCCTTAACAAGGATTTCCTCAGCTTTTTTGAAGTTTTCGTTACGTTTTGTGTTATCTTCGATAGCCTTAGCTTCAGCGATCAGCTTGTCGAATTCTTCATTCTTAAAGCCGATATCGTTATTACCGCTGTTGGAAGTCCACAGGTCGATAAATGTCATCGGATCGTTATAGTCCGCGCTCCAACCAGCACGTGCCACTTGATAGTTCAAGTTTTTGCGGTTTTCGATAAATACGGCCCACTCTTGGTTTTCCGTTTTCACGTCAACGCCAAGGTTTTTCTTCCACATATCAGCTACGGCAAGAGCAATTTTCTTATGCGCTTCACTGGAGTTGTAAGTCAATGTGATATCAGGCAATTTCGTGTAGCCTTCTTCTTGCATACCTTCTTCAAGGAGTTTCTTAGCTTCTTCTACATTCTCGGTGAAGTAATCGTCTTTAACCTCAGTACGATATTCATCGTTCACCCCTGCGATACCTGGAGGAATGAAGCCGAATGCCGGAATTTGCCCGCCAAGCGTTACTTTGTCGACGATAATTTGACGATCGATCGCCATGGCGAATGCTTTACGGATTTTAGCGTTGTCAAACGGTTTAGCTGTAACGTTAAACTGATAGTAGTACGTACTTGCAATACCTTTTACTTTATATTCATCTTTCAATTCTTTTTGAACAATCGGAATTTGGTCGGTAGGAATTTCCCCGTTCGGATGTCCTGCGCGATCCAATTCATTGTTTCTGTAACTGGTGATTTCAGTTGCTCCACTATTTACAAGGGACATCGTAATTTTGTTCAGCTTGATGTCGTCTTTGTCCCAATAATTTTCATTTTTAGTGACTTCGATCGTTTGCCCTTTTATCCAAGTCGTCAAAGTAAACGGACCATTTACGATCATTTTGCTTGCGTCTACTGCCCATTTCGCATCATCTTTAACAGATTGGTGGACAGGGTAGAAAGTATAGAAAGAAGTCAGACCAAGGAAGTATGGCGTCGGTGCATCCAGTTCAACTTCCAATGTGTAGTCATCAGTTGCCTTTACACCAACTTGGCTGAAATCTGTAATTTTGCCTTCATTGTAAGCTTGAGCATTTTTCAGGTAGTACAATTGGTAAGCATAAGGTGCAGCCGGCTGTGTGTTCGGGCTAAGTACGCGCTCCCATGCGAACACGAAGTCATTAGCCGTTACAGGGTCGCCGTTGCTCCATTTTGCGTCTTTGCGCAGGTGGAACGTATATTTCGTACCGTCTACATCCCATTTTTCCGCCGCAGCAGGAACAGGTTGCCCGTGCTCATCCATACGAGCCAGACCTTCGTACATTGTTTTGAGGACAGTGTTAGCTTGGCTATCTTGCGCTTGGGCAGGGTCGAATGTTGGAGGCTCAGCGCTCAGATTAACTCTAAGCGTTTGATCCGCTGCCAACTTCTCCTCACCGCTGCTTGCATTCTCGGCAGGTGTATTGTTCTTGCCGCCATCAGAGGCGCCTTTGTCATTGGAACCGCAAGCAGCAAGCAATGTGCTGAGTGCCAATACCAATGTCAAAAGAAGCAAGAGACTCTTATTCTTCTTCATCTAGCAATATCCCCCTTAAAATTTGTGGTATATGTTTTTAGATTATACAACCAGCGGTCAAAAAATCCAATACATAATTTCAGAAATTGAACTATTGTTAATAAAATCCTTTACATTTTCTTAACAAAATAGTCCTTTCTACATTATTGGCTTCTGCTTATGGCATCAATTTTGCCGCTTTTGACCGCCAAATGTGTCAGCTTGTTGTCAGCTTGTGTAAAGGCTCCATCACACGCGTTTATGTAGACTCATGCTGTCCAAATATATGTAATAAAGCTGATTAGGAATAAGAGAACGTAAGCAACCCCCGTTCCGGCGAACGCGAGACGCCATACCGCACGAAGCAGCCGCTTGATATCCACTTTCCCTTTCAAGCGGTTTTGCGCGCCGCCGATAAGTCCGGCAGCAATGAGCAGAATCAGCACAATGAGGTAGAGTCCGAATCCGGATTTGAAAACAATGTTGAACAGGGCCGCAGCCGCTAGAATGAAAAATAGCGTCGATACGTCCATTGCAAGCAGCAGCGCCGCTTTCTTATCTTTTTTCAAGTAAAGATGAATGAAATAGACGAGCAAAAATGGAATAATTGGCACGATAGCGAGTATGGTCAAAGTATCACTTAACAGACTCATGGTTCCACCTCCTGCAAATATTTCAACAAATGGCATTTCCTCATTTAATTTGCCACAGTTCGGCTAATCACTTATGTAGTCCGCGAACGAGCCGCCATAACAATTCGTGGCCGGGAGCCGAAACACAGGCCTGTTTGGCCATTTCTGCGAGCCGGCCGTTAATATAGTCGATTTCCGTCGGCGTTCCTTGCAGTACGTCCTTCAGCATCGAGGAAGTATTGCTCGCCGTCAAGCGGCATACCTCCGCTACTAACTCGTAAGCATCCCCTTCGAAAGGAATGCCCCGGGCCGTGTATATCGCCGCCGCCTCATCGCAAAGCTGCTTCAGCAGCGCCCTGCGTTCTGCGGAATCCAATAGTTCGCCGTTGGGGATTCGCCAAATCGCAGTCAGCGGATTAATCACAGCATTAACAAGCAGTTTTCTATAAATTTCCCTATCGATGTGTTTCGACAGAAGTGCGTAAAATCCTGCCATATTAAGGGCATCAATTAATTTTTCTGCGGCATTTTTTGAGCATAAATCCGCTGATTCGCCGCTCTGTTCTGCCATGCCGATCGTGGTCGTCCCCTGCCCAGAACGGATGACCTGCCATGGGAAAGGACGCTTCGCTCCTTCGGTCGTAATAGCCGCATAAATCGGGGTGCCAGGAAAGCTTGCTGACAAATATTCCAAATGCCCGACTCCATTTTGAAAGCACAGGATATTCGTTTTAGGCCCAAGCAGTGGCTGCAGCCCTTTAACTAGGCTGCTGCAGATATGCCGTTGCTTCGTTACCAGCATAACCCAATCGGCATGTCCATCCGGTCGTGCCAAGCCGGCGGCATCTTGCAGTGGATGGGCGGCCGAAACTGCGAGGACGGCCGGAGCGCTTCCTTCTCCTTCCTGCAAAACGATACCCTTCTGAACCAGCAGCTCGGCCTGCTCCGCCGTTCTTGTCCAAAACCGGACCCCTTGACCAGAAGCAGCCAGTTTGCTTCCAAAGAGCAAACCGAGTGCGCCCGATCCAACGATCTCGAATTTCATCCTCTCCACCCTTTCCGCATTTCTGTTATTTCCTTTATACCAGACCTCGTCCCCACAACACAAAGAAATTCCGGCATCAAAATACCGGAATTTCTCAATTAGAGCTTAAAGGTGTTATTCGATTCGCTCCAGGTTGCCGTTCGCATCCATTTTGAATCTCGTCTTTAACTCTTCATCCTCTTCATTCAGAAATGCAAGCCGCCGCGCCCGGTCCATGATTTGAATCAGCGCTTTATAATCATCGTTTACCACCCTGTAATCGGTCTGTACTTCGTTGACCTGATCCGACAAACGCTCTTTCTCTTCACGCAGCACGGCCAGCTCTTCATCCTTCTCCCGAAGCTCTTTCTCAAGCTGCTTTACATATCGGTTCGTTTCCTGAACCGTATTCTTCCACCCCCGCAAAAACCGGATAACTGCATCGATGGAAATCGTTTCTTCCGTAACCCCTTCACTTTTATAGAGTCCTTCTTCCAGATCTACAGAAGCCAAAGAAGCGATCGAGGTTTGGCTGGCGATCGATCCCTGCTTTTTCATATAGTTCCGTTTCTGCCGCTGCGCCTTGGCAATGCCAATAGCCGCTTCGTACTTTTTACGGACACAGCTGTTCCAGCGGAAACCGCAAGCTGCTGCCGTTCTCCCAATTCGTTCCCCCACCTCTTCAAACGCAGTCAGTTGGGTACTCCCTTCGCGGATATGGCGCAAGGTTACCTCGGCCAGGATCAAGTCGTCCTCCGCGCTCCATGCATCTTGTCTCACAGCTGTCATGCTATAAAAACCTCCTAACGACATCCTAATATAACCGTCTTCCGGGCACGATTCCGGGCCGGTGTAATCGGTAAAAAAGCTTCATATTCCATCCTATGCCTCTCATAGAGTTCATAGAATCTATTTGATACTATTTTGTATGTCCAAAATAAAGGGCTGTCATACCTCGTTCGATAAAATGCGAAAAATTCTTAATCCGCAAACAACAATACTCCATAACATGAATCACTTGTCCGGGAATCAATCGTTAATCTTTGGTGACTTTTCGTTTACAGTTGTTAGGGTTACGGGTATAATGAGGTATAGAAAATTGGATGTCGCCGATACATACGAAAGGGGGACTTATTTGTGGCACGCATGTACCGCGTCCTTGGCTTCTTCACATTAACCATTGGACTTATGGCCTTTGCCGGTAACCATATCGAAATGGCCCTGCTATTTTTCCTGCAAACGGCTTTTTTCGTCATCTTTGGTTACTTGAAGTTTACGGAGAGAACGTATATCCTGCTGTTCTGGGGATACATGATCGTCGCTTTTACGGGCTTCAGTTACTGGACGATCTTCCAGATGGGACTGCCTCTCTAATCCATAGGTGTGCTGAACGAGTAGGATTAACTCACTCTTTCAATCAAGGGCGATTCGGCCAAGGCCGAGTCGCCTTTTTCATTAAGACTATTTCTTGTCCTGATATCATATATATTTATAGACCAACCCAAGGAGAGGAACGCTCTTGAACAGACGTCTCATATCCTTCTGCTCCTCCTGCTTGCTGGCAGCGTCGCTAGTTATAGTTCTAGTCTTCCCGTTAAACCATGCCCGTGCATTCCCATTATCGGAAGAGGAGCAGGAGATTTTGGAGAAGAGCTTGTCCATCATAGAAATTGACCGGGAGATTGCCCGAGTCGAAATGAAGCAGCAAGACACGGAACGTTCAATGCTTAACCTGTCCAAGGAGCTTGCCGGAAAAGAAGAGAAATTGCTGATCGCACAGGAACGTGCCGGCGCCCGGCTTAGAGCCTATTATATGGGGGAACGCGAGGATTTGCTTGCGGCTCTCCTGTCCGTAAACAGCTGGAAGGACTTCTTTACGGTACTAGATTACTACCAGTTGATCATGGAGCGGGATCGCGATGTGCTCACGGGCTACAGAAACGAGCTCGCCAAGCTGAACAAATCCCGGAAGCAGCTGGCGGCGATGGCCGATGAGCTGGCGCAAATGAAAGACGATCTGATGATGCAGCGTGAACGTGTGATAGAACTGCAGCGCAGCGTAGACGGAAAGCTTGGAGCGAGCGCCGATCCCATGCACCTGAGGGCGATGATCGAAGAGCTTACGGCTTATTGGGAAAATGTAGGGTTGCATGAGGTGCGCCGCTACTTCAAGGCTCTCGCTTCGGCGATGATGGATTTTCAAGACTTTCTGAAGGATCATCAAGACAGCCTGGTCTCGGAAAACGGAGGATATGTCCTCGTTATTCGTGAAGAGGATTTGAACGCCTTCCTGCGCGGCAAAAATGATCTGCTCAGCAATATGGCATTCCTTTTCGAAGAGGATAAAATTGTAGCTACGGGAAGCCGGGAAGGCCTTAATCTCCGGGTAGAAGGCCATTATACCGTAGAGGACGTTCCGCAGAACGCCATCGTGTTCCATGTGGATCGGCTCGTGTTCAACGGTCTGGAGCTGCCAGACACAACGCGCCTAGAGCTGGAGAAAGATTTTGATCTCGGATTTTATCCGCAAAAAATAGTTCCCTTCGTGAAAGCCGTCGAAGCAGACATTCAGAAGGGAACCTTGACCGTCAAGCTGAAGCTCTCTCTTTAGAGGGCTTCTTGCTTGCGCTTATTTATTTGTCGCGCCCAATCTGTGTGATTTCCTTGCCGTATTGCTCGAGGGTGAGCCGACTGTTCATGAAATCCGTCGTCAGGCGGGCGAACTGCTCCATTTGCTCGGGAAGAAGGCTGCCAACGGGCAACGCGTCCGGCTTGCTTCCCACCAGCGAGGCCGGAACCCATGCCGGTATTTTATTTCTTTCAAATTCAAAATACAACGATTTAAGGACAGGCAGATGCCCTGTAGTTTCATGCCACTCCCGCTGCCTGCCGGCTCCGGTCATTTCCTCGATCCACGCTCCTGCGGCTTCGGCATTTGGGCTCTTGGAGGAAACTACGAAGCTGCGCCCGTAGCTCCACATCGTAGTGCCCGTATTCCCCGAATCGGGTATGAATGCCTCCATTCGCGGATGCTGCCCGTCTCTGATCTGCGATGAACGGGTAAGGCAAATCGCCACCTCGCCATCATAAATGCGCTTCCAAACGTTTGACGCAGATTGGGCTTCCGTATCATAACGAAGCAAATAAGGGCGAAGTTCTTCGAGGTACCGAATGCCTCGCTGCATCCCCTCCGACATTTCAAACGGCGGGCTTCCTGCCGCCGCATTCCCGCCAAACTGCCAAAGCAAGGATAGAGCCGCGTAAGGTTCGCTAATATCCACCGCTAAAAGACTTGGGATGCGGCTCTGCTTCTTGAATGAGGATAAAAGCTTCTCCCAGTCGTCGGCCGATTGCGGAGGATGATCCAGCCCTAATTCCTTGATTAATGCGGGATTGTATGCGAATACATAAGGATCGGTATCAAAGGGGACTCCCCATAAGTAGCCATTCCATTCATTCTGGCCCAATGTTACGCTCAGTACCTCTCCTGATAAAGGGCTGGAGTAGTAGCGCTCAGCAGGCAGCAGATATCCGCTGGAAGCGAATTTCCGTATCCAGACATTGTCCAGCAGCAGAACATCCGGAGATTCCCCCAATTCGAACTGCTGCAGTAAATCGCGGTACGATTCACCGGATGGCAAATTCACCAGCTCTACCTGATCCGCAAACTGATTCATATATTCATAGTTCCATTGCTGCAGACGCAGAAATTCTCCTTCATTCATCTGTACAGCAACCCGAAAATGCCCCGGCTCCTGAACCTCTTTGGGGTTCGGAAGAGATACGGGCTCAGGAATGATGCCTTCCTCATTGCGAATAAGAGTCGACTGCTTACTTGGAGACAAGTTAATTAAAGCAAGTAAAAGGATCGCAAAAAGCACCCAATAATTTCTACGCTTCACACCTGTTCTTCCTCTCTGGCGTTCCGATCGCCG
The DNA here is from genome assembly GCF_030122845.1 of Paenibacillus woosongensis. Classification (NCBI taxonomy): domain Bacteria; kingdom Bacillati; phylum Bacillota; class Bacilli; order Caryophanales; family Paenibacillaceae; genus Paenibacillus; species Paenibacillus woosongensis. The sequence continues at coordinate 3,512,665 of NZ_CP126084.1, forward strand.
TCCGACATCCAATCAACCCTTATTGTAACAAATTACCTCATACTTTGTCCCCTACAAAACATGGCAAAAACCGCCGAAGCTAAGTCCGGCGGCTCATTTTTAGATATTTGTTCTCAGGAATATGCAAAATTACAGCAAATCTGCGGCGGCCTGAGCCAATTTGGATCGTTCCCCCTTTTCCAAGGTGATATGGCCGCTCAAGCTTTGTTCTTTGAAGCGTTCCACCAGATAAGTCAGACCATTGCTGGCGGAATCCAGATAGGGATGGTCGATTTGCTCAGGGTCACCAAGCAGTACAATTTTACTACCTTCTCCGACCCGCGACACGATGGTTTTCACCTCATGACGCGTCAAATTCTGGGCTTCATCCACAATAATGAACTGTCCTGGAATGGAGCGGCCTCGTATATAAGTCAGCGCCTCAACCTGTATGCTCCCGAGACCCATGAGGATCTTATCGATATCCCCCGATTTCTTCGTATCAAACAAATATTCCAGGTTATCATAAATAGGCTGCATCCATGGCCGAAGCTTCTCTTCTTTCTCTCCAGGCAGGTATCCGATATCCTTCCCCATCGGAACGACGGGACGGGCAATCAACAATTTCTTATATTTATGCTCATCCTCTACCTTCAGTAATCCGGCAGCCAGAGCAAGCAAGGTCTTTCCGGTGCCGGCTTTACCTGTAATAGTCACAAGCGGGATTTCGTCATTTAACAGCAGCTCAAGGGCCATCCGCTGCTGGGCATTGCGCGCGCTGATCCCCCAGACAGGTTCATTGCTGAGAAATAGCGGAGCAAGCTTTAGGCTATCCTCGCTAACCTTAAGCAGAGCTGATTTTCCACTGCCCATTTCATCCTTCAGGATAACGAATTCGTGTGGATACAGCGGATAGGTTAGTCCCAGCGGCTTGATGGGCAGAGAGCGGTAGGAATAAAACTCGTCAATTACGCCGGGATGTACTTTGACGGTGGAGTATCCGGCATACAGCTCGCTTGGGCCCGCTGTACGGTCGGAGAGGTAATCCTGGGCTGTTAGACCAAGTACGTCAGCCTTAATGCGGACAAGGACATCTTTGCTTACCAGCACGACTGTTTTAGAGGAGCCGAGCTCGGCTTCCTCGAGGTGGTAGTTAAGCGCGACAGCCAGAATCCGGTTATCGTTCGATATATCCCCGAACATCTCCTGTACTTTGGCGAAGCTGCGGTGGTTTAGCTCCACCTTCACCGTTCCGCCATTATGCAGCTTTACCCCGTCGTGGAGATGTCCTGTTTCGCGAAGTCCGTCAAGCAGCCTGGAGACTCCCCGTGCATTTCGGCCCAGTTCGTCAGCGTTCCTCTTCTTGGAGTCGATTTCCTCCAAGACGATGGCCGGAATGACGACCTCATGTTCCTCGAAGGCAAAAATCGCATTGGGATCATGCAGCAATACATTCGTATCCAATACAAATATCTTTTTCACAGTTATCCCCTCCACCGCTTGTCATTGCAGCCTATTTCATTTACATACATATTTCTTCCCGCTAGCGGGAAGCTTAAAGACAGACATTATTCCCGAAAGGACGATTAACATGCGAATATGGCTGTGTTTGTTACTGACGGCTATTCTTCTTGCAGGCTGTAATACAACATCACAAAAGGCATCACCCTCTCCCCAAGGTCAACCTAACAACAACCCGCGGGCTCAAAGCACCGCACCAGGCAATAAACCGGCGGCTCAAAACGCCGGCAACCAAAATCAAATTAATAAGCAAGCCCATCTGGAACAGCTCGTTAAGCGGGTGCCCGGTGTAAAGGGAGCTCACTGTGTTGTTTTGGGCAATACAGCCGTAGTCGGCATCGATGTCGACGGCAAGCTGGAAAGAGCCCGCGTGGGTAATATCAAGTACACTGTTGCCGAGGCTCTGAGCAAGGATCCGCATGGAGCCGGTGCGATTGTCACCGCAGATGTTGATTTGAACAACCGCCTTGCAGAAATCGGCTCCAAGATCAGGCAAGGACACCCTGTTTCCGGGTTTGCAACGGAGTTAGCCGATATTATCGGTCGAATCATGCCGCAAATGCCGAGGGATACCGTACCGAGAACCGAAAACGGTATCCAAGGCCGCAAGCCAGGGGCTTCGGTAAACCAGCCTTCCACGCAAAGCCATACCTATAAATCCAAAGCAAACCAGAACAAACAGAGAAATAACAACATGCAAATGGCTCCGCAAGGAAATCGATAGTTAGATGAGAACGAAAAAAAGCCCGGCGAAAAACAATTCGCTAGGCTTTTTTCATGGCTTCAAACACTTGCGCGTCCAGCATGTCCGCTGCACGCCGATCATAAACTTTATTGTACACGGGAGCAGCAACAAGCTGAGCTCCATAGAACAGAGCATTGCGAACCGCCTCGATATGCACGTCGAAGCAGCACATCTTGAAAGGAACCATTTCAAGCGGGTCTTGAGCTACGGCCGCTCTGCCGTTAATGGCATAGATTGTCCCTTCGCCAAAGACGGTAATCGTTACCTTCGGGTGAGCCTTGATATTGGCGACCAGCCGCGAACGATGGTCAAGAGCAAGGCGAAGCGTGGAATAATCCAGCGCATAGACCCAGGAAATCGCGCTTGAAGTCGGCCCGCCGGACTCGATATCGACGGTGCTCAATAATACAAACATCTCGGACTGGAAAGCAGTATATAAAGGTTCGGATAACTGCGTAACGATATCAGACATGAACCAGCCCTCCTATACAATCCTTCTATATGATTGTATTATAGCATGCTGCAAAACTTGCCTTCAATCATCAGTTGCCTGCCACCGCGGCCTCCGCATCCCCGGTCTCACCGGCTGCCGGCCTGTTGCCCGAGAGCTCATCCTTCAGAGCCTGCTTAGCCTGCTCAAACTCGTCCTTGTTCAAATAAACGTATGGGCTCTTCCATTGGCCGGTGACCGGCATGAACGCCACATTTTCCTTGGATATGTTCCAATAGGCTGAGATGATGTTCTTCATTTGTTGGGATTCCAGATCCGTCTCCATATTCTTGCCGACCGACTGGATCACCTTCCCGGCACCAAGCACACCGTCAAGCGATTTAGCCTGATCGATGAGGGCATGCAGCACTTCATTCTGGCGGCGGTTGCGGTCAAAGTCATCGGAAGCCTTCGTTCTTGGACTGCAGTTAGATTTGCGGTACCTGACGTAGCCGAGCGCATCCTCTCCTGATAAATGCTGCTGTCCCTTCTTCAGGTTGATGTTCGTATTATCCGCACGGTCGCGGTAGCACATATCCGCATCAACATTGATATCGACGCCGCCAAGCGCATCCACAACATCACGGAAGCCCTGGAAATTCAATACGGTGACGTAATCGATGTCCAGATCGAAATATTTGCTCATCATCGTTTTCATCTCATATTTGGCTGTAATTCCTGACTTCTTCTCCTGGACCAGAAAATTCGGATAATAAGCATTCAGTTTGTCAGGCTTGTATCCCTTAAGCTCCAGCAGCGTATCACGCGGCAGCGATACTACGGTAGCCGATTTTGTGTCGGGATTCATGGCGATGACCATCATCACGTCGGTAAGATGCGTCTTCGTCTCCGGACGGTAGTCCGTCCCCAAAAGCAGCATCGTCAGTGGTTTGACTTTGGCCGACTGCTGCGGCGCAACCTTCTGATCGGTTCCGGTCTCCTCAATGACCTGATCGATCGTGACGGACAAATAGCCGATGTACACGCCTACGCCGAGTGCCAGTACAATCATCAAGGTGAGCAGCGTTCGCAGAAATATCTGGAAGCCGCTGGCTTTCTTTTTCTTCTTGCGAGAGCCTTTTTTAGGTGACTTTCTATGGCTTTGCTCCCGAGGAGGCAGGCCACTACGTGTAGAACTCATGGATTAAAACACCTTTTTCATGTGAATTAGCAATTTGACCTACAATACTAAAAACGTATCTGCGCTTCAAATAGTTACAAGCCTAATCCCCGCTGCCGGTAATTACGGAGCATTTCCTCCGTCTCCCTCCACAGCGGATGAGCCGTTCTTCTTGTTCCGGCGCCCCTCCACAAAATAGCGGATGCGCACCATGAGCATAAGAGCAACTGCTACGAGAAGACACTGGATGATCGGCAGCTTGTCGATTTGAAAAATGAGCAGCATGAAAGAGCCGATCGCCATCAACACGTACAAGATGACTTCTTTCCATAAGGGCAGCTTCTGCTGGGCCCGAAACACCTTATTGTACACGAAAGTAACCAATACAAAAATGAGAATATACGCGATCACCGGGTGATCGGCAAACCATTGTTGCAACACAGTTCCCTCCTTCGAGGCAGTAGCATCGTTATAGTTTTCTTACAGCCTTACTTCACCATTATAAGTTGGCTTCAGACATTTTGCGATGTTTTTCGGCACGCTCTCGTTCGCTCTTATTCAAAATTTTCTTCCGCAAGCGAATGTTTTTGGGAGTAATCTCGCAATATTCGTCGTCGTTGAGGTATTCCAGCGCCTGCTCCAGGGAGAAAATCCGTGGCGTCTTCATCTTCACCGTTTCTTCTTTCGTCGCCGAACGAACGTTAGTCAGCTGCTTCTCTTTGCAAATATTCACGACGATATCATTGTCGCGGTTATGCTCTCCGACGATCATCCCTTCGTATATCTCCGAGCCGGGCTCGAGGAACAGCACGCCGCGATCTTCGATCGACAGAATGCCATACGTGGTCGACACGCCATTTTCGCTGGAAACGAGAACGCCCTGATGACGTCCTCCGACTTGTCCGCCAACGAACGGTCCATAGCTGTCAAACGCATGGTTCATGATGCCGTAACCTCGGGTGAGCGTGAGGAAATGCGTACCGTAACCGATCAGGCCCCGGGCAGGAATGAGGAACTCCAGGCGAACCTGTCCGTTGCCGCTATTGATCATGTTGACCATTTCCGCTTTGCGCGAACCCAGACTTTCCATAACCGTTCCCATATGCTCCTCCGGTACATCGATAAGCAGGCGTTCGATCGGCTCCATCTTAACTCCGTCGATTTCCTTCACGATCACTTCCGGCTTGGATACCTGAAGCTCATATCCCTCGCGGCGCATATTCTCTATCAGTATGCCGAGATGCAATTCTCCCCGTCCCGACACGATAAAGGCATCCGGGCTATCCGTCTCATCTACCCGGAGGGATACATCGGTCTCAAGTTCCTTCATCAGACGCTCGCGCAGCTTGCGGGAAGTAACCCATTTTCCTTCGCGGCCCGCAAACGGGCTATTGTTGACAAGGAAGGTCATCTGCAGAGTCGGCTCGTCGATTTTGAGCACCGGCAAGGCTTCCGGATGATTCGGGTCAGCGATCGTCTCGCCGATGTTGATATCTTTAATACCGGCAATCGCTACGATATCGCCTGCTCCGGCTTCATCGATTTCGACGCGGTTAAGGCCCTTGAAGCCGAACAGCTTCTCTATCCGGGCGGATTTTTTGCCGCCTTCGCGCGTCATGACCGCAACCGGCTGGCCTTGACGGATGACCCCGCGGTTAACCCGGCCAATCGCGATACGTCCTAAATATTCGTTATAATCCATCAGCGTTACAAGGAATTGCAGCGGCTCTTCCACGTTCTCCGTCGGCGCCGGAATATGATCGATAATCGTGTCATACAGCGCCTGCATATTGCTGTCCTGCTTCTCCGGATCCAAGCTGGAGGTGCCGTTCAAAGCGGATGCATACACGACGGGGAATTCCAGCTGTTCGTCATTGGCCTCAAGCTCGATGAACAAATCAAGCACCTCGTCGATGACTTCCGATGGGCGAGCGGCCGGACGGTCGATCTTATTCACGACAACAATCGGGGTAAGCTGATGCTCCAGCGCCTTGCTAAGCACGAATTTCGTCTGCGGCATGCAGCCTTCATAAGCGTCAACTACGAGCAGAACACCGTCTACCATCTTCATAATCCGTTCCACTTCTCCGCCAAAGTCGGCGTGTCCCGGCGTGTCGACGATATTGATCAAATAGTCTTTGTACGTAATTGCCGTATTCTTCGCCAAAATTGTAATGCCGCGCTCACGCTCCAAATCATTGTTGTCCATGACGCGCTCTTGTACAGTTTCATTATCGCGGTAAATGCCGGACTGCTGAAGCAGCTTGTCGACAAGCGTTGTTTTGCCATGATCGACGTGAGCAATAATGGCTATATTGCGAATATTGTTTCTATCATGCATAAGTTTTCTCCAAATCCTTTCATGTCTGCGTCTTTGCAGTAAATTGACATATACCGACTGGTCCACCCAAAGAAGCGCCGGACGAAAACTTCCGACGCTAATCTATCCTTAATATTATACGCAAAACCAGAATTAATTCAAGAACTTTCCAGAGATCTACCAGATTCGGCGGCTATCCCCGCGGTTCACAATCAGCCAGATCCCAGCAGCGATCATGATGATCGCCAGCAGATAAACAAAGGAAAAGGCGAACAGGCTCCAGCCCAGTAAGAAGATGGACGCAGCAGCGAGCACAATGGCCATCAACAGCATACCGCTCTGACGCTGCGGTGAATACGCATAATACTCAAACAAGCCTACGGCAATGCCAAGTATAAATGCCGGCCATAATCTGTAGAACAGGAACGTCCAGCCCCCAATAATGCCTATAAAGAACAAAATGGAGTATATGACAAGAATCCCCGCGGGCAGCAGCAATTCGGCAGAAGCTCTTCTGGAGATAACCCATATATGCAGCAGGATGCCGGGAACCAAGAGAATCAGCGGCCACAGCGCTTTTCCGAGAAAGCTGAATACTCCCCACTTCCCAAGCAAAATGATGACTCCCGCAGCTAGGATCAGTATGCCGGTCATAAGCTTGTTGTTGTCGGACATTCTGTCACTCACCTTCCAATTGACAATTACGGACAGGACTACCCTTTTTGTGCCATCCTTATTCCAGTTTATATGAAGAAGAGCGAAAACGCTACTCCCTCATGTCGCTTTATAATTGCCGATCCAACCGAACATAATAACAAGCGCAGCAAGAATGACCGGAATCCACCCGTGTACGGATGGCAGCATTTCTGTCAAAAAAACGCCTAATTTCGCATCCTTTATCAGCATTTCCCCGGCTGTATAACCTAATATGCCTGCACCGGCGAATGTCAATATTGGGAACCGCTGCAGCCATCCTGTAATGATATTACTTCCCCAAATCACAATGGGTATACTTATGGCAATGCCTATAATCAGTATCGCAAGATCTCCGTCAGCCAGAGCAGCAATCGCCAGTACATTGTCCAGACTCATGATAAAATCGGCCAACAGTATCGTTTGTATCGCCTTCCAAATCGTGTCCGCGTGACTTCTTGCCGAATCGTTATCCCGGTGGTGGAGCAGATTAAAAGCAATCGTACCTAGCAGCACTCCCCCAATGGCTTGAATATAGGGAATTTTGAGCAGAATCGTCGCCAGCCATGTCAGGATACAGCGCATCAGCACCGCGCCAAGCGCTCCCCACCATACGGCTTGCCTGCGCTGCTGAAGGGGAAGATTTCTGCTGGCCATGGCGATAACGACAGCATTGTCACCGCTAAGCACCAAATTAATAATAAGGATTTCGGTTAACAATATTACATGCTCCATAGGCTTATCCCTCCCATACACTTGTATGAGGGGATGTGCCAAGCTATACCCTTTCTTTTACAAAAACAACACTGGACAAAAACCATTTTTAGTGAATTAATAATAAAGTGCATGGCAAAAAATGATGGAAGAAGTGACCATAGTGGAACTATTTAGCGCTGCTTTTTTTATCGCATTAATTAATATTATATTCATCGATCTAATCCTGGCTGGAGACAATGCCATCGTCATAGGCATGGCCGCCAGAAAGCTGCCCGCACATATCCAGAAGAAAGCTATCCTGCTAGGTACGGGCGGAGCGGTTCTGCTCAGAATCGCCGCGACGCTTGTTGTCGTATGGCTGCTCAATATTCCTTGGCTGCTCGCCATAGGCGGAGCTATGCTGGTTTACATTGCCTATAAGGTGCTGGTCGATGAGAGCGGCCATGAAACGATAGATGCGAAGGAATCCCTCTGGCCTGCAGTAAGGACCATCGTTATTGCCGATGCAGCGATGGGACTCGATAATGTGATCGCCGTTGCCGGAGCCTCTCAGCGGCATATGATTCTTGTCGTCCTTGGCCTGCTGATCAGCGTCCCGATCGTCATCTGGGGCAGCACCCTTTTCATCAAGCTCTTAGGACGATTTCCCTGGATTGCTTATGTGGGCTCTGCCGTACTCGCCTATACCGCTTCCCACATGATCACGGAAGAGCCGCATTTGGAGCCGTTTTTTGCGGACAAGCCCGTGGTTAAATATGTGTTTATTGTCCTGACGATTTTAGGCGTCCTTGGCGCCGGCTATGCAGCAAAGCAAAGGCAGCGGCGGCGCGAGCAGAACAATAAACGCCCCTCGCGTCATGCTACACGCTAAGCTGGGATGACAAATAACAAGGCTGCCTCACCATATTAGTGAGGCAGCCTTGTTATTTGTTCCAGAATATAAACAGCTGCACCTAACCTTTGCCCCTCCTAAAACCACTTATCCTGTGCAACCGGCTCTCCTTGCGATCTTCTAATGACAGTTTCACCCGGTTTGATCACGATCGTCTCGGTCTTGCTGACCGCTTCTTTGATTTGCTCATCCAGTTGAGGCAGGGATGCCTCGATTTTCTCGATGATATGCAAATTCGGGTTCGTCGATGGGGACTTCGGCACAAACAGGGTACAGCAATCTTCATAAGGCAGGATAGATAATTCATAAGTACCAATTTGCTGCGCCAATCCGATAATTTCCTCTTTGTCGGTCGTCACTAACGGCCGAAGCATTGGCAGAGACGTAACCTTTCCGATAACGTTCATGCTGGCCAGCGTCTGGCTCGCAACCTGTCCGAGACTATCCCCTGTAACCAGAGCAAGTGCGCCGTTTCGCTCGGCCAAATTGGTGGCGATCCGCAGCATCGCCCGGCGCATGAGCGTAATCATGACGTTCTCATGATTGCCGCCAGCGAGCGTGGTCTGAATTTCTGTGAACGGCACGAGATGAAGCTTGATTTTTCCGTAATATCCGGACAGCACCTGAGCAAGATCGATAACCTTCTCCTCTGCCTTTTTGCTCGTATAAGGATAGCTGTGAAAATGCACGCATTCGATTTCCAATCCCCGGCGCATCGCAGCCCATCCGGCAACCGGACTGTCGATGCCTCCGGACAGCAGAAGCATCGCTTTCCCGTTCGTCCCCCGCGGAAACCCGCCCGCGGCTGGCACGACCTCGGAGAACAGGTAAGCCCCCTGCTCGCGAACCTCGATGCGAAGCTCAATTTCTGGATGGCGCACATCGACTTTTAAATGGGAGCACGACTTCAGGATCGGCGAGCTGATGATTTGGTTCATTTCCTGAGAAGATACTGGGAACTTCTTCCACACTCTTCTTGCATTGACCTTAAAGGTCGTTTCCTTGGCGACATTCATGCTCTCGACGAAGCTGACTGCCTGAGTAATAATCTCATCGATCTCGGCTGCCGCTACCTTGACTGGACTAATCGACGTAACGCCGAATACATTTTTCAGAACCTCGATAATTGGGGCTGCAGGCTCTCCGTTCAAGACGACATAAATCCGCCCGTATTCCTTCTTGATTTCGGTCGCCGGGTAAGCCTGCAGCAAATCTTGAACATGAGCTAAAGCAGCCTTTTCAAAACGAGAACGATTTCTGCCCTTAACGGTAATTTCCCCGAAACGGAGCAGAAGCATATCATATTGCAGCATTTTATCTGTTTCCACCTTTCACGATCTGCAGGCGCTCCATCGTACGCTTGACAGCGCCCAGCAATTGTCTGACATCCTCTTCGGTATGCTCTTCACCCAAGCTGATGCGGATCCCCGACAAAGCGCAATCCTTCCCTTTCTGCATAGCAAGCAGGACACGACTTGGTTCGCTTCGTTTGGAGGAGCAGGCGGACTGCGTAGAAACCAGGAAGCCCTCCTCCTCCAGCATATGAAGCATCGCCTCGGCCTTTATTCCCGGATAGGAGAAATGCACGATATGCGGCGCTCCATCGGGGCTGGAATTGACCACAAGGCCAGGCAAGCCTGCCAGTCCTTCATGGAGTTCGCGGCTCAGCTTGGACCAGTGCGAAGCAAGAGCAGGTTGGCGTTCCGCCGCCATTCTCATCGCCTTCGTCATACCAACAATGTACGGAATGTTCTCGGTACCGGAGCGCAGCCCTCCTTCCTGCCCACCGCCTGTCAGCAGCTGTGTCAGATGCACTCCTTCCCTGACATACAGGAGGCCGGTTCCTTTAGGCCCGCGGAATTTATGAGCCGATAGACTGTACAGGTCAATCCGGCTGTCCCGAATGGACAGCGGCAGCTTGCCGTATCCTTGAACGCCGTCAACATGGAAGAGGACCCGGGGATGACGGTCCTTCAAGGCTTTGCCGATTTCAGCGATCGGCTGAACCGCCCCAACCTCGTTATTGACATGCATGACGGACACAAGCACCGTGTTTTCGGTAACCGCTGCTAGGACATCCTCGGCCCGTACAGCACCGTTGGCCTGTACCGGCACATAAGTCACCTCGCACCCCTGCTGTTCCAGATGACTGCAGGTCTCATATACGGAAGCATGCTCTACCGTGGTCGTCACGATATGATTTCCACGCTGGCGGTACCGGGCCATTGCGCCCCTGATTGCCAAATTGTTGCTCTCCGTGGCTCCCGACGTAAACACGATTTCCCCCGGATTAACCTGAAGCGCATGCGCACACACTTCTCTGGCTTTGGATAACAGCTTCCCGCTGTCCTCCCCCATACGATGCAAGGAAGACGGGTTCCCAAAGTGCTGGGCCATCACTTCTCCAACGGTACGAATAACGTCTTCATAGGGCGGCGTAGTGGCTGCGTGATCAAAATACTTCATTTCATCCCCCCTAATGAACAATATAATCCTTGTCTATTGTAACGGATTCCTGACGATATCGTCATTGTCAAAAAAAAGACCAAATGGGAAATCGCAGCGAATCAGCGTTTTCTCAAATGATCTCTGACTTCTTGCTATAACGAATATAAGCCCAGCACTTGCCCGCAAGCCGCTAAGCCTGATACTTCAATTGAGCAGTTTCAATCTTTCTAATATAATTCTGCGTTTCCTTCGGGAGCAAGTGCAGCTTCTCCATCAATTCCTGGTCATTGCTGATACCAAGGCGCTGGACACGCCCAGGCCCTGCGTTATAAGCAGCCAACGCTGTCTTTACACCGCCGAAACGCTGAAGCTGATAGGACAGGTAGCGCGTGCCTCCGTCGATATTCTGGGCAGGATCAAACGGGTTACTTACGCCCAATCCTCTAGCTGTTCCATCCATGAGCTGCATCAGCCCTTTGGCTCCCGCAGAGGAGACCGCATTGGCATTAAAGGAGGATTCGGTCTCAATGACGGCCTTAATCAAGCTCTCCGCTACACCGTAAGCCCGGCTGGCACGGCTGATGAGCTCGTCGATATCCCTTCCCGCGCCTGTCGGTGCCGACAAACCAGTGATTGAACTAGAAGCTTCAACGGGAAGCGATGCCATGTCTGCATCACTGTATGTAGTTTGCCCGATAAAATACCATAAGGCATCCTCAAGCGAGCCCGGCAGCATCCCGCCGGCAGCAGGCATGCCGCCCTGCGCCAATGTCTGCTCCTGTCCTTCCGCTACCATCAATTCTTTCAGCAATATATCGAATAAAGAACCTTCACTTCCGGAAGAGGTTCTTTGAACAGAAGTGCCTTGAAGGTCGATATCATTCATCATTTGGAGCTGAATCAGCTGTCCCATCGTACGCGTATCGATTTCCATCTTGTTCTTAACTCCTCTTTCTCCCCATGGAATGCTATATCCTATATTTTACACTTGAAATGCGACAATAACCACCTTTTTTCGAAAAATTATTTCGTTTACATGAAAAGACCTTCGTCTGAATAGACGAAGGTCTGTGCCAATACGGAGAAAACTGGAATTAACGAGTAAAAGGAATCAAAAAGAAATAGCTGAGCGTAGCGATGGCGCCAAGGCCGATCGCCCAGGCTCCTGAGGTTTTGCTTCCCTGGCTGTAGGCGTAAAATCCCATAATTGCGGCAAGGGGCCCGAGCACAATTGACCAAACAAATAAAGATGCGATTCCCAAACCTACGCCAACATAGCCAACGGTTCGGCTTGCCGTGCCAGTATCTGCGCCTGCATCGTCCTGATCCGCTTCACGGTCTGTCCGGGAGCTTTCGTACGTTCTTGTGGGAGCAACCTCGGCGGAATATTCCTCCTCGTGTGTTCGGCGGGGATAGTCCACCCGCTTCGGATCGCCTGTCAGTTCTTCATCATCAAGGATATTCTCCACATAATCCTTATTCTCATCCGTCATCTTCTGCACCTCCAAAAGTATTATGACTTGCTTTGTTACGATGATTTCGGCTTAAACGTATGACAGCATGTAGCGGCGGATGAACTAGCGGTATCCTTATGCTCGCTATCAAAAGCTTCGCCTGCGAATTCCGCATTATATTTGCGGTCTGCATGCTTGTCGATATCGATCATGATCAGATCCGCATTGCAATAATTCTGCTCCCCCCAATAAGCGCAATTCGATACGCTGCATCTGACAATTGGTTTATTTTCATTTGGCATATTGATCACCTCGCATACATTTTCCCCCGACGGTATGCCGGATATGCGGCCGAATTTATGTCAAATCGATACAGAAGCTCAGGAATAAAATGAAGGCAAAATCCTCAACCTACAGTTACATGAAACTACAGCAGGAGGGATGATCCATGAAATGGGGCAGATGGGTCGCTATTGGAGTATCCGGTGTGGCAGCCATCACGGTCTTGGCGTTGTTGCCGCAGTTTAATATTGGCCCACAGCAGCAAGCGGGACAGCAGCGGACTAAACAGCAAATTATGCAAAATACGAAGCAGACAGAGGTGCCCAGGCCCGCAGAAGAAAAGCAGTTGAAGCAGTTGATGCTGCGCCGGGACGTCACAGCGACAGAAAGGCTGGCCAGACTTGATGCCAAAAGACATTTGCAGGCGCTGGCCGAAGGAATCAAGGATTCCTCGTTATCAAAGCTGTCCGCCGATATCCGGGAACTGCAAAAAGGGCATAAGCAGTTTCGTTCGATTATGCTGTACAGCTCTACGGGAAAGGACAAGCATTTCCGCGGCAGCAATGAACGAACCGCCCCAGATGTACAGGAGCAGACAAATTACTATGTCGCCCTGGCGCGAAAAGCGCTCCGCAAATCCGAGCCTTATGAATCGCCTGTGTTTCCGGAAAAGGACCCGCATTTTTTTGTCATTGCCGAGCCTTCCAAACATAACAAAGATGGAATCATCGCCGTCATGGATACCCACATTCTAAGACGCGTCAAAGAACATCAAGACAAAAATCTGCGCTTGATCCCTTATCCGAAGGAGGGCAAATACAAAATCGAGTCGGTGCATGCCGATACGCTTAAAGACCTAACTGTCAAAACCGGGCATGACAATGAAAAAGCAAGCCATTTTTATGAAAATGAAATCGTCGTGACCTTTAAAGAACCTCCGTCCGACCAACAGCTCGCCCAAATCCAGAAGGATATTAAAGCAAAACATACGAATAAGCCGCGGTCGATTCGCAACACCTATATTTTTCAATCGGATAGCATGAGCATGGACGAGCTGAAAAAATACTTCGTCCAGAAATGGCGCCCGGCCTTTATCGAGCCGCATTATTTGTATATGACGAATGAAACAGCGCCCGCGGCCGATTCGCCGGAAATTCCTAATGATTTGCTGTTTTCGGAGTACCAGTGGAATTTGCCCATCATCGAAACGAACCGGGGCTGGAAATTGTCTAAGGGCAGCAATGACGTCATCGTTGGAGTTGTCGATACCGGCGTGGATCTGTCTCACCCTGATCTGGAGGGACGGCTGCTAAAAGGATATAATGTCATCGACCCCGACAAGGATCCTACGGACGATGTAGGACACGGCACGCATGTCGCCGGCATCATTTCAGCCAACGTAAACAACAATGAGGGTATCGCGGGAATGACGTGGGGCGGCAAAATATTGCCGGTTAAGGCGCTGGATCAGTCCGGCTCGGGTACGACCTACTCCGTTGCCCAGGGCATTATATGGGCTGTGGACAACGGGGCCAAAGTTATCAATATGAGTCTTGGCAACTATGCGGATGCCCAATTCCTGCATGAAGCCATCAAGTATGCCTTCGACAAGGACGTCGTTCTGGTCGCGGCCACCGGCAATGACAATACGGAGCGGCCGGGATATCCGGCTGCATATCCCGAAGTGCTGTCCGTGTCGGCTACCGACAACAATTTAAAGAAAGCGTCGTTCTCCAATTACGGCGACTATGTTGACGTAGTCGCTCCCGGTGAAAGCATTGCCAGTACGTATCCCGATAACCAGTACGCCGCATTGTCGGGCACCTCGATGGCTAGTCCGCATGTGGCCGCACTTGCCGCTTTGATACGGTCCATCAATCCGGATCTGAAAAATACGGAGGTCATGGACATTATCCGCAGCAACGTCATCGATCTCGGCGATCCCGGCCATGACAATATGTACGGATATGGACAGATCGACGTGTTCGCGGCGCTGGAAGCTGCCGGAGGCAGCGGGGCTCCGCTGCAGCTGTGGCCCCAGCATATCGACCAGAAGCTAAGGCGGCTGTTGGAAGGTACTCTGCAGCGCTAAGTCACGAATTCCGATGTTAATGTTACATGTAAATAAAATATAAATAAAATGCCCGTTACCCAGTATGCTGTATGGAGTACGGGCATTTCTCTGTAAATACATTCACATTTGATTTCATCTATCACGCAGAGATAAGGAATTCATCTTTTATAGCACTTGTAAACAATAATATAATTTGTAATTTTCTTGATTAAAACCCGTTTTTTATTGACGAAGATAATTCTTCTGACTTATAATACAATGCAATAATTCAGAAGGAGGTCATATCAAAGTGAGGAAAGTGCTTGATGTCGAAAGACCTACTGTCGCAGTTTATAAAAGATACTCGCATTTTCTAGCAATTATGGAGAAGGATAAAGAAGCTTTAGGCTGGGTCATTAATCATTTTCTTCAATTACAAACGGAGAAACCAATAGAAGAGGACGTACATTGGCTAAGCTTTTACACTGGCCATAATTTACTGGCTCGGCATTGCAATAATCCATTCTTATATATTCAAGAAATAGAAACTAAGCTGGTGTCTTCTCTGACAGACCTAGGCCAATTTATTATAAATTGTATTAATAATGATCAGTTCGTTTACATAAACTGCAACTCTTATTATATACCCAACTCTACATATTACTTAAAACACCATAAGCGCAGCCAAATATTAGTTACAGGATATCATTTGGAAGAGGGACTCATCTATTATATGGACTACTCCTTGAGAGGTCATTATGAATTGCTTTCATTGCCGATTTCAAACTTTACCGATGCTGCTATGCAAGGTTTTGTTGGGGAACCAAACAACAGAGCTAAAATTCTCGTTATAGAACGAGAGAAGGACGTAAAGTACCAATTTAATATCCGGTTAGCTTATAACTTGCTTAGTGATTATTTGCATGCCCGCAATACATACGAGAGGTTTTCTGTTTTTCCAAAACCGCGAGATCATGCATTATTTGGGATGGGTATATATAGTGATTTTTCCAGATATATAGAACTTCTCGGGGAAAACAATACCAAAGTATACCATACTGTTCTGCCGTATCAAGTTTTGATGGAGCACAAACGCTGTTTATCACTGCTTATACAATATTTAACCGAGCATTCCTATATCGAACACTCAGACGAGCTTATACTGGCTTTTGCAAAAATAGATGAAAAAGCTCTTATTTTAAGAAACACTTACATCAAATATCATCTGAGCAAAGACATATCATTAAAAAAACGGCTGCTTTTTCATCTCGACGAAATAAAAAATATGGAATTAGACTCCATTCCGAAATTAATAGCTATTCTCGAAAAAAGGATTTAATTATTGGATCATTAATATCTTTTGTGAGGATGGTCGGTTTTTTCACTGTTCAAGATTCCATTTCTAGTCAGAATTGAAAGGGCTTACAACCATGTTACGGTAATTTTCCCCAAAAAAGTTCGCGACCCCTCAAGGTGAACTGTAACCCTGAGAGTAAGTTACAACGACAACGCATCATGGACATTAAAGAAGATGACTCCTAATAAGTTTAGGAGTCATCTTCTAACAGCATAGTGTTTTTTTATTCACCGACCACATTAAGGGCCACAGCTCCAAGGTACAGGCCCAGCGATCTACTTCAATTTAAAATTGGAACAGCACTAGGACCGTTCATAAAAACTTGTTGCAGTGATGAAAGTTTGCCATAAGCCGGGTTCTGTACCGTTCGCGGTAATCGGGAACTACCCTCCCGCTAGTAAGTGACAATCATCTATCTAGGCCGTACATTACTGCACGGCTCCAGCGACCAACCTAGACGCGCTTCGGGCGAAAGCTGCCTGTGCCCGCAGGCGCAAGCTGCGTCTCATTAGGTCTTGCTCCAGGTGGGGTTTACCAGGAACGAAGTCACCAGCGTTCCTCGGGGTCTCTTACACCTCGGTTCCATCCTTGCCTGTGCACGCCTTGCGGCGGCCATCGGCGGTCCGTTTCTGTGGCACTATCCTTCGGCTCGCGCCGACTGGACATTATCCAGCACCCTGCCCTTTGGAGCCCGGACTTTCCTCCCGCGGCTAATAGCCGCCGGCGATTGTCTGTCAAACTTTCGAAGGCAACATTAAATAGTATACAGGGATTGCCCTGTAATCACAAGTATAAATCAGCGCCAATGCTGACGTTTTCTGCCAATGCCAGCATTTTGACATCAGCGGAATGTAAACGGCTCCGTGTCGATGGCCGAAGCATGAACCTTTGTCTCATACTTGTGCTCGGCAAACTTATCGGCAAGCCAGGCCGCCACTTTTGCTTTCATGATTTTCTCGGCGTTGTGCCCTGGATCGATCAAGGTAATACCCGCCATGAGCGCGTCCTGGGCGGTATGATAGTCGATATCGCCGGTAACAAGCACATCCGCACCCCGGAACTGGGCATGCCTCCAGTAGCGCCCTCCCGAGCCGCCCACGACAGCCGCCTTCTTGATCTGCCGGTTCAAATCCCCTACGACCCGTACGGCCGGAACATCCAGCTTCTCTTTAACCCGCTCGACAAACGCCTCCAGCGTAACAGGCTCGGCAACCCGGCCGACTCTCCCTAATCCAAGGCTCCGTCCTTTCAAGTCCATTGGATAAAGATCATAGGCCACTTCTTCATAAGGATGATTTTTGAGCATGGCCTGAATAACCTTATTCCTTACGCTGTCAGTGATAATCGTCTCGATGCGGACTTCCTCCGCCCGCTCCAGCTTGCCCTGCTCTCCCAGGTATGGTTCGGTTCCCTCCCTAGGCAGAAACGTGCCGTATCCTTCGATATTGAAGCTGCAGTGGCTGTAGTTGCCGATCCAGCCCGCACCGGCGTTCAGAATCGCATCCAGGACCTTCTGATGGTGATCCTTCGGAACGAAGACGACCAGCTTATAGAGCTTGTCCGTATGAATATCTTTCAGCGGAGCCGTGTCTTCAATGCCCAGCGCCTCTGCCATCCAATCATTCATTCCGCCTTCTGTCACATCCAGGTTTGTATGGCTAATATAGACGGCGATGTCATTCTTGATCAGCTTCTCGTAGACCTTCCCCATCGGCGTATCGGTCTGCAGACCTGCTAGCGGCCTGTAAATAATCGCATGATGCGCGATGATTAAATCCGCGCCAAGCGTAATCGCCTCATCGACCACTTCCTCGTTTACATCCAAAGCGATGAGCACACTGCGGATTTCCTTCTGCAGCGTCCCAAGCTGCAGGCCGATTTTATCGTCCTCCTCAGCGACATGCTTCGGAGCCAGCTGCTCCATATACTGGATTACGGTTTGACCTTTGGCAAGCATGCCAGCACCTCCTTAAGCTGTTTGATTAATATACTTAACTCCTGCTCCTTCTTCTGGGAGGACGGAAGCTGGGAACCCGCGACAGAACGCTGGATTTTCTCCAGTTTGGAGATTTCGGCATTCCATTTATCGAAGAACACCTCTCCTGCCTGCGCAGATAATCTCGGTCCCATCATTAACAACAATTCCTTCGTTAACGCTGCGCCGCTATTGGCATCACCCTGCCCTTGCTGCAGCAGCTTTTCCTTGTACAGCTCCTCATTCAGTCCGGCTGCACCCGGGACGGCATCCGCCGTAATGATCTCGTAGATCTTCCCGTCCTCCGCCACGATCGCCTCATCAGTAACATACCAATCATGCTCCAGCAGCCAGCGCCTGACGAAATCCTCCCCAACATTAGGCTGTAAAATGAGCCGCTTAACTCCTGCAAGCTTATCTACTCCCGCCTCTAATATGGAGCTGATTAAGGCGCCTCCCATACCCGCAATCGTAATCGCGTCCACTTCGCCGGGAGCAATCACCTCCAAACCGTCTCCCTTGCGGACGGATACCGATTGACTTAGTCCCGCTTCCGCTACCTGTCTTCTCGCAGCCTCCAGCGGCCCGTCATTGACCTCTCCGGCAACGGCAGATACCGCTGCACCGTGCTTTACTGCCCATACGGGCAGCAGCGCATGATCGGAGCCAATATCTGCAAAACGGCAGCCCGGAGGCAATCTGTCCGCGATATGCTGTAACCTTGATGATAATTTCATCCGAGTAATTACTCCCTCCATCCAACAAATATCCGCACCATTTTCATTTGCATTGGGCCAGGAAAAAAGCTAAAATAAAATCAGCAAGAAAAAATAGGAAAAAAGTAAAACTAATGTAAACCATATGCCGCTTTCCTGAAAAAAAAGACCTTTCTGCTGCTGCAGAAGGGTCAGGGTTGCACGACCTATTCCAAGAAATCCTTCAACCGTTTACTGCGGCTAGGATGGCGAAGTTTGCGCAATGCTTTCGCTTCGATTTGACGAATTCTTTCCCGTGTCACGCCAAATACTTTGCCGACTTCCTCCAGCGTTCTCGTCCGGCCATCATCCAGGCCGAAGCGCAGGCGCAGGACGTTCTCTTCCCGCTCGGTCAACGTATCCAGCACATCCTCCAACTGCTCCTTCAGCAGCTCATAAGCCGCGGCATCCGCAGGAGCCAACGCCTCCTGATCCTCAATGAAGTCTCCCAGATGCGAATCATCTTCTTCGCCGATCGGCGTTTCCAGCGATACGGGTTCTTGTGCTATTTTCATGATCTCACGAACTTTTTCAACGCTAAGCTCCATCTCCGCTGCAATTTCTTCCGGCGTCGGTTCGCGCCCCAGCTCCTGCAGCAATTGACGAGAAACGCGGATTAGCTTATTGATCGTCTCGACCATATGCACCGGAATGCGGATCGTACGGGCTTGGTCGGCGATGGCCCGCGTGATGGCCTGGCGAATCCACCATGTCGCATAGGTACTGAATTTAAAGCCCTTCTTGAAGTCGAACTTCTCCACCGCTTTAATCAAACCCATGTTTCCTTCTTGAATCAAATCCAGAAAGAGCATGCCGCGGCCTACATAACGTTTCGCAATGCTGACCACGAGTCTGAGGTTAGCTTCAGCTAGACGGCGCTTCGCTTCCTCGTCGCCGTTCTCAATGCGTTTGGCCAGCTCGATTTCGTCATCGGCTGAGAGCAGAGGCACTCTGCCGATTTCCTTTAAATACATGCGTACCGGGTCGTTGATTTTGATGCCGGGAGGCAATGTCAAATCATCATCAAAGCTGAATTCGTCGCCGTCGCTGCGACCTTCATCATCGCCGCGATGGCCGAGCTCATCATCGCCGTCATTTACAACATCTATTCCCAAATCCCCTAAATGCTCAAAAAACTCGTCCATTTGCTCAGGATCCTGATCGAAAGGCGAAAGCTTCTCCATAATTTCTTTATATGTTAACGAAGATCTTTTCTTGCCTAGTTCCACCAGCTGATCTTTGACCTGGTCCAATGTCAGTTCTGTCTCAGATTCCGTATGCTGATCATTCGCCATACTTGACTCCCTCCTCCCTAGAAACATCCGCGAAAATTCATCCAGCTATTGTCTCTCTAGGGCTATAATCTCACTTGCAATTTGTGCCGCTCGCAGAAAATCCCCGGCACGCTCCGCCGAAACCATTTCTTCCTTCTTACGCTGAATTTGGGCCTGCAGCGGAACACGCTTAATTTCCCGGATACAGTCGTCCAGCTCCTGAGTCGTCCATTCCTCCGGAGTATCCATCATCGCGATGGATGTGACGGCCTGCTCCAGCCGTTCATCCTGCAAAGATGAAATGAAACGGCTGACATCCGGCGCTTTCCCCCCTGCGTAATAGGCGTATAGATAAGCAGCAATCGCCGCATGATCATTGATGTTAAAACTATCTCCAAGACGATCGCCAACATAGCGGGCGACTTCCTCATCCTGAAGCATGAAGGATAACAATCTCCGTTCCGCGACATGATAAGCAGGCAGTAAAGTCGGCATGGATGCCTTGCCTTTTTTATGCCTAACATTATTCCACCTTTTGGCGTTATTATCCCCATGGGATGACCTTTTTTGCATGTCTTGACGGAATTGATTGCATTCCTGTTTCAAGCTATCAAATGAAACCTGCAGTTCGGCAGACAATTCCTTCAAATAAATCTCCCGCTCTGTCGGCGACGGCAGAGGCGCGATGACTTCCAGAGCATCTTTGATGTATGCGACCTTTCCATCTTCTTCTAGCAGTATATGGTTTTTTTTCAGATATATAAGCTTAAATTTAACCGCTGAAACAGCGCCATCCAAGACTTGCAATCTGAACCTCTCGGCCCCGTATTTACGAATGAACTCATCAGGGTCAAGTCCTTCACTGAGCAGTGAAATTTTAATTTGGAAGCCTGCGGCCTCCAGTATCGGGATACTCTTCAAGGCTGCGGCTTGTCCGGCATTGTCGCCGTCATAGCAGACGATGATTTCGTCCGCGAGTGTTCTCATGATGCTGGCGTGGCTTTCGGTAAGCGCGGTCCCCATCGTAGCAACACCATTATGGACCCCGGCCTCCCATGCGCTAATGACGTCGCCGTATCCTTCGAATAATACGATCTGACGCGATTTGCGGATTTCCGTTTTGGCCTGATGAAGATTATAGAGCGTTCGGCTCTTGGTAAATAACCTGCTCTCCGGAGAATTTAAATATTTGGGCTGGCCTTCCCCAAGTATCCGGCCCGCAAAAGCGATCACTTTGCCGCTCCGGTTATGCAAGGGAAAGATGATCCGGTCGCGAAAGCGGTCAACAAATCCTGATCCGTCTTGCTTGGACGATAATAAACCGCCTTTCTCCATGGCACTGAGATCAAACGAGCGCTTCTCCAGGAACTGGACAAGCGTATCCCAGCGTGCCGGGGCATAACCGATTTGGAATGTGTCGATGGCCTTATCGCTAAACCCCCTTGACTTCAAATAGTCCATGGCCGGTTTGCCATGCTCTGTATTGTTCAGTAGAAAATGATACAGCTTGGAAGACCATTCGTAGGCCTGCAGTAATTGTTCCATCTCCCGGCTTACAGGGGCGCTCCCTGCCCGGAAGGCACTGTCCTGAAAGGGGATATGGGCCTCTTCCGCCATGACTTTGACAGCTTCGGGGAAGGATAATCCTTCGATTTCCATCCTAAATCTGATGGCATTTCCGCCTTTGCCGCAGCCATAGCAGTGGAACATTTGCCGTTCGGGCGTCACCGTAAATGACGGCGTCTTCTCCGAATGAAAAGGGCAAAGACCTTTCATATATTTGCCCTGTCTAGTTAGATGAACGTGCTTGCCTACCGTATCGACGATATCATGCTGCTGCAAGACCGCCTCGATGATCTCCTCCGGAATTCCTCGTCCGGTACTCATCCAAACCACCTTCATCTCTATATAACACGTAAATAGTAATTCGCTAAAATTGTACATTCTCCTGCATATCTCGCAAAACTTTTGACAACGCGTCAATAAACTTCTTGCGGTCATCGTCCGTAAAAGGCTTTGGCCCTTTGAAATACCGTCCGCCGCGCCGTGCTTTGGCATGATGGTGACGACGTTCCAGCAAATAATCTATATTGCCGGGGTGATACTCCTCCCCTCTAGGCGACAAGATCCGGCACGATTTGGCTAAAGCCAAAGCAGCAAGTCCATAATCCTGCGTAATGACGATATCTTCCTTGGCAATATGGTTGGCAATGTACAAATCCGCGCTTTGCTGGCTGCGGTCAACCTGAACAATGGTAACCCCCGAGACCTGCTTGATCACATGGTCATAGGAGGATACCATCAATACGCCAACTCCGAACTTTGCAGCTGTAGCAGCGATTTCAGCCTTGACGGGACAGGAGTCTCCGTCAACGACGATCCGTGTATTCATCAGACTCCCGTCCTTCAAAACCTTATTAATGCTATTATGCCCAAACCAGCTTGCTGAAATCAGCAAACATGCTCAAATCCTCGTCGATCGCTTTAAGCAGGGCCAGACGATTCGCGCGCACCGTCTCATCTTCGGCCATAACCATAACGTTATCGAAGAATAAGGTGATGCTTCCCTTCAGGCCGGAAATCAGTTCCAGCGCTTTCTTTGCATCCCGCTGCTCCAATGCTTCGCGGTATGCCGCAGTGACCGATTTCCAAGCTTCATAAAGCTCGGATTCCGCCGGCTCGTTCAACAGATCCGAGCGGACTTTCAACGCCGAAGCCTTTGCTGCCAGATTGCTGACTCTTCCGAACGACTCGACCGTCGTCTTGAAATCATCCTGTCCGCTCACCGCAGCCATCAGCGTCTCGCCTCTGGACACGACGGAAACGACATCATCGTAGCCTGCGGAAATGACGGCATCTACAACATCATAACGCACATGATCGGATAGAGTTTTCTTAATGCGCAGTCCGAAGAAATCGGTAAGATCCTTCAGAATCTCGTCCTTCGTCCGTTTCAGCTCATGGAAATGCTCATGCGTCTCAAGTGCGATATCGAACAGCACCGGGAGAGCAAGCAAGAGCTTGTGCTCCAGGATGATCTGCACGATACCGGCGGCCTGGCGGCGAAGGCCATACGGATCCTGTGATCCCGTTGGAACGATGCCGATGGAGAAGCAGCCTGCGATCGTATCGATTTTGTCGGCAATGCTCACAATCGAACCTACCTCGGACGCCGGAACCGCATCCCCGGCAAATCTCGGCTGGTAATGCTGGAAGATCGCTTTGGCTACACCCTCGGGTTCTCCCGCTTTGCGCGCATAATCTTCGCCCATTACGCCCTGAAGCTCTGGGAACTCATAAACCATTTGGGTAACGAGATCGAATTTACAAATTTCCGCGGTCCGGTTAACCGCTTCGGTCGTCCCGGCATCCGCATTAAGCACGGCAGCCAGTTTCTCCGCATTCCGCCGGATCCGGCGCACCTTGTCGCCGACCGTTCCCAGCTCTTCATGGAAGACGATGCTCTCCAGCTTGGACAAGGCATCCTTAATCGCCAGCTTCTGATCTTCTTCATAGAAGAACTTGGCATCCGACAACCGGGCGCGCAGCACCTTCTCATTCCCTTTGGCAATGAGCTCCAAATGCTCGGCATTGCCGTTGCGCACCGTTACAAAGTAAGGGAGCAGCTCTCCCTTATCGTTAAGTACTGGGAAATAACGCTGGTGTTCACGCATCGAAGTGATCAACACCTCCTGCGGGATGCGCAGGAAGGATTCCTCGAAAGTGCCGTACAACACTGTTGGCGTTTCTACCAGGAACAGCACCTCTTCCAGAAGGTCTTCCTTCACGGAAATATGCCAGCCCTTCTCCTCGGCCAAGCCGTTAATTTGCTGCACAATCATCTCCTGCCGCTCTTTCACATTGGCGATGACGTGCCCGCCGCGAAGAGCCTCCACATAATCCGCCGGCTGACCGATTACGATCTCGCCGCCCAGAAAACGATGTCCGCGCGTCACATTTCCGGACTTCACGCCGGTAATTTCAATATCGATAATCTCGCTGCCGAGCAGGGCTACAATCCAGCGGATCGGCCGCACGAATTTAAAATCATAATTGCCCCAGCGCATATTCTTCGGAAAATTCATCGCATGGAGGATATCGAGCAGGCCTCCGGCCACAATCGTAGATGTCTCTACGCCGGTACGGCTTTTGCTAATATAGACGTATTCCGTCCCCCCAAGTTCTTTAAAAGTGAATTGCTCCGGATCAGCGCCTTGGCTGCGGGCAAAACCAAGCGCAGCCTTGCTCCATTGCCCGTTCTCGTCCAGGGCGATTTTGCGCGAAGGGCCTTTCACCTCTTCGTGAACGTCCTCCTGCTTGTCCGCCACCTCTTTGACGAGTACGGCAAGACGGCGTGGCGTGGCGTAAACAGCAACTTCTCCATGCCGGATCAGCTGCTCGTCGAGCCATTTCACCGTCCGGTCTTTCAACTGATCCATAGCACCGCGAATAAAGCGAGCCGGCATTTCCTCAAGCCCGATTTCAAATAGCAAATCTTTAGGCATGGATTTCGCCCCCTTTCTTCAGCATCGGGAATCCAAGCTTCTCCCGCTCCTCCAAATACGTCGCTGCCACCTGGCGGGCCAAATTCCGCACCCGCGTAATGTATCCGGTGCGCTCGGTCACGCTGATCGCGCCCCGTGCGTCAAGCAGGTTGAACGTATGCGAGCATTTCAAGACGTAATCATAAGCCGGAAATACCAGATGCTGCTCCATCGCTTTCGAAGCTTCCTGCTCGTACATATTAAATAAAGTAAACAGCATTTTCACGTCCGAGGTCTCGAACGTGTATTTGGAGTGCTCGAACTCCGGCTGATGGAATACATCGCCGTAAGTCGTACCGGCAACCCATTCCAGATCGAACACGTTCTCCTTCTCTTGGATGTAAGAAGCAAGCCGCTCCATACCGTACGTGATTTCAACGGCGACCGGGTTCGTCTCGATGCCGCCGACCTGCTGGAAATACGTAAACTGCGTAATCTCCATTCCGTCAAGCCATACCTCCCAGCCGAGTCCCCAAGCGCCAAGCCCCGGATGCTCCCAGTTATCCTCAACAAAACGGATGTCATGCTCAAGCGGGTTAATGCCAAGCCGCTTCAAGCTCTCCAGATAAATCTCTTGAATGTTGTCAGGGGAAGGCTTCATGATGACCTGAAACTGATGATGCTGGTACAGACGGTTCGGATTCTCCCCATAGCGTCCATCCGCCGGTCTGCGGGATGGCTCCACATATGCGACATTCCACGGCTCCGGCCCGATCGAACGCAGGAATGTCATCGGGTTGAGCGTGCCGGCCCCCTTCTCTACATCGTAAGGCTGCACGACGATGCAATTCTGCTCCGCCCAGAACTGCTGCAGCGTTAGAATCATTTGCTGAAAATTCATGACCACAACTCCTTTACACTTGTTCGTGTCCAGCCGGCGGTGCAATGACGTGCAAAAAGCCCCCGTCACCTACGCCTGCTGTTCAGACGTAGGGACGAGAGCTGTTAGTTCCCGCGGTTCCACCCTACTTGATTTGCATCACAGCAGCGCAGATCCCAAATGCCGCTGATGCAAAATCCGCTTTTCACGATCGTTTCCGTGCTCCAGGGCCGCCATTTTCATGAGTTTCTCCGGCTCGGGCTTCCACTATCCCCGACTCGCTATTCCGGTTTGAGAACGCATTACTTTTCCCATTCAACGCACGGGTCTCTATGAAGAGAAATCTTTTCTATAATACATGAATAATGAACATAAAGTCAAATTTCATATTTGTCCAATTGATCAAGGAAGTTTCTGGATTTAAGCTGCAATCCCAGCTGCATATCGACGAACGCGCGCATCAGCTTTTTCAGCTCCGCCTTCGTCGCGTCCTTCACCTCGACATTGCCTAGCCGGCGAAGGTCCATTCGCGCAAATAGCGACAGCAGCTTGAATGTGCCGGGAGCAACCGTCATGGCCGCCGGATCATGATGCCTGCAGCTTCGGCACAGTCTTCCGCCGAGACGCGGACTGATGAAATACGAATCATCCTGCCGGCCGCAGGACAGGCACGCTGCAAAAACGGGCCCGTATCCGGCCGCCTGTAATATTTTCATCTCAAATAAACGAAGAACGATCTCCGGGTCCTTGCCTGCCGACAATCCGTCCAAGCACGCCTTGAGCTGATTGAACCAGAAGCTGCCGACTTCTTCGTCCTGCAGCGTCCGGTCCAGAAGCTCGCAGGCATAAGATGCATAAGCCGCCAAATACAGATCTTCACGTAAAGAAAAGTGAGATTCGATAATCTCACCTTGATTCAGCGTTCCAAGGCCTTCCTTCTGCCTGTAGAACGTATATTCACCATAAGTAAACGGCTGGGTCAGAGCAGCATGTCGACTCTTGACCTTCTTAGCCCCGCGGGCGAGCACCCCGATCTTGCCATGCGTTGCCGTGCACAGCGTAATGATTTTGTTCCCCTCGCCATAATCCATGCTGCGGATGACGATACCTTCCACCCTGTATAGCATGTCTCTCCCCCAAGCGTGATGTTACAGCGGAGCGGCGTCTGCATCCTGCTCCACAGCTTCCAGCTCTGCCGCAGCTGCGGCCTCCTCTTCACAATTGCTGCAAGCTTCCTTGTACAGCATGTAAGCATCGACATCTCCAGTCATCGCAAAATACTTCCACGAAAAATCTCGCAATCGTATTCACCCTTTCTTCGGAAATGAAGCTGCGTCAATGAAGAATAGGATGGCCCAGCTAGCTTAGAGTATGTGATGAAATTACTGCCATTCGTTAAGCGTCCCGGTGAAAACCGAGATCCTTCAAAATCCGCTCCTGGTTGCGCCAGTCTTTTTTGACTTTGACCCATAACTCAAGAAAGATCTTCGAGCCGAGCAGGTTCTGGATATCCTGTCTGGCCAGTTTTCCGACTTCCTTAAGCAGCGCTCCTTGCTTGCCAATAATAATCCCTTTCTGGGAATCGCGCTCGACGAAAATGACAGCGGAAATATAGACGACCCCATTGTCCTCAACGCGCATATCCTCAATCGTCACGGCAATAGAGTGCGGCACTTCCTCACGGGTTAAATGCAGGATCTTCTCGCGGATCAATTCGGCGCAGACAAACTGCTCCGGATGGTCCGTAATTTGATCCTCGGGATAATATTGGGGCCCCTCCGGCAAATACTTGCCGATTTGCTCCAGCAGCGTAGTGACGTTGTTGCCAAGCATGGCGGAGATCGGCACGATCACCGCAAAGTCATATAGCTCCCGGTATTGCTCGATCAGCGGCAGCAGCTGCTCCGGTTCGATCCGGTCGATCTTGTTCATGACCAGGATTACGGGAGTGTTTACATCTTTTAATCGTTCGATAATGAACCGGTCGCCTCCGCCCAATCCTTCCGAGGCGTCAACGAGGAACAACACGGCTTCTACTTCCCCTAACGTATTCAAGGCAGTCGTGTTCATGAAATCCCCAAGCTTGGATTGGCGTTTATGGATGCCCGGGGTATCCAGAAAGACAATCTGCATGTCTTCCGTCGTATATACACCATGGATTTTGTTCCGCGTCGTTTGCGGTTTATCGGACATAATTGCGATTTTTTGCCCGATGATGTGGTTCATCAGCGTCGACTTGCCGACATTCGGCCTGCCGACGATCGCCACAAATCCGGATTTGAATGTTGTTTTTGCCATTTCGTCTAGTCCTTTCTGTCTTCCGTAACGATGCTAAGATTTCTGCAAATCTGCAGGACCAAAGGCATATGGCAGCAGCTCCGCCACGGTCGTCTCTCTGACATCGCCTTTCATGTTGCCGAGAATCACCGGCATATCCGGGCTGCACAGCTCCAGTATGACCTGGCGGCATACGCCGCACGGCGCGATGGGGTCATCTGTCTCGCCGATGACGGCCAGCGCCCGGAAGCTGCCTGGAGCATGGCCGTCGGCTATGGCGCGGAACAGCGCGGTTCGCTCGGCGCAGTTCGTTGGCCCGTATGCCGCGTTCTCGATGTTGCATCCATAGTGGACATGCCCGTTCGCATCCAGCAGGGCGGCGCCGACGGCAAAGCCGGAATACGGCGTATAGGCAGCAGCCCGCGCTTTAATCGCTTCTAATAGCAAACTCGTGTTATCCATTGTCGTCATCTCCTCAGGCAATCTAGTGGTAAGCCTTGCTCATTCCCTGTGCTGTGGAATAGTTACTGTTGAAAACAAGCCATCACCGGCTCATAAAACAACAAACAGCCTACGCATACCGCAATAATTGCCGCAACAAGCACGGCACCTGCCGCCGTATCTTTTGCCGTCTTCGCAAGCGGATGCCAGTCGGGCGAAACAAGATCCACGACGGCCTCCAGCGCCGTATTCACCAGCTCTGCCGCGATGACGAGGCCAATGACGATCAGAAGCAGGGCGACGTCACGTCCCGGAAGGCGAAAATACGCTGCGGCCAGCAGAACAGCGACCGCGGCCAGCAAATGTATTTTCATGTTCCGCTCAGATTTCAGCGCCGTTACGATTCCTTCCGCCGCATAGCGGAATGTATCGCTCCATTTGGATGCAGGCTTCATTAACGGGTTAGCCCCACCTGGGCCAGGACGGCTTCCTGCTTGCCCATCATCTCCGCCTCGCTCACCTCATCCTGATGATCATAGCCAAGCAGGTGAAGAAATCCATGTACGAACAAAAATCCGATTTCCCGATTGAGGGAATGGCCGTACTCTTCGCTCTGGGCCTTTGCCGTCTCCACGGAAATAATAATATCCCCGAGCATGTCGCCAAAGCCTTCCAGCTCTTCGCCTTCTTCAAGCTCATAGACGATCTCCTGCTCCTCTTCCACGGATTCGTTCATGGCAAAAGAGAGTACGTCCGTCGGCCGGTCGATTCCGCGATACTCGCGATTGAGCGCATGAATTTCTTCGTCGGTTACGAACGTCAGGGCAACCTCGCCGTCAGTTACGCCTTCGGCCTCTCCGGCTTTTTGCAGCAGTGTATGCAATAGCTCTATTAAATCTTCCCCAATTTCGATGATTTCTTGCTCATTACTGTATTCGAGCTGTAATGCCATGGCTTACTTGCCCCCCGTCTTTGCTTCATTAGTTCGCTTTCTTGATTTCTTCCGGATATTCGATCCGCGAGTGGAAAATGCCCATCACGGTTTCTTTCAATGTCTGTGCAATGACATCCAGCTCTCGCATCGTCAGGTCGCACTCATTGAATTGATGATCGTCGAGACGGCTCTTAATAATCTTCTCGATCATGGTCTCCACCTGCTCCACGGTAGGCTTGCGCAAAGACCGCACCGCCGCCTCCACGCTATCAGCGATACCGACGATCGCCGCTTCCTTCGATTGGGCTTTCGGCCCCGGATAGCGGAAATCTTCTTCCGTAAAGTCAGGCTCTACGCCCTGCTCTTCAGCCAATCTAAGCGCCTTATGATAGAAATAATGCAGAAAGGTCGTCCCGTGATGCTGCTCTGCAATATCCCGAATCGGCTTCGGCAGCTTGTAATCCTTCTGCATCTCAACCCCGTCGCGAGCATGGGCAATAATAATCGACTTGCTCAGCTTAGGATCGATAAAATCATGCGGATTCTCCATATTGTTCTGGTTCTCTATAAAATAGCTCGGACGCTTGGTCTTGCCGATATCGTGGTAATAAGATCCAACTCGGCACAACAGTCCGTTGGCCCCGATCGCTTCTGCAGCCGCCTCCGACAAATTGCCGACCATCACGCTATGATGGTATGTGCCCGGCGTCTCCGTCAGCAGCTTGCGCAGCAGCGGATGATTCGGATTGGACAGCTCGACGAGCTTCAGCGCCGACAGGATGCCGAAAGTGACCTCGAAGAACGGCATAAGGCCGATTACGAGGATCGTCGTCAACAATCCGCCCGCCACGGCAAAACCGATCGCATACAGCGTGCTGGATTCCGTCCAGCCGTTGTTGTTGACCAAAATCAGCGTAAATACCGCCAGGGAGCCAAACAGCGTAATCATGATCCCCGCCTTCAGCAGGGTCGAGCGCTGGCTGGCCCGGTGAATAGCAAAAATAGCTGCAAAAGAAATGACGACAGCGAAAAATCCGAACTGAAAATCAAAAATCTGCCCTTTGTGCACGTTAAGAATAACGCTGGCCAATATACTGAACAATATAGAACATATATATGCCAAAGACATGTCAAGCAACAGCGTAATCAGCATGGCCCCTACCGCGACTGGCGCAATATAGCCGATATAAGGCCGCTGTTCATTTTGTACGATGTTGACCACATGCATCGACAAGATCGTTATTAGAATAATCAGAAGCAGCATTACGAACTGGGCGTTATTATACTTGAAGCGGCTCACGCCTTCCGACTGGCGGATATACATAATCAGGCCCAGTGCCAATAACGAAGACAGAATCATCAGGCCAAATTGCGGCCAGTAATTCACCTCATCCTTGAGCAGTCCGTTCTTTTCCAGCAAGGAGTACATTTCCGGGGTGATTTTCTCCCCTTTCTGCACCAATACATCCCCCTGCTTGATGAACACGGTTGGCGTCTTCTCCCGCGCTTCGACCTTCGCCGCTTTGGTCGCTTCCTCGTCGTAGAACTTATTGGCCGTAATTGCCAGACGGGCCAGCTCCTGAACGACCTCCCGCGATACGCGCTTGCTTAATGAGCTCGTACTCACCTGCTCCGCCACCTTGGCGCGCGCCGTCTGGGCGTCCACGATTTGGTCCGTAGTCAACCGGGCGACGATGTCGGCGGCCACAGGCTTCATTTCATTAATATCCTCCGGAGTCAGCCTTGGAATTTTGATGAACGTCTCCTCAGATATATGATAAGCCTGCTCGCTGATCCGTTCGTTTACTTCCTCGAACAGCTTCTCCGAATAGTTCGGCGAATTTCGGTTGTTCCGGATAAAATTCTGAATATGATCCTGCGCTCTTTGCGGCAGTTCCTCGCGGTAAATTTTGATCTTGTCCTCGGTCGACACCTGGTCATCCTGATTAAGACGGAAAATCCGATCCAGCATCTGCCCGACGAGCACCTCATTGCGCAGTGGAAGAATCGTATAGACTTGCCCTACTTTTTCAGCGGCTTCCTCCTGCGCCTTCAGTGTCGCTTTGGTATCTGGAATATCCATCGGAGCCAGAATTTCCTTGTCGCTCGGCAGCCCGACGGCAATATCATAGGTTTCCGGCAGCAGCTTGGGTGCAAGACTGGCATAGAACATAATAATAAGCAGCGCAAACAGAACATAGCGTACAGATACGCTATGTTTCCATCCGGCTGTTCGGGATTGCAGCGTTTTACCTTTTTGCATTTCGTTTGAGGTCATAGTGCAGCCCTCCTGAAAAATTTAGAGCCCGGCAACCTTGTATTTAAGCAAATTAACCCTGATTTTCAGCGGCACGGTCATAAGCAACGATAATTTTCTGTACAAGCGAGTGGCGCACAACATCGGATTCCGCAAAATAGACGAACCCGATTTCTTCAATTTCCTGAAGAATATTCTTTGCTTCGATCAATCCGGACTTTTTGCCTTTCGGCAAATCGATTTGCGTCACGTCGCCCGTAATCACCATCTTCGAGCCGAAGCCGAGGCGTGTCAGGAACATCTTCATCTGCTCTGGCGTCGTATTCTGAGCTTCGTCCAAAATAATGAAGGAATCGTCAAGCGTCCGGCCGCGCATATATGCAAGCGGCGCAATTTCGATGAGGCCGCGCTCCAAGGCTTTGGCCGTCTGCTCCGGTCCCATCACATCGTATAATGCATCGTACAGAGGACGTAAATAAGGATCTACCTTCTCCTGCAAATCGCCCGGCAGGAAACCAAGGTTCTCTCCGGCTTCTACAGCAGGCCGGGTAAGGATGATCCGTTTCACCGTGCCCTCCTTAAGCGCAGTTATCGCGAGGACGACGGCCAGATAGGTTTTGCCTGTACCTGCTGGACCGACCCCAAACACGATGTCGCGCTTCTTGATCGTCGTTACGTAATGCTTCTGTCCGATCGTTTTGACCCGAATCGGCTTGCCTCGGTAGGTTAGAGCTATTTCCCCCTTATACAGATCAAGCAATTGATCGGCCCGAAGATCCTTTGCCAAATCGATGGCATAAAGCACATCACGCTCTGTCAAAATATATCCGTTGCGGATCAGCTCCAGCAAAACCTCGAACAACTGCTGGGCAATTTCCACCTGACGGGCTTCGCCACGAATCGATATTTCTGATTCCCGCAAAACGATCCCTGCATTCAGACTGCTCTCGACAAGCTTCAGGAACGAATCCTGCGGACCGAATAGCGACAATCCCTCAGAGGCACTTTGTAATGTAATTTTGGTATGCGAAATTTGTTCTGACAAATAGACTCATTCTCCTTGATCGTATACTATCGGAAGATCTTCCGCTATATTCTGCTCTACTTCAAAAAGCACTTTCATATAAACTTTACCATTGTCTGTCTTCTCATGCAAAATTTTTTGACTGACAATTTTCGATTCGACGCCCTGTTTCGCATAAATGTCGCGTAAAGCTCTGTCGATTCCGTCTTGTTTCGCTTGCTCCGCCGAAAGCTTCAATTGGATTTCCGTCGTCTCCAGCAGCTTCTCGCTCATCCAGCCGACCGGCAGCTTCCAGCTTCTCCAGGTCAGCGGATCAAGCTCGCTCAAGGTTTGGAACTCGGCAAAGCCCGGCCTGCCGTATCCGGTGATCTGGACAGCGGTCTTGCCGAAGAACAGATAGCCTCGCTCCTTTTTTTCCCCCGTATAGACATTCTGCTTTCGCACTAGCGGGACCTCGATGTTATATTCATGCCAGACGATCCCCTTGATCTCTCCCTTGGCTACGACAAATTCATTCCCCTGTATGCCGGCAATTAGCACCTGTCCTTTTCTGACCCGGTCATGCTTCTTCACCTGGGGTTGTCCCCGTTCAGAATAAATCTGCGTGATCACGGCATCGGAGCTGCTGACGAGATGGCTGGGGCTTCGAAGCTCCTGTTCCTTGGGGCGCGTAGCTTCGACGACCTGGATTGTGATGCGCGTCCCGCTGCGGGATACGCCTACCCAGGAAGATCCGGCCAATTTCCGGGTAAGCTCTGCGGATAACTTGTCCTGTTTTTGCAGGCGCAATATCCATTGAAAAGGATAGATCCCTTCTTCGCGTGCAGCACGCAGCACGTCTTCGGTTGATATGTTCTCATTGCCCTGCACTTCAATATCCCACACAAGTGACGAGAGGGTAAATATAATCGCGATGAACAGGGCAAACCCCGCAACGAAAATTTTGCGGCGCCACAGCCTGGCGAGCAGAAAGGGCACGCCGCTGCGCCGCTTTACGGACATCCTGCAGCCTGTCCGCTTCAGCAGCGGACGGAGGGAGAAATAATCACTTAGCTGAACATTCATCTCCATCCTCCGCTCTGGTAAGGAGCGCACATCCCATATCTCTATGCCTTCCTTGGCCAATTCATTAATGAGCCTCTCGAGATTCCCGCCGCGCACAACGATCCTCACACTGCCGCGCAACCGGGATAAGACAGATGATTTCACGCGATTCACTCCTCCACTCCATGATATTTAATGCCGGAAATCCGGCCCTCAATAATAACTTCCTCAGGCATGATTGCCTTGATCACAAGCTCCGCTCCCTCGACCCTCAGCACCCCTTGCTTCAATTCGAGATGAAGCTCCTCTGGCGAGAAATGAACCACCCCTTTGTGATTCTCCACCAGCAGCTGCTTGTTGCCGATCATGGTGAGCCTCGGTAAATCGAATACGAGATCCCCCGGCAAGTCGAGCGCTTCGACCGCCCATTTGCGGATTTTCCGTGATAGCTGGCTCATTATGAGGCAACCCTCCTTCCTCTACCCTACAAAATATGCGCCAGAAGCAGAATTTATGAGACCCAGGGCAAAAAGGAGGGCAAGGGGAGATTGGAGCGAATCTTGATATTTTTTCCAAGGTGAATTAATCGGATTGTGGATGCGGCCGTCAGGTGTGAGTACAGCGAGGTGTGTGGGATGTGTGGGATGATGCGTGAAGTGTAATTTGTGGTCGACCCGTCGAGCTACAGACCCATCCCACCGCTATTATGCAGCAAATTACTGCTCTCTTAGAGTGGAACGGTGCGAAAAAGAATTGTAAGGTGATGTGCGTGATGTGCGTGATGTGCGTGATGTGCGTGATGTGCGTGATGTGAGCGATATGGTTGGCGAAGGCCCGAATGCCAGAAAATCCTGCACTTTCCTCACGGTCCCTTAATTGAACTGGAGTCTTTCTCTCCAATAAATTAAACTACGGATTTATGACTGTCCTAGATGGCAAGGATCAGGTAACTGATAAGACTACTAGATGTATTTCATGCAGTTAGTTCATCGGTTTTGGCCGTGTTAGAGGGAACTAACTGCAAAACCTACATTTAGTTTCAAGCTATTTCGGCGAATTCGCTCTATTCAAGCAAACTAACTGCATGTTTTGCATTTAGCGTATAGTTTTTTTGATAAAAGAGCTTAACTAGTTGTATAAAATACATTTAGTTTTAAGTGATTAATGGATGGTTGCTTGAGCTTGGATACAAGTTACTTGCCCCAGTGAACTTTGGAGAAACCATAACCTCATCTTAGGGAAAAGCAAGTCCTATCGTTTGTGCAATGAGCTTGGCATCCTCCAGAAACAACGTAAAAAAATAAACATTAATGACCGCTTCCTCCAAGAAACCGGATCGTGACAGGTCCTAACCAAACATGACAATTGCATCATTCGCCTCTAGGCCTCTATTTTTAGCCTCTAAAATATAATGCCCTTGATTTAATGCCCAACCCCCTCCGCCACACAAAAAACACCTTCTACATTCGTAGAAGGTGTTCATTTGCGTATGTTATTGCAAAAGCTGTTGAACCGCTTGATTCACGAGCTTCCCGTCCGCCCGGCCTTTGACCTTGGGCATTAGAGCGCTCATGACTTTCCCGATATCCGCCTTCGAAGAAGCACCGGTTTCCTGGATGGTCTGCTGTACAATGACTTTAATTTCTTCTTCTGTAAGCTGTTCAGGAAGGTATACGGCAATAATCTCAGCTTCAGCTTTGACATTTGCAGCAAGATCATCGCGACCTGCTTTTTCAAATTCTTGGAGGGCATCTTTGCGCTGTTTGATTTCACGACTTAGGATATCAAGCACTTCATTATCGTTCAAAGGTCTTTTCAGATCTATTTCAAGATTCTTGATCGTAGCACGAACCATTCGAATGGTGGAGAGTTTGAACTTGTCTTGACTCTTCATCGCTTGCTTCATATCTTCGTTCAATCGCTCGCTAAGATTCATGGTAGCTAATTCCTCCTAAAACTTTCTCTTACGAGCAGCCTCGGACTTTTTCTTGCGCTTTACGCTTGGCTTTTCATAATGCTTGCGTTTCTTCACCTCAGCCAATACGCCATCTTTTGCGATGGAACGCTTAAAGCGACGAAGTGCAGCATCAATTGTCTCGTTTTTGCGAACTTTAGTTTCAGACACCAGTTTTCCCTCCCTCCGACCAGACCGTCCAAGAGCATAACACGGTTCATCATTCTTCATTATAGGGGAAAAATAAATCGGGTGTCAACCAAACACCTAGTTTTTATCTTTCATTTTCACCATTTAATTTTTAAATGGCGTGGGAATCGGAACTTTGCACCAGTGCGCCTAGCTTTGCTCCGCCTATCAAATGATAGTGAATGTGGTAGACGGCCTGTCCACTGTCCGGGCCGCAGTTGTTAATCAGACGATACCCTGTCTCGGCAACGCCAAGCTTCTTTGCGGCTTCCTGGGCTACCCGGTGGAGTTCCCCGATCATGGCATAGTCTTCAGGCCCCACGTCGTTCATCGTCGCAATGTGCTTCTTTGGAATAATTAGAACATGCGTCGGAGCGGCCGGCTGAATATCATGGAATACGAGAAAAGTATCGTCTTCGTACACTTTGTTTGAAGGAATTGATCCATTTGCGATTTTGCAAAACAAACAGTTTTCCATTTCCAAGCCTCCTACAAAATATATATGTACTCTCATCATACCTAAAATTAGCAAAAAAAAGAAGCACCCTGCTTCCTCGAAGACGAGTTCGCTGGTCGCACGGACGTATTGGACCCAAATTAAAATAATCTCTGTCACCAATACGTCCGGCGGGGTGCTTGCAAAATGATGTCGGCTAACTGTAGTATAACAGCCGGGTGAAGCTGTATCTGTGATATGCATCACGGTCGCAAAAAATATCGGTCTATTTATAACCTCGAGGATTTCGGGCGTATCGCCCGAGGGAGCCCTTGTTCACAGCCCTTACAATCTCTCGAGCATTACCCGTGAGCCCTCCCCGCCGCTTTCCGCCGGGATGACGATCAGCTTGCGGGCTAATCTTGCCCGAAGCTCGGCCACGTGGCTTATAATCCCAACGGATAAATGATCGTGATGGAGATGCTCCAGTGAGGTAATCACCGTATCCAGCAGCTCAGGGTCCAGCGTGCCGAAGCCTTCGTCCAGGAAAAAGAACTGCAGCGGGTATTGGCCGCGGAGCTGAATCTGCGCCGATAAAGCCAGAGCGAGCGCCAAGGAAGTGAGAAACGTCTCCCCGCCGGAAAGAGTAGCTACCGGACGTTTCACCCCGCCGTTCGCATCGTCGCAAATGACAAAACCTCCGCCGGAATCGCATTCCAGCGCATATCTCTGATTCGTCAGGAACCTCAGCCTCTGCGATGCCGCTTGGCTGACGTTCATCAACTGCTCCTCCGCTACGTATTCCACAAACGCATTTCCGCGCAGGGAGGACTGCAGCTTGGCCAGCAGACCCGCTTCATGCTCCCGCTTCAGGCGGACTTTCTCGAGCTCCTGCCAGCGGACATGCCGTTGTCCGAGGTCCTCCAGATCACGCTGCGACCTCGCCTTCAGCTGCAAAGCAGCCTCATCCTGCTCCTTCGCATGCCGCAGTGCTTCGCAGCATTCCTGCCACTCCGCCTCAGTCACCATCCGGCCTTCCAGCTTAACCTCGAGCTCCTTGAGGCTAATCAACAGCTCGCGTTCGGCATCCCGGTGGGATTGGATTTGCTCCTCCATGGAGCTCATCTGCTCCTTATCCATAATAGCTTCAGCAACTTGCTGCTCGCTATCGAACGGGGAAACCTTAAGCTCAGCCTGCCACTGCTTCAGCAGCCTCACTTCCTGCTGCCGGGCGTCCGTGGCGGCCTGCTGCGCGAGTACATCCGCCTGGCTGCAGCGCTGGCGCTCCGTCTCGGCTTCCGCTTGGCGGCGTTTGCCCGCCTCGGCCTGCGCCCGCAGCCAGTCGATTCGCTGGCGGGTACTCTGCAGCAGCTCATCTGCCGATTCCTCACCGATCCATGCCGTCAGACGCATCTTTTTGTCACGAAGCAACTCCTGTTTGCCCTGCTCCTGAAGCTCCCATTGCAGCAGCGACTTGTCAAGCTCGGCGATGTCTTTTTGCAGCTGGGTAATATTCGCTGTTTTCTCTTCAATAAAAGGAATGCTTAGAGACAGCCGCTGTTTGATATCTTCCGCAGCCTGATCCCGCTCATGAAGCTGCTCCATGCGGATGACCGCCTCCTCCGGCGACAAGCCCGGATGCTCCAGCTCCCATTCCTTCATGAGCCTAGCCAGCGCTTCGCGGCACTCGCGGCTATTCCCCTGGGACTGCTCAGCCAGTTGAGATATTGAAGCCGCCTCCGCTGCCGCGGAAGCCCGCTTCGTCTGAATTTCGGCCAGCTTATGAGTCAAGGTCTTGACGCCGCGTTCCAAAGCTGCGAATCCCTCGCGCCATTCGGCCTGCCCGCTCTTCAATTCCTCATATCGCTGTGCTAGTACAGCTATCGTCTGCGCTTTCCCGGACAGATCATCCTCTAATTCGCCGGCAAAATCAGAGCCATCAGCATGCAGCGAGGGTGCCGGAAAGGCTGCGGCTTGAGACGCGGCTGCTTCGCGGCATGCAATCGCAGCAGACGAATCCTCTTCGAGAACTGCCTCCAGCGTGCTGGCCAAGCTGCCCAAAGCATCGGAATCCCTCGATGTCGCATAGCGTAAATCACGGGCTTGTACCAGCAACACGCCAGCCTGCTCCAGCTCCGACTCGCTGTTCAGCGAGCCCTGCTCCTCCAGCTTAGGAGCAACCGGAGACGGATGCTCTGTCGAGCCGCATACCGGGCATGGACAGCCTTGGCTTAAGGCTTCGGCCAAGCGCAATGACCATTGGTGCTCATCCCGCTCTTTCGCGGTGCGCTTCAAAGTCGCTTCATAGCGCTCGATCCGCTCGGCCAGCCCGGCAGCCTCGGCAGCAAGCCCCGCCAGCCTCGACCCGGCTTCCCAGGCCTTCTCCGACAGAGCCAAACGCTCACGTACCAATCCGGCTTCCTCCTGAGCCAGCGCCTCCAAGCGGTCGCTGGCTTCCCTCGCCTTCGCAAGCTGCTTGTTCTCCTCCGCCTCCGCCTTGCTCAACGCTTCGCGGGCACTGTAGATCCCCTGCTGCCGGGATATCGCGTCCTGCAGGCTGCGCCGCTCGGAGGCTTTCACTTCGTTGCTCTTGAGCTGCTCCTCCAGCTCCTGCTTGCGCTGCTGCGCTTTGACCAGCAGTTGCTCCTGCTTAAGCAGCTCTTCGCCGAGCTGCCGGTGCTGCGCGCTTGCCTGCTCGCGCTGGGCCGCAAGGCCCCTCGCCTCCGCAAGCAGCTGCTCGCACTCCGCCTGCAGCACCTTCGCCTGCTCGAGCTGGTCCAGCCGCAGCAGCAGCGCCGGCTCCTCTCGCCCGAGCTCGGCCGCAGCCGTCTCTGCGGCCTCCGTCGCGGCGCGGGCGCGTGCCGCCGCGGCCTCCGCCGCCTCGCGAGCTTCGGCAGCCGCGGCGGCACGCGCAGCGGCGAGCTGCTGCGCTTCTTGCCAGGCCGCGAGCGCCGGCCTGATCCGCTCGGCAGCAGCCGCGGCCGCGAGCCGCGCTTCCAGCTCGGCGACGGCGCCGTCCCGCTCGCGCAAAGCGGCAAGCTGCGCGGCACGCGCGCTGCGCTCGAGGCTCAGCTCGCGCACCTTCGCGAGCTGGTCGCTGCGCTGCTGCGCGTGATCGAGCTCGCGCCGGCGCGTCTCCGCTAGCGCCGCAGCCGCTTTGAGCGCAGCCTCGGCCTCGCGCAGCGCTGCTTCCGACGCGTCGCCGAGCCCCTGCTGCTCTGCAGCGAGCTCTTTGAGCGCTTGATCGTTCTCCTTCACCTTGCGGCTCAATTTCTGGGCCAGCAGGTCGCCGTATTTCTCCAGATGGAACAGGCGCTGCAGCATCGCTCTGCGCTCCGCCCCCTTCAAGGAGAGAAATTCGGCGAACTTGCCCTGAGGAAGAACGACTGCACGGGTAAAATCATCCATTTTGAGGCCGATTTTCTCTTCGACGCAGCGCGTGACCTCGGCCAGCTTATCCGCCACGACCTTCTCGCCCTCGGGCGATATTTCAATGAAGCGGCTAACTGTGTTGCTGACCGAAATATCACCTTGGCGCTTGAAGCGGCGCTCTACCCGGTAGCGCTCCTCGCCTTTTGCCGACATCAGCTCGAAGGTGAAAGCTACAAACAGCGAATCCTCCGAATGGTTCATAATCCCCTGTGTTCCCCCGGAAGCTCGGCCGACTTTGCCATACATCGCCAGTGTGATGGCATCGAGAATCGTAGATTTGCCGCTGCCGGTCGGACCGAAAATGCCAAACAGCCCGGTGTCGCATAGCGCTGTGAAATCAATTTCCTGCATGCTTCGATAGCTCTGCAGGCCCGATAACTTCAGCGAGATCGGCTTCATACTTCCTCCTCCTCTTCGATGCCGGCAGCTTCATCTTCAGCCACCAGCGACATAAACAGCTCCACCAGCTCCTCTTCCGGCTCCGCTCCGCCGCTTTGCCGCTGGTAAA
This sequence comes from Paenibacillus woosongensis, assembly GCF_030122845.1. Taxonomy (NCBI): domain Bacteria; kingdom Bacillati; phylum Bacillota; class Bacilli; order Caryophanales; family Paenibacillaceae; genus Paenibacillus; species Paenibacillus woosongensis. Next base: position 3,552,600 of record NZ_CP126084.1, read on the forward strand.
ATTTGCGGAACAGCTCGTGAACCGGCATCTGGGCGCGCGAGGCAGCCGCCGTCTCCTCGGACCGTCCCGGATACACCGGGCGGATATGTACAATTCCCTCATGAGCCTTGCGGAGCGTCTGGATATCGCTCATCGACATCGCTTCGGTCAGGCTGATCTCAAGGTCGATGAAGGCGTTGTTGTCCCGCCCCTCATCAAGCCAGCGATGAGCCTCTTCCAGGCCGCCGCGGCATGTCCAGCGCACCAGCGGGCGCCCGCTGCTGAGAAACAGTTCTTCCATTTTCGGAATCTCACCAGGAGCTGTATCCAGCAGCATCACCGATTTCGCCTGCCCGGCCTCCGAGAAGCTGTAGGCAAGCGGGGAGCCGCTGTACCGGATCAGCCCGCTGCCCTTGACAAGCTGGGGGCGGTGCAAATGCCCCAGCGCCGTATACTGTGCTCCCACATCCAGAACCGAAGGGTCTACCGTGTACGCGCCGCCGACTTGGATCGGCCGCTCGGAGTCCGATTCTACTCCGCCCAGCACATAGATATGGCTCATGGCCAAATTCACAGTGTCTGGCCGAAATTCCTGGGCCAGCTGCCGCATTAGCTTGCCGACCTTGGCGCTGTAGGCCGAGCGCAGCTCCCGTTCGTCCCCGTCCTCGGCCAGCAATTCGGATAATCTCGCTTCCGAGGGGTAAGGCAGGGCCGCGATGACCGCCCGTTCTTTCGTACGCGGCACGTCCACGATCACGCTTCGGGAACTGGGCAGACCCACCAGCGTAATGCCGCGCTGTGCGACAAGCGGAGAAACGGCAGAAATGCGCTCGGGCTGGTCATGATTCCCGGCGATAACGACAAGCTGGCAGCCGTTGTCATTCAGACGGGCCGCGGCATCGTAGAACAACCCCTCGGCAGCCGCAGGCGGGTTGACGCTGTCGTATACGTCACCGGCCATTAATATCATATCGACCTGCTGATCGCGGGTAAGCTGGATAAGCTCATCCATAAACATCTCCTGTTCCCTAAAACGGCTTCTCCCCTCCAGCGTCCGTCCCAGATGCCAATCTCCCGTATGCAAAATGCGCATTTCCTGTTCCCCCTCCAAATTGAAACTACTGCGATGATTCCTGCAATTTGACCGCTTCCCCATGATCGAAAAAGTACAGCCATTTCTCATCGACCTTGCGGCCCATGATCTGTTCAATCGCTTTGGCGTACAGCTCAAGCTGGAAACGATAGGTTTCCGCCAGCGCAGGCACGCCTCCCTGGTGCTCCAGCACCCGGTCGCTTTTATAATCCAGCAAGTACAGCTTATCCCCGACAGCAAACAAGCAGTCGATAATCCCTTGAATCAGCACGGTCTCTCCGGCCAGTTCCTTAATCGCCAGCCGTTTCCCGTCCGCTTCAGCCTCATCTGCGACGCCCGCTGTAGCCGAAGCGAACCGCGGGTAAGCTTCCTCCACAGACAGGCCGTAGCTAAACGGCATCTCCCGCCGAATCCAATCAGCCTGGCGAAGTAAAGCGCCCAGCGGGCTTTGCAAAAATCCGGCAACCCGCGCAGTATCCATTTCCGCGCTCTGCTCCCGGGACATGATCTGCAGCTCCACAAGCTGCTGCAGCGTCCGGCGAACCGTCTCTTCGTCCGCCTTCTGGTCAAAAGGAAGATGCTGCATGAGCATATGATACGCCGTTCCCCGTTCGGTCGGCGTCATCCGCTTCTCCTCCATAAACTTCGGACGGCGCAAATGCAGCTTGTATTCGGCCTTCTCTTCAAGAACGTTCCGCCGCTCCATGCGCGCTTCCTCTACGGCGAGCCAATCCATCGGCGGCTCCTCCTGCATGGCCAAAAGCGTCTTCATTTCGGTAACTGATGTCTTGGCCGAAATCCGGCCGGCCATTTCGTAAGGGTAGTGCCAGTCCAGCCTTGCCTTCACGGCATCTTCGAACCTCGTATCCTCCGACGGGCGGACGGGTACGGGACCGCCGGCTATCAGGGCCTGCAGCATAGCCTTCTCCTCCGGCGCCCAAGCTTTGGCCGCTGCCGCTTGTGCAAAGGCAGTCACAAACTGCTCGGCGGCAATGAAGCCGATCACCCAGTCAGGACCGCTTCCCTGTCCATAGTCCGCAGCAGGCTCCGGTAACCCGGCGAAATCGCGAAGCTGCGCCGCAGCCGGGTGGCGGATTAAGGAAGGCCCGATCCAATCCAGGTAACTGCGCCCCCGGGCAATCAAATAATCAGGAAGCTGCTCGGTGCCGTTCGCCAGAATACCTCCCCATGACTCCACCGATTTGGCCAAATCTTTGACCGAGGAAATCAGAATGAGTTTGTCTTTAGGCCTGGTCAGCGCCACGTACAACACTCGTATTTCCTCGGCCAGCAGCTCCAGCTGCGCCCGGCGGCGAATCGCCAGATTCGGAAGCGTGGGATAGCTCACCCGCGTATTCTCATCGACGAATTTAGGCCCGTAGCCCATTTCCTTATGCATCAGGAACGGCGTATTCAAATCCTGCCGATTGAACATTTTGGACAAGCCCGCCACAAAGACGACCGGGAACTCCAGCCCCTTGCTTTTGTGGATGGTCATAATCCGGACGGCATCCTCCTGTTCTCCGGCAGAAGCCGCCGCGCCAAGGTCACCGCCGTTCTCCCGCAGCCTCGTAATATATCTTAAAAACCTGAACAGGCCGCGCGCGGCTGAGGATTTCTCGAATTGTCTAGCCCGGTCAAGAAGGGCCCGCAGGTTCCCCTGCCGCTGAGCTCCTCCCGGCAAACCGCCGACCCAGTCCAAAAATCCGGTTTGCCGGTAAATGTCCCTAATCAGGTCGCCAAGTTCACCCTCCCTGGCTTTATTCCGCCAAGCTTCGAGCTGCCCCGTATAGACGATTAGCCTGTCCCTTAACGTAGCGTGCTTTACTCCGGCCTGAGCTGCCGAGTGCTCTGCGGTCCAAAGCTCGCCCGGCGCCGTTCCAGCTTCGCCGCCCTTTTCTGCTGAGGATGCAGCTGCAAGTGGACCTTTAGGTTCATCAGCCAAGACTTCTGGCGCCAGCAGCCCGCTATTCCTGATCTCTGCCATCGTCTCTTCCGCAGCCTCTGCCATAGCAGCTGTCGAAGCTTCAGCCGAAGCCCATGACGCAGCCTCCGCCCCTGCCTCTGCCGAAATTTCAGCAGTAGCCACCACCCCTGCCATATCCGTCTCTTCCGGGCCAATATAAGCCTGCACAGCCTCATAGAAATTGCCTTTTGGAGCAGCAAGACGTATTTCAGCCAGCTCCTCCTCGGACAAATTGCAGAGCGGCGAACGAAGGACGGCGGCCAGCGGAATATCCTGCATCGGGTTATCAATGACCTGGAGCAGGGACATCATCGTTTCGACCTCAGAGGCGTCGAAATACCCCTGGCTCACTTCTCCATAGGCCGGGATGCCTTCCATCCGAAGCTCCTCCATCATAGCGGGAGCCCAGGTCAATGTAGAGCGGAGCAAAATGACCATGTCCCGGTATTCCACGGGACGCAAGCCCTTCAGGTGTTTATCGTAAATGCGCAGAGGCTTCTGCCGCATCTCCCGTATTTTGGCCGCAATGGCCCGGGCCTCCAGACGAACCGCCTCCAAATCAGCAAGCTCCTCGTCGATTCTCGCTCCGTCTGACTCGCCCTCCGCTGCCGGAGTTTCACCCTCCGCGGCCGCATCGCCGCTCCGGTCGATCAGTAGCAGCTCGGGGCGGTAGTCCTCCCCGTCATTGTCAGGGTAGCCTTCCCCATACACAAGCTCCGAACGGGAATCATATGCAATTTCCGCAACAGTCTCATTCATGACTTGCCGGAAGACATAGTTGACAGCATCGATCACTTCCCGCCGGCTGCGGAAATTGCGGGCAAGGTCAATTCTAAGCCCTTCCGCCGACGCATCCCCGCCATAGCTCCGGTACTTCTGCAGGAATAGTCCAGGCTCAGCCAGCCTGAACCTGTATATGCTCTGCTTCACGTCGCCGACCATAAAGCGGTTGCCCGGCTCCTGCCGGGAAATCAACCGGACGATATCCTCCTGCACCGTATTCGTATCCTGATATTCGTCAAGGAGCACCTCTTCGAATTGCTGCTGATATTCTAGCGCGGCAGCGGAGGGTACGACCTTATCCCATGTTGAATCCGGATGGCGCAGAATTTGCAGGCAGTAATGCTCAAGGTCAGAGAAGTCGAGCCAGCCTTTGGCCGTTTTCTCCTTGCGGTACCGCTCGGCGAATTCCATGACGAAAGAAGACAGCTCGGCCATCAGCGGAGCCATCTGGTTCATCTCGTCCAGAAACGCCTCGGGCGAGCGGCCGAACAGCTGCGTGCGCAGCTCTATGAGTGTCTTCTTTGCTTCCTCGCGGAGCGTTTTGACCCGCTCCTGCAGTGTCGGATCGGTCTGATCCTTCTTGCACGGCTTCAGCTTGCCAAACGCGATGGCATCGAATTTCCCATGCAGCAAAGACCACTGCCCTTCATGAACGTAAGCCAGCATCAGCTCGACCATCGCGATGTCCTCTTCCAGAGTGGCAGCGTAAGGCTGCGGTCCGCCAGGGGACAATGCGATCGCCTCGGCCTGCCGCAGCAGCTCCCCAGCTCCTTCGAGGGTCAGCTTCGCATCGCTCAGTATGCTGCTGACCCACAAGCTTTTCTCCAAAGCCTCCACGCTAGGAGCGGCAAAGGCCTCTGCGGCCTGCCGCAGCCAAAAGTCCGGCCACGGATGGCTCCGCGAGAAATCGTACAATTTCTGCACCAGGAAAAAAACAGCATCGTCGCTGCGTTCTCCGCCAAACCAGTCCACCAGACGCAAAAATGGGCTGCCCTCCCGCTCGAGCGCATATTTCTCCTCAAACAGCTCCTCGAGCACTTCCTGGCGAAGCAGGGCGGTCTCGCTTTCCGATGCGATGCGGAATCCGGGGTCAAGCGGGATCAACGTATAATAGCGCTGGATCACTTCCATGCAAAAAGAGTGAAGGGTCGTAATCGAAGCACGTCCCAGCATGGCAAGCTGCCGCCCCAGATGCTCATTCGCAGGATTCCGGGACAGCTCCTTCTCTAGCGCCTCCCTGATGCGCTGCCTCATTTCCGTAGCGGCCGCTTTAGTAAAAGTCGCAACAAGCAGGCGGTCCACGCTAAGCGGCTGATCCGTGCTGCACAGCTTTCGGATGATGCGTTCCACCAGCACTGCCGTTTTGCCCGAGCCGGCCGCTGCGGCGATCAGCATATTGCTTCCGGACAGCGATATCGCTTTCCATTGATCGTCGCTCCAGTAGCTGCCCGGCGGCTTCGGTATGCTCATCTTTGCCCCTCCTCTCTGTCATTTTGCTCGAACAGCTCCCACAGCTTATCCTTGCCGGGCTTGCTCAGCACCTGATAAGAAACGTCCTCCACTGTTTCATCAAAACGGCAGACCGGTTTAAAGGCGCAGTGCGTGCATGCCGTCTCGGTGCCCAACCGATAAGGAGTGATTCGGACGTCTCCTTCCGTAATTCTCGTTCCGATTTCCGTTATGGTCCGCTTGGCCGATCGAAGCAGCTTGTGCCATTGCTCTTCCGTAGCGACAGAAGCGCTGCTGTAGAAGCCCCCGTCAGCTTTGACGGCGACCGGAAGAATATCGGAATACCCCTTATCCAAAACGCTGTCCATCTTGGAAATGACATCCCTATCCGCAAGCAGCAGTCCCTTCATTTTGAATCGTTTCAGCATCTCCTGTTCAGCTTGCTCCGGGCTCATGCCGTTGCTGCTCTGCAGAAGCGGGTTATGGACATGAAAGTACAGCGTGCCGGCGGGCATTGCCCTTTCCCCAAGCCACGATTCGCTGGACGCAAGCAGCACCTCAAGATAGGTGAGCATTTGCAGCGACAAGCCGTAATACACCTCGTGAAGCTTCAGATCCGTCTGGCTTGACTTGTAATCGATAACTCTCAGCAGCAGCCCTTGCTCTCCCTCCGCGACGTCGACCCGGTCGATCCGTCCAACGATTTCCATGACGCATCCGTTTGGAAGCTCGAAGGTCAGCGGGGGAAGGGTTTGTCCGGGACCGAAATCCAGCTCCAGGCCGATCGGCTCGAAGCTGCCTCTTCTGGAATGCTCTCCGAGAATGATAGAGGCACGGCCCACGATATTCTTAAGCTTGCGGGTAATGTACCCATAACGCTTCGAGCTCAGCAGGATTTCACCCTGCAGCTTTGGCGCAATCCGGTCGACCGCGTCCTCCGCCTCTTTCAGACATTGTTCGGGGGAAAGACTGCCCCAGCTGCGATTCTGCTCCTTGAACGTAAGCGCCATCGAGCTTAGCGCCGCATGGAACAGTTGGCCGATATCCGGCGCCTTCAGCCGGTAAATTTGCCGTTCCTTCAGCTTCAAACCGTGAGAGGCGAAATGTGAAAACGGACATGCCGAAAACTTCTCCATCCGGGACACGCTAGTCCGAAGACGCTTGCCGTATAATCGCCGGCTCGTCGCGGCAGACAGCCCCCGTACCTTGTTGCGGTATTCCAGTGATCCAAGCAGGCGAGCAACTTTGCCATCCCATTCCGGGCGGGTCTTATACCAGCCCAGAACGTTCCACCATACCGGAGAGATCGGCTCGCCGTTTCTCCATAGCCGCAGCTGATCGATTAACCGGGACAATGTTGGCGCCGGCCGGCTCACATATTCAAGCTGCCGTTCCTCGGGATCGCCTGCGGCCGGAGCTTCTGCCAGGAAGCGTTCCTGCAGACTCGGAAAAATCGTCTTCACATGCCGGATAACCTCGGAAGGCAGAAGGGCCTTGCCGTCTTCGTCAGCCAGCGGATAGCTTAGCCACAGCGAGCGGCTCGCCGCCGACAAGGCCTCGTAAATAAGGAAGCGCTCATCAAGGAGTCTTCTTGTCAGGCCAGGGGCAAGCCCGATGCCGATCTCGGAGAGCCGTGTCCGCTCCTGATCGCTGAGCACGCCTTCTTCCTGGAGGCTGGCAGGCATGATGCCTTCATTGATTCCAAGCAGAAATAGATGCTTAACATGGCTTGAACGCGTACGATCCGTGCTCCCGATCAATACCTGATCCAGGGATGGCGGAACAAGAGACAGCTTGAGATCCTGCAGCCCTGTCTCCATAATTCCAGCGAATATATCCAAGCTAAGCTGCTCTTCTCCCATCATTTCTACGATTTGATCGAGGAGGTCCAGGACGGCGCTCCATAGCTGGCGATGTTCCATTGCCTCCTGCGGCCTTCCCTGACGATGGGCCTCATGCGCCAGCTTGTCCAGACGATGGGCAGCCTCGGTATCTTCGAGCAGCCTGTAGATCGCCGTGCACATTTCACGGGTATTGCGGCTCCGCTTCAATCTCGTCTCGAAAGCGGATAAAGGCGTTACAATCGCCTCGCGGCAGCGCTCCAGCAAGCGCATGGACTCGCTCTCCGCTTGCTCGGCCGGACGCTCAGGGCCTTCCAATGACAGGCTGGGCGTGCTCTTCCAGGGTCGGCCATCGTTCCAGCGGTAGCCGTGAATTCCACTCGCCAACGCATAGTTCTCGAGCCGGTCCATATCGCTGCGCGTCAAGCTGCCGTCCAGCGGCAGCAGAAATTCACTCTTGACGCAGCGGAATACATCCTCGTATTTCCAAAATTTCAATACAACGTCCAAGGCGCCACGAATCAGCTCTACCATGGGATGATAGAGGACGCTCCGCTTCTGGTCGAAGAAATAGGGGATGCCGTATTCCTCGAATAACGGGCCGACGAGATGGTCGTAATCCTCCAAATTTCTAACAAGCAGAGCCATGTCTCGCCATCTAGCCCCCTGCTCCCTGGCCAGGGCAACCATCGCCCGCGCGGCTCCTTCAATTTCCGCGCGCCGGCTGCCCGCCGCTTGCAGAGACAATGCGGCCGATAAATCCTCCGGCGGTGCCGCACCCTTCCACGGGGTCCGGTGTTCATAGGCAAACTCCAAATGCGATAATATCCCATTGCCTTTAAAGCGTGGAAACGGACGTGTGCCGAGAACCTCCGCCGGCTTAACCTCCACTCCACATTCCTCTGCAAGCTCGCGAAGCTTCATGTAAGTTACCGCCGTGGAATGGAACAGATTCAGCTCATGCGGCATAACTCCGTCATCATAAGGACGGTCCAACGTCAGCGATACGGTCATCGAGGAGGCCGCCGACATGAGCGCGCCTATGGCTTTGTACTCCTGGGGGGTAAAAGACTGGAACCCGTCGATCCAAATGTCGGCCCCGCGAAGATAGGAGGAATTCGGAGCACCCTCGGCAAGCTTGACGACATGATCCTCGGCATCTATGTAGAGTTTGGATAATTCCTGGTCAAATTCGCGATAGATCATGCTGAGATCATGCAGCTTATCCTTCAGGAGCGGCGATTCGCCAACGGACCTTTCGAGGACTTCCCCATATTTGTCCAATGCCGAGAAATCGGCATCATGTTTCTTCAGCTCGCTGTACAGCGCATTGATCCGGTCAATTACACCAAGCTGATCGCCCGACTGCTTGTATAGCTTCAGCTCTTTGCGGTGCCTGCGCATAATTTTGTAAAGAAGCATCTTCTTGCCCTCTTCGCTGATCGGTATAAGCGCCGATCCGCCCGTTTCCTGCATAACCCGCAGAGCCAGACGGTGAAAGCCGAGAACCTGGGCTCTGACGGTACCATATAATTGCTCCGACTGGACGATAGCCCGTTCAATCTGGAACGTCCCCTGTTCCGGGGCGATCAAAATAATCGGCGGACCCGCCGGGTCGGCTCTTAGCATCGAGGTAATCCGCTCCAGAATCAAGCTGCTCTTGCCGCTTCCTGAACGGCCGATGATCAATTGAAGTGACATGATGCTCCTCCTAACAGCAAAACTGCCGTAACCTAAATTTTATATCAAAGCAAGAAGCAATGCTGTCGCGGCTTCTTGTCACGGTAAAGTTGTTAATTTACATTATAGCATACAGATCTTAGCGATTAAGCCGCAAACAAGAATGTATGTTCTGTAATTGTAAACTAGTAAACGCGCAAAATACAACAAGACTTCTGAAAAAATCAGAAGTCTTCTAGTGCAGCCATTGCCATTCCCCGTTATTTACCATTCTGGATATGTTAGAACGTCTTGCTCCGCACCTCAAAGATCGCAAACTTCAAATAGTGCCCTTCATTAACGCCTAAAATTTGCGGATGGTCTTTCCCGGCCGCCCGCCATTCGATCAGCCTGAGTACCTTGCCCGCATCCATCGCGGCTTCCTGAATCGTCTGCAGGAACAGCTCCGGCTTCATATGGTAGGAACAGCTGGCAGTAACCAGGTAACCGCCCTCGTTCACCAGCTTCAGGCCATGCAAATTAATGTCCTTGTACCCTCTGCACGCCCCTTTGACCGCCCCTTTCGTCTTGGCAAAAGCCGGCGGATCGAGTATGACGACGTCCCAGGTACGGCCACCGCCGGCCGTCATTGGCTGAGAGGTGTCTACCTTGCCGGTATCGGCAGCGCGCAGACGCCGTTCGTCCTGCCCCTTGACCTGGCTGCGCAAATACTCGAAAGCATCCGCCACGACGAACTCCACCCGTTCTTCAAAGCCGTTCAGCCTGACGTTCTCCCGGGCGCTTTGGATCGCGTGCTCGGAAATATCGAGGCAGGTTACCTTCTTAGCGCCGTACTTGCATGCATGAAGCGTAAAGCTGCCGGTATGAGAGAAGCATTCCAGCACGGTGGCTCCATCCCAATAGGGAAAAACAACCTCCTTGCCCTTCCGGTTGACCGGAGCCATGCGGAATCCGCCGCCGTCCGCGGGAAGCTGCTGCAGTGTAACCCCGCTCCTTTCTCCCCAACCTGTCATCAGCGGTTCGATGGAAGCGCGGTTCTCGCGCTGATCAAAGAAATACCCCGTCTTCTGACCCTGCCAGATATCGACTTGGATCAATAGGCCATTCTCCGTCACGGTCACATGCCGCGGCGGATCACCGTACAGCGGACCCTTGACCTCCTCAAGACCTTCCAGGGCGCGGACGGATACGTCGCTGCGCTCATAGATGCCCGCCGGCTGAAGCACAGCTGCCAAAGCTTCAACAATGCTGTCTCGGCAGCGATCCATCCCCAGTGTGAGCAGCTGTACGACAAGAACATCGCCAAACCGGTCCACGATCAGTCCCGGCAAGAAATCAGCCTCTCCATAGACAAGCCGGTAGGCATCCTCCTGCAGAAATCTGTTGCGGTGCGCAAGACACTGTTCGAAACGCTGGATGAAGAAGGCGGTGTCCATCGCTTCAAGCGGTTGATAGGATATGACACGAACCGTAATTTGCGAATCGGGATTGTAGTAGCCCGTTGCCAGGAACTTGCCCCTCCAATCCAGCACGGATACTAGGCCGCCCGGCTGCGGCCCGCCCTCTACTTTCTCGATTTCATTGCTGTAAATCCAAGGATGCCCCTGTTCCAGCCGTTTTTTACGACTGCGTTGCAATATAACTGATGGCACGCTGACCCACTCCTCTTATTCTTAAATAGCTTCTCCTCGACTTGCGCCGCCGCCCGGTATAGGCGACTGGCTTATAAAACCGGCCGGAGGCTCGGGCATGAGAGCTGCAAGTACTGCATATATGTAACTTGTACAGCTTTATCAGAGGAGGGAGCTCATGTTTCACGAAATTGTGTTCCCGGCGACGTTTGGCTTTGCTCTGTTTCTGCTTGGCATGAAAATTATGGAGGCGTCGCTGCAGGCCTGGGCCGGACCAAGGCTGATCAAGCTGCTTCAGGCCTCGACGCGCACGCCATGGACGGGCCTGTTATCGAGCACCTTCGTTACCGCCGTGCTCCAGAGCAGCACGGCGGTAACAGTTATGACGATCGGGCTCGTTAATGCTGGGCTGTTGTCTTACGGCCGGACACTGGGCATCATCCTCGGCGGCAACATCGGAACCTGCTTGACTACCGAACTGATCGCCTTGAACATTTCGCGCCTCGGCATTCCGCTCATGATCGGCTCTCTCGTGACATGGGTATGCGCTGTGATGGGCGAAGAAGCCCTTCCCCCCAGCCGAAAGGGCGACTGGGCACGCAGGCTGCGGCCGATCCAATTCGGATCGCTTGCCGTATTCGGCTTCAGTCTTATTATGATCGCAATCAAGTGGATGCAGTCGGTCGGTCCCGCTCTGGAGGATCGCGGCGTAATCGCCTGGCTGCTGATGCATGCAGACGACAGCCTGCTCTGGGGAGCCGCCGCCGGTGCGATTCTCACCGCGCTCATCCATAGCAGTGCAGCCGTTATCGCCATGACCATGGGGCTTGTCGCTGCCGGAGCTCTCCCGGTCGAGTTTGGCATAGCTATGGTTATCGGTTCTAACGTAGGCACCTGCATTACGCCGTTAATCGCCTCTGTCGGCAGCACCCGTTCGGGACAATTTGTCGCCTGGTCCCATGTCATCCTAAATGCTCTGGGCGCAGTGGTCTTCATGCCCCTGATTCCATGGCTTGAGGCAGCAGCAGCCTGGCTCAGCAACGATCCCGGGGCGCAAATCGCGCATACGCAGACGATTTTTAACGTAATCTGCTCCTTGCTCGCGCTCCCCTTTTGCTACCTGCCGATCTGGTCAAAATGGGATGGGCCAACGCAGCAGCCCACGGACTATTCCTCGCGGACAGCGGCGCTGCCCTCAGGTAAAATCCGCGATTAGACCTGAACGCCAAGCAATTTTAACGCTTTTTCCAATATAAAATCATTGTTGTCGTAGCCGGCATTGCACTGCCTTTCCCACGCGTCCGCGGGCTCATACCACGCAACGCTGCGAATTTCTTCCGTCTGAGGTTTCAGAATGCCGCCCTCGCTTTCAACAAGGTAGTAGTGAACTTCTTTGCGGATATCTCCATGCTGCGGATGATGATAAGTATATGCAATAATATCGATGGCCTCGATGATCCGGCCGTAAATCCCGGTTTCCTCTCTAATTTCGCGCAGCGCGGTTTGTTCAATCGTTTCCCCGTTTTCCCGTTTTCCTTTGGCATAGGATATTTTGCCGTATCGGTCTGTAATGAGCTGAATTTGCAATTGCCCCGCTTCTTTGCGGTAGACAATGCCTCCTGCGGATATTTGCTTGGACGGCATGACATGATCCCTCCTTGTTCGTAGCACATTCTCTAAATTACGGGTTTCCCGCTTGTCTCCTTACCAGGGAAATACCCAAATGTACAACAAGGATTTCACCCCCGGGGTGAAATCCTTGAAGGCAAATATGATATTAATATTCTAAGCGCAACAAGCCGGACTCAAATATTACGCTAAAGCTCGGGAGGAATCCTCCAAAATACGTACGAGCTGGCCTTCGCAGGTGTTGACCCCTGCTTTCGTCAGCTTGACCCGGCACACTTTGCCAGTCAAGTCGCCCGAAGCCTCAAAGCGAACCTGCAAATAGTTGTCGCTGAAGCCGGCAGCATAGCCTTCGCCTGAAACACCCTTTTCATCCTTCTCAGGGATGACATCGACTACCTGGCCAACGAATTTCTGCGCATACGCTAGCTGCATCGTTTCCGAAAGATCGATCAGCTCATGAACGCGCGCATGCTTCACTTCCTCGTCCACCTGATCCTCCATCCGTGCTGCCGGTGTACCGGTACGCTTGGAATAAGGGAACACGTGCATTTCCGAGAAGCCGATGCGTTTAATCGCTTCGAATCCCTCGCGGAACAGCTCATCGGTCTCGCCCGGGAAGCCGACGATGATATCCGTCGTAATGGCCACATCCGGCATAAAATCACGAATTTTCTTAATTTTAAGCTCGAATTCTTCAATCGTATATTTGCGTCTCATCCGCTTGAGTACTTCGTTGCTTCCCGCTTGCAGCGGAATGTGGAAATGACGGCACATTTTGCTGGAGCCCTTCAGCACTTCCAGCATCTTATCGTCGATCTGGCTTGCTTCGATCGAACTGATCCGTACGCGCTCAAGGCCCTCGACCTTATCCAGCTCCCAGAGCAAATCGGACAGTCGGTAGTTTTCAAGGTCATCGCCGTATCCCCCGGTATGAATGCCGGTCAGTACGATTTCCTTATATCCTGCGGCGACCAGCTGCTTCGCCTGATTCACGACGCTTTGCGGATCGCGGCTGCGGGACAGGCCCCGCGACCATGGAATGATGCAGAAGGTGCAGAAGTTATTGCAGCCCTCTTGGATTTTGAGAAAGGCACGTGTCCGGTCTGCAAAATCCGGTACGTCCAGCTCCTCGAAATCCCGGGTTTTCATAATGTTGCGCACGGCATTGATCGGCTGGCGCTGCTCCTGAAGCTGGCCGATCAGGGGCATGATCTTCTCCCGGTCCTGGGTGCCGATCACAAGATCCACCCCAGGGATGTCCAATATTTCGGCAGGCGAGGTCTGGGCATAACAGCCCGTAACCGCAACGATCGCGTCCGGATTGCGGCGGATCGCCCGGCGAATGATTTGCCGTGATTTTTTATCGCCTGTGTTCGTGACGGTGCACGTATTAATCAAGTATACATCTGCGGTCTGTTCAAAATCGACCTGCTCATAGCCTTCGTTCTTAAAGAGCTGCCAAATGGCTTCTGTGTCATAAAAATTGACTTTGCAGCCCAACGTGTAAAAAGCGACGGATGGCATTGTTCAAAACTCCCCCATTTCTCCGGTTTCATACATGATGCAGGTCAAGGCGGCCATACCAGCCGTCTCCGTTCTCAAAATTCTTCGGCCCAGCCCTATGGATACGGCACCTGCCGCTTCTATTTGCGTGATTTCCTGCTCCGTAAAGCCGCCCTCAGGCCCGATCGCGATCAACACCCGCGGCTTCGCCCCCTCCTCCATGCGCTCCGCAAAAGGCTTCAGCACGTCCCGCAGCTGCTGGCCGTGCTCCTTCTCGTAGCATACACAGGCGAGGTCATATTCCGGCAGCTTGGCCAGCAGTTCCTTCCAGGCCGCCGGCGAATCCACCGTCGGAATCCTGCTGCGGTGAGCCTGCTCGGCCGCCTCTTTCGCAATTTTGCGCCAGCGGAGCGCCCGCTTCTCCTCTTTCCGCGGATCATATTGAACAACCGTCCGTTCCGACATGAAAGGCAGAAAGGAGGTGGCGCCGATCTCCGTGCATTTCTGGATGACGACTTCCATTTTATCGCCTTTCGGCAAACTTTGGGCGATCGTCACCTGAACACGGGGTTCACCAGATGGCTCTAGCATTTCTATAATACGGGCTGTCACTTCCTGCGCTTCAATCTCCGTAATCTCGACAAGCGCTTCCCTAGCGATCCCGTCGCTGACAATCAGCTTATCTTCAGGCTTGGAACGCATCACTTTGCCTATATGGCGAGCGTCCTCACCGGTTATGCTCACCGTCTTGTCCCCAAACTGTATCGGGTCAATAAAATAACGCTGCATTTCTCATCAACCTCACCTTAATCACCAAAGAACATCATACAACTTTTGAATTATGGATTCCAGTATTTATTCCTCGAAAAAATGGGCGGGACTACCCGCCAAACAGCATGAGGAAAAAACTGCCGAACTGAAAATAAATCGAACTGGCTGCCGCATATAAAGGTTCAATAATCACGCTGCGGAGCTGGGGAATGATCAGGATGAGCAAAAAGATGAGTACAGACCACTGCTCAAATTGCTTCAATGAGATTCTGGCCCGGTCAGGTACGATATCCTCCAGAATACGGTAGCCGTCAAGCGGCGGCAGCGGCAATAAGTTGAATAGGAAAAGGAAAAAGTTCCAGAAATTAAAAATTCCAAAAAAAGTATGAACGGCATTATACAAGATTTCATTCGAAATCATGTCGAGTATGCCGAACCTGGAAAGCGCAACATAAATCATCGTCCCGAGAAAACCGAGCAGCAAATTGCTCAGCGGCCCTGCCGCGGCGACGACAATCCCCATTTGCCGCGGCTTATCAAAATTATCCCGGTTGACGGGAACCGGCCTTGCCCAGCCGAATCCCGCAATGAGAAGCAAAATCACTCCGAACAGGTCGAAGTGGACAGCCGGGTTCAGGGTGAGCCGCCCCTGCAGCCGTGCTGTCGGGTCCCCAAATTTATTGGCAAAATAAGCGTGGGAAAACTCGTGCACGGTAAAAGCGATGATCAGCGTAATTAAAAAATAAGGCAGCTGATCCAGGGGAATCCTCAATATTTTATTTAAAAAATCCATGAACAGCTACCTCTTTCTCGCGACGAAAGCAACCCAATCCTCTTCGCGGGCGATCTCCTCAATTTCGAAGCCCGCCGCAAGCAGCGCTTCCTTCACGGCTTGTTCTTTGTTTTTATATATTCCCGAAGCAATATAATATCCGCCCGGCTGCAGCGCCTGGTATACGTCATCGATGAATAACAGGATAATTTCCGCTAGTATATTAGCTACAACCACGCGAACGGGCAGTTTAACGTTTAGCTCGGCCCCTGCTTCCTGCTTCAAAACGGATAACAGGTCGCTCTCCAAGACCGTAATTTGCTCCTCCAGCTTGTTGAGCCTCGTATTCTCGATTGCGCTGGAAACAGCAACCGGATCCAGATCCAATGCTAGAACCCGGGATGCGCCAAGCTTAACCGCCCCGATGGCGAGAATGCCTGAGCCAGTCCCAACGTCAATAACCTCGTCCCCTTCTCGAATAACGCCCTCCAGCGTACGGAGGCACAACGAGGTCGTAGGATGCGTGCCGGTTCCAAAAGCCATGCCTGGATCAAGCTCAATGATTTTCTCCTGCTCCGATTGGGGGACGTAATCCTCCCAGGTCGGCTTGATCGTCAGCCGCTCGGACACGCGGATCGGCTTAAAATATTGCTTCCAGTTGTTCGCCCAGTCGTCCTCGCTGACATCCTTCACTGCGATTTCTGCCTTGCCGGGATCAATGTCGTAATTTGGCAACTCCGCAATCCGTTCCTTTACAGAAGCTACCACCGCATCAATGTCCGTTCCTTCCGGGAAATACCCGCTAATTCTTGCTTCCCCCTGTGGAATATCGTTGGGCGGTATTTCAAACCATTGTCCCAAGGACGTATCTCTAGGCTTATTGTTGTCCACGTACTCTTCAATGGTAACGCCGCCAGCCCCCTCCTCATGCAAGAAGTTGGTAATCATCTCTACCGCTTCTTCCGTTGTATGTATAGATATTTCCTTCCAAATCATGTTGATTTATCCTCCTCGGTTCATACGCATACCCTTTATTGTACTATATAATATCCAGGGAAACAAAGGCCGCTAATGGCCTTACCTCGATCGTTCCAAGTCCGGTTGAAGGCTCATGAAAAAAGGGCAAAAGACGCAAATTGTCTTTTACCCTGAATTTAAAGTTCCTCCGGCTGCTCTGAGCCAGGGATCCGTCATTTTTCCGGAGCTCCATGAACAGCGGCTGCCCGCGGTCCTGCTGCATGGCTTACGCCCATACTTGATCAGAAGCGCTGCTGCTGCCTGCGGTCAGCGCGCTCGCTGCGCTCCAACGCTTCCCAATCCTCCTGATCGGCCAAGTCTTCGGAGAACTCCACGTCCTCGTTGTGTCCAATGGGTATTCTTGATGACTTTACCGTATTGGAGCGCTTTGCGTCCTGCTTGTGCTCGCTCATCTTCCCGTTTCCCTCCTTCGGATAGTTGCAAGTTACATCATCCCGCCAAGCTCTTCAATGATTCGCAACGCTTGATGATGACTGGACTCGTCCACGACAACCGTCAGCAGGATATCGTGTCCGGTCGGTCCGCCTTGGCCGCCATGACTCATTCCGCTTGCTGCAGGATCGGCAGCCGACAAAATGCCGGCCGACCTGTTGGTGATCTCCGCATCCTGAGTAATTGCCGCCAGGCTCGAAATTTTGCCGGTGACCGGATTTAGCGGGTCATAACCCTCGCCCGGATATCTGCTGAAACGGTCGATGGACAAATCCGCGACCCGAAGGGCCTGCAATTTTCTGGCCGCGCCCTCCGCCTCTTCCGGGCTTTTAAAATAAGCGAGTATGTTTTTTTCACCCACCCGTGATCGCCTGCCTTCCCTCGGCATGTATTGAACCTGCTTCTTGTGCAGCTTCTTAGTCTGTAGGATGCAAAAATGAATGGCATTTTATACAAATGATTCGTTCTTTTAAAATTTGAAACTATTATCGGGAGGTTTCGTATATACTCTTATATAAATACCATTTTTACAGTAGGAGGGTTTATTTATAGTATGTTCAAGAAAATGACGGCGCTCGTGATGGTATTCACTTTATTGTTTGCTTTCGCCTCTGCGGATTTCGCTGACGCGCGGCGCGGCGGTGGTTTTAAATCCGGGCCTCGCAGTTACACGACAACGCCAAAGAAATCAAGCAACGTCAATAAGTCGGAATCCAACACGACCAACAAATCGACTGCAACTCCAGGCGCTACGAATAATAGAACCGGATTTTTCGGCGGTGGCAGCTTCATGAAAGGCATGATGGTCGGCGGTTTGGCCGGACTTCTGTTCGGCGGACTGTTCGGAGGCATGGGCTTTTTAGGCGAATTGCTGGGGCTCGCAGTCAACTTGATTGCCATTTACCTGATCGTAATGGTGGCGGTTGCCCTGTTCCGCAGGTTTAGGAAGCCTCAGGTGTATCAAGGACCGCGTCATGACGACCATGACAATCGCGGAGGAAGATTTTAAGCTATGATTCTAAGCATGGATGAAATCATCAACGCCATTTGTATTCATACAGCCGAACGTACCGGCTTGCGGCCAACAGACATCCAGGTGGAGCTGAGCTGGGATGAAGATACAGGCTATACCGGCGAGGTCTGGGCTAACGGGCGCAGCCGTTACCTGATCGAATTGAATATTATAGAAGCGATTATCCAGTATGTATATAAAGAGTATGGCATTCGCGCCTTCAAGGACGATATAACCCTTGAGCTGGACGAAGAAATTACGGCTACGATCAAGCAGTGAGTGTCATGCTATACGCTAAAGAAAAGGCACCCTGCCGTTAATAACGGCAGGGTGCCTTTTTCTTTAGAAATTATTTTTTAGCGCCAGACAGTGCACTTTCCACTGCTTCGACAATAGCCTCGCTGGATTTGGAAGCTCCGGATATCACGTCGATATCCTCTGTGGATTGCTCCTGAATGATCTCCGGTATCGTGACATCGATGGCGGCATCGATGATGCTCTGCGTTTCGCCATGTTCAACAATTTGAATGTTATTTATTTTATCCCCTTTTACCTCTACGGAGACTTTAATCTTACTCTTTGCCCCTTGCGCGCTTCCTTCGTAAATTCCGTCGATATATTGTCCGCCGCCGCTGGAGCAACCTATAAGTAACACCGACGCTGCTAAAATTGACGTGACTGCCAATATAGCACGCTTCTTCATTGATCCTTGCATCGTCATGTCATTTCTCCTTCTATTCGAGCTCTAAGCCCATCATCTATTTCAATGATTTCACAGCTTCCTGAGCAGCAATGCGCCCAAATGTGGTAATATCCGCCAGTGCATTACCGCCAAGCCGGTTCGCTCCATGAACGCCGCCGGTAACCTCTCCTGCAGCAAAAAGATTCGGAATGGCTGCGCCGGACTCATCCAGCACCTGAGCCTCCGTATTGATCACTACGCCGCCCATCGTGTGATGAATGCCCGGTGTAATCTTGATAGCATAGTAGCTGCCTTTCGAGAAATCAAGACGCATATCGTCGCGCTGGAAGTCCTCATCTATACCCGATTCCTTAAATTCGCTATAGCGGGTCACGGTTTGCTCCAACACTGCCGCATCAACCCCGATTTTACCTGCAAGCTCAGCGAGCGTCTGGCCATCTTGGACAAGTCCCATCTCGAAATACGTATCCGTAGCCTTAAGTGTCCCGCGCAATTCGTCATTAAAAATCAAATATGCGATTTTATCCGTCTGGGCTAGAATATTTTTGGACACAACATCTCTCGTCAACAGCTCGTTCGTAAAGCGTGCACCTTCCTGGTTAACAAGAATCGCCCCGTCTCCACGAACCCCTTCTGTAATAAGCACGCCTTCGCCCGGTATCGTTGTTGGATGAATTTGGATTTCCTTCATGTCTACCAGCTTAGCGCCGACAGCCGAGGCCAGTTTAATACCATCCCCTTGTGCCCCCGGAGCGTTGGTTGTAGCGAAGCCCTTAAGATCAGGGTTGTTCTCCACAACCATATCCAGGTTGGCACCAAACCCTCCAGAAGCCAGAATGACTGCTTTCGCCTGGATTTCAAAAGCTTTGCCGTCTTTGTCGGTACCTTTGACGCCCGTTACATTACCGTCTTTATCCGTTACGATTTCTGTTACGTTGTGCTGCAGACGGACATCCACATTCAGTTCATCCAATTTCTTCTTTAAAGCCATGACGATAAAGTTGCCTGCGGCTTCCCCACCCTTCGGTCTATGGATCCGCGGAACGCTAGAGCCTCCCGCTTTACCGACCTCTGCCAACTCTGCACCGTTCTCTTTAAGGAATTGGATCGAGGCCGCGGCGTTCTCCGTCAACACTTTGACCAATTCCGGGTTATTCACATTTTTGCCGCCCTTCATCGTATCCTCAAAATGCAACTCTGGGCTGTCTTCAATACCTTGCGCCTGTTGATATTGCGTTCCGGCAGCATTCAATCCCCCTTCGGCCCGGGCCGTGTTCCCGCCGAGCATCGGCATTTTCTCCAGCAAAACAACCTTCGCTCCCGATTGATGAGCCTCGATGGCTGCAGACATTCCTGCTCCGCCGCCGCCGACAATTACTATGTCTGTGGAATCCGCTTTGCCTCCACAACCGGATAAAATGATTGCTAGCATCATCACGGCCATCATTGTGAGTGCTGCTGGTTTGATCTGTCTTGTTTTCATGCTGTTCCCCTCTTTACTTTGTTTGTATGCTGCAACATCACATTGTGCATGTTTTCACATGATAATCATTGTAAATTCGATCTCTATTTCTGAATAGATTTTGTAAGTACTAAAATTGTTAATTAAGTAATGTAAGCAAAGCCGATTTCGCGCAAGAAACCCCGTCGTTAGAAACCATGACGAGGTTTTTTGGCCTGTTAGTTAAATATACATAGCGACGATCTTGGACTTGTCCGGCAAAGCATGAAAGATATCAAGGGGACGCCCCCCCGTCCCGTAGATCATTTCTGTCTGCAGCACGCCGATTTCCAGCAGGAAGGAAAGATATTTTCTAACTGACACACGAGATATGCCGGACAACCGGGAGGCATCTTCGGTAGAAAAGCTGCCGCGATGTCCCTCAATTGCTTCCCATACGATTTTGAGCGTTCCCGGCGTCAAGCCTTTCGGCAAACTCTGGGCCTTCCCTTCCTCGGGCGATCTTCGGATGAGCTGATCCAAATCGTCCTGACTCATGCTGGCCGGCGCAATCATGCGATGATAGGTTTCGCGGTAATGATCCAGCGCCGCTTTGAATCTTGGAAAATGAAACGGCTTAATCAGGTAGTCCACCGCGCCGTATTGCAGAGCCTTCTTAATGCGCTCTGGATCACGGGCCGCGGATATCACAATTACGTCAATATTCGCATCACTGCTGCGTATTTGGTTAAGCAGGTCGAAGCCGTCTTTGGTGCGCATAAAAAGATCAAGCAAAATCAGCTGCGGACGTTCGCATTCCAGCAGTATTTCAGCTTCGGCAACGGAAGAGGCCGTACCTATACAGCAGTAGCCGTCGACCTGTTCCAAGTAGCTGCGGTTAAAATGCGCTACCATAGGGTCATCCTCCACAATAAGTACGCTGATCATTTGGCCAACGCCTCCTTTATCGCATAAGGCAAGGTTACCGTAAACCGAGTTCCTGCGCCCTGCCGAGTACAGCATTCCAATCTGCCCCCTAGCTCCTTCACTCGCAGCATAACGAGATATAGCCCCATTCCCCGGTTCTCTCCTTTGGTAGAAAATCCTTTGTCATAAATAACAGACTGGATATCGTCGTGAATTCCGCTGCCGTTATCTCTGACGGAGCAAAGAAGCTCCCCCGCATCTTCATCATAACGGATGGCAAGCTCAATTCGCGGTGCTTCGCGGCTTGCGCGCTCCGTACTCAGCGCTTCCAAGGCATTATCGAATAAATTGCCAAGTATGGTGATGAGATGGTGCATCGCTTCTCCACTCCGTGGCTCAGGCAGCATGCTGTGCTTCAGAAGCACGAAATCAATCCCGGCTTCCCTGGCCCGGCTCATTTTCCCGAGAATAAACCCGGCCATGACCTGGTCCCGGATCTGTTCCGTAACTGCTCCCACTTCCGATTCATGGGTCTGAAGCGACTCGGAAATATACTCCTGAAGCTGGTCGAAATACGCCATATGGGCCATCCCATAGATGACATGAAGCTTGTTCCTGAACTCATGCGCCTGCGCGCGCAGCGCCTCCGCATAGGACGACAACCCGGACAATCGCTCATTCATTATCCGGATTTCCGTCTTATCCCGAAAGGTGGCAATGACTCCAGCAACCTCTCCGTTCACCAGAATAGGAACGCTGCTGACGCGCACGACAGCGGCTCCCAGCTCAACTTCTTGATCCGACAAGGATTCCCCGGTTAGCAGGATGTCCTCCCAGCCCAGGCCTGGCCATATGCGCCTGATATCCTCATCGATCAGCTTGGCTGGAATCCCTGCCTGTCTCAATAATCTGCGGCCTTCCTCATTGATGAGCGTAATTTGCAAATGCCCGTCTACAGCAATAATTCCTTCCTTGGCCGACTGAAGCATAGCATTTCTTTCCTTCAGCAGCTTGGCGATCTCGAACGGCTCCATGTCATATATGGTTTGCTTGATCTTGCGCGCCAGCAAGTACGCCCCCACAGTGCCGATCACTGCACCGAGTCCAAGTCCCCAGTATAGAATCCATTGATTTTTAGAGGCTTCCTCAGAAATCCGCCGCATCAATACTCCCGTCAGAACCGCACCAACCTGACTGCCCTCCGCATCAAAAACCGGAATAAACGACCTGAGGGAGGTTCCGAGCGTGCCTTCCGCGATGGAGACGATATGTTCTCCATGAAGAAGAACAGGTCCCTCATCGCCGCCAGCCATATGCTGCCCGACAAGCTCGGGATTAGGGTGAGACCTTCGGATGCCTCTCATATCGATCACTACCACAAATTCCACATCATTGAGCCTACGTATCCTATTCGCATACTGCTGGATATCAAATGAACTCTGCGGGTTGCGCAGAGCCTCCTGTACAGATGGCGTAAGAGCAACCGTTCGAGAGACGGCGACTACCCGCTCCTGCAAATTCCGTCTCGTTTGAGCTTTGAACTGCTCGCTGAACAGAAAATAAATAATCGATAACACAATAGCGAGAACAAGGCAAACTAACAGGGTTATTGTGGTTTGCAGACGGAGTGCTTTTTTTCTCCTCAAAGAAATCCCTCCTGCTGTTTTTCACTCCTGCTATTTTACCTTGCCCTTTGCCGCCGCGCTGTGAATTTTGTATTGCATGTCTGCACAGCAAACCTTGTTATTGAACCACCCTCTTGCTTCCCAATAAAAAACGAAAAAAGAAAAACCGACGTCTTTATGACGTCGGCTAGACCCTGTGTTTATTTAGCTTATGATTCTCAATCCCCACGGAATGCCCGCTTCATTCGATCGAAAAACGACTGCTCGTTCTCGTGCGTATGCTCCCCGTCGAGCGCGGCAAATTGCCGCAGCAGATCTTTCTGCTCGTCGCTTAGCTTGCTCGGCGTTACGACAACCACCTTGATATGCTGGTCGCCTTGGCCGATGCCGCGAAGCCGCGGCACTCCTTTGCCTTTCAGGCGGAAATAAGTGCCTGTCTGCGTACCGGCCGGCACCTTCAGCTTCACTTTCTCCGTGAGCGTCGGGATTTCGATTTCATCCCCCAATGCCGCCTGGGCAAAGGTCAATGGGATTTCGCAATAAATGTCATCGCCTTCACGCTCGAAGAAATCATGCGGCTTTACACGAATGACGATGTACAAGTCCCCTGCAGGACCGCCGCGCAGGCCGCCTTCCCCTTCGCCGGTCATCCGCAGTTGAGCGCCGTCGTCTACCCCGGCTGGAATGCGGACATGGATTTTGCGCTGTTTTTTCACTTTGCCACTGCCTTGGCAAGTCGAGCATTTCTCTTTAATAATTTGTCCTCTGCCCGAACAATTGCTACAAGCACGGCGGTTCACCATACGGCCGAACGGCGTATTCTGAACCACTTCCTCCTGTCCTGTACCACGACAAACGGAGCAAGTCTCAGGCTTCGTTCCAGGCTTCGCCCCGGAGCCAAAGCACGTATCGCAATTCTCCGTGCGCGGAATCGTAATGTCGCTTTCTTTGCCAAAGACAGCTTCCTTGAACTCGATCGTCATCGTATACTGCAAATCGTTGCCGCGCTGCGGCGCATTCGGATCGCGACGGCCGCCGCCGCCGAAGAACATATCGAAAATATCGCCGAAGCCGCCGAAGTCCGCCCCGGAAAATCCGCCGCCCATCCCCTGATTCGGGTCGATATGGCCATATTGGTCATATCGAGCGCGTTTTCCCGAGTCGCTCAGGACATCGTATGCTTCCTTGACTTCCTTAAATTTATCCTCCGCATCCGGCGCCTTGTTCACGTCAGGGTGATATTGACGCGCCAGCTTGCGGTAGGCCTTCTTAATCTCATCGTCTGAGGCACTCTTGCCAACGCCTAGCACCTCATAGTAATCGCGTTTTTCAGCCATCCTTCCACCCCCACTATGCTATAGCTCTGCTCTCTCCCGGATCATCCCTCAATCCGGCAAAAGGAAAGTCAAAGCACGGAATGCCCCGCGCTTTGACCTTCCCGGTTCATCAAAGTTGTATGGTTAACCAATCGCTGCTATCCAGTACGATTAGTCTTGCTTCTTGTCTTCGTCTACAACTTCGTATTCAGCATCTACGACGTTGTCTTTGCCAGCTCCGCCGGCAGCGGCACCTTCAGCGCCTTCAGCTTGGCCTGCTTGAGCCTGAGCTTGCTCATACAGCTTCACGGACAGCTGTTGTACAATCTCCGTCAGCTTCTCGGAAGCGGCCTTGATCTCGTCGATATTGTCACCTTCGAGCGCCTTTTTCAGTTCGTCTTTAGCCGCATTGGCTTTCTCCGTCTCTGCAGCGTCGACTTTGTCGCCAAGGTCCTTGATGGTTTTGTCCACACTGTAAATGAGCTGGTCGCCATTGTTTTTCGCTTCTACAAGCTCTCTGCGTTTCTTGTCTTCTTCCGCATGAAGCTCGGCGTCCTTCATCATTTTCTCTACTTCCTCATCGCTCAAGCCGCTGGAGGAAGTGATTGTGATTTTTTGGCTTTTGCCGGTTCCTTTGTCCGTTGCCGATACGTTAACGATCCCGTTGGCATCGATATCAAAGGTAACTTCGATTTGCGGCACGCCGCGTGGTGCGAGCGGAATGTCACCCAGCATGAAACGACCCAGCGTTTTGTTGCCTGCTGCCATTTCGCGTTCCCCTTGCAGTACGTGAATCTCAACACTAGGCTGATTGTCTGCATAAGTAGAGAAGATTTGCGATTTGCTCGTCGGAATCGTCGTGTTCCGTTCGATCATTTTCGTAAATACGCCGCCTGCGGTTTCGATTCCAAGGGACAGCGGAGTAACGTCGAGCAATACTACGTCTTTAACGTCGCCTGTCAGAACGCCCGCTTGTACCGCAGCGCCAAGAGCAACAACTTCATCCGGATTAACGCCTTTGTGCGGCTCTTTGCCAGTCAGTCTCTTGATCGCTTCTTGAACGGCAGGGATCCGCGTGGAACCGCCGACCAATACAACCTTGTCAATCTCCGCTGGTGTCAGCCCGGAGTCGCTCAGAGCGCGGCGTGTCGGCTCAAGCGTCCGTTCTACGAGATGTGCGGACAACTCTTCGAATTTGGCACGAGTCAGGTTCATCTCCAAATGCTGAGGCACGCCGTCGGCTACCGTGATGAACGGAAGGGAAATCGTCGTCGTCAGGACGCCGGACAATTCCTTCTTCGCCTTCTCGGCAGCATCTTTAAGACGCTGTACAGCCGCTTTGTCCTTGCTAAGATCGATACCTTGGTCTTTCTTGAATTCAGCTACCAGGTAGTCGATGATCACTTGGTCAAAGTCATCGCCGCCCAAGCTGTTGTCCCCGCTGGTTGCCTTAACTTCGAAGAAGCCGTCCCCAAGCTCCAGAATGGATACGTCAAACGTACCGCCGCCCAGGTCATATACAAGAATCGTTTGATCTTCTGCTTTCTCCATACCGTACGCCAGTGCTGCTGCCGTAGGCTCGTTCACAATACGCAACACTTCGAGGCCCGCGATTTTACCCGCATCCTTCGTCGCTTGGCGCTGGCTGTCATTGAAATAGGCCGGAACGGTAATGACCGCTTGGGTTACCGGTTGGCCAAGGTAAGCTTCGGCATCGGATTTCAGCTTCTGCAGAATGATCGCCGAAATTTCCTGCGGCGTCATTTCTTTGCCGTCGATATTCTCCTTATGGTTCGTTCCCATATGTCTCTTGATCGAGATGATTGTGCGATCCGGGTTTGTAATAGCCTGGCGTTTTGCCGTCTCGCCGACAACGCGCTCACCGTCTTTCTTGAAGCCTACAACGGATGGCGTCGTACGCGCGCCTTCCGGGTTAGGGATAACGACCGCCTCGCCGCCTTCCATAACGGCTACGCAAGAGTTTGTAGTTCCTAAGTCAATACCGATTACTTTGCTCATATAAGTAATGTCCTCCTTAATAGATTGTGCTTATGTGTGTGCTTCCTCTAACCGCTGACCTTGACCATCGCCGGACGAAGTACCTTATCCTTCAATATATACCCTTTCTGTACCTCTTCGACAACGATGCCTTCTTCATGCTCATCCGATTCCACCTGCATGATCGCCTGATGGAACTCCGGATTGAACGGCTCGCCAACGGTCTCCATCGCCTTCAAGCCTTCATTGCCCAGCACGCCTTCGAGCTGACGGAAAATCATTTCCACGCCCTTCGCATAGGAAGAGACATCTGTACCCTGCTCACCGCTGGCAATTGCCCGCTCGAAATTATCGATAACCGGCAACAGCTCGGTGATCAGCTTCGCGGAAGCATATTTCCCCAGCTCTTCCTTCTCTTTCTGTGTACGCCTGCGGAAGTTGTCGAAATCCGCCTGAGCTCTCAGCAGCCTCTGCTGCTGCTCTTCCAGTTCAGCGCGAAGCGCCTCTGCCTCTTTATTGCTCCCTTCGGCCGAGCTAGCCTCGGAAGTCTGCTGCTCGTTCGCCACAGTTTCCTCCGCAGTGCTGTTCTCGTCCGTTGTATGTTCTTGATTTACGTTATCGCTCATTTCCAACTCTTCCTCTACATTCGTATTGATGTTGTCTTGAATCGGTTCCTGCTCCTTCAAGATGTTCACCTCCTTAACATGCCGTGCAACATAAATATCATGCTCATTCTTATTAATGTAAGCGGGACAGGAATTCTGTCAAATCCTTAGATAACATATCCAAAATCCGCATGACCCGGGCATACTCCATTCTGGTTGGACCCAAAATGCCGATCGTGCCCACGGCTCCGCCATCAATGGCGTAAGTCGCCGTAATCAGACTGCAGTTGGCAAATGCTTCATGCTTGTTCTCGGTACCGATACGCACCTGAATGCCTGACCCCTTCGAAGCCGCGGTCATCATCTTCAGCAACGTCGGCGTCTCCTCCAAGAGGTCAAGAATGCTCTTTACCTTCTCGACATCCCGGAATTCCGGCTGCGTCAGCATGTTGGTCGTTCCGCTAAGGAACAACCGCTGTCCTTCGGTTCCGTCGCTGTCGAGCGCTTCGTCCAGCACCTTGATCAAATCTTCGAAATGGTCGATATGCCGCTGCATTTCTTGACCGATTTCGTTGTAAAGGGCCGACTTCAGTTTATAGATCGGCACGCCGGCCAGCCTGTGATTGAGCAGGTTGACGACCTTCTCTATTTCCGATATGGACACCCCTGGCGGGATCGAGACCGTCTTGTTCTCTACCTGCCCGGTATTTGTCACAATAATGGCGACCGCTGTAGTATCGTTCAGCGGAAGCAGCTGAAAATGACGAAGTGAGGTGTGGAATACTTCCGGCCCAAGCAGAATAGAGGTATAGTTTGTCATATGCGATAAAATCGTACCCGCATGCTGGATGACCTGCTCGGTCGCGTTCAGCTTCTCGGCAAAAAACGACTTCATCGTTCCCAGCTCATCCGAAGTTAACAGATTGAGCGGCATCATATGATCAACATAATATCGGTATCCTTTGTTAGATGGTATACGGCCTGCTGAGGTATGAGGCTGCTCGAGGAATCCGAGCTCCTCCAAATCTGCCATTTCATTACGAATCGTTGCCGGGCTGTAGCCGACATCGCCTCGTTTGGAAATGCTTCGGGATCCCACCGGCTCCGCCGAACGAATATAATCATCTACAATGGCTGTCAGTATCATTCTTTGGCGTTCCGTTAACATGAAAATCCCTCCTATTTAGACTATTGACCGCGTCCGTTAGCACTCACTCATATCGAGTGCTAATCGCTAATACAAAAATACCAAACCGACAAGACGATTGTCAAGTCAGTTCAGTATCTTAAGTACTGCTATTTCGTCACAGGCGTGCTGCTTCGGGCAATGAATGCAGTCCGTCCAGACTTTCTCCGGAAAAATATCCTTCTCTACGACGGTAAACCCGTTTTTCAAGAAAAAAGAAACTTCATAAGTCAGCGCCATAACCTTCGGTATGCCGAGGCCCTTTGCTTCCTCTAGCAGCTGCTCCACAAGCAGAGAGCCGAGACCGCGCCCCTTGTATCCTTCTGCTATACCCAGCGACCGGATTTCTACGAGCTCTTCGCCTAATCGGCAGAGGGATCCGCAGCCAACGACGTTGCCGTCAATTTCAGTTACGACGAAATCATTAATCTGCCTGCTCAGCACCTCTCTCGACCGCGGCAGCATGATGCCCCGCTGGGCATACCCATCAATCATTTGAAATAGAGGCTCTACGTCTTCTAATTTTGCTCTTCTGCATACAGCTACAGCAGGCATGCTGATCCCTCCTCGAATCCGGCACAATAATATGAATAAATATACAACAAAGCGTATATAAGTTCAATATATTATTTTCCGTCCAAGGCACCTACAAATTCGGCAAACACTTCATTGCCAAACAAGATCCCCTTCCGGCTCAACCGGTAGCCTCCTGCTGCTGCGGTTCTTTCCAGCAATCCGGCATCCAGCAATTTGCTGAACTGCCCCCCGAACACTTCATCAAACGAAAGCCCGAACTGGCTCCGGAACCGTTCATCCGAAATGCCCTCCAGTACGCGCAGACCGACCATGACGAAATCCTCCATCGCTTCCTCGCGGGATATCTCGAACCGCTCGAGAATCGGCCTTCCCTGCTGAGTTGCTTCATTATATGGGTTAACGCCCTTAATGTTGACATGGCGCCAGCGATTTACGTATCCGTGGGCGCCTGCCCCAAGGCCGTAGTAATCTTCGTTACGCCAGTAAGTCATATTATGCCGGCTCTCGAAGCCGGGTTTGGCAAAGTTGCTGATCTCATATTGCTTGTATCCGGCTTGCTCCATTCGCTCCATCAGCAGCAGATACATGTTCAATTCGTCCTCTTCCGCCGGCAGGGGAAGCTGGTTCTTCTGATACATCGTATGGAAAAGCGTATTCTCCTCGACTTTGAGGCTGTATATGGAATAATGCGGAAGACCGAGCTCCAATGCTCGGGATACACTGTAATCCAGCATTTCGACCGTCTGGTTCGGCAGACCGAACATCAGATCGATCGACAGATTGTCCAGCCCGGCCGCTCTCGCATTCTCCAAGCTGCGAAATACGTCGTCGGTGTTATGGATTCGCCCGATTCCGCTGAGCAGCTCGTTCTGGAACGCCTGCACGCCGAAGCTGACGCGATTGACGCCCCCCGCTTTCATGACGGCCAGCTTCTCCCGGTCCGTCGTACCGGGATTGGCCTCCATGGAAAATTCGATATCCGCTGCCCAATTCGGAAAGTGACGTCGTACGGAGGACAGGAAAAATTCCATTTCATCCGGTTTGAGTACAGTCGGCGTACCGCCGCCAACGAATATGCTCTTAATCTCTCCGGGCGGTGTCTCCTGCACCGTCAGCTCCATCTCAAGGTCGAGCGCCCGCAAATAATCCATGACCGGCTGATCCTTGAGGACGTAGGAGTTAAAGTCGCAATAGAAGCATTTATTCGTGCAAAACGGAATGTGGATATATACGGCCTGAGGAGCCGTTTTCGTGCTTAGCGAGGAACCCTGCGGCTCCCTGCCTTCCCTTTTCAATTGATGGCTCACGCTGGTGCCCCTCCTTATATCATATATCGCCAGATTAGGCGGTCGTTTCAAACGGTAGTACGGAAAAAGGAAAGCCCTCCGGCTTTCCTTATTTATCCCTATGCATGCGGCAAGTGGTTCGGTTAATTGTCGTCGATTTTCAGAACCGCCATAAACGCCTCCTGCGGCACCTCCACGTTGCCTACCTGCTTCATGCGCTTCTTGCCTTCTTTTTGCTTCTCGAGCAATTTGCGTTTACGGGAGATGTCCCCACCGTAACATTTTGCAAGCACGTTTTTGCGCATTGCTTTGACCGTCTCTCTGGCTACGATCTTCGTACCAACGGAAGCCTGAATCGGCACCTCGAACATTTGGCGTGGAATCAGCTCGCGCAGCTTCTCGCAAATGGCGCGGCCACGGTGGTAAGCCCGGTCTCTGTGAACGATGAAGGACAACGCATCCACCTGCTCCCCGTTGAGAAGGATGTCCATTTTGACCAGGTTCGATTGACGGTAGCCGGAAAGCTCGTAGTCAAAGGAAGCGTATCCCTTCGTGCTGGATTTCAGCTGATCGAAGAAATCGTACACGATTTCGGACAATGGAACCTGGTACGTAATCGTTACCCGCGTCGTATCCAGGTACTCCATATTGATAAATTCCCCGCGTTTGCTTTGGCAGAGCTCCATGACCGTGCCCACGAAATCATTCGGTACGATGATGGAAGCCTTGACGAACGGCTCCTCTACGTGATCGATCTTGCCGACCTCCGGATAGTTGGAAGGGTTATCGATCGACACCGTCTCTCCGTTCGTCAGGGCCACTTTGTATATAACGCTTGGCGCAGTCGTAATGAGGGGAATATTGAACTCCCGCTCGATGCGTTCCTGAATGACGTCCATGTGCAGCAGGCCGAGGAATCCGCAGCGGAATCCGAAACCAAGCGCACTGGAGGTCTCCGGCTCAAAGCTGAGTGAAGCATCGTTCAACTGCAGCTTCTCCAGTGCTTCACGCAAGTCGTTGTAATCGGACGTGTCGATCGGATACAGGCCGCAGAATACCATCGGATTGATCTTGCGGTAACCCGGGAGAGGCTCTGCCGTCGGATTCTTCGCATCCGTAATCGTATCCCCGACCTGTGTGTCGCCCACCGTCTTGATGCCGGCGACGATAAATCCTACATCACCGACATTCAACTCGTCTACTATCGTCATCCGCGGCATGAAGGCGCCGACCTCAATGACCTCAAATGTCTTGCCAGTCGCCATCATTTTAATCTTCGAGCCCGCTTTGATATGCCCGTTAATAACGCGGACATACACGATAACCCCTTTGTACGGGTCGTAATGCGAGTCGAAAATCAGCGCCTTCAGCGGTTCGTCGGGATCTCCCGTCGGCGCAGGTACCTTCTGCACGACCTGCTCAATAATTTCCCTGATGCCAATTCCGGCTTTGGCCGAAGCATGGACGGCCTCGCTGGCGTCCAGACCGATGACATCTTCAATCTCCTGCTTCACGCGATCTGGATCTGCACTCGGCAGATCGATCTTGTTAATGACCGGCAAAATCTCAAGATTGTTATCCAATGCCAAGTAGACATTAGCCAGCGTTTGAGCTTCGATCCCTTGCGCGGCATCGACGACCAGAAGCGCTCCTTCACAAGCTGCCAGGCTTCTGGATACCTCATAAGTGAAGTCGACGTGTCCTGGCGTATCGATCAAATTAAGCACATATTCTTCACCGTCATCCGCACGGTATGAGAGTCGGACTGCCTGTAGCTTAATCGTAATTCCGCGTTCTCTCTCCAGCTCCATCGTATCAAGCACCTGCTGCTGCATTTCCCGCGAGGTTAACGCCCCGGTGTATTCTAAAATGCGGTCAGCCAACGTTGATTTGCCATGGTCGATATGTGCAATAATACAGAAATTCCGAATTTTTTGCTGCCTTGCTCTAATATCTGTCATTGTTACCCCCACCACAAATCCTTAGAAGTATAATCAATTTATTATATCAGGTATGGAAAGCATCAGCAATGTCGGCCTTGGCGTCAGAAAAATAAAATCCCGACCGAGGTTGTTCTCCAACCTCCCAATCGGGATAATTTCTTCTATATTATATAGAAGCAACTGCTTAACTTTAACGTTTACAGTTTCAGGAACGCTTGCAAAGTACGGTCGCTCAAATATGGCAAGTACTCGTGCCCATACTCGTGGTAGACCAGCAGCTCTTTTTCCGCGCAAATTTTGTTATAGACCGCAAATTGCGTGGACGGCGGACAGATCGTGTCGGCAAGTCCGGTTACGAACAGCACCTTGGCCTTAATCCGGCTGGCCAGATGTTGAATGTCAATATAACCTAGCTTCGTGAAAAACTTTTCCTCCCGCAAATGGTGAGGATCGAAGAACCGAAAATAATAATGAATTTCTTCATAAGCCGAAGTCGTAACATTCAGTTCAAAGGCTCTGCGGTAATCGCACAAGAACGGATATACGGGCACAGCCAACTTAACCCTTGACTCCAGTGCAGCGCAAGCTGTTGCTAGGGCGCCTCCCTGCGAGAGGCCGTGCACACCAATCCGCTCTGGGTCAACATGCTCCATACTCATCAGAATCCTCACCGTCTGCACCGTATCGAGAAAGACGTTCCGGAAATACAGCTTATCCGGATTCGGGTCATCGATTCCCCGGATAATATGGCCGCGAATCGTCGTCCCCTGTACCGTCAAATTATCCTCGGACAAGCCGCCTTGACCGCGGCAGTCCAGCGCCAGCACCGTAATGCCGTGAGCCGCATAATTCACCTTATCTGCCCAGTCCCCGCTATCACAGGAGTAGCCATGGAACATCGCCATAGCTGGGCCTTGATCCTCCAGTTTCTTCGGTTTCACGTATTTCGCATGGATTCGCGCTCCGCCTGTCCCGGTAAAATATAAGTGATAGCAATCCGCTAATGGGCTGCTAAATTCAGCCGGAACCAGCTCATAATCCAGTGATTGCCCTTCCAGCTCCTGTAGCGCCCTCGCCCAATACGCATCAAAATCAGCCGGCCGCGGGCTGCTTCCTTCATATTGCTTTAACTCCGCTAACGCCATGTCGCTGCCCATCCCGTTACGCCTCCTCAAATAAGAGGACGAAAGCCGCCTCTTCATGATGAAGGATTCCGCCCTCTGCCTGATATGGTTATCGCAAATCTCAAGCTACATCATGCCGATTCCGGCATCGTCGGCCACTTCCTCGCTCGTCTCCTTTACGTACTCTACAATTTCCTGTACCGTCGTATAGGCCACGCCTACGTAAGTATCCGCTGCTCCGTAATAAATGGCAATCCTGCCCGCTTCGGCATCATGCAGAGTGGCGCACGGGAACACAACATTGTTGACAAAACCCCGTTCCTCGTACCACTCTTCCGGCGTCAGCACATAATTCGCCGAGCGATACTTCACTTTGGAAGGCTCATCCCGGTCCAGAATGACGGCGCCCATGCTGTATACGAGCCCGTTGCACGTGCCGGTAACACCGTGATAGAACATAAGCCAGCCTTCCGTCGTCTCGATCGGGGCCGGTCCGCCGCCGATTTTCACCGATTGCCACCAGCCTTGCCCGCCCTTGGACATGACATGGCGATGCTTGCCCCAATAGACAAAATCAGGGCTTTCACTAAGGAATACGTCGCCAAATGGTGTATGCCCGCTATCGCTAGGGCGGGACAGCATCACATAGTTGCCGTTGATTTTGCGCGGGAAGAGCACTCCGTTGCGATTGAATGGCAGAAACGGATTCTCCAGGCGCACGAACGTTTTGAAATCCTGCGTCTTTGCGGCACCAATGGCAGCTCCATAAAAATCAGTACACCAAATAATATAGTATGTCCCGTCTACCTTGATGACCCGCGGATCATAGGCATAGTTCGGCTGAAACGGCTTGCCTGCCTCGTCGACGAAAGCAATCCGCTCTTCTTCGATCGACCAGTTCAGCGCATCGTCGCTCCATCCGAGATGAAGATGCGGGCGCCCGTTAATCGTTTCCGCACGAAATACTCCGGCGAACCGCCCTTCGAAAGGAACCACCGCGCTGTTAAAAATACGGGCGATCCCCTTGGCCGGATTTCGCTGAATTACCGGGTTATTGCTATGTCTCCACACCGGGCCTGCTGTACCTGCCGGTTTTTCCTGCCAAGGCATGTTTGTTAGTTTGTCTCCAATAATACGCACTTCTGTCATGTGGTATGTCTCCTTCCAATGCATTCATCTATGAATTATTTCACGGAACCCTGCGCAAAGCCGTTATAAATATATTTCTGCAGCGCGATAAACGCGACCAGAATAGGAATGATCGTAATCATGATCGCCGCGCAGATGACTTCCCACTGCGAACCGTATGGCCCCTTGAATTTGAACAAGGCGGTCGATATCACTTGCAGATTCTCGCCCGGCATGTAGAGAAACGGCGTATAGAAATCATTGTAAATGTTAACGCCCTTGACAATGATGACCGTCACGATCGCCGGAGCAAGCAGCGGAAGCACGATTTTGAAAAAAATCGTAATATAGGAGGCCCCGTCCAGCATCGCCGATTCATCCAGAGATTCCGAGATCGTGTCCAGAAATTGCAGAAAAATATAAACCGCGATAATATCCGTTCCCAAATAGAGAATAATCGGCGCAAAGCGGGTATTGACCAGGTCAAGCGTATCGATAATCCGGAACGTAGCCACCTGTGTCGTAACGCTGGGAATCAGCGTTGCCAAGAGGAAGGCCCCCATAAGCAGCTTGCTGCCCCGGAATTTAAAGCGGCTAAGCACATAAGCGATCATCGATCCAATCAGCGTGGCTCCTATAATGGAAATGGCGAGAATAAAAAGCGTATTGCCAAAGCCGAGCAGCATTTTCCCATCGACGAAAGCTTTCGTATAATTCGAGAAGTTCATCCAGTTTTGCGGCGGATCCAGCGGACTGGTCGCCCCGTATTCGGCATTTGTTTTCAAGGATGAGAAAAATACGACAATGATCGGAATGAGGGCCGCGAAGGCGCCTAGAATGAGCGTAATATATTTGAACGTACTGCCTGCCGCATATTTGAGTCTGTACACGATCAATCATCCCCCTTAATCAGAACCCGCTGAAGCAGCGTCACGAGAATGACGATGATAAGCAGCACGACAGCCATGGCCGAAGCAAGGCCTAGCTTGCTGTATTTAAATGCAACGTCAACCGTTTGAATAACAAAGGTATTACTTCCGTTGGAGCCCCCGGTCATAATATATGGAATATCGAAGGCGCTGATCGCGCCGCTAATAGCCAAAATTAAGTTGAGCTGCAAAATCCGCTTGATGCTGGGCAGAATGATATGCCTGAATTGATGCCAGCGATTTGCGCCGTCAATGTCAGCAGCCTCATAAATGTCCTTGCCGATGGAAGAAATCGCTCCAAGGAAAATAATGAAGTTGAAGCCCATGTACCTCCACAAGGATGCGCCTGCAAGCGAAATATTAATGATGTTCGGATTCAAAAGCCAACCCTGCGACAAATGCCCAAGCCCGATAACCTGAAGCAGCGTATCCAAGGTACCGTCCGGCCGAAAGAAGACGAGAAAAATAAATCCGATGGCGACCCCATTGAGCAGATAAGGGAAAAACAGCACCCCTTTAAAGAAATTTTTGAAGCGGACATTGAAACTAAGAATGGTAGCAAAGTACAAAGCCAATCCCATCTGCACGAAAGTCGCTCCGAAGTAGTAGAGACTGACCTTGAACACGGAAAAATACTTTGGGTTTGTAAAAATCGTTTGATAATTTTCAAATCCGACGTAATCGAAGCTTTTACTATAACCGTTCCAGTTCGTAAAGCTGTATTTGAACATGTTGAATACAGGGAGATAGGCAAACGTGAATAATAAGACGACCGGAATCAGCGAGAAAGCGATAATTATGATTCGTCTTTGCGTCTTGTAGCTTAGGTTTGCAAACACCACTCACACCTCCAGGCCTTGTCTCTGTCTTGATATGGTATAGAGAAGAAAAACGCGCAGAGGCGTTTTTCTTCGAATGGTTCCAACCCGCAAGATGTCCGGATCGTTTACTTCGTTACTTTTGCCCGGGATTTCACCCATGCATCGTTAAGCTCCTTCATGATGTCATCATAAGATTCCTTGCGGTTGCCAATGGCGGCTTCCACAATCCGTTTCTTGAAGTCAGGCTGCCAGAGGCCGATCTCGGCGTCCTTATCGATCTTGTCGACCCAGCCCTCCTGACCCGGCTGTGCCGGAGTCTGCAATTCAAATTTGATGTCCGTGCCTTCGAATTGCTTTAGCGTTTCTGGCAGCGGCGCACCGACGACAGGGCTCATGCCGCCGCCCTCTACAGTTGGATAACCCGATTTAGTAATAAACCAGTCCACCCAAGCTCTAGCCGCTTCCTTGTTCTTGCTATGTTTGCTGATCCCCAATGTATAGTCATCCGCAAGCGGCATAATGACTTCTTTGGCATTCGTCGGGAACGGCATGTAGGCAATATCGTCCGGATTGGCCGCCAGCTCCTGTACTTGTCCGATCGCCCATGAACCAAGCACCATCGCTCCGATTTTGCCGTTAGCCAGATCGGACTTGGACGCTTCCCAGTTCGTCGTCGTCGGATCCTTCTCGATTAAGCCCTGCGCCCCCGCGTCATACATCACTTTGTACAGCTCATAGTGAGGCTGTCCCGGCACAAAGTTATCATCCGTGTTCGGCTGAGTTACGTTGACGTAGTCCACATCGCCCGCCACGGTCGTAAGCACGGCTTCCCATTGGGTTAGCGGCCAGCCGTCGGCGTAGTTCGTATACAGCGGGATCGCGTCGCCCTTCTCTTTAATCGCTTTCAAAGCAGCCATGAACTCATCCGGAGTTCGTGGCGCCGTCGTCACGCCAGCTTCTGCAAATACCTTCTTGTTATATAGGACGCCGGAAAAGTTAACGGCAATCGGAATGCCGTACGCTTTGCCGTCAACCGCTCTTTCTTCAAGACCGATGTATTGCTTGCTCATTTCCTCCAAATCGCCAAGCGGTTCAAAAAACTGCGGCGTATCCTCGAGTGGAATGCTCGTCGGCAGCAGAAGAACATCCCCGTAATCATCGGAGCTCATCCGCACCGTGATTTGCCCTTCATAATCGGACAGAGCCTGGAAATTCACCTTGACATCGGGATATTCCTTGTTGAATTCTGCAGCATACTGCTTGAAAACCGTATCCACAATATCTGTTCTTTGCGTGATTACGGTAATTTCGCCTTTAACAGCGCCTCCTCCATCTGCCGAGCCGCCGTCACCGTTCGCCCCGCTGCCGGCTCCCCCGTCACCGCCATTGCCGCTACAGCCAGCCAGCATGCCAAGCACGAGCATTAAAGCCATTAACCCCAATACCAATTTGCTCTTCCTCACACTTGCAACCCCCTCTATAAAATTAGGTTATCGATAACTTACAATTCAGATGGTATACTGAATGCGCTTTCCCGTCAATCATTTAATTTCGCTTTTTTTGCTTCTATAGCGCTTAAGTCACATATATTCGCTGATACAGCAAAGCTTTTTGTCCCTTTGTCTTTTTTTCCAGAAAATCTTTTGCGGATATACTGAAACCCTTCATACTTTAGCATAAAATTAAAATATTAAGTTATCGATTAGCTAACTTTACAACTCTATTTAAACTTTTCTTTATCTTTAAAAAATATAAATGTATACTACCTGTAGGCTGTTGCATTAAAGTTATGGTTTTAGTATGACGCGAAAGCAGGTGATTTTCATGAAGAGCAACATTACAATGCGGGATATCGCGAATAAGCTCGGTGTCAGCAGTGTGACGGTATCCAAAGCACTTAACGATAAAGAAGGCGTTAGCGAGGAGCTTAAGCAGAAGATCAAAGCTTTGGCCGGGGAAATGGGCTACCGTTACAACTCTGCGGCCAAATCCATTAAAGACGGTTTATCGAAAAATATCGGCGTGCTTATTCCCGAGCGGTTCACCGGGATGTCCCACTCGTTCTATTTGCGCGTATATCAGCAAATTTCGCTGCTTCTGGATCAATACGGGTATTTTGGCATTCTAAATATTCTGAGCAACGAGGATGAGGAGCTGCTGAATTTCCCCCGGGTCTATAGCGAAAATAAGGTCGACGGCATCATCGTCCTTGGCCAAATCAGTAAAAAATATATCGAGACGGTCCAAAACATGGATCTGCCGAAAATATTTCTTGATTTCTATGACGAGCATGCCGATATCGATTCCATTGTTACCGACAACTTCTACGGGGCTTATGAGATGACGAATTATTTGATCCGCAACGGTCACCGCAGAATCGCCTATGTCGGGAATATTTATTCAACGAGCAGCATCCAGGACCGGTATCTCGGCTACTATAAATCCTTGCTGGAGCACGGGATGCAGCTGGATCACTCCTTGATATTGAGCGACCGGGACGATAAAGGGAAATTCATCGACATTGCGCTTCCGGACCCGCTGCCGACCGCCTTCGTCTGCAATTGCGACCAAATCGCTTATCTGCTGGTAGACAAGCTGAAGCTGAACGGTTACAGCATCCCTGAGGACTGCTCCGTCGTCGGCTTCGATAACGACATTTACGCCACTTTAACCTCGCCCCAGCTTACAACAGTCGAGGTCGACATCGAGCAAATGGCCAAATCGGCCGTGAAATTCATCATGGATAAAATCGAGAACCCGCACCGCAAGTTCGGACGCGTTATGGTGCAGGGCAATATTATATACCGGCAATCGGCCAGACAAATAGATGCCGAAGCCAGAGAGATTACCAGCACTTGACGCTGAACAAATCCGCCCCGGGGGCGGATTTTTTATTTTTGCCACAATTTGTGGTTGATTTATTTGACGAAAACATCTATAAACTAGTTATATAACATAATAAAAATTATAATAACAAATATAACAAAAGGCTTTATTATCTTTTCAAATCGATGGATTTGCACGTTCTACCACTTACTAACAAAGAGAGGCTGATACGATGAACAAGCCGGATTACATTGCCGGAATGACCTGGGGATTCATGGGCGTTCGCGGAACATGGGCAAATGATGAAGCCAAGTATTCTATGGAACAGATGACTGCCGCAACCGGTGCAAACTGGACGGCCATTGCCTTCTCGGCCATCCAGGCTACCGCTCATTCTACCGAAATTCCTTATTGGGACGCCCCAACGGTGACGGATGAGGAAGTAGAATGGGCCGTCAGGGAAGCAAAAAGCTTAGGATTGAACGTATGCCTGAAGCCGATCGTGAACTGCGCGGACGGCACCTGGCGGGCGCATATCAATTTTTTTGATAAAGATGTTCCTTGCGAGCCCAAATGGTCGGACTGGTTCCGCTCTTACAGCGCCTACATCCTTCACTTTGCCAAGATTGCCGAGGATACGGGCTGCGAAATGCTATGCATCGGCTGCGAAATGGTGCAAACGGATCGCCGGGAGGCCGAATGGCGGCAGTTGATTGCCGAAGTCCGTAAAGTATACACCGGACTGATTACCTATAATTGCGATAAATATCAAGAGGATAACGTCGGTTGGTGGGATGCGCTGGATATCATCTCTTCCAGCGGCTACTATCCGGCAAATGATTGGGAGAATCAGCTGAATCGCATCGAGAAGGTTGTTCAGGCATACGGCAAACCATTCTTCTTCATGGAAGCCGGCTGCCCGAGCCGCAGCGGCTCCGCCGCCATCCCTAACGACTGGACGCTTGCCGGTACAGCAGATCAGGATGAGCAGGTTAAATTCTATAAGGCAATGTTCAGCGCTTGCGACAGTCGGGAGTGGATCGGAGGCTTCATGCTGTGGGATTGGCCAGCAAAGCTCTATTCGCTTGATGAGGCGGCGGCGGATGACGGTTATTGCATTTATGGCAAAAAAGCCGAATCGGTTATTTTCGATTATTACACTTCCAAGACAAGAAATGGGGAATAAGCATTGAACAAGCAAGTAAATGCAGCCGCCTGGCTGGCGGAAATCGAAGACGAGCTGAACAATAACATTTTGCGCTTTTGGATGGAGCGTACTGTAGATGTGGATCATGGCGGATTCATTGGGGAAATGGATCATGCCGGAGCAATCCGCCCTCAGGCTGCAAAAAGCCTTGTCCTGAATGCACGCATCCTCTGGACATTCTCGGCAGCCCATCGCGTTTATCCGGATGCCGGATACTTGCGCATCGCCGACAGAGCGTACAGCTATCTGCAGGACAAATTCATGGACCATGAATTCGGGGGGCTGTACTGGATGGTCGATTACACCGGCCAGCCGATTCAAGACAAAAAACAGGTATACGGCCAAGCCTTCGTCATTTACGCGCTGTCGGAATACCATCTGGCCTCAGGGCGTCCCGAGCCAGTGCAGCAGGCCATTCGGCTGTTTGAACTGCTGGAAAAGCACAGCTACGATTCCATCCATCAAGGCTATATCGAGGCTCTCGCCCGCGATTGGCAGGTTACCGATGATCTGACCTTAAGCAACAAGGATCTGAACGAGAAAAAGTCGATGAACACCCATCTGCACGTGCTCGAGGCCTACACCAATCTGTACCGGGTATGGCAATCGGAAACACTGGCACAGAAGCTCAAGGAGCTGATCCACGTCACGCTGGATCACATCGTCAATGCGGAAAATGCGCATTTTCACCTGTTCTTCGACGAAGAGTGGAATGTAAAAAGCACGCATATTTCCTACGGCCATGATATCGAAGGCAGCTGGCTGCTCGTGGAAGCGGCAGAAGTGCTGGAACATGACCGCGCCCTGCTGGAGCGAGTCAAGCAAACGGCCATCGCCATGGCCGAGGCGACGCTTGCCGAAGGCGTAGATCAAGACGGCGGACTATGGAATGAAGCCGATGAGCAAGGGCTGACGGATACCAACAAGGATTGGTGGCCGCAGGCGGAAGCCATGGTCGGCTTCTATAATGCCTGCCAGCTTACCGGAGACAAGAAATTCATGGCGGCAGCCCAAGATTCCTGGCAATTCATTCGCCGATTCATCTCCGACCCCGTGCATGGCGAGTGGCACTGGGCCGTACACCAGGATGGCACTCCCATTAAGACGGAGCCCAAAGTGAGCGCCTGGAAATGTCCTTATCATAACGGAAGAGCTTGCCTGGAAATGATCTCCCGTTTGGATGCACTAATTTGAAAATGGAGGCAATTCGTATGAACATTCAATTTGCGGAAAGAAAAGCAGCATTAACTAAGAAGTATGAATCTCTGATCGCCCGTCCCAACGAGAAACTTCCGTTCGGCAACGGCATTTATGACCGCTATCGCTATCCGGTGCTTACTGCCGAGCATGCGCCCTTGATTTGGAAATATGATTTCAACCCGGAAACGAACCCGTTTTTCGCGGAAAGGCTTGGCGTTAACGGCGTTTTTAACCCGGGAGCCATCGAGCTTAACGGCATATTTTATCTGGTCGCCCGGGTAGAGGGAGTCGACCGCAAATCCTTTTTCGCCGTCGCCGAGAGCGAAAGCGGCATTGAGGGCTTCCGGTTCTGGGATCATCCAGTCGTCCTCCCGGAAACCGGAGATCCCGATGTCAACGTCTATGACATGCGTCTCGTGAAGCACGAGGACGGCTGGATATACGGCCTGTTCTGCACGGAGCGTAAAGACCCGAATGCGCCCAAAGGAGATTTGTCCAGCGCGATCGCCCAATGCGGCATTGCCCGCACGAAAGACCTCGTGACCTGGGAGCGTCTGGCGGATTTAAAGACGAAATCGCCGCAGCAGCGGAACGTAGTGCTGCATCCCGAGTTCATCGACGGCAAATATGCCTTCTATACCCGCCCGCAGGATGGATTCATCGACGCCGGCTCCGGCGGCGGAATCGGCTGGGGACTGTCTGCATCGATCGAGCAGGCTGTCATCGATGAGGAGATTATCGTCGATGAACGGCAGTATCATACCATTAAAGAAGTGAAGAACGGCCAGGGACCCGCCCCGATCCGCACGGATGCCGGGTGGCTCCATATTGCGCACGGGGTGCGAAATACAGCAGCGGGACTAAGATATGTGCTGTACGCATTCGTTACCGATTTGCAACAGCCGTACCGCATCACGCACAGCCCAGGCGGACACCTGATTGCCCCGGATGGCGAAGAGCGGGTCGGCGACGTCTCCAATGTTGTATTTTGCAACGGAGTAATCGCCCGTGAGAACGGGGAAGTGTATATTTACTATGCCTCCTCCGATACACGCATCCATGTGGCTACGACCACGGTCGGGCAATTGGTCGATTACGCGCTTCATACGCCGGAAGACCCGCTTCGTTCTTATGCATGCGTCAAACAAAGAATCGGGCTTATCGATCGCAATATTCGTTTCATGGCTGAAAACGTATAAATTCTATCATCATAATTAACAGCAGAAACCTCGCCCTGCGGCGAGGTTTCTCTTATTTTGCCCGAGTCCTTGCAGGCTCTAACTTACTGTTCAAATGGATGCATGCGCTGCTGCTCCTGGCTTCGAGGCTGATTGCCGGTACAGCAGCTCTACCGAAATAAGCCACTTCTCCACCGCCCTGTTCGAATCGGCCAGCCGGTCCAGCAGCTTCGTGACCGCGCGTCTGCCAAGCTGCTCCTTCGGAA
Source organism: Paenibacillus woosongensis (assembly GCF_030122845.1). NCBI lineage: Bacteria > Bacillati > Bacillota > Bacilli > Caryophanales > Paenibacillaceae > Paenibacillus > Paenibacillus woosongensis. The sequence continues at coordinate 3,594,425 of NZ_CP126084.1, forward strand.
CACTCACCGTCGTAATCGCAGGCTCAAAGCGGGCGGCATCGTCAATATTGTCAAAGCCCGTAACGGTAATATCCTCCGGCACGCGAATGTCCAGCTCCCTCAGGATGCCAATGGTATGCAGCGCAATCGAGTCGTTCGCACACACCAATGCGGTTGGCAAAGCCGCCGGCTTGGACTGCTTTCTGGCCTGCAGCCATTCCTTCAACCCCGGGCCGAATCCGCCGGTCTCCACGCTGTCCAAAAATAGCATCGGGTCGTTATGCGTCTGCACATCAAGACCATTCTCCTCCAAAGCGCTGCGGAAACCGATCCATCTGTCGCGAAAGCTTCTGGAGAAATTCAAATTGCCGAGAAAATGCAGCTGCCGATGGCCAAGCCCAATCAAATGGTTCGCCATCCGGTAGGTCCCATCGACGTTGTTCGCAAAAATTGAATCCGCGGGAATCAAATTATCCTCATGGTCGACAAGCACCATCGGCAAGCCGGTGCGATGGACTTCCAGCAGCAGGCTCGTGGCGATTTGGCCTACGCCAATCATCCCGAGAATGCCTTCAGGGTTGATGATATTCATCATTACTTCCGTTCTCGGCTCGGAAACGATGATCATGCCAAGGTTCTGTTCCTCAAGCTCGTCCGAAATCCCCTCCAATACTTTGCCCCAATACAGGGATTCCTTGTTCTGCGAGCGGATATTCGGCATCAGCACGAGTACCGATTGCTTCCCCGGGGGAATGACCGCCGTTCCCATGGCCGGCCTAACGTTCTTAACATAGCCGTTCTTTTGATTGAAATAACCGAGCTGCGACGCGGCCTGAATCACCCGCTCCTTCGTCATTTCGTTAACGCCTCCCTTGCCGGACAAAGCTTTGGAGACGACAAACTTGGATACGCCGAGATGATCGGCGATTTGCTGCATCGTTACCTTCTTCAATGGATACTACCTCCGGACATACACCCTTATAGTGAAATCGCTTTGTTATATAATTCAATAACAAATATAACTTCATTATAACAAATTTATCCCTGCCCATGCATTGGTGTGTGTCCGATATATTCATGATTTAATCGCCGGAATTAAACAATGAGGCTACCCAGTAAATGCTTCGCTGTGAAACCTGCTGCAGCAAGTTCGCTGCCTTATCGGCGAAGCGGTCTACCGGCGCTTGCTCGGGCGCGGGCAGCAGCAGGCTGTCCGGAGTTTGCAGACGCTCCGGTATTTCAGGGAGGGGAGCATCCGCCCTTGATGGCTCATTGTCCTGGGGGCGCCTCTCCCAAAGTGCTTCCCGGTCAGCCTGAACCCGCCCGGTTTTTACATCAACTTGGTCATACTGCCGGCCGCTTACGGCAGAGACAGGACTGTATATGCGGTTCGTCCCCGTCTCCGCCAGCTGCATGCCAAAGGTTATGCCCGCTACGAGCAGCAATCCGTAGAACAATGCTTTTCTCGTCGTACGTGACAATGATATCCCCCCCTTACTATTTCTCAGCCTGCAGGATGTTTCGACGCGACCTGCTTCTGCCCGTCCTTCTGCGGCGGCTGTCCCTTTGTCAGCGAGCCGGCCTTCTCCGCTTCCTGGCCTTCCCAATAAATATCCGCGATGATCCCGGCCAGCACGCCGGCGGTTCGCTCCAGTTCCTCCCGGGTGTTGTCGATCCCGCCAATTTCGATTAGTACGCTTTGCGGCGAAAGCGACTGATTGTATTCCCCGTTCCCTTGGGAAGAAGTCTTGCCCCATATCCCCCTGGATATTCCGGGATAGGACTTCTCAAGACGCTCGTGGATCGAGCTGGCAAAAGCCTCGTTTTTCCGCCAATTTTCGTTCCCATGTCCGATAATGAAATAAACCTGCGCGTAAGACACCCCGTCGATCGTCGTTGTCGTTTTATCATGCCGCTGCGAATCCCGGTGGATATCGATAAAATATTGCAGCTGCCCGTTTTGGGACATGGCTTCCTTGACGGTCTGCCTCGAGTATTTATAAGAGTAGTTATAACTGTAATTTTGCACGGTTGCCGCGTAGTTCTCATAAGCATGGAGCGTAGCCACGCCCTTGCGTTCCAGCGCCTTGGCCAGTGCGTCTCCGACCAGGCCTACGTTCATCATCTCTTTAGATGAACTCGGATTGGTTGAATCTATGCCAAGAACCGGGTTAAACGATTCCTGCGGGTGTGAATGATAGACCATGACGATATTTTTATGGCCTGGCTGAATCGGCGGCTCGTCCTCCCCCTTACCGTCCGCTTCAGGGGCTGACGGCTGAACCGGCTCCGCATCGGGCTCCTGACCGTGATCGGGCTCGGGATGATCCGGGCTGCTCCCGTCCGCGCCTACCCCTGGCCGATAATCCTCCGGTGCCTGCACCGTCTTATTCCCCGACCCTGTGCGCAGCAGTATCGGACTATCTGCGCCGAGGCCTGGGACTTCGCGGGCTACCAGGCTCTTGGGATCGGACGGATTCACATCCGTCAGCAGCTGGACTACGAAGTTTGTCATCTGTTTACCCGAAAATGAGCTCATTTCTTTTTCTGGCACCATATGAGGCAATTCCATGCCCACCATACTGATAAAAAACCGGCTTGATAACGAAGAAGCCAGTCCTTTCATGGATGAGACCGGAGAAGTATTCAGCTGTTTTTCCGCAATTCCCCCTACGCCAAGCAGCAGGAAGAAAATGACCGATAACACCGACAGCAGCAGAAATGTCTGTCCCATAGCAAGCATGCGCATCAGATTGTGTCGCATTAGGCCGACATTCCAAGTTCTAAACCATCTCATTTTGTGAAGCCCTCCTTTAGCCGAAACCACTTTCTATACTCCAAATCTATGAACCTATCCCGGCAAGTAGAACCCTTACTCTCACAAAAAAATAAAGTCCGCTAGATTGCGAACTTCATAGGATCGATTAGAACCGGACACTAAAGGAAACCCCATTTGAAAGGAACCGGCCATCCGCCCATGAACGGGCGGATTTCGATCCGTCTTCCAAATGAAGCATCTCCCTTTACGGCGTATCAGCTTTTAATGAGTATGTGCAGCGACATTATCCTTGTCAACGGCCTGATGCAAGGAAATATTCAGTCCGGTGGCAATAACGTTGGCGATGTCCTCGATAAACTCATCAATTTCCTTTGGCGTCACAATGAGATCATGGCCCAAAGGTTCAAGCACCTCTTTGACTAATCCCAATCGCTCGCCTTCGTTAAGCTCTGTCAGCAGCCCCATGATCCGCTTGGTGTTGCTCTGTTCGCTTCCATTCTCTGCGTTGAAATGGGACATCATCATATCGAGCGCGTTATTGACGATCGTCGACGCATAGCATACGGTTGGAACCCCAATCGCAATGCAGGGAACGCCGAGAATTTCCTTCGTCAGCCCTTTGCGTTTATTGCCGATGCCCGAGCCCGGATGAATGCCGATATCGGCGATTTGAATCGTCGTGTTGACCCGCTCCAGGGAACGGGAAGCCAGCGCATCAATGGCGATGATCACGTCGGGTTTCGTACGGTCGACGATCCCTTGTACGACTTCGCTGGATTCAATTCCCGTGATGCCCAGCACGCCCGGAGCGATCGCACTGACCTCGCGGTACCCTGGGGCCACCTGGTCTGGCGTCAGCTCGAAATAATGCCGGGTCACGATGACATTCTCCACAACCAGTGGTCCGAGCGCGTCGGGCGTAACGTTCCAGTTGCCCAGCCCCACAATGAGGATCGTAGCACCGGGGCCGATACCGATTTTACTCAAAAAGACGATGAATTCCTTGGCAAAAGCGGCGGACACCCTTTCCTGCAGCTCGCTGTCATGACTGCGCAGACCGGGAACCTCCAGGGTAACGTAATGGCCGACCAGCCGGCCGATTTGGCGTGAAGCCCGCTCGTCCTTCACGTCCAGACGAGTGATTTTAATCCCGTTTTGCTCTTCAACTTCTTCATGAATCCCGGTCACCGGCCCGCCGTGAACCGACTCCGCAAGCTCTTTAGACTCTACTGCCAAATCCGTACGAACCGAATATTTCCGTAAATCCAGATTCATCTGAGGAAGACCTCCCTTTTACGTTATCATCTTATATTGTGCGGGAGGATATAGACATTATGCAGGTCTTTTCTTTACAATGAATTTATTGCATTTTGCCTTACTGCGTGATAAAATATTTTAAGTTGTGAATCATCTGGGATGATATTTGCTTTACAGGAGGTGAATGCAATGCCAAACATTAAATCCGCTATCAAACGCGTAAAAACTAACGACAAACGCCGTGCTTTGAACGCTTCGCAAAAGTCCGCTTTGCGTACTGCTGTTAAAGCTGCCGACACTGCGCTGGCCAACAATGAAGTAGAAGTAGCTAAAACAGCTTTCGCTGCAGCTGCTAAGAAATTGGACAAAGCCGTTACTAAAGGCTTGATCCACAAGAACGCTGCTGCCCGCAAGAAATCCCGCTTGGCTAAAAAATTGAACGCCCTTACGTCCCAAGCGTAAGCGCCGTTATTTATAAACTTAAGCTCAAAAAGACCTGAACATCACTGTTCAGGTCTTTTTGGTACTGCTTTATAAGATAAGATGGTTCCCAACATTTGCTCCATTATGCACCCAGACGCAGCAAAAACAGCTCGATCCCGAGCACCTTGTCGATCCCCCCGCTCTTCATTTGGTGATCCAGCTGCGCTAGCTCGGACAATACCTGGCGCAGCTTGGCCGTCTCAAACCTCCGGGCCTGCTCGCCGGCGATTTTCACCGCATAAGGATGGAGCCCCAGCTGCGAAGCCATTTGCTGCTGGGAATAGCTCTGCCGCCCGAGTTCTTTTACCTGCAGCATAATCCGAAATTGACGGGCAATGAGCGCCGCGATTTTGATCGGTTCCTCACGCTGCTTCAGCAGCTCATAAAAGATGTCCAGCGCCTGCTCGAGCTTGAGACCCGCAATGCATTCCACCATGGCGAATACGTTTTGCTCCGTCGTACGCGCTACCAGCTGCGCTATGGCGGACTCATCGATAACGCCGCCGTTCCCCGCATACAGACACAGCTTGTCCAGTTCTACGGCCAATGCAGCCATTTGCACGCCACTGGCTGCGATTAGCGCATCAGCCGTCTCCCGGCTCATGGCGCAGCCTCGCTTCTCCGCCTGCTTGACCGCCCATGCCGCCAGTTCTCCGCTGCCCATTGGCATAAACGAGAGCACCGTACCCGCCGCCTTGATCGCCTTGACGATCTTCTTGCGCTCATCGAGCTTCTCGCCTTGAACGACGAAGACAAGCACGCTGTGCTCGGCTGGATTCGCCATGTATGCTGTTAAAGAATCCAGCCTGTGCTCCACCTTGCCCCCGTCCTTACCCGCCGTGAATACAGAAGCGTCCTTGACCACGATCAGCTTCCGTGGTACCAGAAACGGCAAAGTCTCCGCTTCTTCGATGACCGCTTCAATCGGCGTTTCGCTCAAATCAAAGGCAGCCATAGCAAAATCGCGCTGCTCCTCATCGACGACATGCTTCTCAAGCAAAGCGATGAATTCGTTGATTTGGTATTTTTCCGTCCCATAACATACATATAAAGGGGAGACTCGCCCCTGTTTTATATCCTTGATCGCCGTTTTGATATCCACTCGGCTTCCCCTCTCATCTCACCAATAGTCCCTGGCAGGCAATATTTCTATATTCGCTCCTGCCATTTATGCATTCGTAATACTATGATACTGTGAAATCCAGGTTTCGTCCAAACGCATTTGCCGAACCCCGGACTTACAGGGGCGTTTCCGCCGGCATAGACAAACAAAGGGACCTCCACCGTCAGGCGAACAGGTCCCTTTGTCCCGAAGCATCTATATAAACGCGGGCTGAAAAGCTCTAGAAACTTTCCCGCCGGCGGTCATACGACGTTCAGGGCTGATTCTTTTTATGTCTCTTATATTTATAACCTATTCCATATCTCTTCAAATCGTGCTGCTCTTATTTATTTTGGGAAGAATTTTCCGCATCCGCCGCTTTAACCTGTACGGTATGCTTTACAACGCTGCCGTCCACATCCGTCTCATAGGTAAACCTCGTGCCGTCGCCGGACCATTCGCCTTTAAGCCATGTGCCGCTAACCTGTTCTTCCTTCACGAGGACGTACTCCTCAGCATTAACCTGGTAAATGGACAGATGATTCCCCATCAGGACAGCCTGGTACGCTCCATCGGGAGAACCCCATTCTTCCGGTATAGCAGCAATGCCGTATGAAGTAGCCGGAGCTTGCCGATCTGGCGAAGACCCCTGCATGTCAGGTGCCATTGGAGCCATTTCCATCCGCTGATCTGCCACATCCCCATGATTCGCAGGACTGCCTGCAGCCGGCGCTCCTTCGTCCGGATCCCCCTCGGCTGCTCCGTTATGCTGTACAGAGCGACTGTCAGGGCCGCCCGAATAATCAGCCGTCGGACGACCGGCATCCCCGCCGAATCCCATATTTGCATCTGTGTTGGCTCCGGAGGAAGCATCCTTATTTCCCCCATCGTTCTTCAAATCGGCTCTCTTCTCTGGAGCTTCTGCTCCTGGCGAAGAAGGCTGACCGTCACGGGTAAGGGAGTCCGCGTCTCCCGCACTGTCCGGGCTTGCTTTTTGAGCTGCATCTGGATTCTCGGCCGCTTCTGGGGATGCTTGGTTCTCGGCTTCCTCCGAGCTCTGCGCCGCAAACGGATCGGCTGAAAACGGTTGATTCAAGGATTCCGCGCTATGGTTAGCCGTCGATACATCCGCGTTGGGAATCGTTCGCGGCTCATATTGCGTGATGAAAATACCCAATATGACCGCCGCTGCAACCGTGCCGAAAATTCCCGTCCGGAATCTGCGGCTGCGCTGCGCCGCCTTGCTATCGCTTCTGCTGCGCAGGCTGCTCGGGCTGGCCGCCACCGACGCGGCTACCGATCCGAGAATGCCATCGTCCTCCACCGCGCTCCCCTCTTCAAGGCGGGCCCGGTCAATCTCGTCCAACTGCGGCATGATCCGGTCAACAAGGCTAAAGCGCGGGGTTACATCCGGAAGCTCGCTAAGTTTCGCCGACAACTCGTTCAGAAGCTCAAATTCCTCGGCACAATCACTGCATTCACGAATATGCTCGAATAGCAAAGAGGTTTCCTCGTCATTTAAATCATGGTCGATATACCGGTGCATCCATTCCACCACCTCCGCACACTTCATCCTGATACACCACCTTTCTGATAATCTTGGAGTAAATGCTGAAGCTGCTGCCTTGCCCTGAATAAATACGATTTCACCGTATTCAGCGGCAAATTCAAGCTATCAGCGATTTCGTTATACGAAAAATCCTGCAAATACCGCAGCACCACAACGGAACGATGGTGCTCGGGAAGCTGATCGATCGCTTCGCGGATATCCTGCGCAATATAACCGGACATCACTTCACGCTCGACATTATCCTTGCCTTCGAACACGATCTCGTGCTCTTCGATCGATACCGTTGGTTTTTTTCTGCGAAACTTGTCGATGCAGATATTTGTCACAATCCGCTGCACCCAGGTTTTGAATTGGGCCTTTTCCTCATAAGTATCGATTTTCGTATAAATCCGGATCAGCGCTTCCTGGGCTGCGTCATGCGCATCCTGTTCATCATTTAAAATATAATAGGCTGTGCGGTATACTTGATTTTCTATTTCTCGCAATAGGGTGATTAGAGCGTCGCGATCGCCCGTTTGAGCGGCTCTGATGAGTTCCTGCTCCACCACAAAGGCTCCCCCTTCCTTGCAACCTTACAGACGATATCGACAGGCGATATGTTGCAATGTTGTTACTATTTTTGTTAGAAATTTTTAGTAGTAAAGTCTTACGTTATCCTATAAAAGCCTGAATCTCACCTAAGAATACCAGAAAAAGCGAAGCCCGTCACCACGGGGAAACCAACTTGTACCGCACGCGAATACGGCCATTTTCCACTTCCATTTGCACCTCGCCGTGTTGATCCGTGCGGTAAATCCGGCTGCTCGAAGAGGCGATCCGTTCTAAGACGGACGGATGCGGGTGACCGTAGCTGTTCGAAGCCCCGGCCGATATGACAGTCGCTGCAGGACGCCAGTATTCGAGCCATTCCGCGGATGTCGATGTTTTACTGCCGTGGTGGGCGATTTTCATTACGTCTATAAATGTAGAAGGTATACGGTTTGCTAGAATGCTAGTTTGGCTCTCCCCGGCAAGCTCCTCCAGAACCCGATACTCCGCCGCTTCGTCCATGTCTCCCGTAAACAGAAACGTCGCGCCAGTCATCTGCAGTATAAAGACGATCGATTCATGATTCTGCTTCTTACTGTAGAGAATCTGCCCCTGAGGCGATGCATCCGGTTCGGGTGACAAGATCCGCAGCTCGGTCGCTGCATCAAGCTTTAGGCCCATTCCTTGCCTGGCGGCATAAATCGGTATTCCCTTATGAAGCGCCGTATCCATCAGCTTGGCGATCGTGCTTGAATCGCTAAGCGATCCATTGATCAGCAGCGCATCCACCGGAAACTGTTCGAGCACCGCCTGCAAACCTCCAGCATGATCCTGATCGCCATGCGTTAGAATGACCGCATCCAGCCGGTTGATCCCGCGTTTTTTCAACAAAGGAACGACGGTCTTGGCCCCTACTTCAAAGGGCTCGCGACGATTTCGCCAAGCCTCCTCCGGTTTGCGGAACGAAACGGTGCCTCCCCCGTCCACAAGAATATTCCGGCCTTCCGGCGTAGTAATCAAAGCGCAATCCCCTTGTCCCACATCGATAAACTGGACATGTCCTTTGCCCTTCATATTCATAGGCTGATATCCTAAATATAATTGGACGAGCAACAAGCCAGCAAGCCCTCCTTGCAGCAGCTGTTCAGGGCGGAGCTTGGCCACGTTCAGCCACTTACCGCCGCGGCGGCTTTTCCAAGCCCGCTGCTTCGCTAGTGGATCGAGCGGCTGCGTGTCATCGCTTCCTTCCAAGTCAGCCTGACGGACAATGCGGCTGCGGTGCCTAAAGTACAGCAGCAAATAACAAACGGCATAGAATATGGCCATCCACGTTAACGAAGGAGATTTCCAGTAAGTCATGAATCCGCTGCGAGCATTCAGCCATTCCGTCACGATGAACGTTGCCGTGTTCAGGAGCCTGACCGGATAAGCGATCCATTCCCCAAGAGGCAGCCATAATGCGCTTAGCAGCAGGGCCGCCGTGCCGCCGGGCAGAGCGATCATCCCGATGATCGGGACAAGCAGCATATTAGCTGCCAAAGATAGAAGCGAAAATTGGTTGAAATAATAAATAGTCAGCGGAAAGGAGACGAGTTGCGCAGCGACCGTTATCGCGGCGGCTCCGGCAGCCTTGGCGGGCAGCCACCGCAGATAGGGCATGAGCAAGGGAACGAATACGATCAACCCCGCCGTCACGATAAAAGAGAGCTGAAAGCTCACATTCAGCATGTAGTAAGGTTCCCATAGCAGCATCAATAGAGCGGCCGCGGACAGGACATTCAGTCCGTCCTTCAGGAAGCCGCGCCGTAATAAATAGATCCCGATCATCGTCATTAATCCCGAGCGGATCACGGAGGGGGAAAATCCCGTAATCAGCACATACACGGGGATGAATAAGAACACGATCCGGTAGGCACTTTCTCTGGTCACCCGGCACAGGCGCAGCACTCCGAAAATCAAGCTTACATTAATCGCGACATGACTGCCGGATATAGCCAGAATGTGCGTCAGTCCAAGCTGGGAGAACTGCGCGTACTTCTCGGGCTCCAGCTCGCTGGCCAGGCCGATCAATAGTCCTTTCATATAACCCGCCTGCCAGTCCGGGAACAGTCGCTCGATGCGTTCGCCAAGCACCCCTCGGGCAGCGTCAACCTTCCCGAGCAGCATAGACGGGCTGATCTTGGCGTCCGCCTCTACCTTCACGGAGGAAATGCCAGTCGCTTTGAGAAGCCAATGGACCCTTTGCGTCCGCAAATACTCGCGATAGTCGAAGCCGCCAAAATTACGGGCCTCGTTCGGCCTCTCCAATGTGCCTTCCAGCTCAAGCCGCTGGCCTCTTCGCCACCCGCTTGCGGCCGCAGCTTCCTCTATAGATGCCAGCCGCAGCTGCACGATCAGGTTCTCACCGCCCGCGTCCTCAGATCTCACAGCTGATTGCTGACCCGTAAAGGATACCGAATCCAGGCGAAGCGTAAAATCCGCGCGATCTCCATCCACTTCCACCGGAGTAAGAAGCGTTCCCTGAACCAGCACCTGTGTCTGTCCTGATTCGGAGACCGTCACGGAACCTCCACCGCCTGCAGCGATCCATGCAGAGAGCCTGCTTTCATTTTTCCCGTCATGGTACGACCAATAAGCAGCCCCAAGCGAGAACATCAGTCCGTAAATAAGCAGCTTTTTCCACGGGCAGCCGGAAATCCAGCCCAGCAAGGGAAGGACAAGCCATATCCCCGCCCAAAACAGCCAAAAAGCTGAGCCATCGTGCAAATAGGCCAGAGCGCTGCCGACGATCCAGCTGCATACCGCCATTACTAAAGGCCTGTGGCGCATCACCCGAACTCCTCTCTAAAAAATGACTTAATCCGAACCTTGCAGGTTCCCCAATGCAAAAAAAAGAACCCCAATCTGCCGCAGCAGACGAGGTTCTTCCTTCATCTCTAATGCTCTTATGCTCTTATGTTTCTATGGCCTAATCCTCAACCCGTCCATCCGTTTCCTTCGGAGGCTGATACGATTCCAGGCGCCGGAAGGTAATCCCCTTCTGGGCCATCATCGCCGAAACCTTGCCCGTGTCCTTCGGATAAGGACGGTGATAAATAATTTCCGTGATCCCGCTGTTCGCCAGCATATTGGCGCACGTCCAGCACGGCTCGTCGGTCACATAGACGCTGGAGCCCTCCCGGTCGATCCGGTCCGTGAACAGCAGCAGGTTCTGCTCCGCATGGATCGTGCGGACGCAGCGCTGCTTCTTGACCATTTGCTCTTCGCCGTCCACCGTCACCATTTCGTATTCCTCGGCAATCATGCAGCCCGCTTCCGAGCAGTCAGGCACGCCCGACGGGGCGCCGTTATAGGCCGTTCCGAGCAGCTTCTTCCCCTGGACAAGCACGGCGCCCACATGCCGCCGGTTGCAGCGCGATCTCGTGGATACCATATATGCGATATCCATAAAATACGTATCCCAATCTTTGCGTGTATCTGGACTCATGCTTTAATTCTCCTCTTACAGTTTGATATAAGGCTTCAATTTCTGGAACACTTTCTCCCCGATGCCCTTCACCTTCTTCAAATCACTCAAGGAATTAAAAGAGCCGTGTTGATTCCGGTAGTCTATGATCGCCTGCGCCTTCTTCTCGCCAATGCCCGGAATGGTTTGAAGCTGCGAACTGTTCGCCGTGTTTATGCTCACCAGCCCGTCCTGCGGCGAAGGCTCGGCAGACGGCTGCAGCGGTACTGCGGCTGCGCTGCTGTCAGATGCCAGCGGCACGGCAGGGGCGGCGCTTTGCTCCAGCACGCCCGCCTGCCCGGCTCCATCCGGGCCAGGATTCGGGCTACCCGCCGAATCCGGTACGGCAACACTGCTGCCCGCAGCCAGGTTGCCCTGGCCTGCCGCGGCCTGAGCCGGGGCTCCCTCTGCTTGTGCCGCAGCCGCCGAAGCTCCCCCCTGCCCGCTATCGCCGGCCATCGCGGCAGCAACCTCGCGGTTTACCGGTACCCAGCCTTCAATGCCGGCAGGACGGCTCCCGCCAACGGCAAACAGCATCAGACCGGCCCCGAGCACAGCCGATACGACCGCTGTCATTACGTACTCCCGTTTCAATTTCATCGCTCCAATCTCAAAAAGAATCTGTCCAAAATGTCATGAAGATCCCATCAAGATGCATATATATTTAAACGACGAATATTTTTGTGCTTAAGCACGAAAGGGGGAAACAGGATGAAAGTCGCTTTCATCGGAACGGGATCGATGGGAAGCCTGCTCATTGAGGCTTTCCTGCGTTCCGGTGCACTGTACCCGCATAACCTGCATGTCAGCAACCGCAGCAAGACCAAAGCGGAAATGCTGGCTTTGCGGCATCCCGGCCTTAACGTCGCGGCCAGCAATGCCGAGGCTGCCCAAGGAAGCGATATCGTATTTATTTGCGTAAAGCCCCATCACTTCCCGGAGGTTATCGCGGAAATTCGCAGTGTACTCCTCAAGACGCAACTGCTCATCTCCATTACAAGCCCTGTGCTGATCTCCGTGCTGGAAGAGCAGGTCCCTGCCAAAATCGCCAAAATCATCCCCAGCATCACTCATTCCGTACATAGCGGCGCCTCGCTCTGCATTTATGGGGAGCGGGTTCAGCCGGAGGACCGCCTGCTGCTGGAGCAGCTCATGTCCTCGATTAGCAGGCCGACCCCAATCAAAGAGTCGGAGACGAGAATCGCCTCCGACATATCAAGCTGCGGCCCTGCCTTCGTGAGCTTCATTGTACAGCAGTGGGCCAAAGCGGCAGCGCAAATGACCGGTATCAGCATGCCGGAAGCGCTAATCCTCAGCGCGGAAATGCTGCTCGGTACAGGCCGGCTCTTAACGGAAGGCGGCCTGACCCCAGAGCAACTGCAGCGCCGCGTTGCCGTTCCCGGCGGCGTGACTGCCGAGGGACTGGCTATATTGGAGGAGCGCCTTCAGGGCGTATTCCTAAGTCTGATTGAGGCGACGCAGCGGAAGCACGAGGCCGATCTGGCCAAGCTGGCCGCTCTTTTCGACGCTGTCAAACCTGCCGCAAACAGTTCTGTCAGCCCTGACCATGACGATTTAGAGTCAGACAGACCTGAAATGCTCTAGCCGACCACGATATTGACGAGCTTGCCCGGAACCGCGATAACTTTGCGAACAGCCTTTCCTTCAATAGCCTGTTTCACGTTCGGCAAAGCCATACTGTGTTCCTGCATCGCTGCCTGATCAAGATCCTTGGCTACTTTGGTGCGGTCCACGATTTTGCCGTTCACCTGCACGACGATTTCCACCTCGGAATCGACCGTCCAAGCCTCGTCATATACCGGCCATGGCTCATAAGTGACGCTCTCGTTATGGCCAAGGCGCTCCCACAGCTCTTCCGCCAAATGCGGAGCCAGCGGGGACAGCATTTGCACGAAATTCGCCGCAGCGGCTTTCGGAATAACGTCGGTTTTATAGGCCTCATTTACGAAGATCATCAGCTGGCTGATCGCCGTATTGAAGCGCAGTGCCTCGAAATCTTCAGTCACTTTCTTGATCGTCTTATGCCAAGTGCGTTTGAAATCTTCCGCGCCTTCGCCATCGTTGATTTTCGCGTTCAGGCTGCCATCCTCGGCGACGAACAGGCGCCAGATCCGGGACAGGAACCGATGCGTTCCTTCTACTCCGCTTGTATTCCATGGCTTGGTCGCCTCCAGCGGACCCATGAACATCTCATAGACGCGCAGCGTATCGGCACCGTATTCGTTCACGATCACGTCCGGGTTGATGACGTTGCCGCGGGACTTACTCATCTTCTCGTTGTTCGTACCGAGAATCATTCCTTGGTTGACCAGCTTGTGGAACGGCTCCTTCGTAGACACAACGCCTAGGTCATATAGAACCTTGTGCCAGAAACGGGCGTAGAGCAAATGAAGCACCGCGTGCTCGGCTCCGCCGATGTACAGGTCAACCGGCAGCCACTCTTCCTGCTTCTCCTTGGAGCACAGCTCCTTATCATTGTGCGGATCAATGTACCGCAAATAATACCAGCAGCTTCCTGCCCATTGCGGCATCGTATTTGTCTCGCGGCGCGCTGGAAGGCCCGTCTCTGGATCTGTTGTATTTACCCACTCCGTCACGTTAGCGAGCGGCGACTCTCCCGTACCGGAAGGCTCGATATGATCAACCTCCGGCAGAAGCACCGGCAGTTGATCTTCCGGCACCGGCTTCATCGTGCCGTCCTCGAGATGCAGGATCGGAATCGGCTCCCCCCAATAGCGCTGGCGGCTGAACAGCCAATCGCGCAGGCGGTAGCTTACTTTTCCGCGGCCTTTGCCGTTCTCCTCCAGCCAAGCGATCATCTTCTTAATCGCTTCTTCGTTGCGCAGACCGTTCAGGAAATCGGAATTGACGTGCGCGCCATCCCCTGCATAGGCTCCTTCCGCGATATTTCCGCCCTCCACAACCTCGATAATCGGCAGACCGAACTGCTTTGCGAATTCATAGTCGCGCTCGTCGTGTCCAGGAACGGCCATAATCGCGCCTGTTCCATAACCGGCCAGCACGTAATCCGCGATCCATACCGGCAGTTTCTCGCCGTTCACCGGATTGATCGCATAGGCTCCGGTAAAGACGCCGGTTTTTTCTTTCGCCAAATCCGTACGCTCCAGATCGCTCTTGCGGGCAGCCTGCTCCCGGTAGTCTGACACTGCGGCGCGCTGGGCTTCTGTCGTAATTTTCTCCACCAGCTCATGCTCTGGCGCAAGCACGGCATAGCTCGCTCCAAACAAAGTGTCTGGACGTGTCGTGAACACCCTCAGTGTCTCATCGCTTCCCTCGATCTGGAATACGACCTCAGCCCCTTCGGACTTGCCGATCCAGTTGCGCTGCATATCCTTGATGCTCTCCGACCAGTCGAGCTCCTCCAGATCCTCCAGCAGACGCTCGGCATATTCGGTAATCTTCAATACCCATTGGCGCATCGGCTTGCGGATAACAGGGTGACCCCCGCGTTCGCTCTTGCCGTCGATAACCTCTTCGTTCGCCAGGACGGTTCCAAGTGCCGGACACCAGTTGACAGGCACCTCGGCCACGTAGGCAAGGCCTTTCTTATAGAGCTGGATGAAGATCCATTGTGTCCATTTATAATATTCCGGATCCGTCGTGCTGATCTCCCGGTCCCAATCATAGGAGAAGCCCAGCGACTTGATCTGGCGCCGGAAATTATTGATGTTCTTAACCGTAATATCACGGGGATGCTCGCCCGTATCCAGGGCATGCTGCTCCGCAGGCAGGCCGAATGCGTCCCAGCCCATCGGGTGAAGCACGTTATAGCCGCGCATCCGCTTGTACCGCGAGACGATATCCGTCGCCGTATATCCCTCCGGATGGCCTACGTGAAGGCCTGCCCCCGATGGATAGGGGAACATATCCAGCGCATAAAATTTCGGTTTGCCCGGCTCCTCCGTAGTTTTGAATGTTTGATGCTCATCCCAGTATGCCTGCCACTTCGGCTCAATCGCCTGGGCACGGTATACATCGTGAGATTGATTGTTATTGCTCATGATCTTAAACTCCCTTCAGTGAATAAAAACGCCGATTGACGTATTTTCTAATAGCAGACAGGCCATCAAAAGAAAAACCTCCCGACCCATAGCGTATCATCGCTAGGGACGAGAGGAGTATTCCCGTGGTACCACCCTAGTTAGCTTCCGGCATGCTTTGCCATCCGCTCCCTTTGCACCCTTAACGCGGGCAAGACGATGATGTTTCCGGGATGGCAAGCACCTGCCATACGAGGCGCAGAATCCCATTGCATCATAACTCCGAGGCGAGTTCATTTGCATTCTCCAACCGGCTTGCACCATGCACCGGCTCTCTGGGTGGCAGAATTCAAACTATTATTCCTCTTCAAAGTTCCTGTATATCCATTTTTAATTACCAACCATTATATAAAACTGCATCCCCATCGTCAATGGGAACGGCTCGTTAATTTCCAGCGCTCTCATACCGCCGCAAGCCGATCCGCAGCAGGAGCAGGGCAAGGCCCCAGCAGTACAGGGCCACAAGCGGGCTGAACCAGCCAAGGTAGCTCCAGGTCGCTTTGCCGAACAGGGCAGCAGCCGGAACAAAGCTGACGAACGCGAAAGGAACAACGATGGAAATAAAGAGCTGTAATCCCAACGAGAAAATCGTCATCGGATATTTCGCAAATTCACTCAGATTATGAATCATGATCGGGAACGCATTGCCGCTATTGCGAATCCAGAACGCCGAGCAATTGGCAGCCAGGTTGATCGCTACTCGGATGATCATCGCTGCCCCAAGCAGGACGACGGCCATGCCGGCCGTAGCCGGGCTCCAGGCAATCTCGATTTGCGACAAGGCCATCCCCATAATCGTTCCGCCAATTACAATATTGCCCAACCCGTTGATGCCGATTCCTGTACAGAAAATTTGCAGCACGACCGGCATCGGCCGCACCAAATAACGATCTAGCTCGCCCATATTGACCAGTCGCAGCATACGCCAGGTTCCTTCAAAGAATAAGGAGCCCATGCCTTCAGAAACATAAACCGCCGCATACATGAAGGCCACCTCCCAAAATTGCCAGCCCTGAATGTCCGGAATCCGTGAGAAAACAACCCACAGGAACAGGAACCCGGTAATTTGAGTCATGGCGGCGGCGCCGATCATGACATAGAAGTCTGCGGAATACTCCATCATGGCCTTTAACTGCTGACTGAATAATCTCCAGTATAAAAATAAAATTCTTCGCGGTGACCTGTTCATTCTATATCTAGCCCCCATGAATCGTAATTTGCCGTACGGCCCACGACCACATCCATCTGCCAAGCAGCCATAGAAGCACGACCCACACCCATTGGATCGCAATAAGCTGCAGCGACTCTGCAGTCCCCGCCATGCCGAGACCAATCGTTACCGGTGTATTTACGATGCCTTGAAACGGAAGCAGCATCGCTACTGTCTGCAGCCAGGAAGGGAAAAAAGCCAGCGGCACCAAGGCCCCTGACAGCAGATTGGTGATCGCCATTCTCATCCAGATGATTCCAAACCCGCTCGTCGTCCAGAAGCACAGCAGCGCTGTAACATAGACGACGCCGAATTTCACTAGGATCGATGACAGTAAGCTGATCAGGAACAGCACGCTGGCCAAGCCGCCGTGCAGTAAAGAAGCCCCTACTGTAAAAATAGCCATGAAGCTGACCAGCACAAGGCTTAATATGCCTTCCAGCACGCATGCGCCCAGCGACTCCGCAAGCCGTGCCTTCTGAAAATGCAGCGGCCGCAGCAAATCCATCATGACGCTCCCGTCCAGAATCTTATTCGTAATTCCCGACTCCGAATAATACGACAGCATCGAGTTAACGAAGAAGGTAATCAGCAGGTAGGCTTGCATCATCGGCCAGGTGAATCCGGATAACTCAGACCGCCCGTCATAAACTGCCTGCCAAAGACAATACATCGCGACGAGCCCGATGAAATTGGCAACGAAATTCAGTATGAATGAGAGTCTATATGCCAGCGTGTTCTGCATCGAGCATAGCGCAAGGGTGTAATATTTTTTGAAGCCCATTCAAGCTGTCCCCCTTGCTGTTCCGGATAATGCAGAAGCATCCATTTTCCCCTCATATACACTGCGGATAATGTACTCGAGGCTGGGCTCGTCGATCCGGAAATCGATAACCTCCCCCTGGTTCATCACACGTTTTACAATTTCACTAGCCGTACATTGGAACCGGTCAAAACGAATCGAAAGCGCAAGCGCATCCCTCGGCTGTCCTGCGCCTGCTTCTATAGAAACCCCGGGCATGTCCGCAAACAGGATGTCTGGCTCGGCAATCGGCGAACTCAGCGCCATATGTATAGTTCTATCCCTGGCGAACATGTCTTTAACTTTCTGCATCGCCCCGTCGTAAATGATCCGCCCATGGTCGATGATGACCAATCGCTCGCATAAATCCTCAATATCCCCTAAGTCATGCGTTGTGAGCAGCATCGTCGTTCCTTTCGTCCGGTTCATTTCTTTAATAAAGCCGCGAATTCTTTGCTTGACTGCAATGTCGAGGCCGATCGTAGGCTCATCCAAATAAACGATTGCGGGGTTATGCAGCAGAGCGGCAGCCAAGTCGGCCCGCATTCGTTGGCCCAGCGAGAGCTTGCGGGCGGATAAATGGAGGAAGGCATCCATTTCAAGAAGCTCTGTAAACGCATCCAAATTCCGTTTGAATATATCTGCAGGAACCTGATAAATATCCTTTAGCAGTGCAAGGGATTCCCGAACCGGAATATCCCACCACAGTTGTGTGCGCTGCCCGAATACCGCCCCGATGTTTCCCGCATTCTCCATTCTTTGTTTATAGGGGATCAAGCCGTTGACCCGAACTTCTCCCCCCGTTGGAACAAGTACGCCGCTGAGCATTTTTATTGTCGTCGACTTGCCTGCCCCATTGGGCCCGACATAAGCAACCGTCTCTCCTTCCTCGATCGTGAGATCAATGCCTTCTACTGCATACTTATCTTTATAGCGCGGGTACAATAGATGCTTTACCGCCCCGGCAAGACCGGGGTCTTTCATCGCCTGCCGGAATACTTTCTGCAGACCTTTCACTTCAATTAAACTCAAAAGCCCACTCCCTCTCCGCCGATATGAAACGCTCTAGGTCTAGAATAACTCATATCACCATAATGCAGAGAGCATTTTTTTCCAACCCAAATAATTTTATGTTTTTTACCCTATATTTTTGATATTCAATTCAAATCTGCTCTGTCACTTTATTTGCGCCCGAAGATACTCATAAAAACGCTTGCAAAGTAAACGTAAACAGACTAATATGAACCTATATGAACGTTTTAAACATAAACGAACGAAAGAGGAGGCTTTTTTTCATGGAAAGACGTTACGCATCTCACCCCAATGAAGTGAAGAAGTTTGACACGGACCGGCTTCGTCAGGAATTCCATATCCCGACCCTGTTTACACCCGACAAGCTGGAGCTCGTCCTCACTCATGAGGATCGCCTGATTATCGGCGGGGCTGCTCCCGTAAAAGAAGACGTCAAGCTGGACACCGATCTGAAGGAGCTTGGCGTATCGTTCTTCCTGGAGCGCCGCGAGCTTGGAGCGATCAACGTAGGCGGACCTGGAACGATCATCGTCGACGGCACCGAATATGAGCTGAATACGAAAGACTGCCTTTATGTCGGAATGGGCTCGAAAGAGGTTATTTTCCGGAGCAAAGACGCAGCTAAGCCAGCTAAATTCTATCTGAATTCGGCGCCTGCCCACAAAGAGTATCCGATTGCGAAGACAACGCTGGGCGAGGCTGACTCCAGCGAGCTTGGTTCGATTCAGAACTCCAACGACCGGACGATCCACCGCTTCATCCACGCAGACGGCATTCAGAGCTCCCAGCTGGTTATGGGTATGACACAGCTCAAAACAGGAAATATGTGGAATACGATGCCAGCGCACGTTCACCCGCGCCGGATGGAAGCTTATATGTACTTCGACCTTCCTGAGGATGCGGTCGTCATCCATCTGATGGGAGAGCCTACAGAAACACGCCATATCGTCATGCGGAACGAACAGGCGGTCATCTCCCCCAGCTGGTCGATCCATAGCGGCGTAGGAACGAGCAATTATACATTCATCTGGGGCATGGCCGGCGACAACAAAATCTACAGCGATATGGACGCCGTAGCCATGAAGGATTTAAGATAGAGAGATAAATATTTACGGAAGAGTTGAGATGGTATGAGTCCGATTAGACGGCATGAGAGAATCATGGAAGTTCTGCTGACGAACAAAGAGGTGACGGTTGCGGAGTTAAGCGACAAGCTGGGGGTAACTGGCAAGACGATTCGCGAGGATTTGACCCGGCTCGAGGAGCAGGGTTTGATCGTTCGCGTTCATGGCGGCGCCATTCTGGCGCAAAGCGATCAATTCGGCATCCTCCCTTCCAAGGAACCGCTCGCGAAACATGCGGATGAGAAGGCCGATATTGCCCTTAGAGCGTTGCAGCACATCGAACCTAACGACATCATTGCGCTGGACGGGGGGAGCACGACACTGGAGATTGCCCGCCGTCTTAGCAACGAGCCGTTAACCGTCATTACGAACGATGTCTATATCATCAGCGAACTGGCCGCGAAGGACAATATACGTCTCGTCGTCCCCGGCGGCTACCGGGTTCGCAACATGCTGGCCGGGCCGGAAGCGACTTCGTATATTCAGCAGTTGAACATTCAAAAAGCTTTTATTTCGGCGACAGGCATTCACCCGGAGCATGGGTTATCGATTTACACCGGAGACCTGATCGGCTTCAAACGGGCTTTAATCGAAACCGCCCGTGAAGTCATCGCCGTCATTAACCATCATAAATTCGGGCAAACCGCGCTGCGGACGTTCGCCTCCCTCAATGAGCTGACCTGCATCATTACCGACAGCGGACTCCCGGCCGAGGTTGCCCGCCAGTACAGCAGCGCGGGAGTAACGATTGAGTGCGGAAACAATAAGAACTTCTAATCATTTATGAAGGAGAGTCCAACCCATGAAATTGTTCGATTTAACAGGCAAAACCGCTCTGGTAACAGGTACTACCGGCGGATTGGGACAGGGCATCGCCATCGGGCTTGCCGAAGCTGGAGCGGATGTCGTCTGTGTATCCCTTGGCCGCAGCGAAGAGACCGTGAATCAAATTAAAGGCCTTGGAAGAAAAGCGACCGTCGTTCAAGTCGATTTAAGCGATCACAGCAAATTGGAGGCAACCTTTAACGAGGCGCTCAAGCTGACAGGCCAGATTGATATCCTGGTAAACAACGCCGGTATTATACGCCGCACACCGGCTAAAGACCATAGCGCGAAGGATTGGTCCGATGTCCTTGACCTGAACCTCAATACAGTATTTCTGTTGTCGCAGCTTGCAGGGCGCCATATGCTGGAGAGAGGCAGAGGCAAAATCATCAACATCTGTTCGATGCTCTCCTATCAAGGCGGCATCAACGTTCCAGGGTATACGGCCAGCAAGCATGCCGTTGCCGGCCTGACCAAAGCCTTTGCCAACGAATGGGCTAGCGGCGGCGTGCAGGTTAATGGCATCGCTCCGGGTTATATGGTTACGGATAATACCGCGCAAATTCGCGCGGATGAGAACCGCTACGCTTCAATTACGGACCGGATTCCTGCCGGGCGCTGGGGAACGCCGGAAGACCTTAAAGGCCCGGCGGTATTCCTCGCCTCCTCGGCATCCGACTATTTGAACGGCCATGTTCTCTGCGTAGACGGAGGCTGGTTGGCCAGATAATTCATTTCAGTTCCAACAGGCTTTACTAAATAAGAGACATAAAGACTTGGATAAACGTCTTTATGTCTCTTTTTTCCATCTGCATTATTCAGCCAAAAACTTAATGCTGCGGGCATGCTCATTGATATGAAAATGCCCCTCTTCGGCCTGAAGTATCGTCTGCCCGTTTATTTGTAACCGAATAAATGTCACCCCATCGACAGCTCTGTCCTGATCGAATCCGTAAATCCGGTTCGGCATGGCGTTATCCCCTGTATAGCTGACATTGCGAAATGTAATATTCTCAATGCGTGTGCCCGGCTCAGGATTATAATCGGGATTATGCACCACCCGAATATCGAACGTTGCGGACAGTATTCTTATCGCCCGCATTGATTGCCATTGCTCCCCAATCGTTTTCTTGGGGCTCATGATGTTCAAGAATATCCAAATTCTCGAACACGATATCTTCGATCGTATCCCCCTCCTTTTCGTAATCGCCATGCGTGCCAATCATTATCGGGTGCGCCACATCGGCCCATAATACCGAATTGCGGACCTTTACGCGGCTTGTGCCTCCACGATAATCCCAGCGGGTTCCGTATATGGCAATACAGTCATCCGAGGTACGAAGGAACACATCGTCGATCTCAACATCCGAGCTGGCCATCATATCGATGCCATCCGACCAGCCTCTAAGTATCGCTATACAACACCGTCTTCAAAAATGAATCAACCGGAATGTTCGTTGACATTGTAAGTCTGGTTTTGACTCGAACTCTCGACATACCCCTCATTCCTTCCGGTGTACATCAGCTTGGATACCTCGTTGTATTGGTTAAATGATTGTAGCTCATATACAAAACCATCTGCTGCAAATTGCCGATCGTATAGCGCTCTACATATCCGGTGAATGTATTCACCGAAAACAAGCTCAGGGCAAACAGCGGAATAAGCCCGACTAGAATAAAGGACGCTGAAAATTTAACGAAAATGCTAGTAAACTTGCGGCCCCATAAACGCATATGCAGTTCTCCTATTCGACTTTTGCGGATTGCTTGTACTCCTGCGGCAGCTTGCCGTACATTTTCCATGATATAGAAGATTGCCGTTAAATCCACTTTAACATCATGCTTCACAGCCGGAATGCAGTTTTTTAAGAGCAATGTGCAGTTTCTTTAGTTTGACCGTGCATATCATTGCGGCTTTCCGCTTCTCGGCGTCCCTCCGGTCAGCTTGCGGTAGGCCTTGAAGAAGCTCGAATAGCCGTTAAATCCAGACATGAAGCAGGCCTGGGTGGGCGTAAAGCCCTGCATCATCAGTTGATCGGCCAAATGGATTCTTTTATAGGTAATATATTGATTAATCGTAAATCCGGTCGTTTCCTTGAAAATACGGCATAAATGATATTTCGTGACGAAAAATCTCTCCGACAGCGCATCCAGCGTAAGCTGCTCCTCCAAATTCGCATTAATATATTCCAATACGGCCCTGACCTTGTCATCCCCCCGCTTGCTGCTGCTCGGCAAATCCGCTTTAGCCAGATCATTGATTGCTGATAAAATCTGCACAATGATGCATTTCGCGACCATCTCATGCTCGGTGCTCCTCTGCTCCAATGCCTGCCGCAGCTTACCGAACAATTCAAGCAGCCCGCTTGCTCTAACAATCTCTGCGCTTAACTGATTATCCTCCCCCAGCTTGCGGAATTTGATCGTACGGAAGAAATCGATACCGCCAGCCATAAAGGGAGGCAGAAAATTGGCATCCATACTTAAAACGATCCGCTCATACGGCAGGTTTTCAGCAATATTAACGACATGAAGCTCATTCGAATTCATCATCAGGATCGAGTAGGGCTCCAAGTCGTATTTGCTGCCCTCAATCGTAAAGCTGCCTGCACCGTTGATAAACATAAATATTTCGTAGCCCTTCTCATAATGGAGTTTATAATCCAGCGGATTGGGCTGCTCGTCTCTGGCATGGTGATAAAAAAATGAGCTGTCCGCAGCCGCATAATGAAATTTTCGTTGCTGATCTGCTGTCATCGAAATCACCTCACCCTAAACATATAGCAAGATTGGCATAGTTTCAAACAATTATCGGGAAGAACTTAGAAAATATTAATGATAAATTGAAATGGAAATCTCCAAGAAGAGGTGAGATCAGAATGGCCAAATTTATGATTTCAGGCTTTGCTGATGAAATCGATGCGGATTTTGAGACGCAATTGAAGGGATTACAGGCACTCGGCATCGATTTTATCGAAGTAAGAGGCGTGAACGGAAAGAACATCTCCATCCTGTCACGCGAAGAAATCGCAGAAGTCAAACATAGACTTGCTCATTACGGGATCAAGGTTTCCTCCATCGGTTCGCCCATCGGCAAAATCAGCATTTCGGACGACTTTGGGGCTCATCTGGATATGGCCAAAAGAGTTTTTGAAACCGCTAACACATTGAATAGTCCATTTGTGCGCATTTTCAGCTTCTATATGCCGGAGGGCAGCGATCCTGCCCTGTACCGGAACGAAGTCACCGAGCGGGTCGGCGCTATTCTGAAGGCCGCTGAGGGTAGCGGATTAACGATCCTCCACGAGAATGAAAAAGATATCTACGGCGACACTCCCGAGCGCTGCCTTGATCTGATGGAGGCCTGCCGGTCGCCGCATTTCGCCAGCGCCTTCGATCCAGCCAACTTTGTGCAATGCGGCTGTGAGGTATACCCGGCAGCCTTCGAACTGCTGGAGCCTTATATCCGGTATGTGCACATCAAGGATGCACTCTACGATGGCAGCAATGTTCCCGCAGGCATGGGAAACGGGCGGGTCGAGGATGTGCTGAGAAGCTTGAAGGCCAGCGGATATGAAGGCTTCCTGTCGCTGGAGCCGCATTTGGGCAGTTTTCAAGGCTTGGCCGAGCTGGAACAAGCTCCGCTGACCGATACGCTAGAAGCTGGCGGGCTTCACACCTTCAGATTAGCTCATTCATCCTTAATATCGATTCTAAACAATATTTAAAGGAGGATATTCTCATGGAAAATGTACGCCTCGGCATCATCGGCATCGGCAATATGGGCATGTCCCACAGCTTGCGGATTCATCAGGAGCACAAGGTACCCGGCATGACGCTTGGCGCAGTATGCGATATTAACCCGGAGCGCAGGGCATGGGCGCAGGATAATCTGCCGGGAGTGGCCGTCTTCGAACATGCAACAGAAATGTACGATAGCGGTCTGATCGATGCCGTTTTAGTCGCCGTCCCTCATTATGATCATCCTTCGCTTGCGATGGAGGCCTTCGCCTGCGGCCTGCATGTGCTTATCGAGAAGCCAGCCGGCGTATACACGAAGCAGGTGCTGGAGATGAACGCGGCCGCGAAACAGTCGGACAAAGTTTTCGGCATCATGTACAATCAGCGGACGAATCCCGTGTACCAGAAAGTGAGGGAACTTGTGCAAAGCGGCGAATTGGGCGAGCTTAAGCGAGTCGTCTGGATCATTACGGACTGGTACCGTCCGCAGGCCTATCATGATTCCGGCTCCTGGCGCTCCACCTGGGAAGGCGAGGGCGGCGGCACGCTAATCAACCAGAACCCGCATAACCTGGATTTGCTCCAGTGGATGCTCGGCATGCCCCGCAGAATCCGCTCCTTCTGCAGCTTCGGCAAATATTACGACATCGAGGTGGAGGACGATGTGACCGCTTATTTGGAATATCCAAACGGAGCAACGGGCGTCTATATCACGTCAACGGGCGAGGCACCAGGCACAAACCGGCTGGAGATTTCCGGGGATATGGGTAAAATCGTCGTCGAGAACAATCGCATCACGTTTGACCGGAACCGCATTTCGGAACGGGAGCACAATCGGATGAACTTGGACCCGTTCCGAAAGCCGGAATGCTGGCGCTGTGAAATACCCGTCTCGGCGAACGGCGGTGAACAGCACATCGGCATTTTTAAAAACTTCGCAAAGGCGGTTCTGCAGGGGGAAAAGCTGCTGGCACCGGGGGAGGATGGCA
Source organism: Paenibacillus woosongensis (assembly GCF_030122845.1). NCBI lineage: Bacteria > Bacillati > Bacillota > Bacilli > Caryophanales > Paenibacillaceae > Paenibacillus > Paenibacillus woosongensis. The sequence continues at coordinate 3,619,433 of NZ_CP126084.1, forward strand.
TTCACGGCCTGCTCATTTCCAATGCGATCCATTATTCAACCTGGACGGATGACTGGGCAGAGCTTGACCGCTTTGATCACGAGCATTTCTATGAGCTGCTGCAGGAGAAGATCAAGAGCTCCACGGTGAGAAAGAACGTCATCCAAAAGGTCGTCGACGTGTCGGGAACACACTAGCCTTGACGCCAATGAATAAAAGGAGGTTGCGTAAATGACGAAAATTCTAGGTGCGCAATTATATACAGTTCGGAATTTTGCCGGAACGCCAAATGAGCTTGATGAGACGCTGCAAAAAATTAAAAAAATGGGCTATACGACGATTCAGTTATCCGCGATTTGGCATATCCCTGTCGATGAGCTGGCGGCGATCGCCCGCGGCCATGGTTTGAAAGTTGTGGTCACGCACATCCCTTATGACCGATTCATCAACGATCTGGATGGCGTGATCCATGATCATCATACGCTGGGCTGCGGGCTGGCGGGGCTGGGCGGATTGCCTGCCGAGTATCATAGCGCCGAGGGCTACATCGCCTTCGCCAAGAAATTCTCGGCGATCGCCGATGAATTGGCGCAAAACGGGCTGAAGTTCAGCTACCATAACCATCATTGGGAATTTCAAAGCTATAACGGAAAACTCGGCATGGATGTGCTCATTGAACAGACAAATCCGGAAAACTTCCTATTTACGCTGGACTCTTACTGGGTACAGGTGGGCGGCGGCGATCCTAGCGCCTGGATCCGCAGGCTGAAGAACCGAATCGAGGCCATCCACCTGAAGGATCTGACGATCATCGATTCGCAGCAGATCATGACAGAGATTATGGAAGGCAACCTGAATTGGCCGGAAATTCTACAAGCGTGCGAGGATGCTGGAGTCAAGTGGTATTTGATCGAACGGGATGACGGGCCGACGGACGCGTTCGAAAGCTTGAAAATCAGCTATAACAATTTGCAAAAGTTCGGGTTCTCCTGAGATGAACCGGTTGAATGCCGTCATTGTCGGCTGCGGCGCAATCGGCCCGATTCATGCTGCAGCGGTCAGGCAATCGCAGGCCTCCGAGCTGTTCGGCGCATGCGATATTGTGAAGGAGCGCGCCGAGACGCTATCTGGCAAGGAGGATTGCCGGGTATACACTGATTTTAAGCAGGTCTTGTCCGACCCGGCGGTTCACAGCCTGCATATATGCACCCCGCATCATTTGCATGCAGAAATGGCCATTCAGGCGGCCGAGGCCGGAAAGCATATCGTGCTGGAAAAACCCGTGGCCATGAACGTCGCTGAAGCACGCAAGGTAGCGGATGCTGTGAAAGCTTCCGGTGTGGCCTGCTGCGCGATTCTGCAAAATCGATTGAACCCGTCCATCGAGAAAGCGAAGGAACTGATTGCGGAGGGAGCGCTTGGACGAATGCTCGGCATTAAAGGGTTCCTGACCTGGAGGCGAACAGCGGACTACTACCGGTCCGGCTCCTGGCGCGGGAAATGGGCCACCGAAGGCGGCGGCCTCTTGATCAATCAAGCTGTGCATATGCTGGATTTACTGTACTATCTCGGAGGCGAGATTGAGGCGGTTCAAGGAAATATCGACACGCGAATATTGCAGGACATTATTGAGGTCGAGGATACCGCCGAAGCTACTTTATATTACAAGGACGGCAAGGCCGGAATGTTCTATGCTACGAACGGGCATTCCGAGAACAGCCCCTTTTTTATTGAAATGCATATGGAGAAAGGCTTGCTGCGCTACATGGATCATCAGCTTATGCTGGTCAGCGGCGGGAATGTTCAATGGCTCGAAAGCGATGTATTCAGCACGAATCAACAGCCAGCCGTCGGCAAATCCTATTGGGGGCAAGGCCATGCCAGGCTGATCGACCAATTCTATCGAAAGCTTGCCTACGGCGATGGCAGCTACGTCCCGCTGCAGGAAACCGCCTATTCCATGGGCTTGCTTGATGCCATTTATGCTTCTTCAAGGCATCGTTGCAGGCAAACCGTAGAGCTGTTTTAGCACGAAAAAGCTGCTCCTCGTCTATAAAGTTTGTATAGACTTAGGGCAGCTTTTTACTCTAGCATCCTATTTTTTGCCGGACTCGGATAATGCAAATAAAGCCAGCTTGGCGTAGAAATCCTCCAGCCAGACTACTCCTTGCCCGTATAACGCAAGTAATCGAAATCCGCATGCCGCTGCGTTCCCGACAAATCTTGAGCACATAACCGGTTCCAGCCCTCCGCCGATACAACAGCGCCTTCCGGCTCATCATAATTGCCTTGATCTGATAATGTCAGCGCCACATGCTTGCCAATCGCTTCATCATGACTGACCCGCAAATAGAAATGATCGCGGTCATCGTAGTATATGGTTAATCCGGCCATCTGATTGAAATGCTCCGGCTCGAACTCGACGCAGGTCTCCACCTCGCATACAAAGTGCTCCAGCCGTCTTGCCACCATACTCTGCCTGAACCAGGAGTATAACAATTCGCGGCCGCGCATCCGCAAATACCCTGGACGCTCTGTGAGACTAAGCCATTCTTCGTCCGCGGGAACTCTGAGCGTATGATACTGGATGCCGAGCTCTGCTTCCTCGAAATGATCCGTCTCGGGAAGCGGAGGGAATGGATGAAGCGGAAGATCGGGGAGCTCTACCTCGAGCTGCGGCAAACGTCCGCCTCCGGCGATCCGCAGCCAGCCGTCCTCCGTCCATTCCAGCTTCTGCATGCCTGTCTCCCGGGCCAAGCGGGCACAGCCTGCGTCCCGGCAGAGTGCGTGCGCAAATGAAGGACATATACCATTCTCCATTTTGCGTCTCAACAACCGCGGCATGCCCGGCCTTTTGCAGCGGATAATCCGGATCGTTCACCGTTGTGATGAGCGGGTATTCCGGGGCATACTCGTAAAGCCCTTCGATACGGCGGGAACGTATCCAGCTGAGACACGCGGCTTAGCGGACGCGTCAAAGGCCGCCAATGCGCCAGATCTTTGGAGTGATGAATTTGCACGCCCGGAAACCACTCGAAGGTAGAGGTGGCAAGATAGTAATTATCCCCCCACGCGAATCATCGATGCGTCCGGATTAAATCCCCTGATCACAGGATTGATGATGCTCGTCATTTGCTTGCTCCTTTCAATGAGACCGAATTGATCCATTAAGCTGCTCTTCATGTCACTTGATTTCACTGTATCATGGAGCATTGGGCGGAGGTATGCTGCTTTTTAAGAGCATGGTATGCTTTTTTTAGAACTGGCTTCAGAAGCTTCGGCAGTAGGCGAATGGCCAGCTGTGACACTGTCTTGCAGCACGACGCCGATCGCCCTTTTCCATCCCTCGTAATTTTGCGCCCGCTGCTTCTGATCCATCGAAGGCATGTATATCTCGTAATCTCGCGTTGGCTTGGAAATATCACTGAGCGAATCCCAGATTCCTATGCCAAGCCCGCCCATATAAGCCGAGCCCAAGGCCGACAATTCGGCTACATCCGACTTGGATACCCCGCAGCCCAGCATGTCCGCCTGAAATTGCATGAGCATGGCATTATCGGAAGCTCCCCCGTCGGCACGGAGCATCTTAAGAGGGATTCCTGCCCCCTCTTCAATAAGCTCTATGGCGTCCCGAACCTGGTAAGCAATACTTTCGAGCGCGGCGCGAATAATATGGGGTCTGCCCGTCCCCCGGCTCATCCCGGATATCATCGCCCTGGCCTGCGGCTCCCAGTATGGCGCACCCAGCCCGACAAAGGCCGGAACGAGGTAAACGCCTTCATTATGATGCGACTGAAGCAGCAGCTCCTCCAGCTCGGCAAAAGTATGGAACAAGCCCAAGTTATCGCGAACCCACTTGATCGTGTCCCCCGATGTACGAATGACGGCTTCCAGGGCGTAGGTTACTTTCCCGCCGATGCTCCAGCCGATCGCGAGCACCAGGCCATTCTCTGCGGCGACCGGCTTCTCGCCGATATTCATCAGCACGGATGTCCCCGTGCCATAGGTCGCTTTGGCCATGCCTGTCTCGAAGCAGTGCTGTCCGAACAGAGCAGCCTGCGAATCGCCGATAATCCCGGCAATCGGTATCGGGTAGGACAACAGCTGTGAATCCCTCGCATTCGTTACCCCGAATACCGCATCGGATGACTTCACTTCAGGCAAAAGCTCGATCGGCACGCCGAACAGCTCGCACAGCTCGGCATCCCAGCGCAGCTCGTGGATGTTGAACAGCGACGTTCGGCTCGCATTCGTGTAATCCGTGGCATGAACCGCTCCGCCGCTCAGCTTCCAGAGCAGCCAGCTGTCCATCGTGCCTGCCAGCAAACGTCCCTCTTCCAGCAGGCGGTCGATATAAGGCACCTGCTCCAGCATCCAGCGCCATTTTGCCGCCGAGAAATAAGGATCAAGCATCAGCCCTGTCTTCGCTCTTACGATTTCTTCATAACCCGCTGCCTTTAACGCCTCACAGCGTTCTGCCGTGCGCTGGCATTGCCAGACAATGGCATTGCATACCGGAAGCCCCGTAGCCCGATCCCACATCACCGCCGTTTCGCGTTGATTCGTCAGGGTGAGGGCTGCAAGCCGGCTCGGTCCGATGCCAGCCTGCTGAAGCACGGCCTCGGAAGCGCGCAGCACATTTTCGTAAATTTCCATAGGATCATGCTCCACCCACCCGGGGGAGGGGTAATACTGCTTATGCTCCACCGAGCTTTTGGCAATGATTGCCCCCGCGGAGTCAATGATGAGCGCCTTCGTTCCCGATGTACTCTGATCTATAGTAAGCAAAAATCCTTGTTTGTTCGTCATCGCCCTTGGCTCCTATTGTCCCAGCATGTCCAGCGCCAAGTTCTTGATGTTCTCCGCACTGATCCCGTAATATTCAAAGACTTCCTTCGTTTTTCCGGCAATCGCCGGTTCATCCGGAATGCCCACCAGGCGAAGCGGCACCGGATGATGCTGCACGACAACCTCCGCTACCGCAGCCCCAAGGCCGCCGTGTACGCTATGCTCTTCCACCGTAATAATACGGCCTGTCTCCCTCGCTGCCTTAATGATCGCCTCTTCATCCAGCGGCTTGATCGTATGCATATTGATCACCCGACAGGAAACCCCGGCTTCCTTTAGCTTCACTTCGGCATCCAGCGCAACTCGTACCGTTTCCCCCGCGGCAATCAGCGTAATGTCCGAGCCGTCGCGCATCGTAACAGCTTTGCCGATGACAAAGTCATAATCCGCGGATTCGTAAACATCCTCTACCGGATTTCGCCCGATGCGAACATAGACGCCGCCCTCATAATTCACCAGCGCCTCGGTCATCCGTTTCGTCTCATGACGGTCCGCCGGAAGAATGACCGCGAGGCCGGGGATCGCCCGCGTTACCGCCAAATCCTGCACGGAATGGTGGGACATCCCGAGCGCCCCGTAGCTAATCCCGCCGCTGATTCCGATCAGCTTCACATTCGTTGCCGAATAAGCCACGTCCACTTTAATCTGCTCGATGCTTCGCATCGAGAGGAAGCAGGCGGGGGAAGTAACGAACGGCTTTTTCCCGCTGTGAGCCAGCCCCGCCGATATGCCGACGATGTTCTGCTCCGCGATGCCGACCTCTACGAATTGCTCTGGACAGGCCTGCGCGAACGGTCCCATTGCCGCCGAGCCCCTGGAATCGCTGGCCAGCACCATAATGTCGCGATCGCTCTGCGCCAGCTCCAGCAGCGTATCGCAAATGACTTGACGATTAGCAATTTTGTTCCCCATTGTTATCGAACCTGCCCTTCCTGTTGATAGCCGGCCAGAACCGCGGACAACTCGGCCAATGCCTGCGCAAGCTCCTCATCGCTTGGCACGTGGTGATGCCAATGCGGCACATTTTCGGCAAAGGAAATGCCTTTCGCCTTCACCGTATTGGCTATAATGAGCGTTGGCTTCCCTGGAACGGTCGGAGCTGCCTCCAATGTATCCACGAGCTGCTCCATATCATTGCCGTCGATTGAAATGACGTTCCAGCCAAATGCCGCCCATTTCTCGTCCAGCGGATCGAGGCCCATAACCTCTTCCGTTGAGCCGCTGATTTGCAGCCCATTGCGGTCAATGATGCCAACCAAATTATCGAGCTTGTAATGAGCCCCCGCCATTGCCGCTTCCCAAACGGAGCCTTCCGCCTGCTCCCCGTCGCCCATCAGGCAGAATACCCGGTAGCCGCGTCCATCACGCTTGGAGGCCAGCGCCATGCCCACCGAGATCGCCAGGCCATGCCCCAGGGCTCCCGTATTCATCTCGATTCCCGGCACTTTATTGTTCGGATGACCGATTAACCGCGTTCCAAACTGCGAGAACGTCTCTAATTCTTCTTTTGGGAAAAATCCTCTATCCGCCAAAATACACCACAAGGATTCTACCGCATGACCTTTGCTCGCTATAAAACGATCGCGACCCTCCCATTTCGGACGAGCCGGGTCGAGGTTCATGACTCGATAATAAAGTGCCGTCAAAATATCAGCGTTGCTTAGCGATCCGCCGGTATGTCCCGCCTTGGCTCCATGAATCATCCGGAGCAGATCCATGCGTATTTGCGCCGCCTTCGCTTTCAATTCAATAATTTCCATCTTCACCGCCGCCTCCTTGTTTCATGATGTTTTATAAATTCGAACCGCGCAGCCAGGCTTGAATTTGCTGTTCTGTCGGATCGACGGGATCCGCCGTCAAGCCGGGAATATAGTTGCAGGCCTCATATAAAGCCGGGATAACGTTGGCATGTATACCTACCGAATGATGCACATAAGGGCCTTTGACCAGCTTTTCTTCCCATAATGGCCAATCGTTCACTTCTACCCACACGTAGGAACCGCGCGTATATGGCCCCTGAATACCGCGGGCCTTGCCGAGGAACAGCTGATATTCCCCATGATCCCCATCGAATCTGGCCAGCGTCATGCCGCCGCCTTTGATTTCGCCTTCATGCGTCCCCGGGGCATGATCATCAAACAGGAAATGCCGGGACAGCTTCGGCCGCTCCTCCACAGACAGCGATACCGGAAAATTGCCGCAATGGAACAATAGCTCACCGTTCTCATTCTCTGGATGACGAATTGTCAGGTCAGCAAAAAAAGTCGGCAGCTGATTCATCGCTGCAGCCTGCACCATCACCGAGGTGATGGCCCCATGGATATCCGTCTCGCAAGTCACCGGAATTTGCTCGTCAGTCAGAATGGCATTGGCCAGGCAAGGCATGATGCCCATGGCTTCCTGCAAGGCAGACCAACATTGAATAGCAATCGCCGAGCATCCGTTCTGCACCGCGTACTGCTTCATCGCCACCTTCAAAGCAGCAATCCGCCGAACGTCTTCCTCGGTCACCTCCGACCAATCCAGCTTCGCTTTAATATAATCGATCGCCTCTGCCAGCTCGGAGCTGCTGCCTTTCTCGATCTGCTTTGAAGCTCTTTGAATGTCGATCAAAGTGATCGGATGAAGCTCGATGCCGAACCGTTCCAGCAATTCGCCTTCATTGCATATCATCGTCCAGAACGATGTTGGTCTAGGGCCAATCTGCAAAATTCGCAGATTGCGGAACTGCTTCACCACGTTCGCAGCGGCTACGAAATTCGTAAACCCCCGCTCAAATACCGGAGAATCGACCCGGCTGTTCGTCACATACGTAAACGGCACATTAAAACGACGCAGAACCTTTCCTGTCGCAAACAGCCCGCACTGCGTATCACGCAGGCGCATGCCGTCCTCCAGCGGCGCTTCGTCGCGCGGCCCCCACAGCAGCACTGGCTTGCCCAGCGCTTTGCCTACCCTCGCCACCGTATCCTCCGTCCCGAAATTACAATGCGGAAAAAAGACGGCATCGACATTTTCGCGCTTGAACCGCTCTACAATTCTGTCCGCAGCGATATGATCGTCGTACAGCAGCCCTTCTTCATTGATTCCCTCCAGATCGACGAGCTCTAGATCCATTCCGAAACTTTGGATTTTTTCCTTAATCATTACTTTGTACTTGAACGCATCCTCCGCACTGAACGTAAAACGACGTGTAGGGGCATATCCCAATTTCAATTTCTTCATCCGGCTCACTCCTCAGGTATTGTCAAACTAAACAAACTAAACAATTTTCAATTCTTTGACTAAACAAAAATAGATAAAGTTTAGTCGTTTTCCATCGCTATGAGTTAAAATTACCACCAGTTTAGGAATTAGTCAACGATATTCACTGAGTTTTAGTTGATTTTAAGTTTATTTAACTAAACATTTAAGTTTACAACTATGCTCACCTTGATAATTTTTTTAGAGATGTGTAAACTAAACCTACTAAACAATTGATTGGGAATGGAGAGATTCTGAACTGTGAGAATGGAGGATATCGCCAAAATCGCCGGGGTTTCCAAAGCGGCCGTATCATTTGCGCTAAGCGGAAAGCCGGGCATCAGCGCGGAAACCCGCGAGCGGATATTGCAAATCGCCAAAGAGCACGGATATTCCCCTAAATCCAAATCGGCAGCGCCCGAGCAGACGCTCAAAACGTTACTCTTTTTGGCATTCGCCAATTCCGGCATCGTGCTTGAACAATATTATCAACAGCCCTTTTTTCGCGAGCTGATTCAATACATCGAGGAACGATGCCGGAGCTACGGTTATTCGCTCATGTTCTCTTCGGTAGAGCCGGAGCATTATGTCGAGGAAATCAAAACTATCGTGGAGGAAAAAAGAAGCGACGGCGTCATTCTGCTTGGAACGAACCTGAGTCAAGTACAAATAGCGGCAATAGCGAATGAGTTGACTGCTCCGCTCGTCGTGCTCGATACCTGCTACGAGACGCTTCCGGTTCACTTCATCGAAATCAATAATGTCATGGGCGCTTATCAGGCAGGCGTTCATCTGGCCGAGTTAGGACATCACAATATCGGCTACATTGCCTCCAACGTGAGAATCCATAATTTCGAAGACCGCAAGCGGGGTTTCCTCGCCGCTCTTCGGGATCACCAACTGAAGGTGGCCGAGGACGGCTTCTTTGCCGTAGCCCCCACGATCCTATCCTCCCAGGATGAATTAAAAAGTCAGCTGTCCGCCTACCTGGCCTCTGGAAAGCCTATGCCGACAGCCTTGTTCTGCGAGTGTGACTATATTGCTATCAGCGCCATCAAGACGTTAGGCGAGCTCAACTATCGGATTCCGGAGGACGTGTCGGTCGTCGGATTCGATAATATCTCGGAAGCGCGGATCGTCTCGCCGGAGCTGTCCACCGTCCATGTCGAGAAGGAACGGATGGCTCAACTCGCCGTCGACCTCATGATTCAATCGATCGAATCCCCCCAGCCCGTGAAGACGAAGGTCAAGGTAGATACCCAATTTATTCCGCGCGGGTCCTCGAGCCAAAATGAATAGCATCGGATAGCCGGGTATCTCTCCTAACAGGGTGTCCCGCACAGGAACATAAAACTTGAAGGCGAACTACAACAGAAAGGACGGCCAATGGCCGTCCTTTTAGACTTAACATTTACCCGCTTAAACCATATTGCTGCCGATAAACATCTCTGCATAGCTTCAACATTTTAACTACCACAAATAAAGATCGTTGCCCTTCAGCTTGAATATCGCTTCCATGAAGTAAAAATCACCGTAAATAATCGCATGATGATGTGTATCGCTATGATAGGCGGTCATGGAGGGGAGCGGCGGACTTTCCTAATCGGGCGGTATCTACTACAATAGAACTAGACATATTTAAATAACATAATCCTTAATCGCATAATATATGTATAAATAAAAAATGGTGGAGGCTATATTCTCAAATGAAGCTAAATCTTACGGCACAATCGCTGCCTGTATATGAGGCATTATCCAGCGCAGTCCGGCTGAACATCATGAACCTGCTGGCTGAGCGGCCGATGAATATTAAGGAGCTTGCTGAAGCGCTCGGGCTAAGCAGCGCCATCATGACGATGCACGTACGCAAGCTTGAAGGTGCGGGGCTGGTGTCCAGCGAAATGGCTCCCGGGCGGAACGGTTTGCAGAAAATTTGCTCGCTTGCCGTCGACAGCATCGAAATCGTCATCCCCCGCAAGAAGAAAGACGAATTAAAATGCCATCGTACGGAAATTCCGGTCGGACATTACTCGGACTTCATGATCGAGCCGACATGCGGCCTCGCTACGGTTGATCATATTATCGGCAGCTTTGATGACCCAAGGCATTTCTGGGATCAGGAACGGATCAATGCCGGCGTGCTCTGGTTCGGCAAAGGCTTCATCGAATATAAAATCCCGAATTTCCTGCTGTCGAGCCAACGGCCGGAGGAGCTGGTCATTACGATGGAAATTGCCTCCGAAGCGCCCGATACGAACAACAACTGGCCTTCCGACATTACCTTCACCTTTAACGGAGTCAATCTGGGCTACTGGACAAGCCCCGGCGATTATGGCGACAGCCGCGGCAAATATACGCCGAGCTGGTGGCATAACAAAACGAATCAATACGGCCTGCTAAAAAAACTGCGCATTACCCGTGAGGGTACGTTCATGGACGGCCTCAAATTGTCCGATATCACCTTGGATGATGTCGGTATTCTGGACAAGCAGTGGACCTTCAAATTATCCGTGGAAGACGACGCCGTTCACGTCGGAGGCCTTACTTTATTCGGCAAAGGCTTCGGCAACTACAACGATCATTTACTGTTCGAGCTCTATTACAGCTGATATACAGAAAATTTCTGAAACGACGTCTGCCGCAAACCAATGACAAAAGAAGCCTGAAATATCTTCAGGCTTCTTTTGTCATTGGTTACAGCTACACTGCTTCCTCATGATAGGCTCCCCACCGGCTTTGACCCGGCAAGGCGCATTCCCGCACCTTCAGCTTGGCTACAACGGGAATGATACAGCCGCAGACGAGGCAGGTCGTTCCGTCCTGCAGCTTGGGACAGGAGCGGCATAACTCCAGCCGCTGCTCATAAATTTCATCCGGAACGCAGCGTTCCGGTGCAAAGGCGGAGGAGGCCAGAATGCGCTGAATCTGCTCCTCCGTTACTTTATACTCCTCCCGGCAGCCTTTACAGGATGACGTCGCCATATCGCTTAAGCCTTGGGAGTCAATGCCAGCACGGCAACAGACATCGGCGGCAGCTCAGCTGTCACCACTCCGCCCTCTACCGTAAAGCTATGGAATGCCTGCGGTGCTACTGTATCCGGGGCTGCGAACGTATTGTGAGCGTCTATCGTATCCCCCGCCAGCACCGTTCCTGTTACCTCGAAGGATTGCCCGCCCCAGCCGCGTACATCTACCGGAACAACCGCCTTCTCGGCATGGTTCGTGTTGCAGAGACTGATATGAACCACTCCGTCGGCATTGATCGAGGCCGAGCCAGTCACGGCCGGAATCTCCCGTCCATCGTAGCTGTATGCTCCGCCGTCCACCTCAAGATCGATCCGTTCAGCATCCTGGTGAACCTTGAACATATCGAACACATGATATGTAGGCGTAAGCACCATTTTCTCCCCTTCGGTCAGGATTACCGACTGGAGCACGTTCACCGTCTGGGCGATATTCGCCATGCGAACGCGTTCGTTATGTTTATGGAAAATATTGAACGTCAAACCGGCTACCAGTGCATCACGAATTGTATTTTGCTGATACAGGAAGCCCGGATTCGTGCCCGGCTCAACGTTGTACCAGGTTCCCCATTCGTCGACGATCAGCCCTACGCGCTTCTCAGGATCATATTTATCCATGATGACGCTATGCTTCGTAATGAGTTCATCCATCCGCAGCGCCTTCTCCAGTGTTTTGAACCACTCGCTCGTCTCAAAGCCCGTAGCTGGTCCTTTATCCTCCCAGGTATCCCCCGGCACCGTATAGTAGTGCAGCGTGAGTGAGTCCATGAACCGCGAAGCTTCCCGCATCAGAACCTCTGTCCAGTTATAATCGTCTACGTTTGGCCCGCAGGCGATCCGGTGGATTTTATTATCGTCATAGTTACGGACGTATGTCTGATAACGGCGATAGAGATCCGCGTAGTATTCCGGACGCATATTTCCGCCGCAGCCCCAGTTCTCGTTGCCGACGCCGAAGTACGTTACCTTCCAAGGTTCCTGGCGGCCGTTGGCCTGACGCAGCTCGGACATCGGCGATACGCCGCCAAAGGTTAAATACTCCACCCATTCGGACATTTCCTGGACGGTACCGCTCCCCACATTTCCGTTAATGTATGGCTCGCACCCGAGCATATCGCACAGCATCATGAACTCATGAGTACCGAAATGGTTGTTCTCGACTACACCGCCCCAGTGCGTGTTGATCATTCTTTTGCGTTCTTCCCTAGGGCCGATGCCGTCCTTCCAATGATATTCATCGGCAAAACAGCCGCCCGGCCAGCGGAGCACCGGAATGTTAATCTGCTTAAGCGCTTGCACGACATCATTTCTAATACCGTTCGTATTCGGAATCGGGGAATCCTCGCCCACCCAAATCCCTTCATAGATACAACGGCCCAAATGCTCGGAGAAATGACCGTAAATATTGCGGTTAATAGTGCCTCTACGGAGGTCGACATTCAAAATTGCCCGGTTTGCCATGGAAACAACCGCCTTTCAATTAATAATTATATTAATCAATTAATGCTTACACAAACATTATAGGCATGTTCTGATTCTTTCGTCAACCGGTTGTATAATCAAAATCGGCAGGCGGGCTCGCTCGCGCTGTATCCACCTGAACTAACTGGATTTCATGCGTACACGGGTACACGGCTCCTAATAAAAGGGGAGTCTTGCGCCCTTAAATTACTGGTTTATGAGCAGGTGGTCAGGATCAGGTAACTAGATGTATTTCATACAGTTAGTTCATCGGTTTTGGCCGTGTTAGCGGGAACTAACTGCAAAACCTACATTTAGTTTTAGGCTATTTCGACGATTTAGCTCCAATCAGGCCAACTAGCTGCATGTTTTGCATTTAGCGTATGTTTTCTTAATAAAAGTGCTTATCTAACTGTATAAAATACATCTCGCTTTTACAGACAATGGCCCAATTTGTGAGGGATTTATTTAGTGATATATACCATGGTTGGGACAGAGATCCCATATTTAAGGGGCCGAGCCATTTACACATAACATTGCCGCCTTCCACCATCCCAGCCCATAATTTTGATTCCAATCCAGTTCATTGGTCATCCCGCACCCCGCCCGCGTCAGACTCCCCTAATTAAAGTCCAGCAAACACAGCTAGGCTAGTTTAGTCAGCAAATACTAAACGGCCCAAAATGGCTAGTTATCCCCTACTTAAACCGGGTTTATTGGTCGATTTAACGCAGCTGCATTAGAATGAATGTTACCCTTCGTTTAATGTCCTTCTCCCCATATAAAAAAGCGATTTTAGGGCCGGGCTGATCTCAGCTCCCTAAAATCGCTTAAAGCTTAACTATTCATCCTCGATCGGTCTCATCGTCCGAAGTACACCGTATATTCCGTTCAAGTCGCCTTCGGGAACGAACTTGAATTCTATTTCCCGCTGTCCCTGAACAAGCTCGGACGGGATCGGGTACTGCTTCGTGAAAAATTCCCGTTTGCGCTCTAACGGCGTTCTCTCTTTGGCCAGCAGCGTACCGTTAGCGTAAATATTCATGACGCGGTTATGGTTGATGGAGAAATACGTGACCTGGAGCAGGTTGCCGGCTTCCGGATCAACGGCAAGCTTATAGCTGAACCAGCCGCCCCCCGCATGCGCTAGCCGTCCGTTGAGGCCGTCCCATGCGCCGCCAAAGGTCTCCTCTCCCTTAATCCCATGCTCCAGCTCGTATTGATCGTTGCCGACCTGCACGCTGTCGATGGTCGCTTCTTTGATCAGCTGCTCCCGGCGCCCCCGCTCTAAATGCTGCTTCAATTCGTCCGAATCTGCAGCTACGATGTTCCAGTAGATACCGTATCGCTCGCGATGTTGCTTGTAATGCGGCGTAAATAAGAGGCGATCGTCTTCGTCCGTGTTTCGCAGCTCGAATACGAGCTCATGGCCTCGTTTTACAAGATGGTTCTCCATATTGCTCAACCATTCCTCCGGCGTCATTTCCTTGGGAATAATGAAGTCTTTCACGAGCATTTTACGGGTTGGCACGCTCACCATGATCCCGGTTGCCGCCTGCGTCATATCTTCCGTACCCAGCCCTGCGCTCAGCACGACAGGACCGTATTGAAAGCCGACGGCATTCTCGTTGTCCGGCAGCCTGGAGACGAGCACCTTCATCGGCAGTGTCATCGTCAGCACGTCGCCATCCCCCCAGTCCCGGTCGATCACGATATACTGCTGCTCAGAATTCCACTGCACCGCTAACCCATTCAGCTTCACCTCCATTTGGCCCGCTACCCAATACGGAATCCGCAAACGCAAATCCAGCCGCTTCCTGCGGCCATTCTCGATCTCAAAGGCGAACGAAACCTCCTCGGACTCCGGGAGTTCTGCATGCTGGATCAGCTTGACCCCTTGCTCGGCCCAATCCAGCTTGGAGCTGAAATATTGATTAACATACAGCGTGTTTCCGCTATGAAAATAAATACTGTCATTCAGCTTCGTGAAGCTCTCCATCCCCGTGCCTGTGCAGCACCAGAAATGCTCGAAGGGAGAGCTGTATATTTTGAAATACCCGGTCGCCATCGGCTGAAAATACATCGTCATTCCCGTCTCCGGATTTTGCGAGGACAAAATCGCATTCACATAATTCCGCTCGTAGAAATCGCTGTATTTCACATCGCCTGTCAGCTTGAACAGCTCGCGCGTCAGCTTAAGCATGTTATAGCTGTTGCAGGTCTCGCAGGTAACATCAGAACGCTTGCTGTTCAGAATGTCCGGCTCTCCGAAGTGCTCGCACTCGCTGTTGCCGCCGGTTATATAACTGTGATGATACACCACCATGTCCCAGAAATTTTGTGCAGCCTCCAGGTAGAAGCGCTCACTATCGCCCAAAACGAGATATCGGTTCAGCGCACCCAGAAACTTCGGAATCGTCGTATTGGCATGCTTGCCGCACAGAATGTCCTGTCCCTGCTGGATCGCTTCGAATAACGGAAGCTCGTCGAATTTATGGGCCGCCTCCAGATGCTTCTCATCCCCGGAAATTTTATATAGATCGTATAAACAATCGTTCATGCCCCCATATTCTACGGCAAGCACAGTAGCTTGAAGTTCGTCGCTCCAGCGGGACGTTCGCGAGGCCACCCAATCCCCCAGCTTGATGACCGTATCGTAAGCGGTACGAGATCCCGTAGCGTGATATACAGCGATCAGCCCGGCGATAATTTTGTGCATCGTATACCAGGGCACCCAGGCCGGCTGCCGCTGCTCGATGTTGTCGATCAGCTGCTCGGGGAACGCCGACAAATACCCGCTCTCGAATTGGCATTCCGCCAGCTCGGACATCATATATTCCAGCTTCTGCAGCAGGGCTGCGTCCTTCGTATTCTCATAGGCTTGCGAACAGGCCGTCAGGAAATGGCCCAGCGTATGGCCGCGAATTTCGGTGTCTTCCCAGCCGGGATATTTCTGCGCCTTAGGCTGCAAGCCCCGGTTCTCGCGGAAGCCAGCCAGCAGCCGGTCTACATCATAGCTATGCAAATATTGCAGCTCTTTCGTAAAGGCGTTAACATGATAGTCCCCAGTCAATACGACCTGCTCCAGCCGAAAATCCTCAAGTGCATTGCCCCGTATGATCGTCTTCATCTTCTAACCCTCTCTCGCCTCAAAATAACCGCTAATTTCAGATTAGCGATTGAGGATGGGCTGGAAAATAGCAAAACGTTCGAATCCATGTAAAAAGGTCAGATTTTTATTTTTTGCTGTAGGAATACTCCATGGGAAATGATATCGTAACAATAGAGGACGATTGCTTTCTAATCGTTCAATTCCACTGAAACAGCTTTACGATCAGTGTTAAAAGGTCAGAAGTAGAGGAGGAACTCCCGCATGAACGGCTATCTGTTTCATGTAGACCAACCGCTGCATATGACGATGACAGGCAAGTTCGCTTCCCCTTCGCCGGATTGGATTCATTTGAGCCGGGTGCTGATGGATTACGAATTGTTCGTGCAGACGAAGGGAGTGTTATATATCGCGGATGAGGAGGAGCAGTACGTGCTGGAGGAGGGCGACTTCCTGCTGATGCCTCCCCGCGCCAGGCAGTATGGGTATCGCGCCTCCGATTGCAGTTTCTATTGGCTGCATTTTATTCCGTCTGGCGGTGGAGCCGATGTCCAGGTCATGGATACGACCCAGCATGTACATCAGGCCGGAAGCATCGTTATTCCCCGCAAAGGAACACTGCGCAGCGCAGATAAAATGATCGTCCTGATGAAACAACTGCAGGATGCCGTCCGCAACTACCGCGAACAGACGCTGAGCAACTACATGACGACGACGATTCTCTGCGAGCTGTACAACCAGCTGTTTCACCCGAATCGCAAGATAAAGCAGCATCAGCTCTATAATGACATCGTCGACTATATCCAATGGCATCGTTACGAGCCGCTTAAGGTTTCCCAAATCGCCGATCATTTCGGCTACAACGTGAAATATTTGTCTCACCTGTTCTCCAGTATCGCCGGAGTATCATTGAAGCAGTTTATTTTGCAGCAAAAAATCGCAGCCGCCTCCTTCCTGCTTACGGACACGAACCAAACCATTAACGAAATTGCAATGCAGCTGAGCTATCACGACAGCCATCACTTTATGAAATCCTTCAAGCAAATGACAGGCCTAACCCCGACGGAATACCGGAACGCGTACGCGAACCGGCTGTTGTTTTATGAGTGAGGATTTTAAAGGGAATTAAATAAGTACTGATCCAGACTATGTAATAGAGTGTTATATGCAAAAAGCTGACTAACGGCATTTCCCCGCTTAGCCAGCTTTTTATATGTAGCCTCAGTACAAATCAAACTAGTAACCAATTCCGTGTTCTAATGTCTTTATAGGCTTGGAGTAACTTGCACTCTCTCCTAAGAGTCCTGACCCAAAACTAACAACTAGAAATAAAACCATAATCCACTTCTTCATTCTTTAACACATCCTTCATTAATTTCTTGAATTCCCCGATTTGCTCGTCTGTAGCAAATGCCCTGTACATCTCAAATATTGGAAGTAATTTCATGAAGTATTCACGATTGTTTAAATCAATAGCATATTTAATGCTAGATATTGTTTTCTCCAATCCCTCTTTAAAATCCTTTTTTCTAAAATAATATAATGATAAATGGTAACTTAACCTTAAATATCTGTTTCTAGTTACTACATTATTATAATAATTACCAAGTTGTTCAGATAACTCTATATCTATATTGAACTGTTCAAAAACATCATCTATAAAAAAACCATGTATATTCGAAGCTTCAACAATAACCCTCAATGCAGGTAGTATTTCATAAGGATGCTTTTTTACTGATTCAATATACTCAGGAATAATGGATTGATCTCCAAGTAATACCTTTAAGTTATATGTATTCAACTTAGCAAATAACTTAAACTTCTCCACCTCTTTCTTTCCTAGCTCGTCAAGACCAACAAACCAGCTTAAATCAGCATAACAGTCTATATATTTCTGAATTTCTTCGTATCTTTTTTGAAATTGTAGTGAAACGCCCTTAATTAAATAACCTTGTCCATAATATGAAACTAAATGTCTCTCAGCTCTATAATGAAATGTCTTGGATTGACGATATGTTCTCTCATAATGCTCATATACCGTCCTCGCAAGATTAATTAACTCATCAGCATATATTTCAGTCAATTCCCATTTTTGCATTGTAAAATAAACATTCGTTAAATGTAGAAGTCCATCAAGCAGATAATCCTCAGGTAAACGATTCAGGTACAACTCAAATCGCGTAGCGGCAATCAAATTAGCTTCCGTATCATCCCCCAAAGATAACCGAAACAACCTATAATGGCTGATGGCCAACCGCTCGGAATGCTGATACTTCTCACTCTCAATCACAACATTGTAAAATAAGCGGGATTCCTCGCGCAGCCCTTTCTCGTAAAGCTCCTCGCCAATTTCAAAAATCATCGGGATATAGCTCAAATTTTCTACGATGCGATCAAGCACCTCTTGAATGCATTCGGTCTGTCCCACTTCGGCGCAACGGAGCAGAAAGGCCTTGACTCTTCTGCGGTTCGGTTGATCCGAATCCACGCATTCATTGACGTATAACGGATAATAGTGCCCTTCCGGCTGTTCCAGGGCTTCCGTTATTAAATCCAGTTGCCGGATGGCAATCGGCTTGGGAGGGTTACCGTTGAGAATGGCGCTGAGTGTCCCGCGATTTATTCCCGAGCGGCTGGCAAAGCTGCTCAAAGAGTAGCCTCTGCGCTCAAGCTCTTGTTCGATAACAGAACGGATCGTGGGTTCATTCGTCATTCAGGCTCCTCCTTCCTATGTATCAGCTTACAATTACAAAAAATATAGCTATATTATTTAATCTCCTATATTTTTACACATTATACGAAAATATGAACTGGTGGTCAATTAAATTTTTTATTTGTTTCATATTTTATTGAAATTCTTTTAATTGAAAAAAGCCGTTCCAGCAATCATCAGCCTGATCATTGCCGGAACAGCCCCATAGGTTGTGGTTAGGCTCTCTGCCTATTACGTCAGACCATAATATCCGCACACAACTTCACCGACGGATTTGGCTGCCACGAGCAAAGCCTCTTCGTCGATATCGAACTTCGGATGGTGGTTGAAATAGACCTCGTCCGTATTTTTAGGCTTACAGCCAATGTAGAAGAAGCAGCCCGGGATTTTCTCCAAATAATAAGCGAAATCCTCCGATCCGGACAGCATATCCGCCTCCGAAACGGCGGTCAGATAATCACCTACGCCCCGGTTCAGATACTTGACTACATTGGCGGTAACTTCTGGATCATTGTAGAGCGGAGAATAATCCGCCGTATAAGTCAGCTCGGCCGTTATGCCGAACATGGCCTCGATCCCCTTCACAATCCGGTGAACTTCCTTGTCGATCAGCTGCTGTGTTTCTTTGGTCATATAACGGACATCGCCTTCCAGTACAACCGAATCCTTAATCACATTAAAGCTCCCTTTGCCGTCAAAAGAGCCGATCGTAACGACCCCTGTCTCGAACGGATTCAACCGGCGGCTCACAATCGTCTGGGCTGCAGTAACGAAATGACTGGCTGCCACAATGGCATCATTCGCCAAATGCGGGGAAGAGCCGTGACCGCCTTTACCATGAACGATCATTTTGAAGTAGCTTCTCCCCGCCATCGCATAACCGCTGCGATAACTTACTGTTCCTGCTGGCGAGGTTGGAAACAAGTGTATGCCGAAGATTTGATCCACATCGTCCAGCAGTCCCGATTCAACAATGGACTTGGCTCCTCCCGGAGGAGTTTCCTCCGCATGCTGGTGAATAATCTTGATCGTTCCTGGAATATCCTTCTTCAACTGAATCAGACAATCGGCGAGCACCATCAGATAGGCGGTATGACCGTCATGGCCGCAGGCATGCATCACACCCGGATTCTTGGAAGCAAACGGCAGCCCCGTCTGCTCCATAATTGGCAGAGCATCGAAATCGGCGCGAAGCGCAATCGTCTTGCCGGGCTTCCCCCCGCGTATCGTTACGATCATTCCGTAGCCATCCCAACCCCTCTGAATTTCTACATCTTTGCCTTGATAGAAATCGGCTATATATTCCGAAGTCGCTTGTTCATGAAAAGACAGCTCGGGATGCGCATGCAAATGCCTTCGTATATCAATGATTTCTGCCTTTCGGGACTCAAGCATGCTAAGTAATTGATTACGCATATATACGTCCCCCGTTTGTTTATTTATTCATAATGAATTCATCAATTACACTTTTTGCGGTTTAATTATTCTCTGCTTCTTCTGCTCCTCTGACCTCATGCCGCCGGGGATCATGGCCAAAACAGCGAATATGGACAATACGCAGAAAGCGACATTAACAAGCAAACCTGTAGATGCCGCCAATTCTAAGTTGCCAGCAGCTGCGATGGCTCCGTACACAGCTGCGGAAATCGCCACGCCAAAGGCCCCGCCCAGAGAGCTGGCCATCTTGTAGATGCCCGACGCGATCCCAACCTTATCGGAAGGCGCATTGGTTACAGCTGTATCCGTCGAAGGCGTGGCATACATGCCAAGGCCGATCCCGAATAGTGCAAAACCGACAAACACCACGATGGAATAGAGGAATCCTTGTATAAATGTACAAGCAGCCAAGGCGATCCCGACCCCTGTGATCAGCGTGCCAATCAGCATCGGTGTGCGAGCGCCAATTCTTTGCAAAATCTTCTCCCCGACCCGAATCATGGCCAATACACTGACCAAATATCCGAGGGATAACATCCCGGTAGTAAAAGCAGTAAAACCCCGGCCGACTTGAATATACGTATTGGTGACAACAAGCGTACCAGCGACCGCGTTCAACAGGAAATTGGAGATCGTTGCACCGGAGTAGGCTTTATTCTTAAACAGTGAGAAATCGAAAAAGCCTTTGCCAGCTTTATGCGTTTCAATCCTAAAGAAAATATAGGAGAACAGCAGGAAGCCAAACATTAAAGCTATCGTGATCACGCTAGTCCATCCGAACGAAGCACCCTGAGTAATGATCAGGTTCAAAGAGACCATGGCAACGATGAAGGCAAGCAGACCACTAGTGTCGAATTTGGAGCTGCCGCTTTGTTCAAACTTGCTCTCAGGGGTCCCTCTCATGAGGAAGATCCCAATTATGGCAATCACAATCGAGAAAATGAAAATCCAACGCCATCCCAAATAGGTAGCAATTGCACCCCCAGCAAACGAACATACACCCGATCCGCCCCAAGAGCCGATCGACCAATAGCTTAGCGCCCGCTGGCGATCCGGCCCCTCATAGTAGGCTTTTACGATAGCCATCGTAGCTGGCATAATACATGCGCCAGACATCCCTTGGATGATACGGCCAATAATTAACAGAATGGAGCCTTGAGCAAATACAAGGCATAAAGAGCCAATGATGCTAAGCACCATTCCGATGTTAGTCAGCTTCATGCGCCCATACTTGTCCGCCAGCCCTCCGGCAACCACGATAAAAATCCCGGAGAACAAAGCCGTCAAGCTGATAGCGATATTGATAAGATCGAGGGAGATCCCGAGATCATCCTGTACGGCAGGCACAACATTAACCATGGATTGAGCAAACAGCCAAAATGTTAGCACGCCGAATACAATCCCGAGGATTAGCTTATTTGTGCCGTGATATGGAGTGTCCATTTATTTGTCGTCCTCTCTTAGGTAGTCTATAACTACAGCGCCCATCGCTTCTGCGGCAATAAGCATACAGTCCTCGTTAATATCGAATTTAGGATGGTGATGTGGATAGTATTTGCCGTCAGCCGGCATCGCTCCCACATAGAAGAATACGCTTGGGCGTTCCTTAGCATAATAAGCAAAATCCTCCGATGGCGGCTGCGGCTCGCAGCGTTCAACCCCCGTTACTCCAGGTATGGAACTGTTCTTTAACGACTCCGCTACAAATTCCGTCAACTTCGGATCATTGTACAGCACCGGATAATCATTCAGATAATTCAGTTCATACGTAATTCCGAACGTCTCCTGCAACCCCTCCAGCTTATGGCGAATTTCCCGCTCAACCAGTTCTCTCGTTTCTTCCGTCATCACCCGCACATCGCCTTCCAGTTCAACGGAATCTTTAATGACATTGAAACTTCCCTTGCCATCAAAGGAACCAATTGTAATTGATGCTACATCAAACGGGTTCAAGCGGCGGCTAATGATCGTCTGTACAGCCTGAACAAAATAACTGCCAGCGACGATTGCGTCATTTGCCAAATGAGGCGAGGACCCATGTCCGCCTTTGCCATTTATTTTTACTTTGAAGTAGGCCCGGCCGGTTTGTATGTTCCCTTCGCGATAATAGATTTTGCCCGTCTCCATCGTGGACATGACATGGATGCCGAACACATGATCGACGCCATCCAGGCAGCCGTCCTTGATCATTTGTACAGCTCCGCCTGGAGGCTTCTCTTCTGCATGCTGATGCAGAATAACCACCTTCCCCCGAAGCTGATCCTTCATTTCGATCAAAGTTTCGCCCAGAATCAGCATGTAGGCGGTATGTCCATCATGGCCGCAGGCATGCATAACGCCCGGGTTCTCCGAGGCGAATGGAAGGCCTGTCTCCTCCATAATCGGAAGCGCATCAAAATCGGCGCGAATAGCTGCGGTCTTCCCAGGCTTCCCGCTATCGATCGTAACGACGACGCCATTTCCGCCAACATGGTTACGCACTGTACAATCCTTATCGGCATAAAAATCAGCGATATACTTCGCTGTATTCTCTTCATGAAAAGATGGCTCAGGATGGGCATGCAAATAACGCCTGATCTCGATGATCCGCCCTTCCTTTTCGCGCAATCTTTGAAACAGTTGCTCCTTCAATTTAAATGCCTCCTTAATTTACCTTGCCAGGAAGTGTAGACATGCTTATATTTCCTGATTGTTGTCACATTCATACATGCAGCGTATAACGACAAACAGAGCCTTCCCCGGCGGGAAGACTCTGTGTATGAAGTAAAGTTAAACTTTTAAACTTCTAGAATAGAAGGCATAATATGCGGTGCTCGGCCTACTTCTTTCATGAAAAATCTGCGCATGATCCGGTGCGTCGACCGAACCCAGTCGGAGCGATTATACGCCTGGCGCTCTCCCTGCTTCGACAGGTTCCGCTTGAGCGACATTTCCGCACGCCGCAGCAGCGGACGGGCATCCTGCATGTAGACGAAGCCGCGGGTCACGATATCCGGTCCGGCAAGAATTTGCCCCGTCTCGGCGTCAATGGTCATAACGACGATGACGATGCCCTCTCTAGCCAATTCGCCCCGCTCTTCCACGAGCTCGTCCTCATAGGTTCTCATCTCTCCATTGCTAATAAAGACGTCACCCGACGGAATAGACCGGCCTTTCTTGGCGCGGTTGCGATAGACGGACAGCGTATCTCCCACATTCATCACGAAGATGCGGTCTTCCGGCAGCCCCGTCTGCATCGCCAGCTTGCGATGAGCGAGCAGCATGCGGTATTCCCCGTGAATCGGAATAAAATACTTCGGGCGGATCATGCTGAGCATAAGCTTTAAATCCTCCCGGTTGCCGTGGCCCGAAGTATGGATATCGATAATGGAGCCGTAAATAACATTGGCGCCTGCCCGCATGAGCATATCGATGCTGCGGTTAATATTCTGCTCATTGCCCGGGATCGGCGAAGAGGAGAAAATAACCGAGTCCCCCGGGTAAATCTGTACGGAGCGGTGCGCCCCGGAAGCGATCCGGCTCAGCGCGGCGTTAGGTTCGCCCTGGCTGCCTGTACAAACGATCAATACCCGGTTATCCTCATAACGGTCAATATGCTTCACGTCGATAAGCATGCCGTCGGGCACGCGGATATATCCGAGCTCCTGCCCGATTGTAAATACCTTCTCCATACTGCGGCCAATGACGGCGATTTTGCGGTCGCACTGCATCGCGGCCTCCACCACCTGCTGCAGGCGGTGCACGTTGGAAGCAAACGTTGCGAACAAGATGCGTCCCTCGCATTGCTTGAACGATTCAAGAATCGCATTGCCAACCTTGCGTTCGGAAGGAGTAAAGCCTTCCCGTTCGCTATTCGTGCTGTCAGCCAGCAGCGCCAGAACGCCCTCGCTCCCGACGCTCGCCATCTTGGACAGATCGGCGGGCTTGTCCTCCGGCGTGAAATCAAATTTGAAATCCCCGGTATGTACAACCGGGCCGTATGGCGTGTCTACGACGACCCCGAAGGCGTCGGGAATGCTGTGCGTCGTTCTGAAGAAATGAACGGCAAGATGCTGGAACGCATACCTGTCATTCTCATGGAACACATGCAGCTCGGCTTGCCCGAGCAGACGGTATTCCTCCAGCTTGGCCCGAACGAGGCCAATCGTCAGCGGACCGCCGTAAATCGGGATTTGCAGCTGCCGGAGCAGAAACGGTATGGCTCCGATGTGATCCTCATGTCCATGTGTAATAAACAGGCCTTTGATTTTGTGCTTGTTCGCAACCAGATAACTCATGTCGGGAATGATATAATCGATTCCAGATAGGCGCGAGTCGGGGAACTTCAAACCCGCATCAATGATAATGAGTTCATTTTTGTACTCCACGGCGTACATATTTTTACCGATCTCACCAAGGCCGCCAAGCGCGAAAATTCGAACCGGCGGGGGAGACGATTTAGGACGGCGCTGTGACTTCGCTGTCTTAGCAGTCTTCGCGGTTTTGCTAGCTTCTTCATTCATTATGTGCTTAATTCCTCTCTTGCAAAATACCGGTCACCAGAAGGGCCGGACTTTTTATGATAGTATTGTATGGCTCTCTATGTTTCGATGCTCTCTATAACTTTTCACCATGCTTCAACCGTTCAATCAGATCAAACAGATCGCTCCTCTTGACCCTCCAATGTCTGCCGATTTTAAAAGCCGGAATGACTCCCTCGTTCACCATCTTATAGGTTGTAACTTCACTAAGCTGCAAATAATTCGCAACCTGAGCTATCGTCATGATCTCGATTTCCGAATCCATAGAAATAATCTCCTCTATAGAACATTGGTTTGTATTCAATTATACTCAATTATACTCATAATAACTAATTATTTTTCCAAAACACAAAGCTGGCGCAGTTCAATCCTGCGCCAGCTTTGTGTTCAACCGCTTTATTCCATTCGTTTTAACCTAACTAATATATCAGTTCCGGCTTGCGCCCATAATGATTTGCCTAATTTGCTCCAGCGGGGCCTTAGGTTGCCTGTTGTACGTCAGAAGCCCGTTGATCTCCTGCTCTACGTCCGTAAGCTGGGTATAACAGAATCCTTGTACGACCGGGGAGGCGTACATCGGATCGACGACGTCCTTCAGCCGCTGTAAATAATCCTCTTCATTATCCGCGCCGGAATACCCCCAGCCTTCCCACTCGCTCGCCTTGAAGGCAATTCCGCCAAACTCCGTCACAAGGATGGGCTGGCCGGCATAGGCTGCTCCGCCGACGAAAATACGGCGATTCGCCGGCATGGCTTCTATTGTGGATTCTACTGTTTCGTATCGGGCCTCCAGCACCTCGCGGCGGCTCTCATAATCGTGAATGGTCACCAGATCCGTCGTCATATGCTCCCATCCGTCGTTATATACGACAGGACGCGTCTGATCGAGCGATTTCGTTAAATGGTACATGGCCAGACCGTGCTGCTGCTGCTTGGCATCAATCTGCACGTTCGGAACACCCCAGCTCTCATTCAGCGGCACCCATGTCACGATGCAGGGGTGATTGTAATCCCGCTGAATCACCTCCTGCCACTCGCTGGTAAACTGCCGCACGTAATTTTCGGAGTAGGCGTAAGCATTCGCGGCTTCACCCCAGACGAGCATGCCGATCCGGTCACACCAGTACAGGAAGCGCGGATCCTCCACCTTCTGGTGCTTGCGCACGCCGTTGAAGCCCATCTCTTTGGCCAGCTCCACATCCCGCTTCAAATCCTCATCACTCGGAGCCGTAAGGATGCCCTGCTCAAAATATCCCTGATCAAGCACAAGCCGCTGATAATACGGACGGTTGTTCAGGCACAGGCGTCCATTTTCAATAGATACCTTGCGCATCCCGAAATAGCTGTCCACCTCATCCAGCAAGCGGCCATCGCCGACCAGCTTGAAGGAAATATCGTACAGGTTCGGATGCTCCGGAGACCACAGGCGGCCCAGTCCATGCTCGGCAAAATCATGGAGATGGATGCTGCGGTGCTCCTCCGGGCGAAGCACCCGGTATCGGTCGGCAGCAATCCGCTCTCCTTGAAAAGACACCGTCACTTCAAGCTCCAGGTCTTGCATGCCACCCTGCACGCCTTCCACGAAAGTATGCAGCTGAATTTCATTCCGGTCGATATCGGGAGTCATGGCCACCCGCTTCAGATAAGCCTGATCTACCGGCTCGAGCCACACCGTCTGCCAAATTCCCGTAGTCCGCGTATAGAAAATACTCGCCGAATTTTCCAGCCAGTATTGTTTGCCACGAGGCAGGGTAATGTCCCGGCTGAAGTCTTCTGCGCGGACCGTGATCGTCTGGCCACCCGGAACAAGCAAATCCGTGATATCGGCCTGAAACGGCGTATGCCCGCCTTCATGGACAGCAGCCAGTTGCCCGTTAATCCATACTTTGGCCAGGTAATCGACTGCACCGAAATGAAGCATGATCCGCTTTCCGTTCCACGCCTCCGGCAGATCGAAGCTTTTGCGGTACCATACCACATCGTGGAACTCCGGGTTTCCGATGCCGCTCAGCTTGCTCTGAAATACAAAGGGAACTGTAATCGAATGCGGGTATGGAGCCGGGCCATCATTCCCGTACCATTTCTCCTTCTCCCCGATTCGGTCATCATCGAAGGCGAACCCCCACTCCCCGTTCAAATTGAGCCAATCCGCACGAACAAATTGCGGTCTTGGATATTCCTCTCGCGGAATCGATTTATTGTTCTGGATATTAGTCACTGATCTTTACCTCCTGTTTGTGTCAAGTCATATTCATCGCATTTACGCCTGGCCGCCGCTAGGATGCTCCGGCTCTTTGCGAAACTCGCTGCGGTAATCCTTCGGGGAGAGCTTCGCCTCCCGTTTGAACA
Organism: Paenibacillus woosongensis; assembly: GCF_030122845.1. Taxonomy (NCBI): domain Bacteria; kingdom Bacillati; phylum Bacillota; class Bacilli; order Caryophanales; family Paenibacillaceae; genus Paenibacillus; species Paenibacillus woosongensis. The sequence goes on from NZ_CP126084.1 coordinate 3,646,115, forward strand.
CGCGGTAAAAATGGCGCAAATTCGGAAACCCGGTTTCCTCAGCAATCGCCGCGATTTTATCATCGCTGTCCATCAGCCGCCGCTTGGCCTCTTCCATGCGAATCGCTGTCAGCCGCTCCACGAAGGTGGTACCGGTGCGCTGCTTGAACAGCGAGCTGAAATAAGCCGGGTTCAGATGCACCTGCCCCGCCACCTCGTTCAAAGTAATCTGCTTATGGAAATTGGACTCGAGGTACTGCAGCGCCTGCTCCACTGGGTCGTGCCAGGTTTCCAGCCTGGAATCGGCAATGCAGCGGGACAGGGCTGTCAGGAGCGTCCGGCACTCCATGATGAACTCTTCGCTCGACGTAATCGAGCATATATCGAATATGAGGCTGCGGATATCCCGCTCGCCCAGCCATGCCTTAGTTAAATTCAGCTTCTCGGCCGACTCGTAGAAATGGATCAGAAGCTTGCATATTTTCTGGTAGACGAGCTCGGGGCTCTTCGCTTGCCGGCACAGCCTGCCGATCTCCGCTTCCGCTCGGCTGGCCGCTTCTTCTACCCGTCCTTCCAGAACGGCGCGCTCCATCGCTCCCCAGGATTCGGGATCTTCCTCAAGGCATAAATCATGATCCCGACGGATCGTATCATACTGCAGCACCTTGTCGCCGCCGACGATCAGCCGGTAAAGCAGGCTGATTTCAGCATCACGGTAAGAATTCGAGATGGAATCGACCCCTTCAGCGACTCGGCCAACGCCGATCGTTACGGTGAGATTCGATAAGGAGGTGATCTGCCTGCGGATCGAATCGGCCAGCTCGATCAAGCCGCGGCTGTCCTTGCTGCTCAAATTGACAATGGCTGCGACCTCGGAATCAGAAAGCACGAGGCTATAGCCTTTCATCATCCGTTTGTTGACTATTTCCTGCACGAATTGACGGATATAGAGCTGGAACAGCGAGGGATCGGCTTTGAAATACCGCTCTGAGCCTATAGAACCCTTATCGAGCTTGATCAGAAAGCAGCAATAATAAGGCTGATCAAAATCAACGCCAATTTTGCGCAGCAGATCCACATGATGCTGCTGCACCATGCCGCGCATTAACCCCGCAATAACGGACTCGCTTACATGGCGGCGGATAAGCTCGTTCTCCTCCTGATCAAATTTCGGAGCCGCTGCCTTCCCCCGTTTTGCCGTCTCCTCCTTCAGCTTGCCGAGAATCCGTCCGAGCTCGCTTCGCTCCACCGGCTTCATTAAATAATCCTTGGCGCCATATCTCATCGATTGAAGCGCGTAAGTAAAATCTTCGTAGCCGCTGACCACGACGCATTCCGTTTGCGGAAACCGCTCCTTCACGACGCGCTGCAAGGCGATGCCATCCATCCGCGGCATGCGGATATCGGTTAAAATGACATCGGGATGCAGCACCTCCGCGCGGTCGAGGGCCTCATAACCGTCCGAGGCATCGCCGACGACCTCCCATTCCGGATCCAAGGACGTAATCATGGCCCGCAGGCCCTTGCGAAATATCTTCTCATCATCGACGATCAGAATTTTGGGCATAAGATTCTCCTCCTTGGTTAAGTCATGATGTGGAGTGGAACACAACCGGTTTGCAATCCTCCTCACGGGTCGGCATATGCTTAGCGGGAACCGTCAAAGTGACGCGTACCCCGCGGTAAGGCATGCTATCGATCGTAAGGCCGTATCTCTCGCCGTAACTAAGCACAAGGCGCCGATGCACGTTAAGAAGTCCGTTGCCCGTGGCTCCGCCAAGATTTCGAGAGTAGGCCAGCTTGTGCCGAATCTGCTCAAGCTGCGCGGTCGTTAGGCCGATTCCGTCGTCCTCCACGGTCAGCCGCAGCAGGCCGTCCTGAATGCCCCCGGTCAGGGAGATCCGTCCTTCGCCTACACCCTTGTCAAGTCCATGCTTGAAGGAATTTTCGACGATCGGCTGGATCATGAGGGGAATGGCTTCACAGTCCATCGCCGCCTCCTCGATATCCAGAGTGAAATGCAGCCGCTCATCGTAACGCAGCTTCTGAATCGCCATATACCGGCGGATATGCTCGATCTCGTCCTTGAGAACGACCCCTGACTGGTGGGCATTCAAGGAATACCTCAGTATGCGGCTCAGATTGGTTGTCATCGTTGTAATTTCCTTGCTGCCTTCCAGCTCTGCGTACATACTGATCGATCCGAGCGTATTGTACAGAAAATGAGGATTGATCTTGCTCTGCAGCGCAGCAATTTGCGCATCCTTCTCCCGAATCTCGGTTTCATAGAGCAAATAGCCGAGCTCGCTTAGGCGGGAGACCATTTTATTAAAAGCACTGCCTAGCTGGCCTACCTCATCCCACTGATTCACGGGAAACGCTACTTCAAGCTGGCCCTTCTCCACCTTTTTCATCAAGCGGCTCAGTTTGCGGATGGGGAGCGTAATCCGGTACGCCGTAAATACGGAGAACAGCATCGCCGAACCGACGCAGATGATCCCCATAATCGTGATGGAATTGCGAACCTGCAAACTGTCCTGCATCAATTCCGAAACAGGAACAGCCCCGACGGTGGTCCACTGCGTCAGTTCAGACGTAGCATAAGAGACCAGCATCCGTTCGCCGCCCGATTCCAGATGGGTTACACCTTCCCCGCGGAAGGAAGCCGCGGCTCCGTCAGCTCCTGGAATGACAGAGCCTTTGCGAATGACGAGATCGCCCTTGGCATTCGTAATATAAAGAGATTCTCTCCGACCAAGCTGTACCTGTGCCAAAATTTTCTCCACTACTGCCGGATCGACGTCAAGCACGATGTAGCCGAGCGTCCGCCCGCTGTCGAAGCTGCGCAGCTCCCTCACAATGGAGAACACCTCGTAGACCGAACCACTCGTCGGCTTAAGCTCGTGCGTCGTCAGAAAGATCGGCTCTCCAAAATGGCCCTGCGCCTCCTTCAGCCACTCCGCATCTTCATCCAGCTTATAGCTTGTAACGTACTGGCTCTCCGGCATAACGACATAGGATGCCCCTTTAGAGCCGTAGAGCGAGACGCCCATAATATCGATTCGTCCATTCAGGAACACCTTGGACACGAAATTGTTCAGCAGACTGATTTCTTCCAGGCTTAAGGACGCCCCCGGCTTTCTTTCCGAGGCCAAATAATCGAGGATATCCTGGTACTGGTAGGGCATCAGCGAGAGCCGGTTCAACTCCTCCATATAAGTGTCGATGTTGAGCGTGATCTGCTTCATCGTCTGCAGCTGAGATTCGCCGACATTCGCTTCCATCGTTCCCCGAAAGCTAGTGAACGCATAGACGCCAAGCGCCCCGAGCGGGATTACGATCAGAACGGAGTTAATGAGGATCAATTTCTGCGCCAGCTTCAAATTTCTCAGCCATTGTATTCCTCGTCGCAATTTCGTCATCATAGCTGTCCCTCACTTGCGCAAATCCGCATTGATTTTCTTCACAGCCGCGTCCAGTGCTTCCTCCGGCGTCTGGTAACCATAAATCATTCTTTCGAATTCATTGATGATCCGTTCATTGATGCTCCATTGTTTGGCGTTTCTCGGCCAGTAAGCGACGTAGTTGGCCGTAGCGGCATAATCGCTCCGGTATTCGAGCTGGTTGAATACCTCTGAACTTGTAAGCTCGGTCATGCTGGGAACATGCCCGGCCTTCGCCCACATATCCCCATGGCTCACGATCCAGTTCGCGAAGGTCAGTATCGCCTCCCTTTTCACCTCCGTCATCCCCCGCTTCTTGGGTATGGACAGATTGTGGGAGTCGCCCCAGACTGCGGGGCGATCATACAATGTGGGCATGGGAACAACCCCGAAATGAAGTCCCGCCGCCTTCTCGAAGGCGCCTGTTCCCCACATCCCCGTAATCAGAACCGCCGCTTTGCCGTCATAGAACAACTGGAAAGCATCGTTGATGTTGGGCGGGATCAGCTTATCCTTATATAGGCTGTTCACGAAGCTAAGCGCCTCCAAAGAAGCGGTATTGTTGAATACGGCCTCCATGCCGTCTTCGCTGTAGAACTGTCCAGCGTCCATCATTTGGTTATAGAGGCTCCACCATAGCCAAACAGAATCGATGCGCGTGCTGGGCTGGGCCAGCGGAGCGATATCGGGCGGAACCGTCCGCCGAATTTGCTCTAGGAAAGACTTGAACCCTTCCGCTCCTGTGGAAATAACAGGCCTTCCCGCCTCATCCAGCACCCCGGCCTTGGATAGCCAGTCCTTGTTGTAATACATGACCAGGGCATGCGTGTCGAGCGGTACTCCGTAATAATCCTCCTCATATAATACCGAACGGAGTATATTCGGATTAAAGCGTTTCCAATCGATGCCGATGTTTTTAGCCTCCGCTGTCAGCTTCTCCACGTAGCCGTTCTGGACGAACTGGGGCATGATCGTCGAATGGACGATAGCGACGTCTGGTGCATTGCCTGACAATACGGCGGTTTTCAGGCGAGAATAATAATCGTCTAGACGCGAATTTTTCTGGACAACCTGGATTTCCGGGTGCTCCTCGTTGAACTGCTCCACCATCTCGGTCATGAATTGGTTATCCCCGCCGCTAAAGGGGGTCCAGTATTCCAGACGCACGACATGAGGCGGCTTCGAAACCTGTGCTGCTCCCGAGTTCTGTCCCGTGCATCCAGGCAGCAGGAGCAAAAATGCGGCTAATGACATGAATCCGAACGTTGCTCTGCTGTGGTATTGATTCCAGCGATGTCTCTTCATATTCTCGTCTCCTAACGACACAGAAAGTTACAATCTAGTCAGCGATAATATCCATATAATCAAGGCTCAGGTCTCCCGAAGCCCCTTTGATCATAATTTCATTATCACCTCTCTGCAGCTTTCCTTCAAACACAACTTCTGTAAAAACATTGCGTCCCGTGGCGGGAACAGCCAGCTTTGCACCTTTGCTTCCATTGATCTCCAGCTCAAGGCTTCTTTCCTCGTCGCCCGGGTTGGAAACACCGAAAATCATGCTATATTTACCCGCTTTAGGGACATGTACCGACCGGAATGCCGCTGAGGAGTCTGCCTCATTCGTCAGCTTCAGCACGCCTTCGCCGGAGGCCGACAGGTCCGCGCCTACTGTCTCTTCAAGACCAGAGGATGCCGTCTCCGCCTCATATCTTGGTATTTCGATCGCTTGAATTCCGCCGAGAATGTCGGTCGCAACACCGTCTTCACCCATCCGCAGATCCAGCTCGCCGCCTCCCGTTTCCAGCCGAACGCGCCCGTAAGCATAACCAACCTCATCCTGCGCAGTAGCTGGCAATTGTATCGACCCCGCTTTGGTATCATTCACCCATACCTCAAGCGTTCGGGTGGCGCCCGTCTCGTTCCTATAGTGGACTAACAACGGCATCTCCGCTGGAACGGCTGCCGCTAATTTTCCGAAGCTGAGGTGGTCTCCGTCTCGATTGGCATGCTTGGCCAGATAAACCCCCGACCCCGATGGCAGCGGGATCGCCGTTTCCAAGGACAGCGGCTTTCCGAACTCCGGCAGCCCCTGCTCGTTCCATGTAATGCGCTGCGCCCGGGCTTTGCGGTTGTTCCAGCCATCGGTAGGGCTGGTCGTGCCGTGGTAGACGATCCAATCCTCCGTGCCATCCGGCGATTTAACAAAAGAATTATGCCCCGGGCCATACACGCCGGCTTCCTCGTCCATCGTCATGAGCGGCCCGGCAGCTCTCTCCCAATCCTGCGGCTGAAGCGGGTCGCCGCCCTCCTTGAGCGCCAGCAGGCCAAGGCTGTAGAACGGCGTCCAGCTCCCTGCTCCGGAATAGACGATAAAGACACGGCCATCCCGGTATAGAATCGCTTGCCCTTCCTGAATGTAAGGCGGCCCTCCGGCCTTTTCCCATTCCTGATCCGGTGAGGACAGCAACACCCTCGGTCCGCTGATCGTCAAAGGATCGCTCATCGGCGCTATATAGGTGTTCTGCCGGATGTTTACGTCCCCTTCCCAGCCAGACCAGACGAAATACAGTTTCCCCCCATGCTCCATCGCCAGGCCGTCGATCGCCCATTTATTCGTCTCGTCCGTAATTTGCCCTTTGAACTCGTACTCGCCAAGCGGGTCGTCACCGGCCGCTTCCAGCGCGTACATCCGGTGATTCTCGTTCTGTCCGTCATCCGCCGCGAAATAGATATACCATTTGCCGCGAATATATTGAATTTCCGGAGCCCAGAGGTTGGCTGAATACATCGTATCAATCGGCGGGTACCAGACCACCTTCTTCTCGGCCTGCCTGAAATCAATCGTCCGGGATTTCATAACCATGACGTCTGTTCCATGATGAGTGAACGTCATGTAGTAATATCCATCTTTGTATACAACGCTCGGATCGGGGGTATCCATATCGATCAACGGATTTTTGAATGTACCCCCATGGCCGTTGTATGGAACGTCAGCTCTGCCGCTGTTCGTCTGCTTCATCCCAATCACTCCTACTATAACAATGACGGCTATGCCAAGAAGCAAGCCAGCCGCATACATCAGCCTGCGTTTGCGCAATATTTGCCTGTCTCTCACAAGCCTCACCTCATGACTAGCTATGAACATGCTATTAATATGTTGATTTAATCATTTGATTGCAGATTGCGTAATGGCCTTAACAAAGGAACGCTGACCGATAATGAAAATCACCACAACCGGAATGGCCGCCGCCGCCGTCATTGCCATCAGCTTGCCGTAGGATTGGGTATAGCTGCCCTGGGCCATCATGGCGATCCCTGCCGTAATGGTCCGCATCTCCGGTGAAGTGGTAGCATAAAGCGGCCAAACGAAATCATTGTAAATTCCCATAAATGTAAAAATAAGCAGCGTAACCATAATCGATACCGAGGACGGCAGCATGATGCTGGTATACAGCTTCCACTTGTTCGCCCCGTCGATCCGGGCGGCTTCCTCGATGTCCTTCGGGAAAGAAATAAAGAACTGATACAGCAAAAATACACCAAAAGCTCCCGCAGTATAAGGAAGAATAAGCGCAGCGTACGTATTGATCAGCCCAAGCGCGTTAAACTCCATATACATCGGCAAAAACGTCAGCACGCCCGGAATCATCAGCGATGCGATGAACATCGACAGCAGCGTTCTGCGCAGCGGAAGATCCTTCAATCTGGCCAAGGCGAACGCCGCCATGGAAGCGATGAGCAGGACGATCGCCGTTCCCGCGATGCCGACCATCAGCGAGTTCGTGATCCATTTCAGGATCGGAACGTTCATCAATTCTCCGCTAAACCCTTTGATATAGTTGTCGAAAGTCGGCTTCAGCGGAATAAAGTTCATTTTCCCGGACAATGCTTCAAAATCGTTCTTAAAGGACGTCGATATCATCCATACGAGCGGCAGCAGGAAAACGACGGCAATGACCGAAGCGAGAAGAACAAGCAGCAGCGTTTTGATCCGTTTCATGCTCATGACTCTTCCCCCTTATTTCCGTAAGTCAGTTTAAATTGCACAACCGAGATGATCATGATGAGCAGTGCCATCAAAATCGCCATCGCCGAGGCGGAGCCGATCTCCTTGCGGATAAACGCCTGATCGAGCACGTTAATGAGCAGCACCTTCGTGCTGTCCCCCGGGCCCCCGCGGGTAAGCAGGAACGGCTGGGCGAAGACGTTAAACGAAGCGATCGTGGATGTAATCATTACGAACAGCATGACCGGTTTGATGGATGGAAGCGTAATGTGGATAAATTTATCCCAGGCATTCGCTCCGTCCAGCGAGGCAGCCTCATAGAAATCTTCCGGCACCTGGTTCAGGGCATTAATAAAAATAATCATGTTGAAGCCGATCGTCCACCACAAGGTCGTCGTAATGAGCGACACCCAGGCCCACGGCTGGTCGGTCAGCCACGGAATGGCCGGGATGTTCAGCTTCATTAGCAGGCTGTTCAGAAACCCGGAATTCGTGTCGAAAATCATCAGCCAAATCACGGACATGACCGATGCGGATAGCGCATACGGTAAAAAGTAGAACGTGCGGAACATGCCGCGGATTTTACTTGGAAGATGCTGGATAAGCATCGCAAGCGCGAGCCCGACCACGATCAGCAGCGGTACGGAATAGATGACGAACTGAATCGTATTCCACAGCCCGTTGAAGAACAGACTGTTCAAATAGGTGCCCGGCGTAAAGATCGTTATATAATGCTTCAACCCTACAAAATCATGTTCTGGCGATAGAAGCTCAAAGTTATGCAGGCTGATATACACGCCGTAAAGTATTGGAAACAATAAGAAAGCGGCAAAACAAATGAAATAAGGCAGCACGAACAAAGATGATGTTAATTTGGAGTGCCAGCTTTTTACCATAGATTTATCCCTCCCGCCCTGGGGGCTTTGCTTCATTTGCCTGGAAAATCGAAGGAGACGAGAGAGCAGCTGCCGCCTATTTCCCGTCTCCTTCTGCATTCATTTACTTCGGGCCGTTAATTTTTCATCGCTTGCCGCGATTTCGCGACAGCATCGTCCATTGCTTTTTGCGGATCCTTCTTGCCTAACAGCGCGTTGTTCAGCTCGCCCCATATCGGCTCGGAGATCGTTCCCCAGTTGAGTACGTTTGGTGCGAATTGCACATCCGCGAAGCCGGCAGCAATGCTGCTCTGAACTTCCAGCTGCTTGAACTCCTCGCTCTCGATCATTTTCTTCGAGGCCAGCGCTTGACCGGACTCCGCCCATTCCATCGAGTGCTCCGCCATGTATTTCAGGAAATCGCCGATACCGGCCAGCTTCGCTTCGTCAGTCATTGCTTTTGGAATTACGAAGCCATGGGAGCCGGCAAAAGCAGCACGTTTCTCTTTACCGATTTGCGGAATCGGAGCCACGCCATAATTCAAGCCTGCTTCATCAAACTGCGACTTCATCCAAGGGCCGTTGAATTGAATCGCGTTCTTGCCTTGCAGGAACAAAGTATTCTCTCCGTCCTGCTGAACATTGCCCGGGGAATAACCTTGATCGACCAGGCTGCGCATCCAGGATACCATTTCTACCGCTTCAGGAGAGTTGTAGGCTACATCGCTGCCATCCCAGAGCTCGCCCCCATTTTGCCAGACCAAGGATGGGAAAATAAACTGCTGCGGCCACAACGTTGGAAGTACGTAACCGTAAACGCCTTTGTCTTTATCGGTCAATTTGGCAACAGCATCCTCAAACTCGGCACGGTTGGTCGGCGGGCCGCTAACACCCGCTTGCTCGAACAAATCTTTGTTGTAGTACATGACGACCGGATGGATATCAAGCGGAATGGAATACCATTTGCCGTCGATCGTTGAATATTCGACCGGAGCTTCGGCGTAATCGTCTTTGCTGATTCCGGACGCGGAAGCGATATCATCCAGCGGCTGCAATTGATCTTTGTTTACGTACGTCGGCACATTATCCACGTGCATGATCATAAGGTCCGGACGCTCTTTGGATGTGCTGAGCGCAACGTCAAGCTGCTTGTAGTACTCTCCGTTCGGCTGAATGACGAAATTGACCTTGTATTGATCTTGGGAAGAGTTATATTTGTCTACAATCTTCTTCATGAACGGGCCATCCGCACCGGAAAATGGGCTCCAGAACAAAATACTGGTCGTCTCCTGCTTCTTCCCGCCGGAAGACTCCCCGCCGCCGTTCACCGCAGCAGAGTTGCCTCCGCCACTCGAATCCTTGGCGCCGCAAGCCGCCAGCCCGATGACCAGTAATAATGACAGCAGCAGTAAAGCCGGTTTTCTTACCTTTTTCCCCATCTTGTTAACCCCCTAAAATGTCTTAGTTGCTTGATTTCATCTTATCGGGGATCAAAATCCAAAAACATGTCATATCTTTAGGTCGTAGGGTCAATTTTTTAGGAATGCAAAAAGCGTGACTCGCGTCGGAGTCTATCAAAAAAATCTATGAAATTCTCTAGTTTTCGACATGCAAACTAATTTTGATTTGACGAATATTGGCAATTTATAGTATGTTAAATTTACAAAAATAGATATATATAATCAATTCAGTGAATATTAAGGAGAAATGGGTATTTTATACTATTACCTCATTCACAAATTGATATCTATCAGTGAAAGGATGATAAGCGATACTAGTCGCATTTCTGGTAGAAAGGAGGGCTCGATAGCGTTTGGTTAATAGGGTCCGATCCCCAACCGGTTATCACGGTATGAGCGAAGCTTTGCTGTAAGTCTCACCTAATCATAATTTACAAATTGACGAATGAACTTGTGAGGCTGCTGCAGGGATATTTCGCATTTATTTGATTTTGCCTTATTCAACTTATCAATCTATCAGCAGAGGAGAAATTTTAATGAATGTTAATAGAGTGCATTCCAAACCAGCTAGAGGAAAAATAGCTTGGATTGTATTTCTTTGCTTGACTATCGTCGCTTCAGCACTGGGCTTGTCTGCCCCTGCGCCGCATGCCATTGCCGCAGAATCCAATCTAGCATTGGGAAAAACCGCGGTGGCGAGCTCTATTGAAAATGAAGATTTCATAGCAGCCAACGCTGTCGACGGATCGGCAACAACGAGATGGGCAAGCCTTCAGGGGACCGATCCTTCCTGGATTTACGTTGATCTGGGCTCAGCTCAGAGCATCAGCAAAATTCGATTGAATTGGGAGGCGGCCTACGCCAAAAGCTACACCATTCAAATCTCAAATGACAGCGGCGCCCCTTCCAGTTGGACCGATGTATATTCAACGGTTAACGGGGTCGGCGGAGTTGAAGAAATCGATTTGTCCGTCCAGGACGCGAGATATGTGCGGGTTTATGGTACTGAAAGAGGTACGGAGTATGGATACTCGCTTTATGACTTTGAAGTGTACGGTCCTTCTGATGCCGGAGCAGCGATTATCAATGCAAGCTCGTACCCGGCATGGAGTGCGGATATTGCCTATACAGCCGGACAACGGGTCGAATACGGCGGAATAACATATGAAGCAAAATGGTGGACGCTAGGAGATCCTCCTAATCTATCGGGAGAGTGGGATGTATGGAAAGTAATCGGTCCTGCAGTTCCCGGAGATGACGGCGGTAACAGCGGGACACCGGATACGATCGCACCTACTGCGCCAAGCGGCCTGGCCGCAGGCAATGTAACACAAACCAGCGTAAGACTGACATGGAACGCTTCGACGGACAATGTCGGCGTAACCGGCTACACCGTCTATCTGAATGGAAGTCAGGCTGCGGCCGTGACAAATACGAGCGCTGACATCAGCGGTCTGACTGCCGGAACCAGCTACTCCTTCACAGTTGTAGCAAAGGATGAGGCCGGCAATCAATCTCCTGCAAGCAGCGCGCTTCTAGTAACTACGTCCGCGGCAAATACGCCGCCAGTGCCAACACAGCAGTCCAACAAAATCATCGCCTATATGGCGAGCTGGGTAACCTGGAATGCAAACGACGTAAAGCCTGAGCAATTAACGCATATCAATTATGCTTTCTCCCTGGTTTCGGGCGGCAAGGCGACGCTTACGAATCAGGATGCCAACAACCTGAGAACTCTCGTTGGATTGAAATCTAAAAATCCTTCGCTTAAAGTGCTCGTGTCTGTAGGCGGCTGGGGAGCCGACGGTTTCTCCGATGCGGCATTGACGGATGCTTCGCGCACAACGTTTGCCGACAGCATCGTTCAATTGATCAAAACACATCAATTGGATGGTGTAGATCTGGATTGGGAGTATCCAACGAATTCTTCGGCAGGAATTAAGGCGCGGCCTGAAGACAAGCAAAATTTCACGCTAATGCTCTCCAAAATTCGTGAGAAGCTGGATGCGCAAGGTAAAATAGACGGCAAAACCTACCTGCTGACCATCGCCGCAGGAGCCAGCAATGGTTATTTGAACGGTGTTGAGATCGGCAAAATCACCCCTCTGCTGGATTGGATCAATCTGATGACCTATGACTTCCATGGAAGCTGGGACAAAACGACAGGCCATCATACCAATCTGTACAACAGAGACAATAGTGTCGACGCCGCAGTGAAGCTATTCAAGAATAACGGTGTACCCGCAAGCAAGCTGGTCATTGGAGGCGCTTTTTACGGACGCGGCTGGAACGGCGTCAGAAATTCCAACAACGGCCTGGATCAACCGGTCACAGGCGGAGGCTTCGACCCCGATTACAATACGATTGTCAGCCAGTACCTGAACAAGAACGGATACACGAGATACTGGGACAATAATGCACAAGCGCCGTATCTGTTTAATGGCAGCAGTTTCATCACTTATGACGATCCTCAATCATTGAAGCTGAAGGTGCAATATCTTAAAAATAACAACCTTGGCGGCATCATGTTCTGGGAATACAGCAATGACAGAAGCGGAGAGCTGCTTGGGGCGATTTATTCGGAAATGACGAACGGAGCCGGAAACGGAGGCGAAAACGGCAACGTAAATCCGGGCGAAAATAACGGCACTATCCCGACAGGGATTGGTCCCGACGGATTTTTGAAAACGAGCGGCACCGTCATCAGAGATCGTTCGGGAACAGGCAATATCGTGAATTTGCGGGGAACGAATCTCGGCGGCTGGATGCTGCAGGAAGGCTGGATGTCGCCGCTGGGCGTTAAGGACGAGTGGACGCTGCGCGAGACACTGACGAACCGTTTTGGCGCCGATACAGCGGAAAGCCTAATCGCGACGTACCAGAATGCCTGGCTGACGACGAAGGATTTGGACAATATCAAAAGCATGGGTATGAACGTTGTCCGAGTGCCGATTCTTTATTTGGAGCTGATGGACAAATACGGCAACTGGAAGAAGGATCCGTGGAGCAAGCTGGATTGGCTTGTCAAAGAAGCAGGTGATCGGGGCATTTATGTGCTGCTCGATCTTCACGGCACCTTCGGCGCCCAGAATACGTTCGATAATTCCGGTGAAGTCAACTCGGATCCGCAACTGTGGAAGAATCCCGTATATCAGGACCGCACGGTCAGGCTATGGGAGGGGATTGCCGCCCACTACAAAGGGAATCCGACGATAGCGGGATACGATTTGCTGAACGAGCCGGACAGAGTCAGCAAACAACAATTAAACGCATATTATGACCGTCTCTATAAAGCAATTCGCGCCATTGATCCGGATCACACCATCTATATGGAGGCGGCCTGGAGCTGGAATCAGCTCGATGCACCTTCAACGTATGGATGGACCAACGTCGTTTATGAAATGCATTATTATGCTATGGCCGGGAGCGAGGCTTCCAACTGGAACGCGCAAAACAATCTAGTCAACAATGCACTCCAGGGAATTCGCGAACATCAGAGAAATTGGAACGTTCCAGTATTTGTAGGTGAATTCTGTTTGTTCGATTTCAACGACCTTTGGGAGAAATTCCTGGCGGGCATGAACGAATCCAATGTATCCTGGACCAACTGGACGTACAAGGTCAGCTCCAATTACGGAAACTGGGGTTATTTCAACAACAATCCAAGCCCGGTTCCTAATATTAACACCGATAGTGCAAGTACAATCGCCTCGAAATGGAGCAAATTCAATACGGAAAACTTCAGAGCCAACACGACGCTGCAAAATCTGGTGAAAAAATATACCACTGGAACCACGCCGCCTCCAGCTCCGAACGGATATTCCTATCTCGTATCGCAAGCCAACCAGCAAATCGTCTCTGCAGAAAATTACGGAAACGATCCGCTGGTGGCCAACCGGGCGAGCGCAGGGGATTGGGAGTTGTTTGAGATCATTACGAACAGCGACGGCACATTATCGTTCAAATCAAAGGTGAACGGTAAATATGTAACTGCGGATCTGAACATCAGCGGCAAGCTGATCGCTCGCAGCGACACCATTCAGCAGTGGGAGAAGTTCAAGAAAGTTGATTTGCCTGATGGAACAATCGCCTTACAGGCACTGGCCAACAATAAGTATGTGACCGTTGATTTGAATAACGGGGCAGGCCTTGTGGCTAACCGCGACAGTGTTGGCGGAGCCTGGGAGGCTTTCCGTCTTAGAAGTAATTAACAACTGGAATGTGAAATATAACAAAAGCTATGCAAGCAGCGCGTGCCGATATTCATCGGTTCGCGCTGTTTTAGTTCAGTTCGATATTAGATTCCCGTTCAATAGAAATAGGCCACCTTAGTAGGTGGCCTGGATAAAACGCAAAATTCAGATATAAAACGATATTACTTCACAGCCACATAGAACAAGCGGGCTGCATCATCGACCGCCTCAACCCATTCGAAGTCCGCATAAATCGCAACCTCCCGGAAGCCGCAGCGAAGCAGTTCGCTTTTCATCCATGCCGGGTCGTAGGCCCGCTGAATATGCGTCTCTTCAAAACGGCGGTACATATCGGGCCCGCTGCCTTCTTCCCGGGCAAAAATGGACAAGTAATGCTGAATTTCATCCCTTGCCGCATCGCGTTCGCAGGTCCATATGTATGATACCGACCGCTCGTCGCAAACAAAGGGCTGCTCTTCATCATAACGCTTAAGCGTATTCGGATGGTGAACGTCGAACAGGAAGGTTCCGCCCGCCTTCAGCCCGTGATACGTTCTCTCGAATGTACGGACGATATCTTCTTCCTCCAGCAAATAATTCAAGCAATCGCAGAAAGATATTACGGAGTCTACCGGCTCCGGCACCTCCCAATCTCTCATATCCTGCTGCACCCAGCGGACGCTTCCTTCGCGAAACAGCCGCACGCCCTGCGTGCTTCCTTCCATCTTACGGCGGGCTACGGCAAGCATGTCCGCAGACAGGTCAATGCCTGTCACTTCAAAGCCTGAGTTCACCAAGGGGATCGTAATGCTTCCCGTACCGCAGCCGAGCTCGACGACCGTCCGGGGCATCCCCAGCCGTTCCCAGGCGGTTCGCGCGAAGCGAATCCAATCCGGGTATGGCATATCTTCCATTAATTCGTCGTATACATAGGCAAATTTACGATAAGCTGCCATGCTGTCACCTGACTTTCTGCAATCCACCCCAGCGCTGCTCCGTGTTCCATATATCCAGCGCCGGTCTATTCATTCCGTGCACTCGCACGCTTCACATGACTCATTCTCATTCCCTAAGATAATTCCTGGGACACACTAACTTCTAGCCGCATCTGGGCTCTGAGCATTTGGCTCGTCTGCCTCGCTCGCACCCGGTTTAACCAAGTACGTCCAGTTCTCCTTCTGCGTGACCTTGCCTTCCTTCATCAGTTTGCCGAGCGCCCGCTTGAACGCCGATTTGCTGATGCCGAACCGCTGCTTGATCAGATCGGGCGCTGTCGAATCCGAATAAGGCATGCCGCCGCCGGGACGCTCCTGCAGGTACTCTAGAATGCGTTCCGAATCCTCTTTGCGTCCGATCTCTTTGCGCTGAGCCATCGATAGGTTAACCCGCCCGTCCTCGCGGATATGGGTAATGCGCACCTTCACGCGCTCCCCAAGCCGGAGCAGCCGGCTCCGCTCGGAGGAGTGGATCATGCCGATTGCGCCAAAGCCGAGCACGCCGCCGTCGACGACGACGAAAGTTCCCATCTGAAGAGGCTTGTACACGATAGCTTCGGCCCACTCGTTTTTCCATGACGTAGGTGCATGAAAGGTCTTCGGAGCCAGATCCTGTTCACCGGCAAGCTTGGCCTTCAAGCGGCCCTGCTTGTCATGCTCCATAATCACGTAGACGCTGTCACCGACCTGGGGATGGAGTTCGCGCAGCTCCGGCAGTTCGCGAATCGGCAGCAGCAGCTGACGGCCCAGCCCCATTTCCAGGAAGCAGCCCAGACGGGGATGTACGTCCGCTACCTCGAGGAGAGCAAGCTCGCCCAGCGTTAAGTAAGGCTTTTTCATTGTTGCGGCAAGGCGGTCTTCTGTATCGTAGAACAGGAATACCTCCACCGTCTGCCCCGGCTTCACCTCACGAGTCAGCTCGGAGTAGTGCAGCAGAACGTCCTGCATGCCATTGGTCAGAAAATAGCCGTACGGTGAAACCTCGCGGTCGATCGGAAGCGATACGATAGTGCCGGCGATCAGGCTCATACGGTCTCCACAACTTTGGCATCAGACCAAAGCCGCTCGATATTGTAAAATTCGCGTTCATCCCGGTGAAAGATATGCACGATTACGTCGCCCAGATCCATCAGCACCCAGCGGGCCGAGTCCATTCCTTCGATGCCCCGGATGTTCACGCCGGCCTCCTGAGCCTTATTGCGAACCTCCGTCGCGATGGATTGGACCTGTACATCCGAATTACCGTGGCAAATGACGAAATAATCGGCAATCAGCGAAATCCCCTGCAAGTCCAGCGCCACAACGTCCATTGCTTTTTTCTCATCCACGGCCTTTACGGCCAGGTCTAACAATTGTTTAGGTGAAATCGGCATTCATACGAACCTCCTGAATCATTATTGTATAGTTTACTTTCTTCTTATTTGCAGAATCAAATCATTACGCGCCAATACAGTCGTTGGAAAAATGCGCTTTTGCTTCTCGATCAGGAAGGATATTGTCGAATCCAGTCCAGCGACAAGCGCTTCCTCCAAGCTATGCTCGGCCAGCTCGCGAATCCGGTTCACGCCGGGAAAATCCCGCCCAGGCTCGATATAATCAGCCAGGCAGATAATTTTGTCCAGCTTGGTCATGCCGATGCGCCCCGACGTATGATAGCGGATCGCATCGATGACGCCTGTATCCTCTACCCCGTAATCCTGTTGGGCCACATAAGCTCCGACCTCGGCATGCAGCAGCTGTTTATCGTAATCGAGCAGCTCCATATTGAGCTGATGATCGCGAATGACTGCCTCCTGCTGCTCGATCGGCCAATACTTGGCCACGTCATGCAGCAAGGCGGCTAAGTCGGCCCGCTGCGGATCTTCGCCGTACCGGCGGGCAAGCGCTACCGCGGATTCCATGACGCCTAGCGTATGACCCCATCGCCGCTCGGGCATTTGGCCCGATACGATGTCCATTAATTCCTCACGGGTGTAATCCATATAAACCGCTCCTTGTCATATAATCATGAACAGAATCTGGAACCATGTACCGTATGGAATCGCCGGCGGCTAACCGGCTGCGGATCATGCTGGACGATATGTCAACCAGAGGCATTTCCGCCAAATGGACGGCATCCTGGATGAACGGAGGCAAGGCGTCAAGCTCAAGGAAGCTCCCCGGACGCTGAAGGCCGATAAATCTTAGCATTTGCGTCAACTCCTCGATGCCTTCCCATTTTGGAAGGTAGTTGACCATATCTGCGCCAATGATGAAATAGAATTCGATGTCGGGATACATCTGCCGCAGCTCCTTGACCGTCTCGACGGTATAGGATACGCCTCCCCGGCGCAGCTCGATATCCAGCGGCTTGAACGCCGGATTGCTGCGGATCGCCTCCTCCACCATAGCCAGGCGCTGTTCCCCGCTGACACCGGATTGGTGCTTGTGGGGAGGCGTATGCGAAGGCATGAACCAAACCTCATCGAGCTTGAACTGTTCGCGGGCTCTTTCCGCGGCCAGCAGATGGCCGTGATGAATCGGATCGAATGCTCCTCCCATAATGCCGATTTTTCTCATCCCTATCCCTCCCGATCCGGCTTATGGCAGCTCGATTTGTTTATATTCCCGAGATTCCTTGTACAGCACGATCGTCCTGCCGATAAGCTGCACCAGCTCTGCGCCTGCCCCCTCGGCAAGCTCAGCCGCAATTTCCTGCGGATCGTCCAGGTTGTTGTTCAGAATCGACACCTTGATTAATTCGCGGCGCTCCAGCGCTTCCGAAATGTGCCGAATCACTTGATCATTAGTGCCGCCCTTGCCGACCTGGAAGATCGGTTGCAGGTGATGCGCCTGGCTGCGCAAATAACGTTTTTGTTTTCCCGTAAGCATGTATTACAAAACCCCTTAACATTCAAATGTACTGCTAATTATAAAGTTCCAAACAAAGCTGCAATCTATAAATTGATGATTATGCCTGCAAACTGCTCAAGACAGCGGAGCGCATCGCCGCGATTGGCGCAGGGCGTCCTGTCCAGTATTCGAAGGCATATGCGCCCTGATATACGAACATGCCGAGCCCATTATGAATACGGCAGCCGATCGCCTCTGCCCTAGCCAGCAGCTCGGTCTTTAGCGGATTATAGATCAGATCGCTAACGACCATATGTGGCGATAGAAGCTCTGCCGGAATCGGCAGCTCGCCCGTCTTGGGATACATCCCGACGGATGTCGTATTAATGACGATATCAATATGGCTCTCTTGGAGAATTTGAGCCAGGTCGCCAACGCCGCAGGCGCTAATCGCTCCTAAATGGGCCCATTCATCCGCAAGCTCCTGGGCCTTGGCGACTGTCCGGTTCGCGATCAGAACGCTCCCCGGCTTCTCCTGCAGCAGCGCATACACGATACCGCGCGCCGCGCCCCCACAGCCGATAACCAGCACATGCTTTCCAGACAAATCAGGAACGGCCTCTTCTTTGAGAGACCGAATGTACCCTATTCCATCCGTGTTATAACCGGTCAATACCCCATCCTCGTTCACGATGGTGTTGACGGCCCCGATTTGCTTCGCCGCTTCATCTACCACGTCCACATATTTCATGACGTCCACTTTATGAGGTACGGTTACGTTGACTCCACGATAGCCTAGAGCGACGATGCCCTTCACAGCATCTTCTAACCGCTCCTGCTTGACATGCAGCGGCACATAGGTACCCGCAAGGCCCTCAGCCGCAAGCGCCGCGCTGTGCATCGCGGGCGACTTCGTCTGGGAGATCGGATCTCCCATAACGCCAAACAGCAATGGCAATCCGTTCTTCCCCTTCAATTCATTACCCATTCTCGTTCCTATGCCTCCCTCTCCACCGATCATACCTAAGCCACGATTGCGTCAGATTAACGAAGGACGAACCATAACCTTAATCCCTTTTGGTACATGGGCAGCCACGACGGAGCCATTCTCGCCGTTCATTTTGATCCAGCCCAGTCCCGAAATAAAGACATCCAGACGGCTTCCTCTTGGAATACGGAATTCATGCCGCGTGAAGTCCGGCAGCTTCTGCAGGTTCTCGCGGGAAGGAGGGGACAGGAGCTCTCCGCCATGCACCTCGAACAGCTCGTCCGCTTTCTCCAGCTTCGTCCGATGAATCGGAACCCGTCCGCTGATGAAGCACGTGAACGATTGCCGTTCCCCCTGAATAAAGTCAAAACGGCCGAACCCGCCGAAGAACAGTGTCTGCCCTTCGTTGAGCTGGTACACGGCCGGCTTAATGGGCTTGTCCGGCAAAATGGCGCCCAAATCCTCCGGGCTGACCAATTCACTGTAACGGGACGGGTACACGATTCCTGGGGTATCGATGATGGCGCGGCCGTCATCCAATGGAATATGAACCATGTCTAGCGTTGTTCCCGGATAACGGGAAACCGTCAGCTCCTGATCCAAATCGCTGTAATCGCGAATCAGCCGGTTGATCAGCGTCGACTTGCCCACATTGGTCGCGCCGACGACGTACACGTCGCGTTTGCCGCGATGCTCGGCCACGGCATCCAGCAGGCGGTCGAAACCGCTGCTCTGCTTCGCGCTGCATAGGACGATGTCCTCGACTTTCAGCCCGGCTTCCTTCGCTTCCTTCTGCACCCAATTGCGGACTTTATTCCAATTGGTTACCTTGGGCAGCAGGTCGGTTTTATTGACCGCCAGCAATACGGGATTGTTGCCGATGAACCGCTGCAAGCCCGATATGATGCTCCCCTGGAAATCAAAGATGTCTACGATATGGATGACCAGCGCCTCTTTGCCGCCAATCTGGCTCAGCAATCTCAGAAACTCATCCTGCTCGACCGTAATCGAAGACGATTCATTATAGTTCTTAATCCGGAAGCAGCGCTGGCAAATGATGATCTCCTTCTCTATAGCCTGCGCCGGCACGTACCCCGGTTGATCCTTATGCTCGCTCTGCAGCTTAATGCCGCAGCCGCCGCAGCGTCCGGCGTTCCGTTCGCCATGTTCCTCTCTCACTTATTTTCCTCCTCCAGCCATAATCCGCTCTTATGAAGCCTGCGCTTGACGATTCGTTCCAGCCGGCGGTTAAACCTGGTCCCAAAGCCTTCATCGGCAACGGCAATCGGCAGCACCAATACAGTGAATAGCCCCAAACGGTTGCCGCCGAACACATCGGTCATCAACTGGTCCCCGACGACAATGGTATTCTTGGGGGCCAGTCCCATTATGCTGAGCGCTCTATGGAAGGCAGCGCCCAGCGGCTTTCTCGCCGCATGCACAAATTCGATATTTAAAGGGGTAGCGAATTTCGACACCCTGTCCAGATTATTGTTTGACACAATGACAAGTTTAAACCCGAATTTCTTCACCTTTTCAAACCATTCGACGAGTTCGGGCGTAGCTAATGGCGCCTTTGCCCCGACTAGGGTATTGTCCAAGTCCGTAATGATTCCCCGGTACCCTTGCGCATAAAGGCTTTCCAGGTCGATATCAAATACGCTGTTCACTCTCAGCTTCGGCAAAAATCTCTCAAACAAATACGTTCACCTCGGTTTCATACGACAAACTATACCACAATCTTCCCGCGACTTCCTTATATTTTAAAAAAGAAAACGCCCCCGTTGCAAGCGCACCGGGGACATTTCGGAAATTGAATCCCGTCTCTGTTTGTTATGCGGAATTGTTTCTCCCTTTAACCGCCTTGCTCAGTTTGCGCGAGAGCTCCTTCACTTCCAGCAAGTGCTCCGGCAGCACGGCATCCGGGCTGTAGTTCGCTTTCTCAAAGCTGGTCAATAAAGGGCGAAGCAGCTGTGCGAGCTCCGGCTGATCCTGCTCCCAGCGGACAAAGGATTCCCGCATCGTTTCATGCTCTTCCCGGTACAGCCCCTGCCGCCGCAAACGCCGGACCACTCCGAGCACCTCAAAGGATATTTTCTCTGCCAAAGTCAGGCTGCGTCCAAGCCGGATTCTTACTAACGCCAAATATAGCTCGGATCGGAACATATACAGGAGCGACAAAACAAGTGTAGTCAACGAGATTCCGAAAACCCAGCGCAGCGCCTTTGGATCCATGCCATCGAGCATGCCGGACATCTCCTCACTGCTTGCATCATCCTCCGTCAAATCCTCGCTCCACGTATCTACGCTTTCCTCTTCCGGGGTCAGCAGCGTCGTATCGAAGCCGGGAGTTGCCTCAAACGGGATCCAGCCATATTCTTCCCCGAAGTACAGCTCAGCCCAGGAATGAGCGTCTGAATTGCTTACACTGTAGCCAGTCTCCATTTCCGGGAAACGCTGCATCATTTCTATGCTGGGCATGCTCCCCGGCGCATAGCCTTTGACCCATCTTGCCGGAATTTGCAGGGAACGGGCCATCATCACCATAGACGTCGAGTAATAATCGCAGTAGCCCTGCTTGATTTCGAACAGGAAGCTGTCGACGAAGTCCTCGCTTTGCTTCCTGGTCAGATCGGGCTTGTTCGTATATTCATAATTTTGCCGGAGGTACGCTTGCAGCAGTTCCATTTTCTCGTAGGGCGTAGCGCCCTCTGCCGTAACTTCCTCCGCCAGCTCACGTACCCTCTGCGGAAAATTAGCCGGAATCTGCAAATACTGGCTGTTCACGTTCCGTGACGAATAAAGCGCATCATAGCTTGCCTGTCTTAGTTCGTCCAACGGAATGACCGGGATCTCCGCAGTCACCTTGTATCGCTTCGGATAAGCATAGCCGGGATCGGCTCCGCTAAAACCGTTCCAACGCAGCTCCGCCTCCTTGCTGGCCCAATGCATCCGGGGCCGGGCTTCCGGTGCCTCATCCAATACTTCCACGCTGCTGATAGCGTAACCCCCGAATAACACCGGATAATCTTTATCCGTCTGCATCGTAACAATCTGCTCCACCTTACGGGTCTCTATCTGGCCCCCATCGCGGTTAACAAGAGGTGGGCTATTGTCGCCGCCACCTGCATAGAAATGCGTGTCCCGCCCTTCTTTGTCCAGATCGGCCCAGCCGGCGCCGGTGTATATCCGGCGGGTCTCTCCCCGCCAATACGAACGGACATCGGAAGTCACATTCATGACCGGGCTGTAGCTGAATTCGAAGCCGTCTCCCAGACGGGTGTCGTCTCGGCTATAGCCGGACAATACCTCCTCCGGGGAATTCGGCGACGAAATAGTGCTCGTTTCGCTGGACGGTACGGCACCCGGACCGGGCGCCTGTACAGCGGCGCCTCTTTTCTTCCAGGCCGTGTACGGATCCGTCAAAATAGGCGAAACCGCAGGCATGCTTACCCCGATCAAAAGTACCGAAGCGAAAATAACGACGATGTTCAGCGTAATTTTCAGCGGCTCTTTGCGCAGCTTCACCCATCCTTGCGGGTATTTAAGCTGAAATCTGCGGAAATGCAGGCATACTAGCCATCCCAACCCAGCGAACACTAGCCAAGCGACATTTCCCCACAAATAATAGGAAGTAAAGGAATCCAATATGGTCAAAGCAATCAAATTGCAGCTTAAGAACATGATGACCTTGGCGCGATCTGTCAGCAAGCGGATCAGCAAATCGAACAATCCCCAAGCGGCCAGGGCGAACCAGATATAAGGGGACGAGTGGGCTAGCAGTTGGCGAGCCTGATCCGGAAAAAGCGGGCCGCTCGGATAATAAATATAAATGCCTAAAATGGTTCGGAGTATCACAATAAGTGCAAGAGATTTCAATGTCCAGTTAAGCCATGGGCGAGCATGCAGCAATGCTTCACATAAAGCGACGGCAAAGAGCGTTGCCGTAACGAGAGCCGTCGTCTCCTGATACCAAATCGGTTCTGTATAATCGATCCACTGCATGGCGATAATCATCATCCAGACAATGACAAAGAGCCTATACCATGCCGGCTCGGCCGATTTTACCGCATTGTTCATGTGAGTCCCCCTCCCATCGCGGAGGGAAGCTCCTGCAGAGAGGAGACTTGAATTCCCCGGATTTCCCGGTGATGCAGAGCCGTTTGCCAGGAAGAACGCGCTCTTCCCTCCTGTCCTGGGACGGACACCTGAATATGATAGGGCGTCATCCGTCTCATTTTGGCCCAGCCAAAGACGTTGGCCGCCGTTTTATCCGCCAGCGGACTGATCCAAATGAAGAAAGAGCTCTCCGGGAAAAAGTCCCGGATCTCGTCCAGCCGTTCTTGGTGGCTCCCGCTTCCGTCCGCATTGATATCGACTAGATGCTGGATCATTTGCTGGCGCTCAATATATCCTTCGGCCGGGGCAAATCTGCGAAGCTCCTGACCTAGCGTACAAAGTCCCATGCTGATCCTTTCCCGCAAACCGTATTCGAGCAAAGATGCGCAGACGGACACTGCCAGTTCAAACTGCTGCGAAATCTTATAGCTGCTTGCATTTGCATCCAGGACCAGGATGGTCTTCGGAAGAGACTCATGCTCGAATTCCTTGGATTTCCAAGTTCCTGTCTTCGCCGTTGCGCCCCAGTGTATTCTGGAAATCCGGTCGCCGTAGACGTAATCGCGAACCCCGTTGATTTGCGTCGTCTCGCGGCGGGAATTGGATGCGGCCGTCTCCGGTCCGGGCAGCCTCGAATTCCGGCTGTATAGCTGCCAATGGGGAATGAACACCGTTCTTGGAAGCACGCGGAATTGGGCAGCGGCCTGAAAAGTCCTCTTATGCTCCATAAGGCCAAAAATATCCTCGGACGTGCATTCCGTCCCTGCAAATTCATATTGCCCCCGTTCCAGCGGAGGCGTATTATATACGAGCTCGGCCTCGCCGCGGTTTTGGGGAATGACGCTATCCTCAAACGCCCACGAATCGCCATTATGGCGCTTCATGACCTCTCGGACGATAATATACGGCAACGGCAGCAATCTGGGGAGCTGAAGCTGCAGCCTAATTTGAGCCTGGTCCCCGGCCTGGAGCAGAAATTGCTCTCCATGTACGGACAGCATCGTCCGGTGGCCCTTAATTTGGCGGATTCCCCACAGACTGCTGAGAAGCCAATAGCATACGAGCAAGGTAACCATCGCAAAAAGCATAAATGAAGTTTTACCGCCCTGAAATAACAAATAGAGCAGACAAATCAGCCATAGGGAGGCGACTCTCCAAAATTTCAATGAACGTACGCCTGATTTCCATGTATTCAGCAGGGCTCGCATCTTCTCAACCTACCGAAGAGATGGGCACTTGCGCCTGTTTAATGATTTGCTGAAGCACCTGCTGCGCGCTCATGCTGCCAAGCCGGGCTTCCGGGCGAAGCAGGATCCGGTGGCCAAGCACATAAGGTGCAAGCGTCTTGATATCGTCGGGAATGACGTAATCCCGCTCCAGAAGAAAGGCATACGCTTTTACCGCCATGACGAAAGCAAGCGAAGCCCGAGGACTTGCCCCAAGAAGGACAGCCTCATGCTCCCGGGTACGGCGGACGATGCCAAGCAAGTAATCGCCCAGAGCATCGCTCAAATAAACGTCGCGGATCTCCTCTTGGATTTTGGCGATTTCATCCATCGTAGTCACGGCCTGAAGCTGATCGGCAGGCTGGCCCTTGGCATGAAACAGCAGCATGGTTTTCTCTGTTGCCGCATCAGGATAGCCCATCGCTATTTTCATCATGAAACGATCCAGCTGAGCTTCCGGCAGCATATATGTACCCTCGAAATCGATCGGGTTCTGCGTGGCGCAAAGCATGAAAGGATGCGGCAGCTCATATGTATGACCATCCGCCGTCACACTGCGTTCCTCCATAACTTCCAGCAGGGCCGACTGGGTCTTCGTTGTCGCGCGGTTAATCTCGTCGGCAAGCAAAATATTCGTCATGACCGGACCCGGCCGAAATACAAAGCGTTCTTCATGCGGTTGAAAAACCGATACGCCAGTTATATCGCTCGGCAAAATGTCGGGATTGCATTGGATGCGGCGGTATTCTCCGCTCATGGACTTGGCCATCGCTTTGATGAGCTGGGTTTTTCCCGTTCCGGGCACATCCTCGATCAATACGTGACCTCCGGCAAGGAGAGCAGTGAGAAGAAGGGTGATCTCAAATTCTTTTCCCAATATGCAGGATTCCAGGTTTGCTCGGACAGCAGACATCGTTTGTATCGATTGCTCTCTTACGGGCATCAAATATTCCCTCCTCAGACATCATTCGTCACACTTATACTTATTGTACATGAAGCAGGGAGGGGAAGTACACATGCATAATAAACCCCCGTAAAGCGTTACACGCTCTAACGGGGATTCATACTCGCTTATCCTCTTGGCCGAACGACAAGGGCAGCCAGGAAGGAGAAAATAATCGCCGCGGAAACGCCGGCGCTGGTTACTTCAAAGATGCCGGTGATGACGCCGATCCAGCCATCCTTCTGCAGCTCTGTCAATGCGCCGTGTACCAGCGAATTGCCAAAGCTTGTGATTGGCACCGAGGCGCCAGCCCCTGCGAATTTAATCAGCGGATCATACCAGCCGAACGCATCCATCACCGCGCCGATTACGACAAGCGTGCTCATCGTGTGAGCCGGAGTCAGCTTTATGACGTCAAACATCAACTGTCCGACGACGCAGAATAACCCTCCAACGATAAAAGCCCACAGAAAAATCATTGCCCACCATCCTCCATTTCCAAACTACCGCATGAGCGATGCAGGGTATGCTCTCATGCTTTGCCAAATATTATTTACCGCTTCGCCACTTGTTATGTTTGGTAAATCATCCATAATGGCATATGCCGCGGGATCTATACATAAAAAAGCGCATCTCCTAAGCCGTTTCGCCAAGGAGATTGCGCTTCTGCCGTACTTTTCTTATGACGCATGTTGACCCGTCCTATCTTGTCTACAAATATTGAAGCACGATCACGAGCAAAATGAACAACAAACAGATCAGCAGCCAGTCCCTCGAATACCGTTCCATCTTCATTGTCATTGCCTCCCTATGACTCCCAGCATGCTCTTCTGCAATTATATGCAAGATCTTGGTTCGACGTGAATGGACAATCCGGAAAAGCTGGTTCATACTAAAAATAGACGGAAGGAGAGACATTTCATGAATGAAGAAACACGCTCATTATTCAAGCAATTAACCGAGTTTCCAGCAGCTCCGGGCTTCGAAAGAGATCTTCGGGCACTGCTAAAAGAGAAGCTGTCGGCATATACGGAAGAATTTGTACAGGACCGCCTGGGCAGCCTGTTCGGCGTCATCCGCGGCGATGAGCAAGGCCCTAAAGTAATGGTTGCCGGGCATATGGACGAAGTAGGCTTCATGGTTACGGGCATTACGGAAACGGGCATGGTCACGTTCCAGCCGCTCGGCGGCTGGTGGAGCCAGGCAGTATTGGCCCAGCGCCTGCAGATTATTACGCCGGATAGGACCATTATCGGTGTTGTCGGCTCTACACCGCCGCATTTGCTTGACGATGCGGCCCGGAGCAAGCCCGTGGATATTAAGGCGATGTATCTGGACGTCGGAGCAGATGACCGCGCCGAAGCGGAAGCCTTCGGTATTCGCCCCGGGCAGCAGATTGTACCGATTTGCGAATTTACTCCGCTGGCCAACCCCAAGAAAATTATGGCTAAGGCCTGGGACAACCGCTATGGCGTCGGGCTTGTCATCGAGCTGATGCAGGCGGTGCACGGCAAACAGCTCCCGAACACACTCTATTGCGGAGCGAACGTTCAGGAAGAGCTTGGCCTGCGCGGCGCAAGAACGGCAGCGAACCTGATTCAGCCGGATATCTTCTTCGCTCTGGATGCCAGTGCCGCCAACGATATGGCTGGAGACAAGCGGGCGTTCGGCAGGCTCGGCGAAGGAACCTTGCTGCGGATTTACGATCCGAGCATGCTGACACACCGCGGCCTCCTGGAATACGTGCAGGATACGGCCGACACGCATCGCATCAAGTATCAATACTTTGTCTCTCCGGGAGGAACGGACGCAGGCCAAGTCCATTTAAGCGGCATCGGCGTCCCGTCGGCTGTCATCGGCATATGCTCCCGTTATATTCATACATCCTCTTCGATCATCCACACCGATGATTATGCGGCGGCTAAGGAACTGCTGATCAAGCTCGTCGAAGGGCTGGATCGCACTACGTTGAACACGATTCTCGAGAATAGCTGACACTAAACGTTTAAGACGCCTGCTCTTGCAGGCGCCTTTTTCAGTGTTGTCCTATGATATTTTACTTTAGCGCGCTCTCCAGAATCATGACGCCGCGGCCAGGCACCGTAACCGAGCCTTTGACCGTCTCGTTCGTAAGAAGATCCTTCTGCTCTCCGTCGCCGATCCGCACCTCTGCCGGAGCAGCATTATGGTTAAGCAGGAACAGATATGCGTTTTCGTTCTTCACGCGCCGGGCCGATTCCACGCCCTCACCCGCGGATACCAGCGGCTCGATGCCTTTCTCTGCGCATAGATTGGCTAAGAAGCCTTTCAGGAAGGAAGCATCGGGACTGCTGGCTACATAATAGGCTTGACCGGAGCCAAACCGATTTCTTGTGATAACCGGCATGCCCTGGTAGAAATCATCGCCATACTCAGCCAGAACTTCCGCTCCTTCGGAATGGATCAAATCGCAGAGCAGGCCGCAGTCATATTCGCCCTGCAGCTCTCCCCATGGCTGCTTCATGACGATTTTGTTCTTCTGATCCGGGAACAGCGCATCGATCTCCTCGGCCCAGATGCCAAGCAGGGAGCGGAGTTCTCCCGGATATCCTCCCAGCGTGACAATGTCATTCTCATTGACGATTCCGCTGAAGAAGGTTGTCACAAACGTCCCGCCGCCAGCTGTAAACTCCTCCGATTTCTTAGCAAAGCCCGGCTTTACCATGTACATCACCGGAGCGATGACGATGTCGTATTTGCTGAAGTCCTCTTCCACACTCACCATGTCTGCCTCGATGTTCATTTGGAAGAGGGCATCGTAAAATTTATGCACTTCATTCACATAGTTCAAGGCGACCGTCGGCCCGCTCGACAATTCGATGGCCCAGCGGTTCTCCCAGTCGTAAACGATGGCAATTCTCGCCTGCGTTCTCGCATCGATCAGCTTGTCGGACAACTGCTGCAATTCGCGTCCAAGCTCGGCACACTCCCGGAATACACGCGTATGCTCATGCCCGACATGTTCGATGACGGCGCCATGGTATTTCTCGCAAGCCCCGATTGAGCGCCGCAATTGGAAGAACATGACCGTATCCGCGCCTCTGGCAACGGCCTGATAGCTCCATAGACGCATAACGCCCGGCCGTTTCAGAGAGTTGTAAGCCTGCCAGTTCTGCTGGCTCGGCGTCTGTTCCATGAGCATGAACGGCTGGCCGCTTCTAAGCCCGCGCATTAAATCATGGCTCATTGCCGTAAAGCTGACCGGCGTGTCCAGGGAAGGATAGTTGTCCCAGGAAACGACGTCCATTTCTTTGCCCCATTTGAAATAATCCAGCTCGGGGTAAGTCCCCATCAGGTTAGTCGTGATCGGAATATTCGGCGTATGCTTCCTGATTTCATCATGCTCCAGCTTGTAGCATTCCAGCAAGCTGTCCGACATGAATCTGCGGTAATCGAGGGAGATTCCCTGGAAGTTCGTGCGGTTGCCGTTCCACTCTTCGCTCAGCTCGCTCGGCTGTACAATTTCATCCCATTCATAGAACGTGTGTCCCCAGAATCTCGTATTCCAAGCCTTGTTCACGTTCTCGATTGTGCCGTAACGCTTCTTAAGCCATACGCGGAAAGCTTTGGCACAGTTGTCGCAATAGCAGTAGCCGCCGTATTCGTTAGAAACGTGCCAGATCAGCAGTGCGGGATGATCCTTATACCGCTCGGCCAGCTTTCCGGCAATACGGGCAGAATATTTGCGGTAAGTCGGGCTGTTCGGACAAGAATTGTGCCGCCCGCCGAATTTGCGCTTTCTGCCCTGTACATCCACACGCGTCACGTCAGGATATTTCTTGGCCATCCAGGCCGGGTGTGCTGCCGTGCTTGTTCCCAGGCAAACATACACTCCATTGTTATATAACCGATCTATCGTGGCATCCAGGGCCGAAAAATCATAGGTCTCTTCATCGGGCTGAAGAACGGCCCAGGCAAAAACGTTTATCGTCGCCACATCAATGCCCGCCAGCTTGAACATGCGGTCATCCTCGCTCCAAACCTCTGGCCCCCATTGCTCCGGGTTATAGTCCCCTCCATACCAAATCTTCGGCAGCTTATCATTAATCAATGCGATACACATCCTTTAATGAAATATGATTATATTATCATTGTAATTGCTTAACTTACTGCTATATATATAATAATATTGATTGAGGATATAATAATATGGAACTCTATCAGGCAGGTGATTCTGATGACCGCAAAAGCGATGCGCCGCTTCGTATTCTCACCGTCCGGCGCCTCTGGGCTGCCGGTTAGCGTAGAGAGCATCGGCTATAATCCTGAGCAGGAGCCCATCTCCCGCCCGGAAGGGTATCCTAAATATCACTGGATTCAAACCGAAGAAGGCGAGGGAATCCTGCATTTTGCCAATGAAACGGTCAGGCTGACCGAAGGAACAGGCGTGCTATTGCCCCCTGGACTGCCCCATCGTTACGAAGCTAATCCCGCCGGAGTATGGCGCACTTATTATTTGACTTTCGGAGGCGAGGCTGCCGCGCACATTCTGGCATCCTTTGGCGTGCTGACTTCATCGCTGTACCGCCTGGACACCGACTCGCCGTTTGTTCCTTTGCTGAGCCACATGCTGGCTAGACTCGACACGGACACCGATATGTTCGGGCTCGAGACGTCCACGGATGCCTACCGCTTCCTTGGCCTGCTTAGCAAATACGGCCAAGTCAGCCAGATGTCCGCCTCCCGGAACATCGAAAGGCTGATTCCCGTATTGAAATGGATGGAGCAGAATTTTAGTGATAGCGATGTCGGTCTTGATGATCTCGCCGAAACCGCCCAAATGTCGGGACGGCAGCTGAGCAAGCTGTTTCAGCGGGCCTTCAGCCTGTCCCCGTACGCCTACTTCGTGCAGATGCGCATACATAAGGCGAAGGAGCTGCTGGCCGGCCGCTCCGATTTAACGGTGGCGGCGATAGCGGAGCATACCGGGTTTCGCGACCCAAGTCACTTCGTTGCGACGTTCCGCAGAAATACTGGCATGACCCCGCAGCAGTTCCGCAAAGTCTATTCATAATAACTTTTAGCTATAACAACAAGTCAAACTGGGGCTAGATGACAAAATACCCAGAAGACGGAGGCCTCCATCTTCTGGGCAGTCTTGCAATTGCCATTTTAGGATCATTTGATTTATTTTTACTTGATGGGCTTTTTTGATTAATAGACCGCCTTGCATTTTGTACGATTTTCTACAGTAAGGACAATGGCAGGTTGTATTGGTTCCGTTGGAGCAACAGCCCCTGCCGGCTCCGTTGGGCGTGATGTGTTCCCACTCCCCGTACTGCCACTGCTGCTGGGTGTCGTTATCTTCACCCCTACCATAACGCTCTCGTTCTCATATGTCGCCGTAATGACCGATATGCCTGCTGATACGGCTGACACTACGCCAGCTTCACTGACCGTCGCCACGGCCTCATTGCTTGTACTGTAGCTTGCTGTTGACGTTACGTCTGTCTGTGTTTCGTCCGAATAGTTCGCCGTGACGCTCAATCCTTGCGTTTCCGCCCACCTTTAACGAAACAGTCTCGGGCGCTATCGTCAAATTCTCCAATGTTACCGGCTCTGCCTTATGCAAACGCAGCTCCGCCATATTGCCATACCATGCGCCAGAGTTATATATCCGAATGTAACGGTACGGTACACTTTCGTTGATAGAAAATGTTTGCCAATTTCTGCTGCAGTAACCATTCGATTCAGCGGAATACCGGTATGGATACGAGCATCATTAAAATACGCATACTGATCCGGATCCATCTGAGACCAAATCCGAATGATCATGGCTTGAAGCCACCGTCTTTGAAGCCGCGGAGGATACGGTCATAGCTTGGTAATAGGAATACCACGGCTCCTTCTTCGCTAATACCTGCGTTCTCATGTTTTCCAGGATAGATTTAGTTACACCGACGCCAGGATGAGTAAAGCCACTGCTCTCACTTTCTATAATTTCAACCTGATAATCACTGTCAGGCGAAGCCGAAACGGATGCCGGTGTTATTATAGCGCAAGAAGCAAGCACAAGTGCGGCAAGAGAAGTTAATAGAAAACGCTTCCAAATTGCCTTGAAAATAAGCGTTCTTTTCATAGAACTATAACTAATCCAATCCCCAACAACCTATCCTCTCAAAAAAATCCAGTCCTTTGCAGGAATTGAAGAGACAACTTTTCGTTTTTATGCTTAAGCTTGAACTGGCCTCCTTCCTTATATGTTTACATAGCCTCCAATTCCCCGTTTCATAATGTCTATAGCTGTTGTTTGCTCGTTCTAAGATTAACATCGCCTTATCTGATGATGAATGAAGTTTTTAAAGACTTAAGCTGCATGGCAGTAACAAGATTCAACCCTTTTGCCGTTAATACTTTTTGCAGCACAAAAAAGCGGCAGCTTATATAGCCCCGCCTGCTTCTTACGAATTCAACGCACCGCTCGCTATTCCACATCAAAATCAAAATACTTCTTTGGATACGGCTCGTTGTTCAACGTATAATGCCACCATTCCTTGTTGTACGGTTTGAAACCGGCAGCCATCATCGTTTCTTTGAGCAGCAGTCGGTTCTTAGCCTGCGCTTCTGTCAAGCCTGCTGCATCATGCGCGGAAATCTCGCCCAGGAAATCATGTATACCGCCCATATCAATTGGCTCTCCTGTTTCTTGATCAGCCAAGGTTAAATCTACAGTACTTCCGCGTGAATGGCCTGACCGCTGCGAAAGGTAGCCCAGCTTGAACACATTTTTCTTGTCAATGTCAGGATAGAACTCCTCCTTCATCTTGACATCCTGCTCATCTGCCGCCCATTTCTTGAAATGCTCCACCGCCTTTTGCGGACGATAGGCATCATAAATGAGCAAGGAATAGCCCAGCGGCTCCAACGCATGTTCTGCCTTTTTTAGAGCCTTTGCAGCTTGCACGCTTAAAATAGCAAACGGCGCATGATAGCCGTCGATTTGTTCTCCAACAAAGTTGTATTCACTATAATAGCGAATATCATAGAAGGCATGCTCGAGCACCTCATCTGCATAAACAAACCCTTCAGGCAGCTCTCGCTTCCTCGCAACCTCGACAATCGGCTGATCTCCTGCTTGGTCCTCCTCAGCGTCTAGCTGAGCTTCTTCCCCTTCCTGCTCGGAATTCTGCCCCATCTCCGCTTGATCGCTCTCCAAATCTGGTTCAGCTTCCATCTCTCCTAGCTCAGAGCTCTGCCCTGCTTGTGGTTGTTCAGCCCCTCCAGAACTGTTCTCAGCGCGCTCGCTCGCTTGCGCTTCCTCAGACATAGTTTGACTGGATAAATTCTTTTCATGTGCCAGTAAGGAAGTGGAGGAGCATCCTGCTAGTAATCCTGCCAATAATCCTGCCAGGACTAAGCCTAGCGTTAACCATTTTCTGTTCATAAGGTCTCCCCTTTCAGTTCTAGGAAACAAAAAACCACCAAATCAGTAAATGCATAGAGAATATGCTCCTCTTACATTTAAGGATTTTGGCGGTGCATGATTGCATCATCTTAATATCTCTTTCAACCCTTGTCAACAGGTTGATCTTGCGGCAAACCCCGCGCGCTGGGAGCTAAAGGGTTGTGACCGGCAAAACAGCCGTAACAATTTTAGCTCCATAGTGCCGCAGCGCCTTAGTTCCGCAGTTGAATAAAGTACGTCTCGCCCGATTCCGCCCAGAACCGTTCCCCTGTATTGACGATGGTTCCGTCAGACGACTGAACGTTTAGCGGCTCCGCATACTGAACTGAGTACCATCCTGTCAAGGTGGGGGTCAATTCAGCTGAACAAAGGCGGCCGTTCTCCCAAGCGGCGCTAACCGTGAAGCCGCCTCTGGCTTTAAGCCCGCGGAATCGGCCGTTCTTCCATGCCTCCGGCAGTGCCGGAAGCAGCTCAATCGTCTCTTCATGGCTCTGCAGCAGCATCTCGGCAATGCCCGCCGTGCCGCCGAAATTGCCGTCGATCTGAAACGGCGGGTGGTCGTCGAACAAATTGGGATACGTCGAGCGGGATAGCAAAGTATTCACGAAACGATGCGCCGTATTCCCGTCCTTCAACCGCGCATACAGGTTGATCAGCCAGGCGCAGCTCCAGCCGGTATGTCCGCCCCCTTGAGCGATCCGGCTCTCCAGCGTCTTTCTAGCTGCCTCAGCAAAATCCGGCGTGCGGGAAGGCGTGATGGCATTGCCGGGATAGAGCCCATATAGATGCGACACATGGCGATGACCCGGCTCGGCTTCCGGGTAATCCCTGCACCACTCCTGCAATCGGCCGTCCAGCCCTATTGCCGTCTTGGCCATGCGATCCAGGGCCTCCGCGAGCTGATGGGCAAACTCCCCGTCGATGTCCAAAAGCTCAGCCGCCTGCAGGCAATGACCGAACAATTCCCGGATAAGGTACATATCCATCGTGGAGGCGGCTGAGACGCTGCAGGGCTCCCCTTCCTCCGTCAGAAACTTATTCTCCGGCGAGGTTGACGGTGCGGTAACCAGCTCGCCGCCCGGTCCAGGCACAAGCCAATCCAGACAGAATTCCGCAGCGCCTTTCATTAACGGATAAGCCGTCTCCGCCAGAAACTGCCGATCCCGATTAAAGGCATAATGCTCCCACAAATGCCGGCTTAGCCATACTCCGCCCATCGGCCAGAACGCCCAGCTCGGCTCCCCGTCCGACGGCCCAGCGGCTCTCCACAGGTCTACGTTATGGTGCGCCGTCCAGCCCCGGCAGCCGTAATGGATCCGCGCCGTCCGCGCCCCCGTCTCGCTCAAATCCTGAATCATCCGAAACAGCGGCTCATGCAGCTCGCTTAAATTGCATATTTCCGCCGGCCAGTAATTCATCTCGGTATTGATGTTCGTCGTGTAATTGCTATTCCAGGGCGGCTGCATATGCGGATTCCATATTCCCTGCAGATGCGCAGGCTGCGTGCCGGGCCGCGAGCTAGCCATCAACAGATAGCGGCCATATTGAAAATAGAGCGCCTCCAGCATCGGATCCGGCGTGCCCCCCTGATAGGCCTTGAGTCGTTCGTCTGTCGGCAAGGAGCTGCCTTCCGCGGATAACTGCGGATCCAGCTCCAGCTCCACCCGGCGGAACAATGCCTGATGATCCTCGATATGCCGGCTGAGCAGCCGGTCATAGCCGTGTCGAGCCGCGGCTTCGAGCGGCTGTCTGCATTTCTCGGCTGCGCTAATCCCTGTATCCGTCCCCGGCATGACCCGGTAACCAGCAAAATCAGTCGCAGCCGCCAGCAGCAGCGTCACCGAGCTAGCGCCGGCTATATCAAGCCGGCCGCTCCGCACAGCCAGATTTCCCCCTTCGTGCAGCACGCGCAATTGTGCTTCATACGACAACCCCAGCCCGTCTTCATAAAGGATGGACTGCGGGTGATCGCCCCGATAATTGTCGGCGATATGGCTCGGGGCCCGGCCCCGCAGGACAAGACCGCTCCCTTGCTCGCATGTCCCAACGCTGTGCTGAAGCGGAGAGTCCAAGGCGACAGACAGATGGACGGTTCCCTGCTCTTCCGCCTCCAGACGAACGGCCAGCACCTGATCGACCGCGCTGACGAATGCCCGCCTCGTAAACCTGCTCCCGTCGGCACGATAGGTCACGGCCGCAATGCCTGTGTCCAAATCCAGCTCCCGGTAATAATCCGTAATCTCGCCTGTTCCCAAATGCTCCAATTTCAAATTGCCCAGTGGCTGGTACGATTCCGTGCGCTTGCCCAGCATCTTCGCCTCGATTAGCCGTTCCGCTTCCTTGTATTCCCCCGCAAATATGAGCTCTCGCGACCGTTTCAAGTGACGAAGCGCATCATAATTTTGCGTGTCGCGAGGAAAACCGGACCATAGCGTATCTTCGTTAAGCGCAATCAGCTCGCTGCGGCTTCCTCCGAATACCATACCGCCCAGCCTGCCATTTCCGATAGGAAGTGCTTCTTCCCAGCGGGAGGCGGGACGTCTGTACCATAGCTTGGTTCCTTCACGGCCAGCAGGGTGCTCTCTATTCATGTTCTCCCTCCGTTTGCACTAACTTAGAGAAAAAAGCCCGGGAAATTCCGGGCCTCTTCCTGATTCAAGCTATACAATTTCATAAATCCAATCAGCCTCATAGCTGAATTATTTGATTTCCTTCCCTGTAAACAGAGCCACTCTTGCTTTAACAAGCTCCGTATACTCGGCTTCCATTTTTTCTGCGCCTGCTTTATCCAGCTCAGCGAGGAAATCATCATAGATTTTGTCGAAGTTTTCGCGTTTGGCCAGAACCGCTTCCGGAATCTTTTTGCGGATGATATCCTGTGTTTTCTTGAAGATGATTTGGTAGTCGCCGTCCGTAGGAACGGGCATGTTGTACAGTGCGCCCCATTCCTTCGCTTTAAAGTCGCTTTCTTGCGGGAACAGGTCTTTCCAGGTCGTTGCGCCGTAAGCTGCTAACGATTCTTTTTCAGCATCGGAATACAACTCCACGATTTGTTCAGGGAAATTGATCGTATAGTAATTACCTGTAGAATCTTTGACTCCATCGCCATAGCGGGCGCTCATTGCAGCGTATAAACCGCCTGGATTGCCAAGACCTGTATCCTTCGTGAAATTCGCGGTATCATTCATTCTTCTGTCCGTAATTTCAGCAGGAATTACGCGTTTGCCGTCTGCATCCACCGTGTAATGCTTGCCTTCAATCCCCCAGTTTCTGAGGATTTGACCTTCATCGGAAGCAAGCCAGTCGAGGAATTGAATCGCACGAACCGGATCTTTACAAGCCGTTGTGATCGCGATGCCATAACCATCTACGCCTGCAGGCTGGAAGGAATGGTCAACATACTCTTCGCTTAATGTAACCGGGAAGTGAGAGTAAGTATATTCGTTTTTACCCGAAGTTTTCAGCGCATTCTCCGCATCCATGTAACCCCATTCCTGGTCAATTAGACCAAGCACGCGGCCGCTGGCGATTTTCGCCTTGTACTGGTCTTCCTTCTGAACAAAAGTATCTTTGTCGAGGAGGCCTTCATTGTACATATGGTTCAACCAGCGGAAGTATTCTCTCTCTTCCGGACGTTTGTAATGCAGCTTCGCTTCATAGGTTTCCGGATCGACATAGTATTCGCCGTCATCCGGAGCGCCTGTAGCCAGAAATGCCGGGTTGGTGACCGTGATCATGATTCTCCAGTCATCCGCGCTCAAAGTCAGGGGAATTGTCGGCTGTCCGTCCGTAGTCGGAT
Organism: Paenibacillus woosongensis; assembly: GCF_030122845.1. Taxonomy (NCBI): domain Bacteria; kingdom Bacillati; phylum Bacillota; class Bacilli; order Caryophanales; family Paenibacillaceae; genus Paenibacillus; species Paenibacillus woosongensis. Next base: position 3,682,417 of record NZ_CP126084.1, read on the forward strand.
GTTTGGCGTAGTATTCTTTTAATACGTTTTCATAATCCTGGAGGGTGCGAACCTTCGGATAACCTAGTTCCTTCAACACGCGGTGCTGGATTTCGAAACCGCCGGTCGCGTCAAAGTATTGGTTGTCTACACCCATGTTGGACACGATGGAATAAATAGACGGATCTTCATTGCTGTATTTCAAGCGGTTCATGTTCTCGCCAAAAATTTTCTTGATGTTCGGCGCATGCTTGTCGATCAAATCGGTTAAATCAATAATAAGTCCTGCATCCACCAGCTTGGAGAGCTCGCCTTTCGCGAAAATCAGATCAGGGACATCGCCGCTCGCTGCCATCAAGGCAATTTTGCTCTCGCCGCCGCCGGCGCCTACGTCAAATTCTGCATCCAGGGTAACCCCGGTTTTCTCGGTAATGGCTTTCCCGACTTCGTCCTGCATGTTGTTCCAATTCGGGCTAGCGTCCGCCCCGAAGAACGTAAAGGTGATCGGGCTCGTATCCGCTCCCGCCTCTGCATTTTGGTTCGTGTTGCCCGTATTAGCATTCCCCGCATTTTTGTTGCCGCCGCCGGAGCTTCCACAGCCGCTGAGCAGCAGCATACTTGCCAGTAGAAGTGCGACAATCGTCTTTGGATTTTTCCACTTCTTCATTTCTACTTTCCCCCTCATGTCATAATCACAACCATATTTGTATAACAGGCTGTTCCTGCGTATACCAAAATTAAGGTAAGTGCTTACAATCCTAAATTTGGAAATTTCTGAACTATTTAAGCCTTAACAGCTCCAAGCGTCATTCCTGATACGAAATAGCGCTGCAGGAACGGATATACGAACAATATTGGGAGCGTTACGACAATCGTAATCGCCATCTTGATCGATTCCGGCGATACCTGGGCCATCTGGTTGGCCAGGTCATTCGCATTGGCCATTCCGGAACCCTGGTTCGTGCTTGCCAGCACCTTCATCAATTCATACTGCAGTGTCGTCAAATGAGGCTTGTTTCCGTTATACAGATAGTTATCAAACCAGGAATTCCACTGTCCTACGGCCAGAAACAAGGCGATGGTCGCTAGAACCGGTTTACAAAGCGGCAAAATAATCTTGTAGTAAATCTTGAAATCATTTGCGCCGTCCAGCGTCGCCGATTCCTGCAGAGCATATGGCAATCCGTCAATAAAGGAACGGATGACGAATACGTTAAATGCGCTAACGATCCCGGGCAAAATATAAATCCAGAACGTCCCAATCAGATCAAGATGACGCATCAGCATGTACGTCGGAACGAGGCCGCCGGAGAAATACATGGTAAGCGCCAGAAAGGTCGATACGAATTTGCGTGATGCGAAATCTTGGCGGCTTAATGTGTATGCCAGCATGGATGAACTGATGAGTCCAAGCACGGTTCCGATAATCGTCCGGTAAATCGTATTTTTAAAGCCTACAATCAGGCCGGTATAGCTAAAGATGGTTTTATAGTTTTCCCAAGTAAATTCTCGAGGCCAGATATAGATGCCGCCGCGAACCGTATCCGTCGAATCGTTGAGTGAAATCGCAAGCACGTTCAGGAAAGGATATAATGTGACAACCATGATCAGTGCCATGATAATAAAGTTGATAATATCAAAAATCTTATCCGCCTTAGTTGCGTTAAACGCTTTGGATGACGCCATATTGTCCCCTCCCCTTACATGATGCTTTCTTTTGTTGTTTTCTTCATGATGCCGTTCGCTGCAAGCAGCAAAATGATACTTACGACAGAGGTGAACATACTGATAGCGGTACCGTAGGAGAAGCGTCCGATGTTAATACCGTACTTGAGCGCATACAGGTCAAGTACTTCCGAATAGTCCGTGACAAGCGAGTTGCTGAGCTGGAACTGCTTCTCGAAGCCGATTCCGATCAAATGGCCAATCGACATGATCAAGAGCACGGAAATCGTCGTCCGGATTCCTGGCAAAGTAATGTTCCACATTTGCCGGAACCGTCCGGCTCCATCTACCCTGGCCGCCTCATAAAGTTCCCCGTCGATCCCCGCGATGGCGGCCAAATAAATAATGGCATTCCAGCCGGTCTCCTTCCATACGTCGGAAACGGTTACAATTCCCCAGAACCATTGGCCTTTGGCCATAAACTGGATGGGCTCATCTATAATATGAAGTGCAAGCAAAATCTCGTTGACAACCCCGCCGTCCCTGGAGAGCATCTTGGTAATAATCCCCGCCACGACGACCCAAGAAACAAAGTGAGGCAGGTAGGATACCGTTTGAACCGTTCTTTTGAAAAATTTACCCCTCAGCTCGTTCAGAAATATCGCAAAGGCGATCGGGATCACAAATCCCGCAATCAATCCCATGACACTCATCGCCAGCGTATTTCTGAGTACAAGGTAGAACCTCTCATCCTGAAACAGATCCACGAAATTTTTCATACCGACCCATTTCTGGTCGAAAAACGATTTAGCTGGCTTATAGTTCTGGAAAGCCATCGTCCAGCCCCAGATCGGCAAATAGTTAAAAACAAACAACCAAATTACGAATGGCACGGACATCAAATAAAGGTATCTTTGCCGTACTACAGTTCGCCAAAATCCTTTCTTCCGCTTCTTCTGCGGATTAGGGGTTACGCTTACATTTCTAGTATCGGCTTGCGCTGAGAGCGTCTTCATGTGTCTGTCCAATCCCCCCTTCTGACTATATATTTAAGATAAACCAGAAGGGAGCCAGGGAATACCCGACAGATTTCAGAGAAAACCATATAGAAATTAGACATTCACCAGGAATAATTAGATGTTTTCCTCTTTTGAAGGTATCGTGAAAGAAATAAATGTACCTTTGCCATATTCGCTCGAAATGTTCAGACCATGCTTATCACCGAATGTCATCGTTAGCCTCTGCTGGACATTGCTTAATCCAATACGGTTATTCACGTCGGTATGTGCTTCAGCTATGGATCGTCTAACCTCTTTGAGCCGCTCCTGGGTCATCCCCATGCCATCGTCCTGAATCGTTATTTCCGCATGGTCGTCCACGGCCTGAATGAGTAGCTTGACATGAACTCCGCCTTCCTTATTCTCCACGCCATGTACGACGGCATTCTCCACGAGCGGCTGAATGATCAGAGGCGGCATGAAAATGCCTTCTAACTTGCGGTCTATGACTAGCTCGTACTCCAGCCGATCTTCATAGCGGAATTTTTGGATTTCCAAATAGGAACGAACCATTTCTAGTTCTTCCTTCAGCATAATTTGATCTCTGCCTACCTCCAGATTTTTGCGCATCAATTTCCCCAGCAGCCGGACGACGTTCGCAATCTCCTTCTCCCCCTTCATATGAGCGTTCATCCGAATCGACTCCAGGGAATTGAATAGAAAATGCGGGTTGATCTGGCTGGCCAGCATCTTGAGCTTGATCTCCCTTTGAGCGATCTCAAGCGCATTGTTCTGCTCCGTCTTCTCAACGACTTGGTTCATAAGCAGGTTAATGCTCTCCACCATATAATTGAACTGCCGCGACAGCTGCCCGATCTCATCATTCCCGTCGACGGAGGACACCACAGCAAGGTCGCCAAGCGCCAGCCGATTGAAATGGCGGCTAAGGCGCAGCAGCCGGTTCGTCATTAGGAACGAGACGATATACACAAACAACAGCGCAATGAACAGCACGAGCAATATAAAAAGCAGACCAAGCAGGCTAACCTGATTGGCATCCTTGACAATAGCCTTCGTCGCAAAAACGGAAACGATTTTCAATCCGTTCATGCTCGACTCCGGAATCAAATCCTCGACGACCACGTAGGAGGGCTCGCCTTGCATTTCCATTTTGTGCGCACCGCTTGGCTGCTGGTGCAGATCAATCCCGTAATCGAGCTGATGGATCGTTTTGCCTACCAGATCCGGATTTTTGCCTGCCACGATATATCCCTGCTCATCGAAGATCAGCGTCTCGAACTGTTCCTGGCCCAGCATCCGGTTCAATTCCTCCTGGTTCAGCACAATCATAAGCACCCCGCTGGAACGATGCTCGGGAAAAGGAATTTGCCGGATCAAACTCAGTTTCCGGGCGGGAAAATCATCACCATCCGCAACATAGAACCAGCCTATGCTTTTCGTTTCCATCGCCCTCTGATACCACAGCGCGGAGCGGGTCGCCTCCTCCAGCGGAATCAGCTCCAAATTGTTAATGAGCGTCGGGTTGTCATAATAGAATCGAATGGCAGAAATCCCGCGATACAGCTGAACATATTCCTTGAAATCATCGTAGCTCAAATAAGCCTTGGTCAGCTCGAACACGCTTGGATACTGGGCAGTCGCCATTCTTTCCAGCGTTTTATCGAACATAAAGGTGTTGGACAGGTCCGTGGGCACGCGAAGCATATTCTCTAGCTGGGTCTTGATTTTTTTTACGTCGTTCGTAGTTTGCTCAATCGCGCGTTCCATCGCCTGCTGGCGAAAATGACCCGTTACCGCCCCGCCCACGATCAGGACGGGCAGCATAACGACTACGATATAAGTCATCAGCAGCTTGTGCTTCAGCTTGAGATCATTCAACAAACGCACCATTTTAGTTCGCAAAAAAACACCCCCGATGTTTAACCGTTACTCTGCTACTCTACTATCCTTCGATGGACTTGTCCCTTCCGCGTCTCTATTATGACAAAACCGGGTTACGGGATTTATGACTATATCTAAATGGTCAGGATCAGGTACTAGATGTAATTCATGCAACTAGTTCATCGGTTTTGGCCGTGTTAGAGGGAGCTAACTGCAAAACCTACATGTAGTTTTAAGCTTGTTAGCCGAATTCACTCCATTCAGGCAAACTAACTGCATGTTTTGCATTTAGCGCATGGTTTTCTGATAAAACAGCTTAACTAGATGTATAAAATACATTTCGCTAGACTCCCACATCGTTACTTACTATGGTGTGATCAAACATAACTCCTCCTGTGGTGTATCGAACATGACTCCTCGATATGGATTTAATCCCCAATGAACGGTTCTTGAGCTTCCGTAAGGCGAAAAATGTATACGAAGGGTACTAGTTACCGCCAGTGTCCTAACGAAAACACCCAATAAAAGCGGAAAATATCCCCTATGCGATGCAGGGGATATTTCCACTTGAATCCAACTTGTTTATTTAAGTGTAACTTGAATTTCCGCTTTGCCGCTGAATGCGCCTACTGCGATGCTGCCATCGGCATTCAGCTGGCCGCCTTGCACCGATGCTGCCTGGCCGAAGCCGTGCAGACTGATGTTAAACGGCTTGCCTGCGCCTTCCGCCGTAATGCGGAGCGTAGAGCCTTCGCGCGATACCGCGATTTCCAGCTCGGTTTCGCCCTTCACGTTGCGAACTTTCCGGGATACCTGCGCACCGTCTTCGATTTGATACAATCTGACATCTGCGTCCTGAGCGTAGTCATAATCCGGTTTGACATCGTTCGCGCCCATAACGAGGATGGAGTTCGGACGCACGAAGAGCGGCAGGCTGAAGAAATCGTAATTCTCTTTGCGCCATTTTCCGCCTTCGATCGTTTCGCCCGTCAATAGATGGGTCCAGCTGCCTTCCGGCAAGTAGTAGGCTACGTTGCCTTCCTTGCTGAATACCGGTGCCACCAGCACGGAGTCGCCCAGCATATATTGACGGTCGAGCATTTCACTTGCCGGATCTTCCGGGAACTCCAGGAACATCGCGCGCATCGTCGGCACGCCCTGCTCCGTCGCTTCAACCGCTGTGTCGAACAAGTACGGCATCAGACGGCATTTCAGCTTCGTGAAGAAGCGCGTTACGTCTACCGCCTCATCGTCGTATGCCCATGGAACCCGGTAAGAGCTGCTTCCATGGAGACGGCTGTGGCTGGACAGGAGTCCGAATGCGAGCCAGCGCTTGAACACGTCGGCAGGAGCCGTATTCTCGAATCCGCCAATATCGTGGCTCCAGAAGCCAAAGCCGGATACGCCAAGAGACAATCCGCCTCTCAAGCTCTCAGCCATCGACTCGTAGTCCGCGTAGCAGTCGCCGCCCCAGTGAACCGGGAACTTCTGACCGCCCGCTGTAGCCGAACGGGCAAACAATGCCGCTTCATTTTTGCCAAGCTTCTCTTCCAGCACTTCAAACACAACTTTATTATACAATTGAGTGTAGTAGTTGTGCATTTTCACCGGGTCGGAGCCGTCATGGTAGACGACATCTGTTGGAATCCGCTCGCCGAAGTCGGTCTTGAAGCTGTCCACGCCCATATCTACGAGATCACGCAGATAGCCTGCGAACCATTCGCACGCATCGGGATTCGTGAAGTCAACAAGCGCCATTCCCGGCTGCCACAAATTCCACTGCCATACGTCGCCGTTAGGTCTTTTCACAAGATAGCCATGCTTCTTGCCCTCTTCAAACAGAGCGGAGCGCTGAGCGATATATGGATTGATCCAGACGCAAATTTTAAGCCCCTTCTCTTTAAGACGCTTCAGCATTCCTTCCGGATCCGGGAAAGTGCGCTCGTCCCATTTGAAATCCGTCCAGTGGAATTCGCGCATCCAGAAGCAGTCAAAGTGGAAGACATGCAGCGGCAAATCTCTTTCCGCCATGCCGTCAACAAAGGAGTTGACCGTCGCTTCATCATAGTTCGTTGTAAACGACGTCGTCAGCCACAGCCCGAACGTCCATGCCGGAGGCAGGGAAGGCTTGCCCGTAAGCGCCGTATATTTGTTCAGAACCTCTTTCGGCTCAGGACCGTCGATGACGAAATACTCAAGCGATTCCCCAGGAACGCTGAATTGTACTTTCTTGACCTTCTCGGAAGCTACTTCAAAGGAAACAGCGCCCGGATCATTGACAAATACCCCGTATCCTTTGTTCGTAATATAAAAAGGAATGTTCTTGTAAGCTTGTTCGGAGCTTGTGCCGCCATCTTTATTCCAGATATCCACGACTTGACCGTTCTTGACGAAGGAAGTAAAGCGTTCTCCAAGCCCGTATACCCATTCGCCTACCGTAAGATCCAGTTCTTCGCGCATATATACCGCGCCGCCGTTCTCCTCGACATGAGCCATGGATTTGAACGCGCTGCCGGTAATGCGCTCCGAACCGCGGTAGAAATCAACAGACCATTGCGGCCCCTTGTTCACTCTGACGCTCAAATTACCGCTTTTCAGCTCGGCGTAATCGTCGTTTTCCGTAATTTGGACATGATCGCCGCTGCCGCCTGCGAGTTCGAAATGAGGACCGTGATCCACTGTACCAGCAAAATGCACCAGTTTCACGCCGATGACGCCTGGTAGCGGGGAGTGGAATTGAATCGTCAGCAGTTGGCCGTTGATCGTATTGGCACGACCTTGGATCGGCCTTGTTGAAGCATAGGCTGTCAGCTTATTATCCGCAATCGTAAAATCGTGGGCCTGCACTGCTGTCGACAGTGTAAATCCTTCACGAATCAACCAGTTGCCGTCTGTAAATTTCATCGTTTAGAACCGCCTTTCTAATATCGTTGTAATCTTGCAATAAACCGTCTATACTTGCATTATACTGATAAAAAATAACCCATTCTAACATAATTTAATGAATTTATAACACAATATTGATGAGGTGAGCAGAATGGATCAAGCATTGCGCCGCTCTCTGAAGGAGAGCAAGACTCATGGCGACGAAAGATTGCCATTTGGCACCTACTGGTACCAGTTCGGCCCAGGCGAGCACGTCGTGGACTGCCATTGGCACGAGGAAGCCGAGTTCTTCTACTGCCTGGAGGGAGAGACGCTGTTCCAGGTAGACACCGATTATTTCGTCGTGCGGGCCGGGGAAGCCGTATTTATCGACGGCGGCGATATTCACGCCGCGCATGCCCATGGAGAACAGGGCTGCTCTTTTTTTACGCTCGTATTTGGAACGAATATGCTGTCCAGCGCTTATTATGACGCTGTTCAGGAGAATTTAATTCTCCCGCTGCAGGAAAGAAAAGCCACGTTCCCCCGTCATATATCCGAAAAGCATGATTACGGACAACCCTTGTTGCAGCACCTGGCAGCGATCATGGACAGCTGTGAGGCGAGAGCTCCCGGATATGAGGGTTCTGTCAAAGGGCATCTCTATCTTATGCTCTCGGAATTAGCGGTACGTGGCCAGCTGTGCAACCGTGCGGCTACGACCGGCAATGACTCCTTCAAAATCGAGCGGCTGAAAAAGGTCATCCATTACATTCAGCAGAACTATGGCCAGCAAATCCGGCTCTCCGAATTAGCCGCGCTCATTCCGATGAGCGAAGGACAGCTGTGCCGCTTCTTCAAATCCATGACCCGGCAGACCCCGATGGATTACATCAATTCCTACCGAATCCGGCAAGCCGTCGAGCTGCTTCGGGAGCCTGACCGCAAAATATCCGACATCGCTCTTGAGGTAGGCTATGACAATATCAGCTATTTCATCCGGGTATTCCGGAAGGCGATGAATTGCTCCCCTTCGGAATTCCGCAAAAAATGGTTCGAATCGATCGAAGCTTAAATCAAACGATCCGGAACCAGCTGAGCCGGACCTCGCCCTTCAGCCTCAAATATAGCTGCCGGCGGCCAGAAACTGCTTCGACCGGAACCGATATCGTCGTCCATGCCTGTGGTCCGCCGGTCGGCAGCACCCGGCATTGGGCTGCGGCAGGCCCGTCCGCGGCATCCAGCGCGATTTCGATCTCGCCGCCCCGGATAGCTCCCGATACTCTCGCTTCAAACCGCTGAGCCTCGCTTCCGAACTCCATGTCATGGAAAGCGATCCAGCCTTCTTCAGACTTACAGGCCACGCTTTCGCCGCCCTCGCGGCATTCGTCGATGAAGACGCCCTCGTAGTCGTCATAGTTTACAGCCCTCACCGGGGCTGCGGCCATCCGCGCCGGAATCTGTTCTCCTTCAACCTCCAGGGACGTTTCGAGCATGATATCCCCGGACGAACGACCGACCATCAGCGTATATGTTCCGCGCTCCACACAGTAACGATCCCGGGTTACGTCCCAGAAGGCCAGGTCGGCGCTGTGCAGCTCGAACGTTACTGTAGCCGATGCCCCGGCGGCCAGATGGATGCGCCGGAACCCGCCTAACGTCTTCAATGGGCGTACAACCCGAGAGTGGTTCGCGCGGACATACAGCTGAACGACCTCGTCACCGTCCAGTTGCCCAGCGTTGCGCACATTCACGGATACGGTGACGGACTCATTTTCGGATACTTTAACGGCGCTTAAAGTCAAATCACTGTATGCGAACTCGGTATAACTGAGTCCATGACCAAAAGGAAACAGCGCTTCGCCCTCGAAGTATTGGTAGGTTCTTTTGCCCTTGATGATGTCATAATCCATCATGTCCGGCAGCTCGGAGGCCGATTTGTACCAGGTCATATTCAAACGTCCAGCCGGATTGTAATCTCCGAACAGCACGTCGCCCACCGCATGTCCAAGCTCCTGTCCCCCATGCGATGTAAAGATAATAGAAGGAACATACTCCTTCTCCCAATTGACCGCAAACGGGTAACTGCCGACAATAACGACAACGGTATTCGGATTAGCAGCATGTACGGCCTGAATCATGGCCTGCTGTGATGGCGGCAGCATAATGTCGGCGCGATCCGTCGTTTCCTTTCCGTTGATGAACGGATTGTTGCCGACAAATACAATGGCCGTATCGGCAGATTTCGCCGTATCGACAGCCTCCTTCAGCCCGTCCTGCACGACCTCTACATAAAATCCGCTTACAGCTGCAGCAGCCTGCTCTACTTCGGCGACGACCAGCCGCTTGTTCTCATCCTCGATGATTGCCTTGCCTTCCCAGGATTTCATGACGAGCGCGTCCTTCTCGCCTTTGGCGAAGCTGAACACCTCTTTGACGAACCAGCCGCTGGCCTCCTCCGAGACAGCGGCAATGCCTCCGCCCTGTCCGTGGTCGCGTTCTGTGATGAATTTGCCGTTGCCCAGCGCCCGCAACGTAAGGCTGTCCCAGCCCCAGTCCGTGCATTCGAATACTTCGGCTTGCTCGGCAGATACCGTGTCCGCTCTGAGCTGCCCGTCTTCGGGAGCAACGGAAATATAATTTCCGTTCTCGGCAGAACGAAGACGAACCCGGTTATTTCCCGTAGAAAAATGGACCCGGCTCGTGCCTAACTGCTCCATCACGCCCTGAAGCGGCGTAATTTTGTATGCCGGCGTGCCGCTATACCAGTCGGTATAAGCCTCATTTGCAAGCGGTCCGATCACGGCAACGGAGCCCTGCCCCTTCGGCAGCGGCAGCAGTCCCTCGTTCTTCAGCAGCACGATCGATTCCTGAGCCGCTCTCCGCGACAGGGCCGAGTGCTCCGGCGCGCAAAGCTTCGACTCCGGCACATGGCTGTAAGGATTGCGGTCATCCGGATCGAACTCTCCTAGACGGAAGCGAACCCGAAAGGTGTTGCGCAGCGCATGATCTAAATCGCTCTCTGCCAGAATGCCTTGCTCCAGCGCATCGCGCAGCGCCTGGAATGAAATGTCCTGGTCATCGGTGATGCTGTCGATTCCCGCCTTTACCGAGCCTGCGACCGCCTCGGCATAAGACTGGACATAACCGTGATCCATAACCGTTCCCAGCACGTCCCCGGCATCGCCCACGACAAAGCCGTCCATGCCCCATTCGCCTTTGACAATTTCGTTGACTTCATTGTTCAAGTTGCACGGCGTCCCGTTGATGCCGTTATACGCAGTCATCATTGAGCCAGCGCGACCTTCACGGAATGGCGCTTCAAACGCCTTCAAATAGTACTCGCGCTTATTCCGAGGGTCGATGCTGACCGAAGCGCTGCCACGGTCAATCTCGTTATTGTTCCCATAGAAATGCTTCAAGGTGGCTACCGTCTTATAGTAGAAAGGATGGTCTCCCTGCATTCCCTTAATTAGCTCAGTCGTCAAGCGTCCGGTCAAGCACGGATCTTCCCCATACGCCTCCTCGGTCCGGCCCCAGCGGGGATCGCGCTCCATATCGACCGTCGGCGCCCAGATCGTCAGGCCGTTGATGGCCGGATCACGCTGGTAATACACCCGGGCTTCATCGGCAATGACCGCGCCGATTTCATGCATCAGCTCGGGATTCCACGTGCAGGCAAGGCCCGTATTTTGCGGAAACACAGTCGCTTCGCCAAGCCAGGCTACGCCGTGCGCCCCTTCGGTGCCATGCTTGTATTTTTTTACGCCCAGCCGGGGAATCTCCGCTTGGTATTGACACATTAATTGAATCTTCTCTTCCGTCGTAAATCTCGAGATCAGGTCGTTCACCCGCTCGTTCAGCGGCAAATCGGGATTCTGAAATGGAAACTGGTAATGATTCTCCACGTAAAATGACCTCATTTCTGCATGATTTTCAACCTTGAAAGCGCTTTTGAATTCCGCGCTGCTTCCAGCTATCTTCCCATACTGTCATGATAGCTCGCGTGAAAAGGACTTCATACACGGAAGATTAGTCATGTTTTCATATAATAATCTAAGTTCTTCGTACTACTGAGCAGGCTTTCCGTTCTACCGGATGGATTAGTGGATTTATGGATTGAATGGATTTCATGCATCTAATTACTGTTCAATAAGGCTGTTTCGCAAAATAGCTGTATTTAAAGTAACTAAAACACAGCTTTTCAACCTATCGGGCCATTTTTTAAATACTAACTGCTAGAAATCCAGTTAATGGCGCATTCAGCGATAGACCGTATCCTTTTACTACAGCAAATACAGTTAGCTGCGTGCTCGGAAATTGGACAAAAAAATCTTTCCAGGATGATGCCTGGAAAGATCGGATGGCGCAGCCTAAGCCTGCATTTTTGCGCTTCGCTTTAACGAAGAGCTTGCTGATTCGTTCTGATCACTCACTGCTCGCATGCCGGCGATAAGCGGACGGAGAAGTGCCTACGTACTTTTTGAATTTGGAGTGAAAATAATCGACGTTCGTGTAGCCGACCTTCTCGGCTACCTGATACACCTTAAAACCGGCCTCAAGATAAGATTTCGCCTTCTCGATCCGAACCTTGTCAAGATAGGTATTAAAGTATTCCCCCGTCTCATTCTTGAACAGCTTGCCTAAGTAGGCGCTATTGTAGTTCAGGACGCCCGACAGCGTCTCCAGCTTCAGGTTGTCGCTGAAATTCCGTTCGATCAGATCGAGCATAATTTTGACTTCCCGGTGTTTGGCCTTCTCCCCCAGGTTGCTCATGAGCTGCTGGAAAAAGTAATCGATCTTGTCATAGAGCGCCTGGATGCTGCGCAAATGATATATTTCGGCCAGCATATCCGAGAAGGGCTTGTTATGCTGCTGAAGCTCAGGATGCTGCTGCAGCCCCTTGCCCATAACGGAGGTTAAAATTTCCACGAAACGGCGTTTGATATCCGTCTCGGAATATCCTTCCGCAACCAAGCTGCGCCCAGTCTGCCTAACCAGTGATTTCACGGCTTTCATATTGCCGATATCGACGGCGTAATATATTTGATCCGTTAGAGTTTCGGATGGGAGAACCTCGGAGCAACCCTCTTCATACTCACTATGCGCATCGTCCTGGCATAGCAGCTTCCCATCATCAAGAAAAAAATGCAGCTTGATCAGTTCACGCGCAGCGCTGTAGGAACCGGCTATTTCATTTAACGAACCTGCCTTGGAGCCAAGCGCCACCGTGAATTCTACGCCTGTCTCACCTATGGCATTCCGGATGGAGCGGTATATGCCTTCCCTCTCTATAGCAAGCAGCGGTTCCTTCAGCAGTACGCCGACTTGCCCGTAAAGCTCGAAAACAAGGCCTCGGTCATCTTGCTCGAAGGTCTCGGCCATAGCCCTTCTCAGCAGATAAAGCACCGATTCCGTCAATTCGTCATGCAAAGCGACAAGCAGCACCTGGTAGCAATTCCATATTAGCCCCAGTTCCTCGGCCCGATCCTTCAGCTGGCGGCGGTCATCCGACGTATGCTCCGTATCCGTGAGCAGCATATGAATCAAAGCTTCCCTCGTCCACTCCTTCGTGGCATGCTGCCATTCTTCCGATGCCCGTTCCTCTTCGATCGCCGCCTTGATCCCCCGGAGGTACTCTATTAACTCGTCCTCGTCGACTGGTTTAAGCAAATAACCGTCGGCCCGATGAGCGATGGCCTTCTTGGCATAGTCAAAATCCGCATATCCGCTTAGAATCAGGATATGAAGCAAGGGATCCTGCTCACGAAGGCGCTGAATAAGCTGGAGCCCGTCCATGCCCGGCATTCTAATATCAGCAATAACGAGCCCCGGCCGGCAAATTGCGTACTTCTCCAGCGCTTCGTTTCCATTGGCCGCCGTATCCGCTACCCGGTAACCAAGAGCTTCCCAATCGATAAACGCGCGAAGTCCTTCTCTCAGCTTCGGCTCATCATCCACAATCAGGACGTCAATCATCCAGAACTCCTCCTCCGGATTTATTTATAAACGGTACCAATACAAATAAACTGTCATCTCATATCACAGTTAGAGTTAAGCGCTTTCATTCATCATATACCCGACTCCCGGTTCTTGGCCTACATAATCCTGTGCATTTATTGCACTATTTTGACATTGTGCTGATAAGAAAATAAGGGTTCCAAGCTGTGGATTGCCTGCGGCATGGAACCCTTTCCGAACAAACAGCGCCTTACAGTTAGAACGTCTCCCGAACCCATACGCTCATTTCGCCTTCACCGCGATTCGCCCAGGCGTAATAAGGTATAAATGTCACTTTCGCTTCTTGCAGACCTGGTACGGCCTCCGAGCTGTACAACCCGCCCGGCCACTTGGCGGCATCCTGTCGCAGGCCTTGGGCCGTGATCGCTACGACTCCCCCCAGCAAGCCGTTATCAAATTTCGCCTCCAGCTTGGCGTTGGCCGGCAGTACGATTTCATGCAGGTTCGCGCCGTTATCCGCCTGTTCCAGACAATACACAAGCGGCCCGCGCTGCAGCGCAACTTTGCCCGCATTTCCGCGAACCAGGGGATGGCTGCGCATACGCTCCACCGGCATATCCAGCACCAGCTCTACGAAGTCTCCCTGCTGCCAATTCCGCGAGATATAAACGTAGCCATCCTGAATAACTTGGCCGTTCACCGGATATGGCTCGTTATTGACGGACAGGCGGGCATGTCTGCACCAGCCTGGAATACGCAGCGCGAGAGCGAATTCACCGGGCTTCTGCGGGTTGATTTCGAACCGAATCCGTCCATCCCATGGATAACTGGAGGTTTGCATCACCTGTACCTCGCTGCCTCCAACGTTCAATTTCGCTTCCCCGCCAATATAGAGGTGGGCATAGATGGTACGTTCTTGAACCATATAAATATACTCCCCTAGTGAAGCGAGCAGACGGGCTACGTTTGGCGGACAGCAGGCGCAGCCGAACCACTCCTGTCGCACCGGTTTGATATGGTCGAATTTGTGATTTGCCCCGCGGCAGGCTTTAGGATCAACCTCTAGCGGATTAACGTAGAAGAAATGCTTGCCATCCCGCGACATGCCGGCAACAACCGTGTTGTACAGCGCCCGCTCCAGCACATCGGCATACTCCGCCTGGGGAGCAATCCGCAGCATCCGGTGCGCAAAGAAAATCAGCCCGATGGAAGCGCACGTTTCGGCGTATACGGTATCGTTCGGCAGGTCGTAATCGAACGAGAATGCCTCGCCCTGCGGCATGGAGCCGATCGCTCCAGTAATGTACATCTGCCGGGACACGATGTTGTCCCACAGACGCCGGCAAGCTGCAAGAAGCGATTCGTCCTTCGTCTCGGCCGCCACATCCGCCATGCCCGTCAGCATATAGACCTCGCGGACAGCATGGCCGATTGCTTGCTCCTGCTCCCTGACGGGCGCGTGCGACTGGCTGTATTGCAAATCGATCGCATGATTGATTCCCGTCCAGTGGCTCTCGCCTCCGCGTTCCTTCAGCTGTATTTCATAGAAATTCGGCTTCTGGCCCCGCTGCTCTACAAAATATTGGGCAAGGCGCAAATAGCGCTCATTTCCGGTTGCGTGATAAAGCTTAATGAGGGCCAGCTTGATTTCCTGATGTCCGTCATAACCCTGCAGCTTGCCCGGCTCCGCGCCGAATACGGAGTCGATATGATCTGCAAAGCGGGATACGACGTCCAGCAGCTTTCTTTTTCCCGTCGCCCGGTAATAGGCCACCCCCGCCTCGATCATATGGCCTGCGCAATAGAGCTCATGGCATTCCGCCAAATTGCTCCATCTTCTCCCGGGCTCTTTAAGCGTATAGTAAGTATTAAGATAACCGTCCTCCTGCTGGGCCTTGGCGATGATCTCGATCACTTCGTCCGCCGTGCTCTCCAGCTCGGGATCCGGCCGCGATTCTAATAAATAGGATACAGCCTCCAGCCATTTGGCCACATCGCTGTCCTGAAACACCATGCCGTAAAATTCGCCCTCCTCCAGCCCGGCGGCAATCTTGAAATTGCGGATAGCCCCGCTTGGCTCGGCGGCTTCGATCCGGTCATTCAGTGCATCCCATTGGTAAGGAACTACGACGCTGCGCACCAAATCAATATAATAGCTCCAAAAATCATCTTGGATGTTCACGTGATCAAGCGGCACTCTGTCAACATGCTGAAACGGTATAGATTTACTCATGCTGGAGCCCTCCCTTTTTCGAAATATCATACTGACAATTCTGATTCTATCCGATATATTTAATAATTAACATTGATAGTACCAACCTATTATTTATAATATTTCACACTCATAATCACACGATGGACTAGGAGGATTCCTATGATCAGAGCCACAGAAATCGTCCATTTTCCGGCTCCGCCCGCTCCGTATTACCTGGAATGCGGCTATACCTCATACGCACCGGGAGAAGAGCACCCGAACCGGCAGAACATGGGGAAATTCGATCTCATCCTTATGAAGTCCGGGACGCTGTTCATCGGTGAAGAGCAGCGGAAATGGGTCTTGACGGCCGGGCAATCGCTGCTGCTGCTCCCTGATCGTTATCATTATGCGGTTCAGCCTTGCGAGGAGGATACGACATTTTACTGGGTTCACTTTCATTCCGTATGCGAATGGGCCGAATTCGCTGCCGGCCAGCAGATCGCTCTCCAGTCGGAGCAGCATTATCATGAATTTCTGACTTCTCCCTATGACATCCAGCTGCCAAAAATGTGGGACATGCCTTACCCGGAGAGAGCTTACCAGCTTATGGAGACGCTGCTGCAAACGCCAGGTACGCGCCAATCCAGCGCCTTCTGGACACAGCAGCAGGCGTTCGAGGAACTGCTGCGCATGATGGATTTACGGCAGCTCGAACAGTATACGTCTCCCGCCGTCGCCGTCGCCGAGAAGACCGAGGCCTTCATCCGGAACAACTACCGCACCGAGCTGACGAGCGGGGATATGTCTGCGGCGCTGCACTACCATTACAACTACATTACGCGCTGCATGAAGCAGGTCTACGGGATGACGCCGAACGATTATTTACAGCATTACCGTCTGGAGCAATCCAAGCTGTTGCTGTTGAAAACGGAATGGAAGATCGCGGAAATCGCCAATTACGTCGGCTTTAGGAATACTCCGTATTTTTCCAATCGGTTCGCCGGCAAATACGGCTGTTCCCCACAGCAGTTCCGCAGGCAATTCTCCCATCCCCCCGTCGTCAGAGTCAGAACAAAGAGCTGATCGCATCTACCTGCGGATCAGCTCTTTGCACGCTCTAATCGAATTTATTTATGGGCCAGCGCCGCAGCTTGGTCCGCCGTAATGACCCCCTTGTAAATATGCAGTTCATCGATCATGCCCTTGAACGGCGCATCCCACCAGTTCACGCCCAAGCTAAAGGTGCCTTGGTCATCCAGGAACACATCCGGGAAGCCGGTGCCTGTAAATTTCTCTTCTCCGTTCACGTACACGGTGACATGGCCCTTGTTGACGGTGAAGGCAAAATGCGTCCATTCTCTCGGAACTGTATTCACGCCGGTTCCGGCATCATACCAGTTCGATCCTGCCCATAACATCCTTTGCCCAGCCAGAAGTCCCCCGGAATCGTGTAATAATGCAGGCTTAATCCGTCCATAAGCCAGCCAGCATTCTTCATTAACACTTCCGTCCAGTTATAATCATCCACATTCGCCCCGCCGGCGATTTTATAAATGTTGTTGTCCCGATAATTACGTACATAGGTTTGATAACGGCGGTACAAATCCGCGTAATATTCCGGACGCATATTTCCGCCGCAGCCCCAATTCTCATTCCCCACGCCAAAATATTTCAGCTTCCACGGCTCTTCACGGCCATTCTCTCGTCTCCAGTTCGCCATGGGGGATTCGCCGTCAAAGGTCATATATTCGACCCATTCCGACATCTCCTGTACCGTTCCGCTGCCCACGTTGCCGCAAATATACGGCTCGCATTCCAGCAGCTCGCAGAGCAGCATGAACTCGTGGGTTCCAAAATGATTGTTCTCAACCACACCGCCCCAATGCGTGTTGACCATGCGTTTGCGGCTTTCCCTAGGCCCGACGCCGTCCTTCCAATGGTATTCGTCGGCGAAGCAGCCTCCCGGCCAGCGCAGCACCGGAACCTTGATCTGCTTCAACGCCTGAAGAACGTCATTGCGAATTCCTTTCGTATTGGGAATCGGGGAGTCCTCGCCAACCCAAATCCCCTCGTAAATGCAGCGGCCCAAATGCTCCGAGAAATGGCCTTAAATATTCTTATTAATAATTCCTTTGCGGATGTCCGCGTTAACGATCACGACATTGTTCAAAATGATGCCCTCCAGATGAAAAATAATATTTTCCCCTTACAAGACAAGCAGCAAATTACCGAGTTCGTTGCGCATCCGGCAGCGGTTCCCCGAAGTTCGGCGTTCCGTCTTCATTCCAATGAAAGATTTGGGCGCGCGTATGGCGGTTTGGATCATACAGCGGATCCCCTGTAATCTCTTTGTAATTGCGGGCATGATAGACAATGACGTCCCGGCCGTCCTCTGTAACCGTAAAGCTGTTATGTCCCGGACCATATTGTCCGTTCTCCTCATTCGTCTGGAAGACGGGAACCGGAGATTTGGACCAGGCTTGCGGATCTAGCAGATCGGCATTTTCGTCTGCACACAACAGTCCCATGCAATAATTGTGATCCGTGGCGCTGGCCGAGTAGCTGATGAATATTTTACCGTTGCGCTTTAAGACCGCTGCTCCTTCATTCACCTTGAAGCCAATGATCTCCCAGTCATAATCCGGGGTTGAGATCATCGTCTGCTCTCCTGTCAGCGTCCACGGATTGCTCATTTTGGAAATATACATATTCGAGTTGCCGTCAATTTCAGGATCCTTCTGCGCCCACACATAGTACAGATCCCCCCGGTGCTCGAACACGGTTGCGTCCAGGGCAAAAGATTCCCAGCGGGTGCGAACCTGCCCTTTCTCTACCCAAGTTCCTTCAAGCGGGTTAACTGCACTGTTCTCCAGAACGTACATCCGGTGATCGAACAAGCCGTCCTTCGTCTCCGTTGTTCGTGCAGCGGCGAAGTAGATATACCATTTCCCCTGAATATAATGAATTTCCGGAGCCCAAATGTTGGCGCTAAGCGGCCCGGTGTCATATTTTCTCCAAGCCACAACGGGCTGTGCCTCGCCAAGCCCTTGAATCGTTCGGGCTCTGCGCACCTCAATCCGATCGTACTCCGGAACAGAAGCCGTAAAGTAATAATAGCCGTCACTATGCCGGTAAACCCAAGGATCTGCCCGTTGCTCTACAATTGGATTTTTGAATTCCTGATTCGTCATCATGCTGGTTTCTCCTTTGTGAAATCATTTTGTGTAAATCCAGAGCAGGCTCAGCTCTCTGGTTGGGCCTTTTGCTTGCCCCAGATTGAAACTCCACGCTCATCCAATCCGGTAAATACGAGGGTTTGCCCCCCTTTTTCCCAATCCCATGAAGGAAGCAGCTGCACACTCGCGCTTTTCCCCTCGCCTTCGGCAACATCGTTCCATGTCAAAGTCACCGTTCTCCGTCCATCGAATTTCCAGGTCCCTTGTCCCCGGCTGCCTTCCAGCTTCCCTTTGGGGTGAAGGATAAGCTGATCCGACTCGATCATTCCGTCGATAAACGGATCGATATCAATCCGTTCCCATTCCCCGGCGATCAGTGCCTCCGGTATGTCCTGCTCCTGCTCTCCGGCATATCTCTCCGGCGATACGACGGGCCACCCGTCCTCCGTCCAAAGTATTTTGCGGATATGAAGATATGACCAATGCTTATCTACCTCTCCGCGGGCATGATGTACGATATAATATTCGTCTCCATCCTTGAGAACGGAATTGTGGCCCGGCGCTATCCAGCCCTCGTCTTCGCCGAACTTATAGCCGCCGAGAATTTTAGTGCCAACCTCATACTGCGGCTCGAATCCGGTATCGGTCATTTGCCGCCCGTTATAGTCCACATAAGGCCCGGTAATCGTGTCTGAACGAGCCACACGCACGTTATAATCCTCGAATAAGGAATCATAGGATACGAACAAATAATATTTGTTGAATTTCTCGTTATAGATGATATAAGGCCCTTCAACTGCCCCGTCCTCCGTAATAGGATCGCGTGCAGCTAATCTAGTGCCGAATCCTTCCTCGCCAGGCTTCCCTGTCTCCGGATCAAGTTCAATAATATGAATTCCGCCAAAAAAAGAACCGTACACCATCCACATCCGCCCATCGGCATCCGTAATAATGTTAGGATCGATGGCATTCAGCACATCCTCGCTTCTCGTCTTAAGCACAGCTCCCTGATCCTGCCACGGGCCATCGATGGACTTGGAAGTTGCCATGCCGATCATAGACTGCCTGCTGCCAAACGTGGAAGCCGAATAGTAGAGCCGGTACTCGTCCCCATGCTTCACGACATCGGGAGCCCACAAATTGACTGCCCCGCTCCAAGCCCCAGCCTCTTCCGGAATACCCGGCAGCGCATAGCCGACCCATTGCCAGCGGATAAGATCCTGGGATTTGCGCACCATGACTCCCGGCCGCGGCTCTCCGCCGACTTTGACGTCCGTGGAAAAGATATAATAGCCGTCTTCCGTCTTGATCATGCCGGGATCGTGGGCATTATTGACCGTCCACTTCTCTTCTGCATGAAGAATTGACGTATCGTACATCGCCACTGCGTCTGGCGAATCGGGAAATATCGGATGGGGCGTTCCTTTTCCCGTGCAGCCAACCGCCCCGAGAATCATCCATAGAGACATGCCTGACAGCACCGCCTTTTTTGATAAAAATTTCATTGTCATTCACCGCCCTGCAGACTCGCTTATCCTTTCACTCCAGAAATAGCGACAGACTCGATAATTTGCTTCTGGAACACAAGGAAAATGATCAGCACCGGCAGGAGAGCGATCACGGAAGCCGCCATGATCAGCGGATAGTCCGTCTGGATCGCGTACGTTGCATTAAAGTTCGCTATGACGAGCTGGAGCGTCATTTTTTCCGGCGAATTCAAATAAATGATCGGTGCCAGATAATCATTCCATATGCCCATGAACCACAGGATCAGCTGAGCAGCCACAGCAGGTTTGATTAATGGAAATGTTATGGCCGAGAAAAGCCGGAAATAAGAGCTTCCATCGATTTTTGCCGCTTCAATAATCTCGTTCGGAACGCTGATCAAATACTGCCGCAGGAAGAAAATCATAATAATATTGCCGAATAAGCCAGGAACGATGAGCGGCAGCAGCGTATCGATCCAGCCGATTTTAGAGAACATCATAAATTGCGGAATCATGACTGCGGGATAAGGGATCATCATCGCCGACAGCAGCATGAGAAAAATTTGGTTTTTGCCGGGAAATCTGAGCTTCGCGAACGAAAATGCGGCCAGGCTGGAACTAAACGTACCTACGACCGTAACCGAGACCGCGATAATGACACTGTTCTGGATTCCGCTAAGCAGCGGACCGGCTTCCCATATTTCCAAATACTTGCCCCATTGCGGATGGCTAGGGATCCACACCGGAGGCAAAGCAAATACGTCCAATTTTTGTTTGATCGAAGTAGATAGCATCCATAGCAGGGGCGCAATCATAAAAACGGCCCCGATCGCCAGTATGATGAAGATGATCGTATTTGTCAGTTTGATTCTAGTCGAATGAGACATATTCATATTCTCTCCTTTCCCTCATGCTCAAATATCAAGGGATGATTTCTCGTTCATTTTGAATTGAATCAGGGTCACCATAAATATGAATATGCCCAGAACGACTGCCATGGAGGAGGCATAACCCATTTGCAGGTTGTTGAAAGCCTTCTGCCAAATATAGAACACGACGGAAGCCGATGAATATTCCGGCCCCCCCGTAGAGGTCATAATATTGATTTCCGTGAAAATTTGCGATCCGCCGATAATGTTTGTCACGACGATAAAGAAGGTCACCGGCTTAACCATCGGCCAAGTGATATGGCGGAAGGCCGCGAAGCCGTTGGCTCCATCCAGTTCAGCCGCTTCATAATAGGAGCGGGGAACGCTCTGCAATGCCGCCAAATACAGGAGCATGGTGTAACCAAGGCCTTTCCATACGGTCATCATGATTAGGGCTGGTTTGACCGTATGCTTGTTCATCAGCCAGTTTGGCCCTTTAATGCCGAACAATTCGAGGAATTGGTTTACTAGGCCATAATCGCCGTTAAAAGCCCAGCTCCACATAATCGAAATAGCGGCAAGCGAAGAAATGACCGGAACATAATAAATGACGCGAAACGTCGTCGTTCCGGGTATGCCCCGGTTCAATCCGAGGGCAATCAACAGGGCGAGCACGATCCCGATCGGAATTCCGATCATCATGAAGATCGTATTGAAGCTGGCCTTGAGAAACAGTTCATCCGTAAACAAATCCTTGAAATTGCTTAGGCCGATGAAATCCATCTGCCCCAGGCCGTCCCAGTCGGTAAACGAACCGTAGAACGAATACGCTACAGGAAACAAGGTAAATAGCAAAAAGCCCAGAACCGGGGGAGTCACATACAGCAGCCCGTATATTTTTTCTTTTCGATAGAGATTCGATTTGGTTTTCATGCGGTTCAGTTCACCTCTATTTCGGATGCCAGAATGAAAATGATGCTAGCCCCTTTGTATGATAACCTCAGTGACTAACATCATTTTGCATACTGGATAATTACAATGCTAATGTTGCAGAACGGTTATTTTTTCTTCGATTTTTGTTCCTGTTCAATCGCTTTATCCAACAGCTTTTGCATCTTCGGCTGTTCCTGCTTCACATATTCCGCAGCCGTAATTTTGCCATCCAGGACTGGCTGGATATCCGTAAAGAACAGGTTGTACCATTCGGCATTGTAAGTGTAGTGGCCTGGCAGCACTCTGCCGTATTCTCCTACGATGTCCAGAAACTCCTGTTTGTTGGCCGGTTTCGTTGACGTATCGGCAGCCCATTCCTCCGCCATATCGATCAGGTTCGGAATTTGCACTTTGGCGTTAACCAGCATTTCCATGCCTTCCTTCGATGCGGTCAAATAGTTGACCAGAGCAACCGCCTCTTCGGGGTATTTCGTCTTCTCTGAAACTCCGATTCCAAGCGAACCTATCCAAGTAGCGGACTGGCCTGTCGAACCTGCAGGGTAAGGCATCAGATCATATTCGAAGGGGAGCCCTTCATAAGTACTCATATCCCAAGGTCCTACCGGGAAGAAGGCCAGCTCGCCTTTCATCCAGCGCTGGTAGGTATCCAATGTTTGCGCATCCTCGGCGGAAGGTGTAATTTTATGGACGTTTTGCATGTCTGCAAAGAACTGCAGCGCTTCCGCAAATTTCGGATCATCGATCGTGACTTTGGTTTTTGTCTCGTCAATCCAGTCGGCACCATTACTCCAGACTAATGACTGCAATACCCAGTTTACGTTAAAGCCTGTCCCGTATTGATCGATTTTCCCGTCTCCGTTCGTATCCTTGGTCAGCTTCTTGTTCACTTCGATAAATTCATCCCAGGTCATCGGGACGTCATTGTCCGGCAGCGGGATGCCTTCCTTCTCGAACATCGTCTTGTTATATCCTAAAGCGAACGGTCCAACGTCCTTCGGCATGCCGTAGATATCGCCTTGTCCCGCCACATCGCCGTCATAGCGGTATAAATCAACGCCGTATTTCCAAATGTTATCGAGATGAATATCATCGTTATTATTCAGGTAAGGCGTAAGGTTCATCAAAATTCCGCTGTTCACGTAGGCTTTCAAATCGCCGGATTCAAAATAGAACACGTCAGGCACTTTATTTCCCGTGATGGCCGCTTTCAGCTTCGTGGCATACTGATCTGCTGCGGTAACGACCATTTTCACTTTTACGCCGGGATGATCCGCTTCAAATTTCTTGACGACTTCCGTATAAGCCTTCTGCTCATCGGTACCTCCGCGGTACATAAATGTCAGCTCTTTAGTCTCTGAAGATTTGCCGGCATTCCCGTTGCCATTACCGGCCCCTGCTTCACCGTTCCCTTTGCCTCCACAGCCTGCCAGCACGGTTGAGAGGATGAGAATGAGCGAAACGAGCGTAAACCAACTTTTGTTCTTGACCACCATAAACCCTCCTAATGAATATTGATTTAACATTGCACAAAATAGAAATGTTAAGCCTTCGTATTCTTCAATTATATGTAAAACTATTTCTAAATAATTGAATGAATCCGTTTGCAAATATAAAATAACATATAGAAAGCGGATTGTAAATAATAAAACATAAAACTTTTTATAAAAATATAAAATTAAATGGCATACCGCGCTTAATAAGGGAAAAAAATAAAAAACGATGCTTATTTTCGAGAATTAGTTTTATATAAATATATAACATATCATTGGAATACTCCATATTTTTCTTGTTTAGTTTACTTTTAAATTCGCCTCGGGGCGTTTTATGGGATATGAGAAATATTTATTTATGCTTATTTAAATTTATATAAATATATAATATATAGGTTGATATATTCATGTTTTTTAATCGTTCCCAGGGAGAGACGGTAAAAATTATGACGCTTTACTTCCGTATGGAAATTTATTGGTTTATATCTATTTGGGTTAAATGGTGATGGCTCAACTGGTCGGCTGAGGATGGTTATTAACCTTGAATAGTGGTGGGCGTACTAGTTGGGCTGGGCGTGGCTAATAGCTTGCTTCAGTAGGCTGGGCGTGGATTGGGCAAAAGCTAACGGACACAGAAGACCCTATTCTCGCTTTTTCGGCTACTTTGGCGACCTAACGGACACTGGGGGCGTTATTTACTCAAAACACATATCCTTTTCAGTCATTTGGGTACAATAGCTGAACCACGGTCCGTTAGCATACGGATTTGCGTTTTTTTGGGGAAATAACGGATCTAGGGTCCGTTACGTTTGCAGCAAAGCTTTACTTCATTCGAGCATAGTGGGACTGAGGCGCTGGCATGTAGGCTCGATGGTGTGCTATTCCGTCAGCTCGGTAGTCACGTTCGGGATCCATGGATTTCCGTCTTTTTACTCCCGAAGCGATTTGCGTCCAATTCACGAAATCCGTCGTCTTCGCCGCCGCCAAATGGAATCCGAAGACATAGTAAGTATCGTCCACCTTGATAACGGATGGATCATGAACGGATGCATTTTTGAAATTCGGCACCTCTTCTGCCGCAGCTTGCTTTCCCGTCTCCGCCTGCACTTTTCCGCCTCCCTCTGTCTCCCCTTCGGGCAATCCGGTCGCAGCCTGCCCGCTGCACGAAGCCAGCAGCAACAGGACTGTCCAACCGATGGCTATTTTTAGTTTCAATGGTAACCCTCCTGTGATTGTAACCCGATTGATTCGCCAGCGATTCCTGCTTGTTTCAAATAAATATAAACTAATTTCACCCCCTTAAATAAATCCGCTTACAATTATAAAATAACAAATCAAATCCACACAGTAAACTAATAAATTTAAATCTTTTTAAGGTTTACTTAATCTTTATCCACTCATTTTCAATTTATCTTATAGATATCAATAAATATTCGAACATTAAGTTGCAGCACACTTTTATTGATTTATACAAATATAAAATAATAATACTTATATTTAGAATTAAATGTTCGATATTGCAAAAATATTACATTATTTAATTAATTGCTTTCATTTTCAGTTTTGTTGGTTTATAATTATTTGAAACAAACGAAAATGAAATCAACTTTTTTCGGAGGCTGGTACGGTAGATGATCTACATTAAAGATCTAATGAGCGGGATTGACATTTTCAAGGCTCTTGGCTCAGAGATTCGAATTCAAATCCTGGAGCTGCTGGCAAACAATCAATCCTTGAACCTGAACGATCTGGCTAACAAGCTCAATCTAAGCAATGGCGCCATCACGATGCATATTCGGAAGCTCGAGGAAAGCGGGCTTATTGAAATCAATACGACGGTAGGCAAGCACGGAATCCAGAAGATTTGTTACTTGAACAAAGACAAATTAATGGTTGATTTACGCAGTAAGGATGTCGAAAATTTATATGAGGTGGAAATCCAGGTAGGACATTACAGCGACTACCAGGCGGTTCCTACCTGTGGACTGGCGACGAAGGACAGCATTATCGGCGATTTTGACGACCCGCGCTATTTCGCGGATCCGCAGCGGATCGACTCGGAAATTATTTGGCTCGCTGACGGATTTCTGGAATACCGGATTCCTAACTATTTGAAGCCGAATCAGACGTTCCGCGAAATCCAGTTCTCCATGGAGCTGAGCTCGGAGGCGCCCGGCTTCAATGACAACTATCCGTCCGACATTTACTTCTATATCAATGGCATCGAAATCGGCTACTGGACAAGTCCGGGCGATTTCGGCGATGCCCGGGGAACCTTCAACCCCGACTGGTGGCCGCCTCATTTGAACCAGTACGGCATGCTTAAACTGATCCGTATCAACCACGAAGGCAGCTTCATTGACGGATGCCGGATTTCGGATGTCACCATCGATCAGATCAAACTGGATTACAAAAGCGAGCTGACCTTCAGAATCGCGGTTACCGATAAACCCGTGAACAAAAGAGGCTTAACGATCTACGGCAAGCATTTCGGCAACTATAGCCAAGATCTGCTCGCCCGGGTGCTCTATGATGTTCATGAGGTCCATGAGGCCGAGGATAAAGCATCCTCAAGACCCGGCAAGGATAGCAAGCACACAAACCCGACGGTGCAGGCTACAGCTCAGGAATAAGCAAGGAAACTCATCGGATCAGCCACAATAGGATACAGCAATCAGCCGGAGGCTGTCTTTAGGTGCGGAAGCAATGTTCTGCATAAGAGACGGCCTTTTGCCTGTTCAGGTCTTTTAAAGGCCAGGCGCTGCTTGGGAAAAGGATATATTTCAGCAGCGATTCATAGTATGATGTGTCCAAGCTCTGTCTTTGAAAGGGGTTTCAGTATGAAAAAGATTTGGATCGTCTATTTGCTCCTGATCGGCTTTTTTCTGCTGTACGTACTGGACTACAGATCCCAAAGCCACTTGAACGAACAGTGGAAAACCGCAGGATTGCGTGGTGAAATCGATGAAAAATACGTGATGGTCACCTTTCAAATGGGGATCGATTACTGGAAAAGCAGCCTGAAGGGCTTCGAGGACGCTGCCCAGGCGCTGAATGTATCCGTCGAATACCGCGGCTCCACGCAGCGCGACGTCCATGAGCAGATTACGGTGCTGGAGCAAATTATCGCCAAGAAGCCGGCGGGCATTGCGATTTCGGCCATTCATCCCGCCGATTTGACGGAGACGATAGGCAAAGCGGTGGACGCGGGAATTCCCGTCGTCCTGTTCGACTCCGATGCGCCCGGAAGCAAAGCCTATTCCTTCCTCGGCACGAATAATTATTCCGCAGGCATTAAAGCTGCGCATCAAATGGCGGAGCTGACGAATGGCCGCGGCCAAGTCGCGGTCGTCACCACGCCCAACCAGCAGAACCATCAGGATAGAACCGACGGATTCCTGGCTACCATCCAGAAGGATTATCCCGAAATGAAGGTTGTCTCCGTGAAGAACGGCAAGGGGGATCAGATTTACTCCCGGCAGTCGGCCGAGGAAATATTGCGGGATTACCCGGATATCGCCGGTATTTTTGCGACGGAAGCGAACGGCGGCATCGGAGTTGCGGAGGCGGTACGGGAAATCGGCGGGAGCCAGCGGCCGAAAATTATCAGCTTCGATACCGACAAGGGCACGCTGGATCTCGTCAAAAGCGGGGATATCTCCGCAACGATGGCCCAGGGCACCTGGAATATGGGCTATTGGTCGCTGCAATTCCTTTTCTCGCTCGGACATGATCTGAACACCGCGCAAATTCCGGGTACGCCGCCCGTTCCCGAGCAGGTGGATACCGGAATCACGGTAGTGACGCGGCAAAACGTGGATGATTACTATGCGAAATAAGTTTACGTCGGCGGGGGTGCGCCATTTGTCATTCAACAATTTACCGATCCGCTATAAGCTGATTATCCATTTTCTGCTCATCAGCATCCTTCCGTCTATTGGGCTCGGTTTCCTGATTCACTGGACCGTCGACCGCGTTCTGGATCGCCAGGTTACGAATAACACCCTGCAGCTGATCGGCAAGGTGAATGAATCTCTGGAGACATATGTAGAAAATTTGCAGAATATGACGTTCCTAATCGCTTTTAATCCGGATGTTCAGCGTTTCCTGGAACCTGATAGCAAGAGCGGATCAGCGCCGGCGCTCGCCTCCGAGGAGGATCATTACGATATCCGCAAATTTCTGCAGGGCTTTACGACTCTCCATTCCGAGGTAGCCGGCATTATGATCGTGAACAGCAGCGGCAAATATATCAGCAACGAAATGTATGCGCGGACGGAGAGCGACTTAACCCGCGAATCGTGGTATCAGGAGGCCGTGCGCAATAAGGGGATATTCAAGATCGTCGGCCATCCGAATGAGCGCAATGTCACCAATCATGTCCATTACAAAAACAGTGAAGTGGTGTCGGCTGTCCGAGCAATTCTCGACCCGGATACACAGCAGGTGAAAGGCGTCGTCCTCATCGATTTGAAGCTGAGAGTCATCGCAGAGACGGCACAGGACGTCCGGCTTGGCAAAACCGGTTACCTCACGGTGATCGATAGCAGCGGCGAACTCATCTACGCGCCTCCTGAACCGTACATCGAGCATATTCCGCTGGATTGGCTGAACAAAGACAGCTCGGGAACGTATTCCCATCAAGCCGACGGACGGAAGCTGCAGTTCATCTACCGGGTATCCCCGTTTACGAACTGGACGACGGTCGGCGTCTTCAGTACGGAGGACTCCATTTCGGAGATACGGGAAATCCGCTTCTATGTCGTCAGCTTCGTGTTCGTCGTCTGCCTGCTCGGCATGACAGCTTCCTTCTACCTGGCTCATTCGATCTCCAGGCCGATCGGGCAGCTGATGTCCTTCATGCAGAAGGCTCAGTCCGGCGACTTGACGATCCGCTACTGGGGCGACCGCTCGGATGAGGTGGGTCTCCTCGGCCGCCGCTTCAACGAAATGCTGCTGCAAATCAACCGGCTCATTTCCTTGACGGAACGGCAGGAGCGGCAAAAGCGCGAGGCCGAGCTCAGCAGCCTTCAGGCCCATATTAAGCCGCATTTTCTATACAACACGCTGGACACCATCCACTGGATGGCCCGCCGCAAGGATGCCGTGGATATCGCCGAAATGGCAGAATCACTGTCAAAGCTGTTCCGGATCGGGCTGAGCAAAGGCAATGTTATTATTCCATTATCCGATGAAATCGAGCATATTCGCAGCTATTTGCAAATCCAGCATGTCCGCTATCAGAACAAGCTGGATTATGAGCTGAAGGTCGATCCGGCCGTGCAGGATTTCAGTGTACTGAAGCTCATTCTTCAACCCATCGTAGAGAATGCGATTTATCACGGGATCAAAGAACGCCGGGGTCCGGGACATATTGAGGTGGAAGCGATGGAACGAGAAGGAAACCTGGTAATTACGATTCGCGACAACGGCAAAGGGATGCCGGAGCAGCAGCTGTTGGAGCTCCGCCAGGCGATTGAACAAGCAGCAAGCTCAGAGGAGGAGCCTGGCTCCGGTCAGGCTTCCATCGGGAACTGGGCCAACGCTCCAGCTGGAGAAGCCGCAAAAACGGCTGGAGAAACGAAGGGTTACGGCATCTTGAACGTGCAGGCCCGGCTGCGGCTTACCTTCGGCGATAAATACGGCCTTCGCCTAGACAGCGTTCTGGGCGAAGGAACAACGGTAACGGTAATGCACCCGCTGCTGCGGGACAATGATTTTCACAATGGAGTTGATCGCTGATGTTAAATCAATTTTCACCTGCCTCTGCTCACCATTGGAAGGTACTTATTGCCGACGATGAATTCATCATTCGCGAAGGCATCCGGGAAAGCGTCGATTGGGAGAAGCTGCGGCTTAAGGTCGCCGCGGAAGCCGAAGATGGCGAGGAAGCGCTTGAGCTCGCCCTTCGGCATCGGATCGACATTTTGCTCGTCGATCTCAATATGCCCATCATGGACGGAATTGAGCTGATGAAGCACGTCCGCGAGGAGCTGCCGGAATGCAAAATCGTCATCATCACAGGCCATGATGAATTCACCTATGCCCAGACGGCGATCCGCCTTCAGGTGAAGGATTACATCCTGAAGCCGGCTAATCCGGCGCAGCTGGAGAAGGTGCTGCGCCAGGTCAGGGATGAGCTGGAGGCTGAGGCTATCCAGCAGGAGCATCTGCAGACCGCTTCGCGGCAAATTACGAAGAGCTATCCCCTGCTGCGGGAACGCTTCTGCCAGGAATGGATGGACGGGAGCATGACCCGGGAGGAAATCGTGGAGCAGCTGTCTTTTCTCCAATTGCCCGTCACTGCTCCCGCCCTGCTCGGCATGATCCGCCTGCGCGAGGCAGCTGCGCCGAAGCCCCTGATGAAAGAGAGCGAGCGCCAGCTCTATTTGTTCGCGATTGAGAATATTGCCGCCGAACTGCTCGCACCGTACCCGAAGGTCATCTTCCGCGATCCCTTCGGCGTCATCGTGGTGCTGCTCTGGAGCTTCTCGGCCGATGCTGATTTCCATCAGATCGAATCGTCCGTGCGGACTTACTTGAAGGTTGCCGTAGATGTCCATTTGACCGAGGGAGATAACGACGTCGCAGCAATGCCTGCCGTCTTCCGCAAGTGTAAATCCGCCGTATTGAAGGAGACCGCTGTCTCCCCGTTAGTGCGCAGAGCGAAGCAGTACATGCTGGAGCACTTCGGCGACTGTACACTGACCCTGGAGTCCATGGCCCAGCAGCTGCAATCTTCCCCGGTATACTTAAGCCGGATGATCAAGCAGGAGCTGGATACCTCCTTCAACAGCTATTTGACGCAAATCCGCATTCGCCGGGCTTCCCAGCTGCTGAACGGCACCGACCTCACTATCGCCGAAATCGCCAGGCAGGTCGGCTACGAAACCCAGCATTATTTCAGCACGGCGTTTAAACGCACCACCGGAATCTCCCCCCTGCAATATCGCAAAGGAGGCGCTGCTCAGGATGAGTAGCGCCATGTTTTTTGCAAATCAATTACGAGAGATGCTACGCGAGTCTATGACATTCGACAAAAATGATCATTTAATTTAAGCTCTACAAGGTATATCTCAATGAGAATGCTGCAAAAAATCAAAAAGCTTCTTATTCTCGCGGACTTGGGCAATACGACCCGGTTCAGTTTGTCCTTGAAGCGCAAGGTTCTTCTGTATTTCAATCTATTTACCACGAAGATTGCGAGCTACACTCCCCGCTGTATCCGCTCCCCAAAGTCCTTATTTCAATCCACGCATCCGCGAGGGATGCGACTCATGGATTTTTTGAAACACTGGGACATCACAGAGATTTCAATCCTCGCATCCGCGAGGGATGCGACACGCAGAAGGAGGCGCATATATTTGGCGCACATCACTATTTCAATCCACGCATCCGCGAGGGATGCGACGGAATAATCTGTGCTGGGGATGGCTTGTTGGCTGAACAATTTCAATCCACGCATCCGCGAGGGATGCGACGACGAGCAGGAGCAAGCAGCCAAGCATCAGACTAATTTCAATCCACGCATCCGCGAGGGATGCGACACGGTTACACGCGCTTTGCGTTCGGCGATGCGCTATTTCAATCCACGCATCCGCGAGGGATGCGACCCGATAACATAATCGTAGTAGTCGCGCCGGCCGTGATTTCAATCCACGCATCCGCGAGGGATGCGACCCAAACAACTCACAATGGGTATTTACGAGATAGACATTTCAATCCACGCATCCGCGAGGGATGCGACCGATTATGCGGAAGAGGGGCAAGTGGAGTTATTCATTTCAATCCACGCATCCGCGAGGGATGCGACGAGGTTAGCCTAGTCCGCTCAACATGATGTGGTGGCATTTCAATCCACGCATCCGCGAGGGATGCGACTCGAAGAAGGGGAGTCTAAAGAGGATGAATGACGTATTTCAATCCACGCATCCGCGAGGGATGCGACGGCGGAGATTGCTGTACACGAATTACGGCTACAGATTTCAATCCACGCATCCGCGAGGGATGCGACGCGCACCGAATATGAAAAGCTGTTACGCAGATTGGAGATTTCAATCCACGCATCCGCGAGGGATGCGACGGATTCGGCGTTCATGTGGTCGAGTTGTCCGATGGTATTTCAATCCACGCATCCGCGAGGGATGCGACGCATTGTCGCAGGTGGTTCGTGGCGTCGAGGACAATTTCAATCCACGCATCCGCGAGGGATGCGACCACAGCCGCCAAGCTTGAGCATCCAGCCTTTACCATTTCAATCCACGCATCCGCGAGGGATGCGACCCAAACAACTCACAATGGGTATTTACGAGATAGACATTTCAATCCACGCATCCGCGAGGGATGCGACGAGGTTAATTTTACAAAGCAACGCAACGGCAAGACGGATTTCAATCCACGCATCCGCGAGGGATGCGACCCGGTTTTGCATATACTGGGATTTGTGCGTCTGGATATTTCAATCCACGCATCCGCGAGGGATGCGACTGCCGCCACTCAATGTCATCCATTTACTTTTAAATTTCAATCCACGCATCCGCGAGGGATGCGACTAAAGTTCTCTACTATATGGCAATTGTGCGCATTTAATTTCAATCCACGCATCCGCGAGGGATGCGACTTGTCCGGTGGTGGCAAAGAATACGTGCTATACAGCGAATTTCAATCCACGCATCCGCGAGGGATGCGACCTACAGCAATCAACAGATGCCCTCGCTGTCACATACCCATTTCAATCCACGCATCCGCGAGGGATGCGACGAAGCAGCTCACCTTATACGGCGCTGGAAGATCGGGATTTCAATCCACGCATCCGCGAGGGATGCGACGGGCCAAGTACGGTGGATTACATGGGAGATTGGATTTCAATCCACGCATCCGCGAGGGATGCGACGAAGGCGAGGAATAGACATGTTAGGTAAAGCTAGTATTTCAATCCACGCATCCGCGAGGGATGCGACACGCCTGTAATAGGCTGTGAGGAGGCTAAAGAGGATATTTCAATCCACGCATCCGCGAGGGATGCGACTCAGGGACGCAAAGCCCGTGAAGCTTTATCCCACCTATTTCAATCCACGCATCCGCGAGGGATGCGACAACGCCGCTGGGCAATGTGCAGATTATCGGGCCTATTTCAATCCACGCATCCGCGAGGGATGCGACGATAGTTTGGCGGATGATTTAATCCTGACGCTGATTTCAATCCACGCATCCGCGAGGGATGCGACGGTGTAATCAATCGATAGCCCAATCCTGAGCGGATCGATTTCAATCCACGCATCCGCGAGGGATGCGACTGCGATTTTTGACGTATAACAACGCCATAGTCGCAAATAACACAACATTTATGCCTATAATTGTGTTAACACCCAATTTTAGTCGTGTAAATTTTTCTTTTATTGATAAATAAAGTATATTTTCTGGTGCGAATGTCCCTGGAGAATCATGTTCGCTTCACATTCGCACCTTACAAAATTAGGGGCCCTTCCAAATCTAGTGACTCTTTGACACCAATGTGCTCAACCTTATTCCTATAGTTATTCCCTAGCTGGTAGAAGCGGAGGCTATCCTGGTCAGGATCGATAATGTCTATAAGCTTTAGCTTTAGAGTTGCAAATTGAGCGGCATCAACCACACATTCAAATACTGAATTTTGCACGCGCTGTCCATAGTTTTGGCATACTTTGGATACCCTTCGTAATCTGCGTTGCCCCGCACTGCTCACCGTACTTACATCATACGTAATTAATACTAGCATATCTCACACCTACTTCCATAGAAATGGAGGATATTCATCCAAGTCATTACGTAAATGACGCGCCAGCAGCAATGCCTGTGCATAGGGTACGAGTCCCCAAGAAATTTTCTCGCTAAGATACGGGTGTGTAATCTTCTCTTGCTTCTTGTTCTGCCAAGCTGCTAAGAATTTTTTTCTTGCTTCATCCGTCATAATCACAGCGCCATTCTCTTTATGAAGGAAGTCCTCATGATTGACGATTTTCTTATTAATTAAAGTTAGAACGAACTTGTCAGCGTAGATTCCTCGCAGCTCTTCCATTACATCTAAGGCTAAAGAAGCTCGTCCGGGGCGATCCCGATGCAAGAAACCAACATATGCATCAAGCCCCACCGCTTCTAAGGCTGATGCCGTATCGTTAGCTAACAAAGTATAAGCTAGCGACAACATAGCATTTACGTTATCCAATGGCGGTTTTCTTGAACGGGTACGGAAATAAAAATGTTCTTTCTGCTGCAGGATCATTTGATCCAGCAATGCATTGTAGCTGACAGCCGCTTGACCCTCTAAGCCCCTTAATCGCTCCAGATCTTCGCATGCTCGTACATCCATCATAATAGACGATAGGTGTTGGGACACTTCTTTAAATTGATCTACATTCACACGCAACGGGTAGTCCCGGGTCATTCTCTCAATCATCCATTTATGATTGAAAATCTTGCCTACAATGAAATTCCGGGCAATTTTAGCGGAAAGCAACTCGTTTTCCGAAAGCAGGTATTGTTTCTTCCGCAGAACTACATTCCCTTTGCTTGCTCCAATAACTCTAGCCAGAAATCTTCCGCTCATCGTAAGAAACACCAATGAAATATTTCTGTCCGCGCAATACCCCATGAACGCTGGACTTGCCCCCGTATAACCAAATGCTACAATGGATTCCAGATTGTGAAGCGGCAGCCTTCCGAGCTTCTCCTGCTCCTTGAGAAGGATAACATTATCTCCATCTAAGGATAAGTAAACATCTGGTTGCGTAATAAATAGCGTATTCAGCAGCTTTTTCATTCCTTAATTTTCCCTTCAATATAGCTCTTTACAGATCTTTTATTCATTAATTCTGGCAAACAAATCAAATGAAGGGAACAGCTTTTGCAAAAAGAACCCGTCTTGACTTTCGGCGTCAGTCTACGGATATAGTAACCCTGCATTTCTGCAATAATCGCTTTTACTTTATCCTTCATATCCGCAGTCAAGCCAACCTCGACTCTATGCTTGATTTCATTATAGTACATATAACCTTTATCAATATGACATAACAGCATTTCCTCCAGACAAATTGCTTGAGCTGTAAGTTGCATGAGGTCAGCATCATTTAACTTGGGCTTTCCCCGTTTATATTCAATCGGGTACACATTGTATTTGCCCTCGGCACCATGGATTTGAACACCCCGATCATCTCGGATAAACTCTACGACATCACATATACCGGTGATCCTCAGTTCATTCGATTTGACAGGCATAGCCCTAACGATAAGCCGATCTCCCCTCTTTTCTCTGACAAACGGTTGATCCGCCTTCTGATGCAGGTATTGCCCTTCTATCGTTCTGACGTTTTCTTCCCACTGCTGCTCAATATGAATTAAGGCCCATTGCCGTTTGCAAAACTGGAAATGCTGGATGCCCGATAACATCAGGTAATCGTCATCTTCCCTATAAGCCATCTATAATTTCAACCTTCAAGCCTTCTAATTCTACAAGTTCAATTGAATAGTCCGCGAAGGATTTAGGCTCGTCTGTCCGTGAAGTCACCTTCAGCGAACGATGCACCTTGGCAGAAGAATATTGGCCAAGCTTCGAATTATGCTCCCACCAGTACACCTTATGAATCTCCATACTTCCATCTGGCCTTGCTGCAGAAGCATCATTCTCAAACAAAGTGACTAACGCCTGTTTAATCTTGTTTGCATCCTCAAGCGTAAAACCTGTTTTCTCAGCTAATTGAGTATTAATGCTTCCGTAAAAAACATACAGCCCGAAGTCTACACGATGCTTCATGCCCATCGTATCCGAACCACGTTCTTTCCCCGGCTCGGAATTAACGCTCTTCGTAATTTGCGTACTTGTAATATTAATCGGGTCCACACTAACTGCCGTATGAATAGATACTGGTCCTCTTACACCGACAGAGACACCACCGCCTTTATCCGAGCCTTTAAAAGCAAATACTTGTCCAAAGCTGCGAACATCCAACCATTCCTGGCATGCTACCCTGGCAAAGTCATCACTGGAGCTGGACTTGGATTTCACAACCTTCTGTAGCTCAGGATTCGCATCTGCACGCTCTCTCAAGCTGGTAAAGGAATCTGACTTCCGGTCATTTGATTGAACAAATATCGCTTCCCCCATATCTTGAAGTCGATTTCTGATTTTGCGTTTTATCGCCACATCTGAAATTTCACCATGACCA
This sequence comes from Paenibacillus woosongensis, assembly GCF_030122845.1. Classification (NCBI taxonomy): domain Bacteria; kingdom Bacillati; phylum Bacillota; class Bacilli; order Caryophanales; family Paenibacillaceae; genus Paenibacillus; species Paenibacillus woosongensis. The sequence goes on from NZ_CP126084.1 coordinate 3,718,160, forward strand.
TCATAATTTTGTCTTGGGCGATTTCCGTTTAAAGGGTCACCATTGGGATTAGCATTTCTCACCGATAGCACTACGGCAAAATCTATTTTATGATTCAAAATTGTCATATCGATCTCTCCTCATCATTCGATACTTCTAAAGTATCTTGATTTTTTTCCTTGCCTTGGTAGAGCTCATGACGTTGACTATAGAAACCTAACAAATACTTGCCCGATAATGGCTTATTATTAAAATCTTCGACTTTTATTCTGGATGCTATCTCATCAATCATTTTGGAATGATAGTTTGCCTTCGTCCCCAACCGAGCCTGATATGGCTGCAAGCTTTGCTGAATCGTCATCCAGGTTCTGGCCGGGTGTCTTGAGAAAGCGTTCATATAACGAATGGCATTGGTCGCTCTTGTCTCTTCCCGCCCCAGAGCGGAACGTTCCAAGACATCTGCTACCGCCAATAATCGACCGAACAAATAATCACGATCATTATTCTCTGGCTCTAATGACAACTTGAATCCCTCCTGTCTATTAATTAAGGCACAGGCAATACTTAAGGTTTTCTCCCACTCCCATTTATCCATAGAGACGGGATTGGATGCATGATGAAATGCACTGGTTACGATATCCTGCGGAATTTTCAGATCATCCACAATACATGGCAGCATACGCTCCATTAATCCTTTAACAATTTTCTCACTAGCTCTGGGTCCATAAGCGGCAAAGGCAATATCCCTGGTAGCTGGTGCCCCATAAAATTGCACCAATTCACCCTGATCATTCTTACGATAACGATGCAGCCAGGCACAGGACGAATGCCACTTCACCAGCCTGTCCAGATACAGTTCCTTATTCATATGCCGGTAGTATAATACAGCCATTCGTCCTGTTGTAGCTGAATCCAGAACCATGATGTTGACTTCGGAGTGGGATGTGATGTTCCCTCGATAGCCATCCAATGCTTTGGAGAACTCAAGAGCAAACTCCTGGTTCGTGAATGACTTTTTTGCTGTTACTGTAGTAGACACGGGATCAATCGAAAAAGCGTCTTCCATCGGATCGACCATCTCCGGTATATCATTGCCCCATATCAGAAACACTCGCTGATCAAAGATTTTTCCTTGACGGTTAATCAGCCACTTCAAGGCGTTATGGGCCTTCTGGGATACCTCGTAACTGATACTGGCAACCTCATTACTTTGGCTAAAACGACCTCGAAACGTAAATCCGCTAGTATCATTAGCCGATATAAGCTTTGCTTTATCTGCAGGATTCCTGATTTTATTCGCATGCCTGTCCGTACTCGGTAATCTTTGACCTGTGACATAACAAATATCTTCGCTGCCTAATAAGTCTTGGTAGTATTTAATGAAAGAATCGTACATCTCCCGATCCTTCCACACTTTGGTTAGAATTTTGTTGGGAGAGTACACATTAAAGCGTATAAATGCACTTTCCTGTCCCCCGGTTACCGTTGAGAATATGAGTGGTTTTTCGGGATATAAACTCTCATATTTCTTATCCCATTTATCAATCAGCTTGTGATCCGCATCCACGCACAAAATTTTCTCATTGACCAGGTCTTGAATTAACTGTCCTTTTCTTAAGTAGTTATAAATGCTGCGAACCTTGGCTGTAGCATAGGGAGACTGAGCCCAGCTTTCCAGTTGCTTGATATAGTATGTATAAGGCTCTTCTTTCTTGATCTGGCCGCCATAAGCGACGAAATCCCCAGCAACATAGCTTAATTTATCGTGCAGCGGATAAGGCGCGATCTTCGAGCCGGCCCGGCTTGCCGATTCCTCGGTGCACGGGATGAGGGTGCTCGCATCCTTATTATCGATAATATACGCGGAGTGAAATTCTCCGTCCTCGGTAACCTCTACTTCTATATGTGCATTTTGCGTTGTATGAGAGATAGGTAGCAAAGTATATTCGCGATCTTTGTATCTTTTTTCGACTTCGCCTACGCGATCCAGATTCGACTCATAAGTTTCATATAAATGCAATAACCAGCTCATCCATTTCCCTCCTCTCCAATTTGTGCTAATAGTTTGTCAACGAACTCAACATTAGATGAATTGAAGGTCTTGGGCTGCATATCGGAAACTTGGCGAACCTGCGTGCATTGTTCTGGCCGAATAAATTGGATAATGCCCTTTCTCATTACCGGATTCCATAGCCGGAGTTCCATCTGATTTCTGCCTGTCTCATCCGGGTAATTGATGCCGTGGACCATATGCCCGAAATGTAGTTCTTCTACCTCATCATAAAATCCCTTGCCTTCACCAAACACACAAGGTTCAACATACCCCTGACATTCCCGCGTCCCAAGGAAAATGTCTCTGCGCCCCCCAGCCTTAACCGCTCTTCTCAACATATTGTGATGCTTATGCTCGTTGCGATCATCAGCCAAATCTGGACGGTTCATGTTAAATTCAAAATGTGCTCTGACTTGATACCTCGGCTCCTTCAAGTACGTGTAATTCGCTAATGTATTCCCCCCGCTATAATCCATGGGACGAATGCCTTTGGATTCCATACGTATAGGATTCATAACACGAACCTCGTCAATGATCATAATCAACGTCGGCTTCCAATAGACGCTTTCAAGTATTCCCTTCATTGCCTGATAGGTCGGAATCTGATAGCTCAGCTTCTCTCCTCCCAATTTCGTCAACGGATCAGTAAACAGTGCATAGTCACCGTATACCTCGAATTCGATCGAGTTTCGCATAGAGCTCACCTCCTTCCTTATTTTGGTGCTTTGGCAAATCTATAGTATCCCATAATCTAGGTTTTGTAAATATCATAATACATTATATGAACATCAATATATCACTTTTGACTATGTTATAATAATTTGTCGCTATATATAGGGTGTAAATAGCGTGGATTGAAAAATATATTGTATTATGTGAAAACCTATCTAAATTAAGATAGGTTTTTAAATTATTTTCAAATCAAACCCACTATCGTTCTCAATATCCAATCCGAATTCCTCGTTATAAGCCCCTTCTCCTAAAACCAATACCTTCCCGTCCAGACAGCTCTCCAATCCCCTGCTGCTGGATAATTGCTTTAACTCATGATCAAACAAGTTAATCGTATATTGCTGCGCTCTCCGTAATAAGCAAGTTAAATCCGCAATACTTCTCTCGCCATTTAATTCTGCAATGATCTCCTTCCCTTCATCATGATAAGGAACGATAACAGAAGTAGTAAGATCACGAATAACCTGAAAATGCTCAGCTGCAGTTCTATAGCTATTGGCCAAAAATAAGGGCAGACGTTCGTTATACTTTCTGTAATAAGCTTCAGCGTATGTATTATCCGTCTTAGTCGCCATAAGCAGTTCCGTCATATTCTTGCGTAGTTGTGGGATAGGATAATCCAGATCATCCTCAAAATGGGTATAGAGCTGTTTAAAATACCTCCCCAGCGCTATATCCGATAAAATATTCCCGCCATGCTCTTGCTGATCCCGCTTGAGGTCAATAAGCATCTTCCTGGATATTTGTTTACCAAGTTTGATTTCCTTCAGATGCTTTAAATTTTCTTCTGCATGATCAATGACATATACCTGTCGTACTGCCTGTTCACCATGCCGGTTGCATCTTCCCGCTGCTTGGGCAATGGAATCAAGTCCTGCCAGTGAACGAATCACACATTCAAAGCTTACATCTACTCCCGCTTCTATTAACTGTGTGCTTATACATATAACCTTATTTCCATCTGCAAGATGTTCTCGCACTTTTCCCAAAATCTGATTGCGATGTGCAGCACACATAGATGTGCTCAGATGATATACGGGAATATCACTATGCTTCTCCTTCACTTGAAGGTATAAATTCCTCACTACGCCCTTCGTATTCAAAATAACGAGAACACTCTGAACCTCTTGCAGCCGTTCACGAATAAAATCCGTGAGCTTCTCATTGTTAAATTCTTCACGCGAAGCTCGATCAATAATTTCAACCCGTTTGAATGCTTCAATCACCTGCGGTAAATTCTGAATCATCTCAGCATCGGGCTTAATCTCAAGCTTGTGCTCTACAAAGTCCAGAGCCGGCTGAGTGGCTGTGCATAGCACAATACTGGAGTGGCAGTAAGACACCAAGAAATTCAAAGCCTGATTAAATAAAGAAATACAAGAAATAGGCACCTTTTGCACTTCATCAAAAATAATCACCGATTCACTAAGACGATGAAGCCGCCGGATATACCTGCTGCCTTTCGCGTAGAAGACATTAAGAAATTGCACCAGCGTTGTAAAAATAATCGGAGAATCCCAGTTATCCTTGGCCAGCTTCAGCTTCTGCTTCGTATTCATGAGGCCATCCCATAGTTCATCATCCTCATCCATATCATCAATCACGTTCGAATGATGCTCCAGGATGTGCATATCATCCTTCAGGAGCTTGCGGACTTCCTCCGCGTTTTGCTCGATGATCGTTGTATATGGCACGACATAAATAATACGTTTCTTGTTATACAATTTGGCATGCTTGAGAGCATACCTGAGACTTGCCAAGGTTTTGCCGCCCCCGGTCGGAATGGATAAGGTGTATATACCAGATGGCTTGTCCGCAAACCGCTCACATTGCTCCGACATCTCTCTTCTTAACTGGTTAATTGGTGAGGAAGCATCGGTTTGTACAGCAAAAGAATGGAGCTTTGCCATAAGCCTGTCATAATAAGCTGCAAAAACTTCTTCTGTATTCAGTTCAGAATCCATCGTTACATTCTCTTCAAATAACCGAGTATTCGTCCGATCAGCATCGATAAGTACACTAAATACAAATTTGCTTAAAAACATCAGTTTATTCTCGTTACTCGCTGAAGAATTTTTCGATAGAAATTTCTCCAGTTCATCCGCGGCTTGATCCACATAATGATAAAATTCAGATTCCTTCATCACATGCTTAAAAAATAAATCAACTGTTTCATCGAACTTATCGAGCTCCTTGTCTCTTACGCGAGTCATATATTTAGACTCCAATTCTGGGCTCAAAAAATCCTGCAAATAAGAATGATGAGAAATGATCGCATTTCCTACGACTTCCGCTAAAATTCCACGGTATCTATGTTCCTTCACGGCTTGGCTTGTATGAAAGAGCTGATATAAAAGCTTCCCACCTGCTGTCGAATGATCGACACTACCTCTAGCCGGTGGGGAATCCGGATTGTCTATGGCTTGTAAAATATATTCCCTGAATTCAACCGTGTACTTCCCTAAATCGTGAAGCATACCAGCCAATCCGGTAATATGCTTAATTCCTATCTTCTCCCCATATGTTTCAGCTAAAGCCATTACCCCTAATAAATGCTCTTCAACTGTCTGATGCTGTCGATCCACTTCTCTAATATGGGCAATATAATTCATTTTCTCCACCTCATAATGATTCTGCTATGAGCGAATGCGATAACTGGTTCTAATATCCTATTACTTATAGCTCCATTTACAAACATCATTCAACAGACTCGTATCCTTTTCCTTCCTTGTCATTTACAAATCTGGTTAATTTCAGCCAATAGGGATAGTAAACATATTCCAAATAAGTAAATAATATGGTATATTAATTACATACTTGATAAATATTGGTATAACTAAACACATAATCATGACTTTCTAAGGAATTTGAAAGGAGGGGATATCGCCGGGATTGCCTCCGTTGTTTGACATTGAATAAGGTATTTTCCTACTTAGAAGAAAGCGGGATAAGCAGAAGATCTACTATACTATGATCATTCTCGGGAATCAGTTTTACTGCAGTAATTCTGGCGGGTTTACTGTGGTTCAGCTTGTTTCTCAACTACCTATTTCAATTTAAAAGGAGACATTCACATGTTCAAAAAAATCATTGCCGCTTCATTAGTAGCAGCCACCCTTATGATCCCTTCTTACGGAGTCTTTGCCGCGGATAGCAGCAGTTACGTCAGCACCACTACTCTAAGCTCGCATGAAGTTTTAGCAGGATTAAGGCCTGTAAAATCATCCGGAAAAATTACAACGATGTCTGCAACATACGAAATCACAGGAGACGGTGTAAGACTGAGAAAAACTCCTTCGACATCCGGTACAGTACTCGGTTTGCTATACAAGGGCGATATGGTTAACGCCCAGCATGGCGGTACCGATGTGGTTGCCGACGGATATGTCTGGAAGCAGGTTTATAGCTACAATCACGGAGAATGGGGATGGGTTGTCGTTGATTACCTGGAGGAAATAGGCTAATCACAACCTCCTATATAGAAACCCCCTCGCCATGGGAGACTTCCACGGTGAGGGGGTTATTTAAGTTTAAGCACCTATTCATCTTCGCTCACTAGTTGATTCCGAAATATTCCTTAATCCCATCCACAATACCTTGGGCTACCCTGTTCTGAAAGTCTTCTGTGAAAAGCAGCGCTTCCTCTTCTGCATTAGACAAAAAGCCTACCTCCAGCAAGATAGCTGGCATGTTGCTCTTTCTTAACACCTCATAGTTATTGTATTTGACTTTACGATCCTTAAGCCGGGTCGCTTGAATCAGGTGCTTATGCATCACATCGGCCAAGGGTTTGCTGGCTTCGCTGTAATAATAGGTTTCCGTACCGCTTGCCGTAGGTACATTCAGCACCGAATTGGCGTGAATAGAGATAAACGCATCCGCGTTAAGATCGTTTGCGAGTTTGGCGCGATCGGGTCTTGTGACGTAGGTATCATCATGCCTGGTAAGCACGACATCGATCAACGGCTCCTGCCCAAGCAGCGCTTCTACTTTTAAAGCCATCGTCAAGTTGAAATCCTTCTCTACTCTGCCAGACACTCCGGTAGTACCATTATCGTGAGCTCCGTGTCCCGCATCTATCACGACTAATCTATTCCCGGTAACCGGTACCGTCGTCGTTGTTGTCGGCGGTGTAGATAGGTCTGAAATGGTGTCAGAAGACGTCGCTGGTGCGGTTGGCGAAGTTGGATCGAATAAATCCAGTACAATTCCTTCCGAATTCCCCGCAGCATTGGAAAGCTGATAACTTGCCTTGGAGTTCAAATCCAGGACAACGCGAATGGTCGAAGGATCCGATTTGAACAAGGAATAACGGATTTTGCTTACAAAAGATGGTTCTTCCTCAATATTAATCTGGTAGCTCCCCGCTCCCGCCATATTTTGCAAAGCAAAAGCATCCGCTAAAGCAGCCCCCGGCAAATCAAGAACGATCCGCTCCGGCCCGCTCATAGTGAAAATTTCCGGCTGCACGCTTTGATCCATGTTTATCGTCAGCCGATTGTCCGCGAATTGGATATTTTCTATTAACCCCTTATTAGTAGAGGTTGTATCGAGCGAATCAAGTGTGCTCTCTAAAGCGTCCGAGGATAAATACACCGATTTGGTGCGGTTATCCCAGTTGACCTCCAGACCGAATTCTTCCCCGATAAACCGCAAAGGCACAAAGGAGGTCCCCCCTTTCAACAAGGGTGGTGACGTAAGCGAAACGACCCGATCATCGACATAGGCACTGGATTTATTCATCGCCATCGCAACCGTTTTGGAGTTGTTTTGAATGTTCACCGTTTGATCCGTCTTATTCCAATTTACAACGTAGCCCAGCTCCTCCACCACGCGGATCGGAACCATCACTTTGCTGTTGACGATTTCAACTTGAGACAAATTAGTAGCGCTGAGCTGTACCCCATTCAAATATATCGAAGCGGTATTGGCAAATACCGGCGAATTAAAACTAAGCAGGAACAAGCTAACTGCAAACAAAACGATGACTCCAAACCTTTTCAATCTATCCACGCATCCTTTTAATAATATATAGAGGCAACTAAATATATCCCAAATTCCAACATCACCCATTTTAACGCTAAAACACACCAAAAGTTGCTATTTTTCTATAATATTTTTGAATAAGAATCTACAATTCTATCGAAAGTCCTAAGACAAGCGCAAAAAAACCACTTCAACTGAACTACACCCCCAATATGTTAGATGGTGTCTAACATTAGGGGTGCAGTTCAAACCGAAGTGGTCTTTAGATTTTTCTAGTAGTTGATTTGAAATTGCGCCGACTCCACCCAGCTGCCCGATGCAAAATCCCGGCCTCTGACCAGAACCTTGTCTGCATAGATTTCAACGTAAAAGCCTTGGCTCCCGGTAAGATGAACATCCTCGTCTGTCCATAAATAGGCTACGGAAGCCGCGTTGAACATCGTCGCCGTTTCTCCCTTGCCATCGAACATCGTATGCTCGGCCTCTAATTGCCAATGGGTATGCCCGGTAAACATGATCGCTTGCGGATGCTTGCTCAGCACCTGCTTCAGCTCCTTATCCTGCTCCACGCCGTACCAGTTCTGAGCTTGGAGAGAACCCGCCACCGTATCCATCAGCGGTTGATGCAAAAATACGAAAACCGGTTTATCGGCGGAAGCCTTCTCTCCAAGCTTCTGATCCAGCCATTCCAGCTGCTGCTTCGTCAAATGGCAGAATCTCTCCAGTCCCTGTTCCGTACCGAGAAAAATGAAGTGATACCCGTCGATCCAATGGTCGTGATAAACTCCCTGCATACCAGTCTGGGCGGTATAGTTCCCCAATCTTGAGCTCCAATTTCCAAAGGCGACATCATGATTGCCCAAGGTAAAAAGAATAGGCGGAAGACCTTCCCGGTTAGCCTCGATAATACGCTTCAATTCCCCGTACTCCTCGATAAAGCCGTGATCCGTAATATCGCCTACATGCATAATTCCACTGCTCCCGGCCGCATTGGCAATAATGTCCTTTAGGGCTCTGTCGAAATTCTGGTTATATTCATGATCGGCATTCCCGGTCACATGGGTATCCGTAATGACCTGGAAGGCAGCCAGCGGCTGTTCATTGGCCTGGGCATGCTCGATGAGATCGGTATGATCGTGATGTCTCATGGAAATCTCCACTCCCTTTCTTTTACCATTTACAAAGATGATTAATGGGCTTTCGAGCTCATATTCAATCCAATTACGCCAATGACGATGATCACCATCCACATAATCGAGGACAGGGGAAGCCGTTCACCGAACAGCCGCACGCCCGCCAGCGTAATCAAGACAATGCCGATACCTGACCAGGTAGCATAAGCGATGCTCATGTCCATATAACGCAGGGCATAGTTAAGGAACGTAAAAGCAGCACCATAGGACGCGAACATCGTTACGGAGGGCCATAATCGCGTGAAGCCCTCGGACATTTTCATGGATACCGTACCCGACAGCTCAAGCGCGATGGCCAGGGCGAGAAATAACCAGCCGATTCCATCCGCAGCCTTCATTCTGCCGCTCCTTTCAGCCGGAGCTCATCATAAGCTCCAATAATATAATCGGCATCGGGCAAAAGCTCCGCCGCCCCGGCCTGCTTCGAATGCAAGCCGATGCAAAGCCTTGCCCCGGCCGCCTGGCCCATGATCATATCTCCGTTCGTGTCGCCGATCACCGCTGCGCCCTGTACATCTATGGACAGCTTACCGCAGGCCAGCTCCAGCATATCGGGAAACGGCTTTCCCCGCCCAACCTGATCGGTACCAACTACAGCACCGAACAAATGGCGAATACCTAGCCATTCCAGGTGCTTCTCGGCCGCTAATGTATCATCGGCAGTTACGACTCCAAGCGGAATATGCTGTGCATGGCACGCTTCTAGAAAAGCGAGGACTCCAGCGATCGGCCGGACGGGACGAGCCCGCTCCAGCTCCGCAGCAGCTAACCTGCCGCTTAGCTCCGCCAACTCCTTGGCTTTTGCCCAGGATAATCCCGAATGATACCCCCGCCAAGTGAGCAGGGTAAACAGCTCCCCCATCGTCCCCATCGCCAGCGGTCCATTGCGATCATAATCGATCACTGCGCCATCCGGTCCATGAACCGTCCCCCACAAGTGTGACTCTGTGAAGAGCAGCTCCTGCCCCGGTTCCAATCCAGATTCCAGCTGTCTTGCCCGACCAGACTGCCTCAGCTCCGCTACTAGCTGCCTTCCAAAGTGCCGCAGCATATGCTCGCTCCAGCTCCCCCACATGGACACAAAGTCCAGCAGGGTGCCGTCCTTATCCATTAAAATGCCGTTGATCGCATAGCTGCCGTTATTTACAATGAGTTCAGGCATTCCTTGCGTCACTCCTATTTCATGCTATCCAGCGCCTTTTGAGCCACTGCCTTCGCTTCCTTCAGCGCTTCTTCCGCCGGAAGATTCTCGATTTGCACTTTATCGGCGGCGATTTTCAGCGCATCGTTAATTCTGCCGCCGGTGGGATCCTGGAATGGAGCGGAAGCATGCGCTGCCTGCATGAGCGGGATTTTACTCTGCGGGTTTTGTTCGCTGTAAGCAACGAAATCCGGATCATCCAGCGCAGATTGGCGAACAGCAATATAGCCGGTATTCATCGACCAGGCTGCCGTATTTTTGGAATTATTGAAAAAAGAAAACCATTTGAACGCCGCCTGCTGCTGCTCGGGACTTGCTTTGGCCGGAATGCCCGCCAAGATTGCGCTCGCGACCGGCTTGCCTTCGCCAACTCCCGCCCAGCCCGGCTGCTCCATCGCTCCAAGCTGTGTGAAATCAAGATCGCCCTGGTCGCCGCTCGAGCCGGTATAACCTGCCGCTTGGCCTTTCATCACGTCGTCGATCGTTTTGTACCAATATTCCCAGCCTTGTCCGCCATAGTGAATGCGCATAATGCCATCTTCATGAATCCATTTGCGGAACAGCGACCACGTTTCCACCCATTCCGGGGAATCGATCATGACTGTCTTTCCATCCTCGCTAAGAATTCGTCCGCCTTTACTTAGTACGGCATCGATCATATTCTCGCTGCCCCACATCGGCTCCCAGCCGTACACCTTCGTTTTGCCGCCTTCCCGTTCCGTCATTGCCGCGGCCGCCGCCGCCAAATCCTCCCATGTCTTGATATCCTCCGCCTGGATACCCGCCTGCTCAAATTTGTCCTTACGGTAGTACATCACCTGGGTTGTGCCATACATCGGCAGGAAGTATTGCTTGCCGTCCACCTGTCCCTGAGACAGAAATGTCTGTACAAAATCCTCTTTATTGAAATCCGGGCTGTGGGCGATCATTTCGTCCAGCTCGGCAAAATAACCTTTACGCGCCCAATCCACATTCGCTGCCAATACAGCCGCAGGCACATCACCCGAAGCGATCGCCGCCTGAAGCTTCTTCTCCGTCTCCGAATAATCGGCCTGGACGATCCCTTTGACGATGACCTCCTGCTGGGAGGCATTGAATTCGTCGATGAGCGCCTTCATTTGCTCGCCCAGCTTGCCGCCCAGCCCGTACCAAAATTCAATCGTCACTGGCTCCTTCGCTCCCGAACCCTGCGCTCCATTTACTGCGGCGCCAGCCTGTCCCCCCGTGCTGCTTCCGCTGCCGTTAGTACCGCAGCCTGTGATCAGCACGAAGCTTAGAATCAAGGTGAAAATCAAACCCTTTTTCAATAAATTCATGTATAACTCCTCCACTCCATTTTATGATTTGTATGGTTTATCCCTTGTTAACTCCCGCAGATAAATTCACGCTCTGCATAATTGTCCTCTGTGTCAGCAGAAACAGCAGCAATAATGGCATAATCGTGAATGAACTTGCAGCCATGATCAGCGGCCATTTCAAACCGTAAGCACCTCCCTCCACAAAAAAACTGCGCAGACCCGCCGAAACCAGCTGCAGATCAGGACTTTTGGTGATCAGCATAGGCCAGAAATAATTGTTGTATTGCTCTATGAACGTAATGAGCACGAGCACGGCGAAGGACGAGCGGGTTAACGGAACGAGAATTGATCCCAGAATGCGTCCATGCGATGCCCCATCGATATGCCCGGCTTCCACCAGTTCATGGGATACCTGCAAAAAAGCTTGCCTGATGAGAAAAATCGAAAATACGCTGACACAGTTAGATAGAATCATGCCGGCGTAAGTATCCAGCAGGTGAAGCTTGGATAACACGATATAGCTCGGTAAATAAGCCGCGGTGTTCGGCACCATGTAACCCAGCAGGATCAATGCGGTCAGCAGACCCTTCAGCCGGAATTTCATGTGGGTCAGCGCGTAGGCCATCATCGCGGAATTGATCACCTGAATGATGGCAATCGCACTGGCCACGCCGATGCTGTTCGCCATATAGCGCCAAAATGGCGCCGCCTCCCAGGCTTCGAGAAAATTACCCCACTGGGGAGATTCTGGCCAGAAGGTTGGTGGAAACTGCCAGATTTCATCATTGGTTTTGAGACCGCTGGTCACCATCCAATAGAACGGGAAGGCCATTAGGAGGGCGATTAACGCCAGCGGCAGATGCCTCGTAAAGATATGGCTTATCCTTGTCTCGGTCATGAATTGCTCTCCTGTTCCTATCAATCTTGGTTTAATGGTAGTGCACATTGCGTCTGCTTACTGCGAATGAAGCCATGGAGAGCAGCACACAGCCAATGACCAGCACGACTGCCACGGAGGATGCTTCTCCAATATTGAAGGCCTCAAATGCAGACTGATAATACATGTACAGCAGCGTTCTTGTTGATCCGGAAGGCCCGCCTTGCGTCATCACGTTAATCTGATCGTAGGCCTGCAGGGACTGAATGATCAGCACAATCGTCAAAAAGAATGTAGTCGGAGATATGAGCGGAACCGTGATATAAGTGAACCTACGCAAGCTTCCGGCACCATCGATCGCGGCCGCTTCCAGCAAATCGCGCGGCACATTGCGTAGAGCTACCAGGTAGAAGACCATCGCCCAGCCGACGGATTTCCAGCACGTTACAATCAAGATGCCGATAAGTGCCCAGCTTGGATCACCCAGCCAGCCTGCTCCCTCCGAACCGAAGAAGCGCAGCACGTTATTGGCCAGCCCTACCTCCGGTTCAAAAATCCAAGACCATACGATGGCCACGGCTACGGTTGGTGTTACCCAAGGTGAAAAAATAAGCGTGCGATATATTCCGGAAAATCTAAGCTTGCTGTTCAGCAGCAGGGCGAAGCCGAGCCCGCCGATCAGCGTAGGAAGGACGCTTCCCGCCGTAAACAGCAGCGTAACGCGCAGCGCCTTGTAAAACGCGGGGTTGTCCGCCAATTCAGCATAGTTGGCCATGCCGACGAACAGCTTGTCCGGACTCATGAAATCCCATTCCGTAAAACTCAGATAAAAAGCATATCCTAGCGGGATGAGCCAAAACATCGTGAGCGGAATCATCGCCGGCAGCGTGAACAGCAGCGCCTTGACATCGGCTGCCAGTTTGGATTGTTTCAAGTTGCTCCTCCTTTTTTTGTTCAAAATATTTTTAACTTATATTCATAGGAACTTTTTTTGATTTCCGAAAGCCTATTGATCACTCGCTCGATTTATGATTTGACGCTGTGTTATAATCGCTTTAAACTCCGTCCTCCTTGTCTGTATGAAAATTTAGAAAAAGTTTGTTCGTTCAAAAAATATTGTACAATCGAAGTTAAGAGGTATGGTTTTCTCCATGTAAAATGGAATAGGATGTTATGTAAAAGACAATCGTGAATAATTTTGATGCGATAGCGGGTGAAATTATGGAACAATCCAATCGGGATGAGGAGCAGCGCAAGATCAAGCATGAGGAGCTTCGCCGAAAAGTAGTGAAGGCGATTGCCGATACGATGGATTTGTACGGGGCAACCCATTCCTTTGGCGAGTTATATGGCATCATGTATTTCGAGGACAAGCCGATGACGCTGGAAGAGATGAAGAACCGCATGAATATGAGCAAAAGCAATATGAGCTATGCCGTTCGTTCGCTCATGGCTTCCCAAATGGTCTTTAAGCTGCCGGAAAAGGAGCAGCGCAAAGACCTCTATCAGGCGGAGACGAACTTTTTTCTGGCTTTTCAGAACTTTTTTACGATAAAGCTGCAGCGTGAAATAGATGTGATGACGGAGGCCATTAACGACGTCCTGCCCGAACTTACAGAAATCATTCTCGAGCTTGACACGCCGGAAGAAGAGCGCCAGCTATGCTTGCAGGATCTTCACAAGCTGCGGCATGCCCTTAGCTATTACACATGGCTCCAGCAGTTCGTTTACGATCTCCGGGAGGGGCGTTATTTTGACGAAAGCGTGAAAATCGAGCCGGAGAATAATCCGGAGAATAACTCTGCGGAATAAAAAATAGCAAAGCAGGTGAACCCATGAAATCCTTAATGATTGTCGGAACCAGCTCCTCCTGCGGCAAAAGCTTCATCACAGCGGCTCTGCTGCGCGTGCTGCGGAATAAAGGAATTGCTGCCGCCCCCTTTAAGGCGCAAAATATTTCCTCCAAGTCCTTCACGACCGAAGATGACTGCGAAATTGCTTATTCTACCTATATTCAGGCCTTAAGCGCAGGTGTGGCTCCGGAAGCGGATATGAATCCCGTTCTGATTAAGCCTGCCTATGACCAGACGCAAATCATTTTAAACGGCAAGTTATTGTATACAGGCAGTTATACGAAATACGAGGATTTTCTGCCGGAAATCAGAACTGGCATTGAAAGCTCTTTTCATCGGCTGGCCGCCAAATACGACATTCTCATCATTGAAGGCGCGGGATCAACCGCGGAGATTAATTTGGCCAATCAGGACGTAGCTAATATTTATACGGCAAAAATAACGAACTCCCCGCTGCTGCTCGTCTCGGACATTCATTACGGCGGCGTCTTTGCAGCGATTCACGGCACGATTGATTTATTGGATAAGTCCATCAAGAATCAATTGGGAGGATTCATTATCAATCGCTATCAAGGGGTCAAGGACATTTTGCAGCCAGGCATAGATGTCCTTGAAAATAAGCATGGCGTCCCCTGTGCCGGGATTTTGCCCTACCAGCATGACCTCATCGTGCCGGACGAGCAGAGCTTTGACCGTATGGCCGAGTTGTTCGAAGCAAACATCGATCTTGGACGGATCAGCCGTTTGCTGGATGTTGCGTTGTGATTGGATAAAAGCAAGTGAAAGCTAAAGCTACTCCCCGGTCTGTAATGGGATTTCGAACTCCTTTGTATAACGAAAAATTGCAAGAACCTCACGGCCTCCTAAATAAAAATGAATCCTTTCTCTCCAATAAATTTGACTACTGATTTATGACTAGATAGTCAGGATCAGGTAACTAAATGCATTTCATGCAGTTAGTTCAGCGATTTTTTCCGTGTTAGAGGGAACTAACTGCAAAACCTGCATTTAGTTTAAAGCTATTTCGACGAATGAGCTCCATTCGGGCAAACTAACTGCATGTTTTACATTTAGCGTATGTATTTTTGATAAAAGAGGCTTAACTAACTGTATAAAATACATTCCGATCTTAAATGATCAAAGATATTTCCTCTATCATGACTAGAACCACAAGATCCCCCCTCTCCCCCAAAGTTGCTTCACCCCAAATAAGTTTGATTTTTATAAAAAGAGTAGGTTTATTGTAAATACGAAAGCCGCCTTCCCTTGTTATACTCTCTTCTGAAAGCGGATTCATAAAGGAATTCAATTTATAAACAGGGGGTAAGCAGGAATGAAAAAAACGACATTATTGCTGCTGACGTTTGTACTGGCATTAACTTTGACGGCTTGCGGAAGCAAGGATAACAGCGGCGGATCGACGAAAGGCGAGAAAGGCACGGTCGGAATTGCGATGCCGACGAAATCATCGGAGCGCTGGGTGAATGACGGCAACAACATGGTGAAGGAATTCCAACAGCAGGGTTACGGCACGGATCTGCAATACGGCGAGGACGTCGTAGAGAACCAGGTATCCCAAATCGAGAACATGATCACCAAAGGCGTGGATCTGCTCGTCATCGCTTCCATTGATGGCGCAGCCATTACCGAGGTGCTGCAAAAAGCGCACGATCAAGGCATCAAGGTCATCGCCTATGACCGCCTGATCATGAACAGCGAATACGTGGATTACTACGCCACCTTCGACAACTTCAAGGTCGGCGTGCAGCAGGCCTCTTATATCGAGGAGAAGCTTGGCCTGAAGGAAGGCAAAGGGCCGTTCAATATCGAGCTGTTCGGCGGATCGCCGGACGATAACAACGCTTATTTCTTCTATAACGGCGCGATGTCCATTCTTCAGCCGTATATCGATACCGGCAAGCTGGTTGTTCGCAGTAATCAGACAAAAATGGAGCAAATCGCCACCCTGCGCTGGGACGGCGCTACCGCTCAGGCGCGCATGGATAATCTGCTGAGTGCTCACTATGCGACAGAGAACGTCGATGCGGTCCTCTCTCCTTATGACGGCATCAGCATCGGAATCCTCTCTTCCCTGAAAGGCGTCGGATACGGCTCCGGCAATAAGCCAATGCCGATCGTTACCGGGCAGGATGCCGAGCTGGCTTCAATCAAATCAATTCTGGCCGGCGAGCAGACGCAGACGGTCTTCAAGGATACGCGCGAGCTGGCAAAGAAAGCCGTGGGCATGGCCCTCAGCATTCTCGAAGGCACGGAAGCCGAGGTCAACGATACGGAAACCTATGACAACGGCGTGAAAGTCGTCCCTTCCTACCTGCTGGAGCCAAAATCGGTAGACAAGGACAATATTGAGCAGGAATTGGTAGAGACCGGCTACTATACCAAAGAGGAATTGGGACTGTAAGTTGCGTGAATGCAAACGGCACATACGGCGGTGGCCTTTCCGGCCTCCGCTGTCCTTTGTACTCGAATGGAGACGAAAGGCTTGGTGAGAACTGTGAGTGACTTCATTTTGGAGATGAGAGGAATTACAAAGACATTTCCGGGCGTCAAGGCCTTGGAAAATGTGAACTTGAAGGTCAAGGAAGGCGAGGTCCACGCCCTCTGCGGGGAGAACGGCGCCGGCAAATCCACGCTGATGAAGGTGCTGAGCGGCGTCTACCCGCATGGCTCGTATGAGGGCGATATTTTGTTCCGAGGCGAGGTATGCGAATTCAAGGATATCAAGCAGAGCGAGAGCCTGGGCATCGTCATCATTCACCAGGAGCTGGCTTTGATCCCCTACCTATCCATCGCGGAAAATATTTTTCTCGGCAACGAACAAACCAAGCGGGGCGTCATCAACTGGAACGAAACAACCGTCAAAACGAAGGAGCTGCTGGCCACGGTGGGGCTTGAAGAATCCCCCAACACCCATGTCATCCAGATCGGAGTCGGCAAGCAGCAGCTTGTGGAAATTGCCAAGGCGCTCTCCAAGAAGGTGAAGCTGCTCATTCTGGATGAGCCGACGGCCGCTCTCAACGAGGATGACAGCGAAAATCTGCTGAACCTGATCCTGGAGCTCAAGAAGCAGGGCATTTCCTCGATCATCATTTCCCACAAGCTGAATGAAATCGAGAAGGTCGCGGATTCGATTACGATTCTGCGGGACGGCAAAACCATTCAGACGCTGGACATGCGCAAGGATCAGGTGACCGAGGATGTCATCATTAAAGGAATGGTCGGACGGGATCTCACACACCGTTATCCGGAGCGTGTACCGAACATCGGGGAGAAATTGTTTGAAGTGCAGAACTGGCAGGTCGATCACCCTGAGCAGGAAGGCCGCAAAATGCTGGACGACATCAACATCCATATCCGGCGCGGTGAAATTGTCGGCGTGGCCGGTCTCATGGGGGCGGGAAGAACGGAGCTCGCGATGAGTATTTTTGGCAAGTCCTATGGGAGAAACATCCAGGGCAAGCTGCTGCTGCATGGAAAGGAAATCCGCCTGAACGATATCAGCAGTGCGATCAAACATGGCATCGCATACGTGACGGAAGACCGCAAGCATTATGGCCTCGTATTGATCGACGATATCAAGCGCAACATTTCCCTCGCCAATTTGGGCAAGCTGTCCCGCCGCGGTGTGATTAATGAGAGCGAAGAAGTGCTGGTCGCCGAGGAATACCGGCAGAAATTAAAGATCAAGACGCCAAGCATTCTGCAGAAAACGGTCAATTTAAGCGGAGGCAACCAGCAAAAGGTCGTGCTCAGCAAATGGATTTACGCGCAGCCGGAAATTCTCATTTTGGACGAACCGACCCGCGGCATCGACGTCGGCGCCAAATACGAAATCTACTCCATCGTCAATCAGCTGGCGGATGAAGGCAAAGGCATTCTGTTCATATCCTCGGAGCTTCCCGAACTGCTCGGCATGTGCGACCGCATCTATGTCATGAGCGAAGGGCGCATTACCGGTGAAGTCCAGCGCGAGGACGCCACCCAGGAAGTACTGATGAAATCCATGACTCGAGGCAGGGGGTAAGGAGATGCAAATGATTAGCGAGCTTTTCAAAAAAAATATCCGCCAGTATGGCATGATTATCGCTCTTGTATTCATCACGGTCTTATTTCAAATTCTCACCGACGGCATTCTGCTGAAGCCGCTTAACGTAACCAACCTGATATTGCAAAACAGTTACATTCTCGTACTGGCCATCGGGATGGTGCTGGTCATCATTACGGGTCATATCGACCTGTCGGTCGGCTCTATCGCGGCGTTCATCGGTGCGCTGGCGGCCATCATGATGGTCGACATGCAGCTGCATCCCTTCCTCGCCGTCATCATATCGCTTGGGGTTGGGGCGCTGATCGGCGCATGGCAGGGCTTCTGGATCGCTTACGTGAGGATTCCCGCCTTTATCGTCACCTTGGCCGGGATGCTGCTATTCCGCGGTCTGACCATGATTATTCTGAACGGCCAATCGATCTCGCCGTTTCCGAAGTCGTTCCAGAAGATCAGCTCCGGATTTCTGCCGGACTGGTTCGGAGGCGAGAGCATTCACATCCTGACGATCGTCCTTGGCGCCATCCTCTCCCTGCTCGTCATTTGGCAGGAATGGAAGGAGCGCCAGACACAGATCAAATACAATTTTGAGACTGCACCGATGTGGATTTTCCTTGCCAAAGTGATCTCCCTTGTCGCGATCGTCAACGTCTTTACCTATGTGCTGGCCACCTATAACGGGATTCCGAACATTCTCGTCATTCTGTTCGTGCTCATCGTCATCTACTCCTTCGTCATGAACCGGATGATTGCCGGACGCCATATTTACGCGCTGGGCGGCAACGAAAAAGCCGCCAAGCTGTCCGGGGTCAAGACGAAGAAAGTGACCTTCTGGGTTTTCGTCAATATGGGCGCGATGGCTGCGTTATCCGGACTTATCTTCGCCGCACGCCTGAACTCGGCAACGCCTAAAGCGGGCACGAACTTCGAGCTGGATGCGATCGCGGCCTGCTTCATCGGCGGCGCTTCCGCTTCCGGCGGCATCGGCACCGTCATCGGTGCAATTATCGGCGGCCTGGTCATGGGCGTCATGAACAACGGCATGTCCCTGATCGGCCTTGGGGTGGATTGGCAGCAAGGCATCAAAGGGCTTGTCCTGCTTCTGGCCGTAGCCTTTGACATCTATAACAAATCCAAAACGAATTAAGTGCGATTTGCAGCCTGCAGGTGTGCAGTCCTCTGAAAAAGCTTCACTCTTTGTTAAAGAGTGGGGCCTTTTTTTATGTTACAATTGGATATATATGGATGAAAATTAGGGATAGCGGGGGATTCTTTTGTCGAACTCGACCATTACGAAGGGAGCCTTGGCCCATGCCTTGAAGCAAACCATGCAGGAGCTTCCCTTAAACAAGATCACTGTAAAGCAGCTCGTAAGCCGCTGCGGGGTGAACCGGCAAACGTTTTACTACCATTTTCAAGATATCTACGATTTGCTCGGTTGGATTTATGAGACGGAGGCCGTAGGCAGCCTTGCCGAGTATCGCAGTTACGATACGTGGACGCACGGGTTATATACGATATTCGCCTATATCGAGAGCAATAAATCCTTCTGCCTGAACACCCTTCATTCCCTGGCTCGAAGTCAACTGGACTCCTACCTGTATGCTGTCACCTATGACCTGATAATGGGCGTCGTGGAGGAAGTAAGCCGCGGCATGCATGTTGCCGAAGAGAATAAGAAGTTTCTCGCCAACTTCTATACGCTGGCCTTTACCGGGCTTGTCATTCAATGGATGCAGCAGGGAATGAAGGAAGAGCCGGCTTTGATCGTGGAACAGTTAAGCGAACTGATGCAGGGCAATTTCGAACGCGCTTTGCAGCGTTATAGGCAGAATATCTAGACATTACCATGCACATGTCCAAAAATGATACAGCACCCGCCGATTGTCGATTTTCTATAAAAAGGAAATCTCGTACATTGAAATTGTCTTACTCTAGATGTTCTGAGGTTGTTATCAAAATCTACGAAGGCGGGGATGAAAAGTATGGGCACTTACAGTAACCAGGTGTATTTTGTCGGAGGAGGAATCGCCTCATTAGCTGGGGCGGCATTTCTGATCAGGGATTGCGGCTTTCCAGGACGGCAGATTCATATTATCGAAGAGCTGAAGGTACTCGGAGGAAGCAACGACGGCGCAGGAGACCGTGAGCATGGCTATGTCATCCGGGGCGGCAGAATGCTGAACGATGAGACATATGAGAATTTATGGGAACTGCTGAGCTCGATCCCCTCTCTCGATGACCCCAGCCAATCGGTAAGGGATGAGATTATGGCCTTTGATACGGCGCATCCTACGCATTCCCGTGCCAGGCTTGTGAACAAGGATGGTGAAGTGGTGGATGCGGCCTCCATGGGATTTAACATGGGGGATCGTATGGCCATGGCCAAGCTCATCATCACACCGGAGGAGCAGTTAGGCCGGCTGCGGATTAACGAATGGTTTGGGGCTCATTTTTTCCAGACGAATTTCTGGTATATGTGGGCGACAACCTTCGCCTTTCAGCCCTGGCACAGCGCAGTCGAGCTCAAAAGGTACATGATCCGCTTCATGCATGAATTTCCGCGGATTCATACGCTTGAAGGCGTTACGCGTACGCCTTATAACCAGTACGACTCGATCATTCTTCCGCTGCACCGGTATTTGCAGGAGCATGGTGTTGATTTTGAAATGAATTGCACGGTGACGGATTTGGATTTCCTAGCGGGGGATGGCATTACGGTGACACGCATGCACTATGTTAAAGATGGAGCGGAGCGTGCGCTGGATTTGACGAAGGAGGATTTGGTCATTGTCACGAACGGCTCGATGACGGAAAGTTCCAGTCTTGGGTCGATGACAGCCCCTCCACAGCTAAACGGCAAAGGCAGCTCATGGCAGCTGTGGGATCGGATTGCGTCAAAGAAGCCAGGGCTGCTCGGTAATCCCGCTTCCTTTGATGATCACATCGATGAATCCAAATGGGAATCGTTTACCGTCACCTGCCAGGGCTCCCGCTTCTTCGATCGGATGGAGAAGTTCTCGCGGAATAAGGCCGGAAGCGGAGCTTTGGTGACCTTTAAAGATTCCAGCTGGTTCATGTCCATCGTGCTGGCTCATCAACCGCACTTCCGCAACCAGCCTGAGGATGTAAAAGTGTTCTGGGGTTATGGCTTGTACCCGGATCATGTGGGGGACTATGTGAAAAAAAGAATGTGTGACTGCACCGGAGAAGAAATTTTAACGGAGCTGCTGCACCATTTGAAATTCGAAAATGAGTTGGATGAGCTTATCCGCTCCGCAAACTGCATTCCCTGCATGATGCCGTATATTACGGCACAATTCATGCCCAGAATGCCCGGCGACCGCCCTCAGGTCGTTCCGGAAGGCTCAACGAACCTGGCTTTGATCGGTCAATTCTGTGAAATTCCTGATGACGTTGTTTTTACAGAGGAGTACTCCGTCAGGACAGCCAGAATCGCTGTCTATCAACTGCTGGGAGTAGACAAACCAATTCAGCCGATTAACCGGTATCAATATGATATACGTACTTTGCTTCAGAGCGCCGCAGCCTCTTTCCGTTAGGTTTCAGAGGATGGCTGGGGCAAATCTCAAGAAGCCGATTGCTTTAGGCAATCGGCTCTTTTCTCCGCAAATAATCATACATGACTTCATTATAGCGATTGATCAGCCGGTCAAGTTCCATGGACTGCCTCAGCACCCGCGTATCCCGCAGGCCGTATTGCTCCGCAAGCTGCCCAAGCTGACGCCGTTCTTCTTCAATTCTATGTTTAATATAATTGGATTTTAATTTCTGCACAAAAAACACCACCTAATGAATATATTAGTATAGGTTGACAAATATACCCATTATACGTTTTTCGATAACTTTTATTTGATGCATAAAGAGCCCGAAGCCTGCAAGGCCCCGGACTCTCTTTGTGTTCCATTTTTAAACCATATGTATAGATAGTTAAAACTTAATTGGTATGGACAACTAAATTTTATTAACTTTGAAGCTTAGGATTGAAACCATATTTATTGTCGCCTGGCTCGCTATCTTGGCACATGAACACAATTAGAATAATCGCACCAACTAGAGGAATAAAGCTTAGCAGAATCATCCAGCCGCTTCTTCCCGTATCATGCAATCTACGTATAGCAACCGCGAGGCTTGGCAATAAAACAGCCAATGAATAAATGTAGGACAGAATTGTATCCAACCCTATTAACCCACCGATAAAGCCAAGAACTAACGAAGCAATCATGTTGAACAGAATAAACATCCAGTATTCTTTACGGCGCGCTCTCCCTTCAAATCCGACATAGTTTTTGAGAACCTTTAAATACCACTCCACTAACGTCACCTCATAAATTTAGTTTTGTTGCGACAATTCGCACAAGGATATATC
This sequence comes from Paenibacillus woosongensis, assembly GCF_030122845.1. Taxonomy (NCBI): domain Bacteria; kingdom Bacillati; phylum Bacillota; class Bacilli; order Caryophanales; family Paenibacillaceae; genus Paenibacillus; species Paenibacillus woosongensis. Next base: position 3,740,788 of record NZ_CP126084.1, read on the forward strand.
GGTTTAAACTATTAATTTTTTTATAGAAAACATGCTCTTTTTTGCAAAATCAATGAAAAAAATCATGAAAGGATTGCCTGGGTTAAATCCCAAGCAATCCTTTGCCAGCACCTATAATAAGAATAAGCTAAATCATGCCTCATTCAACGCGCGCAGCAAGGTGTGCCGATTGTAGCGAACCAGATGCGCCTCGCGAAGACTCTCCGTAAATAGATCTTCATCGACGCCAAGCTCTTCCAGCGTAGAAGGACCTCCAGCAAGAACGAGCAATTCCCGGATCCTGGATGCGGACGGCACCTCAGTCAGCCATTCCCGAATCTGGTCACCGTGCTCAAGCAGCGCCTTCGGCTGCCGTCCGGGGAATTTGCCTTCGTCCACGGCCGCGTGATACAAGCGGGAAATTTCAGCACAGGCCACGCCAACCTTTGCCCCGTGTAGCAGTGCCCGATTTCCGCGGCGCAAATAGGCCATCTCCCAATGGTGAGATAAATGGTGCTCTGCGCCGGAAGCCGGATGAGACTGCCCGAACAGCAGCATCGCAATCCCTGATTCGATCAAGGCCGTCATCAGGATGCGAATCCCTTCCTCTGTCCGCTCTCCGATCTCCGCAGCATGCTGGATGCAGGATTTAAGCGCCTGCTCTGTAATGACTGCAGCCTGTTCGCTGTAAGGCTCTCCCCCCGTAAGGCGGGATACCTTCCAATCGAACAGAGACGTATATTTGCCCAGCATATCCCCGAAACCAGCCGCTACCAGCGGCTGCGGCGCCTTCATTAGAACGTGCACATCGGCAAATATGGCAATCGGCGGAACAGCCGCCACCGTCTTCTTAATCCCGCGAATAATCAACGGCGCTCCCGCCGAGGTAAAGCCGTCCACGGAAGGAGCCGTCGGAATTGATACAAACGGAATTCCCGTCTTATGACTCGCGAAACGTACGATATCATGGATCGTTCCGGCACCGACAGCAATAAGCCCATCCGTGGTGCCAGGATCTACTTCAAGCAGCAGCTGCACAACAGCCTGCTCATCGGCGACGACATCGCCGGCCGCATTCGGCTCCAGAAGACATAGCTTTGTCTTCAAGCCCTGGGATTGGAGACTCTCTTCCAAAGCTTTCCCTGCCGCATCATAAGTATTCTGGTCGGCTACGATCACTAAGCGGTGCAGAATACGATCTCTTAGAAAAGGAGCTGCCTTATAGATCGCGCCGGTCTCCAGAACGATTTTCTCCAAATGGTCTATTTCCCGGGAATTATCCATGCCGAATTTACCTCCAGTCTGACGGCATTACTCCGTAGATTTCTTGATGCTCTTGAGCCGCTTCATTACGTCGTTCTCGCCGCGGCCGAAATAATCATGCAGCTTGCTGTATTCCTGGTATAAACGGTCGTAGATTTCCACGTTCTCCGGAATCGGCTTGAACGTCTCTTCCTTCACCCGGGCCATACGCTCTGCCGCATCAAGAATCGTGTCATAACCGCCAGCCTCTTTCCCGGCAGCTACCGCCGCAAACATCGCTGCACCAAGTGCCGGCGTCTGCTTGGAATCGGCAACGAAAATTTCGCGATTCGTAACATCCGCGTAAATCTGCATCAGCAGACGATTCTTCTGCGGCAATCCGCCACAAGCGTACAAGGCATCAACCGCAACTCCATTGTTATGGAAAGCGTCGACGATTTTACGGGTACCGAAGGCCGTAGCTTCGAGCAGGGTACGGTAAATTTCCTGCGGCTTGGTGAGCAGCGTCATTCCCAGAATCAGGCCGGTCAAATCTGTATCGACGAGAACAGACCGGTTGCCGTTCCACCAATCCAGCGCCAGTAATCCGGTTTGTCCCGGCTTATAGGCCGCGGCTTCCTTCTCTAGCCATTGATGGACGCCGATGCCTTCCTTGGACGCCGCTTCTTTGACGTAACCCGGAACCGCCTCTTCTACGTACCATTCAAAAATATCGCCTACGGCCGACTGTCCCGCCTCATATCCATACAGCCCTGGGATAATGCCATCCTCAACGACGCCGCACATGCCTTCGACCTGCTTCTCTTCCGTGCCCAGCAGCATATGGCAAATCGAGGTGCCCATCGCCATCACAAGCTTGCCCGGCGTTACGACGCCGACAGCCGGCACGGCAGCATGAGCGTCTACGTTCCCGACGGCAACTGCAATGCCCGGCTTGAGGCCCATTATTTGCGCCATATGCTCAGTCAACCCGCCCGCATTCGTTCCGAGCGGAATGACTTCACCGCGAAGCTTTGTCTCTGTAAGATTCTCCAGCCTTGGATCCAGCGCTTTGAAATATTCCTTGCTTGGATAGCCATCCTGCTTATGCCAGATCGCTTTATAACCGGCCGTACAACTGTTGCGGACGATGGTGCCCGTCATTTGCGAGATGACCCAATCTGTCGCCTCCAGGAACATATCTGTGCGCTCATAGATTTCGGGGGCTTCATCAAGGATTTGCCATACTTTGGCGATCATCCATTCGGATGAAATTTTGCCGCCGTAACGTGGCAGAAACGCTTCTCCGCGCTCCGCTGCGATTTCGTTGATCTTATCCGCTTCCGGCTGAGCGGCGTGGTGCTTCCATAGCTTCACCCAGCTGTGCGGATTATCGATGTATTTCGCATCGAAGCAGAGCGGCTGGCCCTGCTCGTCAATCGGCAGCATCGTGCATGCCGTAAAATCGATCCCAATTCCGATTACATCAGCCGGATCGATGCCAGACTCCCGGATAACCGCTGGCACGGATTTCCGCAGCACCTCCAGATAATCATCAGGATGCTGCAGCGCCCAGTCATGCTCAAGCTTGATACCGGAGCCCGGCAGCTGTTCGTCGATAACGTGATGCGGATAAGGGGTCACGTGATCCGCCACTTCGCGTCCGTCCGCTAAGTCGACCAGTACCGCGCGGCCCGATTGCGTACCGTAATCTACCCCGATGGTATACTTGTTAGCCATATGAAAAACCTCCCGTTCAATAGCGCATTATTTTTGTCCGTAATATGCCTTGGCTCCATGCTTGCGCAGGAAATGGCGGTCCAGCAGCGTCTGATCCATAGGTGCCACCTCCGGATTCAGCATCAGCATGCGTGCCGCAATCTTCGCTACTTCCTCAAGAACAACCGCGTTATGAACCGCATTGTGGGCATCTTTTCCCCATACGAAAGGTGCATGGGCATGCACCAATACACCTGGTACCTGGTTCGGGTCGATGTCCGCAAACCGTTCGACGATTACGTTCCCCGTCTCCAGTTCATAAGCGCCTTCGATTTCTTCCCGGGTCATCGGCCGGGTCACAGGAATTTCTCCGTAGAAATAATCGGCATGTGTCGTACCGTAAGCTGGCAGCGCCTTTCCGGCCTGCGCCCAGCTTGTTCCCCAAGGTGAGTGAGTGTGCACGACCCCGCCGATATCCGGAAAAGACCGGTACAGCACCATATGGGTCGGAGTATCGGAAGATGGACGCAATTTGCCCTCGACCACATTGCCCTCCAGATCCACAACAACCATATCTTCCGCTTTCAATTCCTCGTACGGCACACCGCTTGGCTTTATGACGAACAGCCCGCTTCCACGATCAATGCCGCTGACGTTTCCCCATGTAAATGTAACCAGTCCGTGCTTCGGCAGCTCCAAATTAGCCTCCAGAACTTGCTGTTTAAGCGCCTCCAACATATGCGGCCACTCCTTTCCTCTCATCGTAATTCTTTACGTTGCATATCTATTACAGATACCCTGTCCTGATCAGAAGGCAGATGCAGATCTACAACCTAGATCTATAGACAAGTATCCAATCCGATCAGACTGCAAACATCTAGTGTTAGATCAAACTACAAGATCAGTCAAATCAAGTTGTAAATATCGATCTAAGATGAACTCGACTGAAAAATTTGGGATGCAGTCAAGGGGACACATCCCATGAACCTGTATCATCTAAGGAATTTAGGAGATACAGCTTCGTAGGAACAGTTTACGTACTTGCTTAACCCATTTCTAATCGTTCAACTTAATAATAAATGGATTTATAGCCGTTAGTTTCTACGGTAAAATAGGAAACATAAATTTAAATGGATTTCCTGTAGTTATAAGATGGAACATCGCCAATGATCGGACTGGATCCTTGATCTTAGGTGTATAAATCCATCTGATTCCCTAAAACAATGGTTTAGAGCCTAATTAGATACCTGCATTCCATTTAATACAGCACAGTTTAGTTGGTATATGCATAAACATACATGCCAAATCAAAACGTATTGTACGTACAAGTTATAGGCTAGAGTCCTGGGAAACGGACCCTAGCTTTGCAATTCCACTTCTTGATTCGCCTGTTCTCTGTTTTGCACGGATTCCCGCTCTACGATCTCCGGTTTAAAGACCGTGTCTTCAACCACCAGCCCATGCTCAATCATCCCGATGAGCTGCCGGGCTGCCAGCTCACCCATCTCCGTCTTCGGATGCGTCAGCGTCGTCAGCTTCGTCCCGGAAGCGAGCGCAAGAGATGAATCGTCAAAACCGACGACCGAAACGTCCTCCGGAACCCGTAGGCTGCACTGTTGAATAGCCTCCATCAGAACGACCGCCAATTGATCGTTGTAGCACACAAAGGCGGTCGGCCGGCCTTCCTCATCCTGCTGTAGCAGCTGCACAGCTTGAGTGTACGGAACTTCGTCCTTCTCCTCCGTCGTGTAAGTTACTACTCGTTGGGGAGATACACTGATCCCGAACTCCCGATGCGCCGCGAGAAAACCTTTAAGGCGATTTACCCCTTGCAGGTCATCCCGTTTAAAGAACCCGACGATAGAGGTGTGTCCCTTCTCCAGCAGATGTCGTGCAGCCAAATAGCCGCCAAGCTCGTCATCCACCTTCAGGCAAGGACATTCCAGCTCGCGATACTTCTCATTGATCATCAGGTACGGAATGCCCTTCTCCTGCAGCGACAGAAAGTAGCTTAAGTTCGGATTGCCTTCCGCGCTCTTGGTGGGCTCGATGATGAGCCCGCTCAGCGGCTGGCTGGTCATCAGCTGCAGGCTTTCCATTTCCTTCTCTTTATTGTTATCCGTGCTCGATAGAAGAAGCCGGTATCCTTTGCTTCGCAGCTCTGCCTCGGCGCCGCGGACGATATGGGGAAAGATATAGTCCGAAATGTATGTCGTGATGATCCCGATCGTCTTGACCTGCTCACCCTCTCGGCGCAATGGGTTTCTCGCGAAGGTGCCTTTGCCTTGAATCCGCTCCAGCCACCCTTCCTTCTCCAATTCACCGAACGTCTGGCGCACCGTTTGCCGGCTAATGCCGAACTGTTCAGAAATCTCGTTCTCCGATGGGACCTGTTGTCCGGGCTGCAGCTTTCCCGTTTCAAACCATGACAACAGTTCATTTTTGAGCTGCAAATATTTAGGAATCCGCCGATTACTCATCATTCACCTCAGCCAAATGCTCTTATTCTACCCGCTATTGTATCATAGGCCGGGGAACACGCGGAAACAGGATCTCTCAGGCTCAGGCCATTAGCGCAAGCGGTATGCCATGTCGCTCCAGCGAAGCTCGTTCTTGAACCGGCGCAGCGACGTATCCTTGTCAATAATAACAGCCTCGATACCAGCCATTTCCGCCCAATCCGACAGATTCTCGGCCGTAATGTTATAGGACAGCACCGTATGGTGAGCCCCGCCTGCCAAAATCCATGCTTCTGCAGCTTCTCTCAGCGACGGCTGTGGCTTCCAGAGCACGCGGGCAACCGGCAGCTTCGGCATCGGCTTCTCTACCTTTACCCCGTCTACAACGTTAACGATCAGGCGGAAACGGTTGCCCAGGTCCACGAGGGAAGCGTTGACCGCCGGGCCGTCTTGACCATCAAAGACGATGCGCGCCGGATCTTCCTTGCCCCCGATACCTAGCGGGTGAACCTCGATCGACGGCTTCGTCGCGGCTATCGTCGGGCAAACCTCAAGCATATGTGCGCCAAGGATCAAATGGTTGCCCGGCTCGAAATGATACGTGTAGTCCTCCATGAAGGAAGTATTCTTGTTGTTGGCAAGCACTTTGAGCACGCGGGTCAATGCGGCGGTCTTCCAGTCGCCTTCGCCGCCGAAGCCGTAGCCCGCTTCCATCAGGCGCTGTACAGCCAGACCCGGGAGCTGCTTCAGACCATGCAAGTCTTCAAATGTCGTAGTGAACGCACCAAAATTACCAGCTTCAAGGAACCGTTTCATCGCGATTTCGAGACGCGCCTGATAAGCGATCGAATCGCGAACCGAACCAGGACTCAGACCTTCTTTGGTAATCGTGTATTTCTCAGCATATTCATCGAGAAGCTGCTTCACTTCTGCATCGCTTACTTCGTTTACCAGCTGTACGAGATCGCCGATACCATACCCGTTCACCGACCAGCCAAGCTGGATTTGCGCTTCAACCTTATCGCCCTCAGTTACCGCTACCTCGCGCATGTTATCTCCAAAGCGCGCTACCTTCAGGCTGCGGCTCTCTGCATACGAAACGGCTGTCCGCATCCACCCGGCGATATCCTGGCGAACCTTTGCGTCCTCCCAATGACCGACGACGATTTTACGGGCAATGCCAAGACGGGCCCCGATATGGCCGTATTCCCGGTCGCCATGCGCAGACTGGTTCAGGTTCATAAAGTCCATATCAATCGTTTCCCAAGGAATGTCGCGGTTAAATTGCGTATGGAAATGAAGTAGCGGTTTCTGCAATTGGGACAAGCCGCGGATCCACATTTTGGCCGGCGAGAACGTGTGCATCCATGTAATGATCCCGGCGCAGGATGAATCGCTGTTCGCTTCGACAATTAATTTATAAATTTCATCTGGTGTGGTTACAATTGGCTTAAATACGATGGATTGTGCAAACGCAGGATCTTTGTCCAGCTGCTCGGCAATGATGCGGGAATGCCCAGCTACCTCTTCCAACGTCTCAGGCCCGTACAAATGCTGACTTCCTGTTACAAACCAAAATGAATACGGTTTCAAATTCATTGCGTTAACGCCTCCCAGAGTGATTGATTTCTTAAGTAAAAATGCAATAGTCCTCCCGACCTGTATATACAATATTGATATATTTAAATACACAATGTCAATTGTACGTACAAGTTCTTACCTAGATTCTATAGCTGCTCCACTGAAAAGGCAAGTATTTTTTATCCCCATCGGTTCAAATTCCTATATAATCTTCAATCATTCGTCCAGTAATCGATATCGCTTCGCAATCCCCGCCGCGGTCTAGCCTTAGCTTGTTCCTCCGTCCCTGCAACATTTAGCAGCCTCAGGGTGGCTAGATTGGATTTGTCCGGCCAATTCAGATATCCGTCTCTCTCTAGCTGTCCCAAAGCTGCCAGGATATCCCGCTCCATCCTGCCAGTTGTACGTTCAAGTTCCTTCATACTCGGAATACGGCGGCGCTGTGACCAAAAATTATAAATAATCCGCAACAGCTTGCGTTCCAAATCAGGAAGCATAGTAGCTGCCTCCTTTCGTAATTTGCTGCTTAGGTGGTTGTACGGGTGGTTTTGCAGGTTGTTTCATAGATGGCTTCACGGGTTGTTTTATGGATGGCATTATGGATTGTTCTGTAGATTGTTTTGTAGATTGTTTTGTAGATTGTTTTGTAGATTGTTTTGTAGATTGTTTTGTAGATTGTTTTATCGATGGCTTCACAGATTGCTTCACAGATTGCTTCACGGGATGAAGTGCGAGAATTTGCTCAGTTCTAAAGGCTCTTGGTGCTCCCGTTTGCAGACATGTTGCCCGAACCAGCCCATTGCGAATGGCATGAATGTGAATGGACCGCTGTGTAATTCTGCCGCTGCGATCCATGTATATGATCTCGACCACCTGGTTAATGTATTTTTTCACCAAAATCATCTCCGATAAGAACATTTGTTTGTATTATATACGAACTTATGTTCTTTAACAAGTAGAAAATGGCGCCTGGCTGCCCACATTTTTCCTTAAGATGACTCGTTTAGATTTTGTCAGGCAATGTTAAGGAATAGTAAGCGGGTGGAAAGAGAAGCATGGGGTATTAAAGGGAAATTCGATCATGTGAAATGAAAGGAGACTGCATTATGTGGAAGCTTGGTGAAAGATATCGAGGCAAAGGGAAGGGGATTCTGTGATAATTGCGTTTTGCATACTGATGGGGTGTGCGTATGTGGCGTACATCCTGTTTAGTGTGTATTGGTCATAAAGAAACTTACAGGGAGTCTGCGTCTTAAGACCAATGGGGTTGCTAATCCCTTTGTTCCTTTAGATTTCAGGCTTAGCCATGGGTAATAATCACTGCGACTCGCCTGCAAGCTGGTAGTCTAGTATGGGAGGACGTCCGCTAGATGTATTTTCTACATTTACTTTAAGCCAATAAGGGTAAGTTTTGCGAAGTAAATGTAATTCCTACATCTAGTTTACGGCATTTTGCCCGGCTAGCCTTCATATCTCATTTCTAACTGTAAGAAATGCAGCTAGTTTGTGTTGTCATCGATAAACGGCAGTTTTTAAATGTAACAAATACAATTAGATCTAGCTGACCAGAGCTAAATACGAGTAGCTGATAGCGATTATAGATTACAGATTAAGAGATTAGAGATTAACGAATAATGGACAGCGAATCGTGGATGGTGATTAGTGATTAGTGAACTTAACAATTGGATAGCAAATAGCGGGACAACTAGTAGACATGCATCAAGGAAACGAGTAGACAAATAATCAACTGCAAAATAACAAGTCTTAAAATATAGCAGCAAATACGCAGAGTAAACTCCCAGGCGCCATAAGAGTTTACTTCTGCAATCTGCTGAGAATCGTGCCAAGCGTTCCAATATCGATCGGATCGGTTGCCTTCCAGACTGGACTGATCCCAGCGTTCGCAATAAGCCATTCGCGGCCGCTTTCTTTCCAATTCTGTGTTTTTTCAGGATCAACCGCTTCTGGCTGTTTGCCTCCTTTAGGCTTCAAGCTCAAAAATTGGGCAATACCGTTAACATGCCCTTTAACAATTACTTCAATTATCTCCTGCTGCTTCAGTTTGTTCGCATCGCCAGTTACGTCAATGAATAAATTCTCTGTCAGCACCGCGGTCATTTTACTTTCCCTAAGCATATGAAGATTTTTGACCTTCTTGCCCCTGTCAGTGACGTTATAAGGCTTGAGCTCCGCAATAATTGCATTATGCAGCATATCTTGCAGAGATTTGGAACCCGCCGATGCCGAGGTATAGCGGTAAGACTCGAATCCTCCGGCACCGCCCCCGGCGTTGCAGTGAACGGAGATAAGAATATCAGCGCCCGCTTGATTGGCTTTGCTGGTACGCTCTTTTAAGGTGATATCAGCATCTGTCGTGCGTGAGAGCAGTACCTTTACATCCGCATACTGAGCTTCAAGTTGTTGCTTCATGGCAAGTGAAATCCGGAGAGTAATGTCTTTCTCCTTCAATCCATTTCCGGTTGCTCCCGGATCTTTCCCTCCATGCCCTGCGTCGATCCATACCGTTTTCATTGATCATCCGCCCCTTTCAATGCTTGCTTCACGAACTGATTGCCGTATACCGCAAACGCTCCGGTAAGAATGCCCTGAATCAGCGAATCCGGCCCCCATCCAAGCAGCCAAATGGTAAGCAGAACTGCAACGACGGTAACGATATATATAATGCTCCAATCGGGAATCTTGGGCGTTTTTTTGAGAATATAGCCGATCACCCAGCATACTGCCACAACTCCGATTAAATACGGATGTATGAGTTCAAAAATAACGTTCCAGTCCATCACTATCTTCCTTTCCAACTTTTAATATAGTTTATTCCTCCAGGCGGTCCAGCCGCTTGTGTGCTTGCTTGGTCGATTCCTCTACCCGCGTCACACGTTCGGATATTCCATCCAAGCGCTGGCTTTGAATTCGCACGTCCACCCTGATGTCATCGACGCCGCGTTTGATATATTCCACATCTGTCTGCAGGGTCGCTCCGGCCTCCGCATCTTTGGCTGCATCCTGGCGTATGGTCCGTGTGCGCCCCAACCAGCCTAGCAAAATTCCACTAACGGCCGTCGCAATGGAGATGAGTATCGTAATTTCCATCCTGCTCCCTCCGTTTCAAAAAGAATAGCCCCCGGATCGGGGGCAAAAATAAAACGCCTTTCCGGCGCTGACCATAAACTGTTATGCCGTTTCAGTTATTTCTTCGTACTCTGATATCAGGTATTCATAATCACAAACACCCAATTCGCTATTGCTGGTTTTGTAAATAAACTGACCCAACTGAACTAAAACGACATTTTTAGCATCCTTTTTAATCCCTACTCTAACACTGCCATCAGCTTCATAAGCAAGTGTAACCCCCTTCCCTGTAAACTTAATGATCTGTTGTATTGTCGCTGCATCAGTATCAGAAAATTCAATCGCTTCAACGCGATCCTTGGATTGAAAGATTCGAATCATTGTCAACACCCTTCGTTACATACTTGTCCTTGGACTTACTCGTAAGCCTTCCATTTAAATTCGTAACTAATGGTTCCATATCCCACATTGCCGGAAAATCCATCAGGATAAATAGTTATTGGATTTCTGTAATTACCCGTAGGTAAGCTTAAGGTGTTATTAGCGTATTGTACCGTACACCCGTGTAATGTCATGTCATCTGGATCGTAAAATTTAAACCAGTAATACGGTTCAAATGAAATAGTATAAGTTGCATGTACAATGACTATTCTGGGTGTAAAATTTAGACCTCTAATTTCAAAATTACCCCATGTGACGGGAACAGTCATCCCGGTACCGCTTGCCCACCTTTTTCCAGTAACGATCTGCCCGATCTTTTGAGCTAGTACTGTATTTGTATCATTAACACTAGCAGGTACATTTTTGGATGTTATTGCGTTTGCTATAGCCTGCTTTTCCGCTGTGGTCATGCGCTCTAGCGCCCCTACTATCCCCCAAAACGTCTTATCCTTCGGAAGATTTCCAGCTATGAGATTCGGTTCTCCGACAACATACCCACTCCCATTGTGGTATCCTGCCGAGATAGCTTTATTTGCTGTACCCGGAGTTATTGCCTTTGCCCCTTGATTCGCCATGGTACCAGTTAGGTTATTTCCGCTGGCGTTACTAAACGTCTTTCCGCTTAACACGTCCGCAGCAACAGCATTCCCCGTCGCTTTAATAACCCCTGCCATCTTACTGATCAACGAATCCCAACTCTCAGACGTGGATGCCGAAATCCCTTTGGCAACAAGCGCGGCAACCACTTCCGCTTTCCGCTCATTGCCAAGCTGAAAAGCCGCATCAGCTCTGGTCTGCGCCGCTGCCGCCGCCGTATTTGCTGCATTAGCCGTTGTTTGGGCAGCCTGCGCTGTACTCATGACCTGGCCAACAGCCTTTTCCGAAGCCGCAACATCGCTCCTGTTTCCGTTTGTCGCATCGGACAGCGGTATATCAACATTCGCTAATTCTTCCCGGACTTGCCCCACCGCCGAATCAATCTTATCCCAGTTCTCGTTGAGCATTGTTTCAATATTAAACGTCTGACTTCCATCCGTAATAGGATCTTTCTTCAATAAATCAAGGTTAGGTGTATGACTTGCCAACTGAACCACCTCCTGCAAATTTTGATAGCGATACCTGCTCTAATTCACCAAGTGTCATTACAGCATGAATGTCCCGGATCAGCAGATAGCTAAATTCATATTCCACCGCCAGATGAGCCGGTTTAATCTCTTCAATAACAGCCTTCAGGTCATCCAGATTCGGAGGAATTCCGATCGTATCAATAAACTTGATCGTAAAGCTCCATTCCGCAGGTTGGAAAGACACATCTACAGTTCCGCCGTCGTAGGCTTCAGCCACGTTCTTGACGAGCCGCCCCGAAAACTGACCAACCCCACGCAATTTGGACTCCACTACCGCACGTCGCTGCTCAATCGGCTTTGTATGATCTGTTTCAATACCTAGCTCGTATTCCCACCGATCCAGCCCCCAGGTGGCCGTCTGAACGAAAAATTGACTAAGGGTTTCATCCAGCGCTTGATTCAATGCATCAAGCTCGCTTCCTTTGGCCTGCATATTGGCACGTATTACTCTGGATGACTCATAATAACCAGGTAGATAGGAAAACATTTCTTTGCCCCTAGGGCTAGTAACAGTAAATTCATTCATGGACATCCACCGCCCCAAGCACAGCGACCTGTCCGAATTCAATTTGAATATTTGTATCGGATAGTCCATTCACCGTTAGATCGGAGTAATCGATAATCGGCGGAATATCCAGCAGAACTGAAGCAATACGCGTTACCCGCACGAGCGGATCGGCAAAAGCCAGCTGCTTCAAATATGCCTGCACTCCCTTTTCGATCAGCGCCTTCACTTCGGCCAAGGTAGCCCCGTCGGCCAGGGTCAGCTTAACGCTGATATGAATCGGCACTTCCTCAGCCGCCATCACGGTCACAACCGGCCCCGCCGGAGCCATGCCCTCTCCTTGCCCGTCCTGCGTCGGGTCGATATATTGCTGGGCTGCCGCAACGATATCCTCGTTGGCCGCGCGTTTGTCCGCATCAAGCAAATAAATGCCGACCGTTCCCGCTCCGTTCCATAACGGATGAACCTGTACGCCGCCAACGCCCGGCACCTCTCCGGCCCATTTCATATATTGGGCTTTGTTCCCGCTCGTTCCTTGGCTTCGCACCTGATTCAAAAAACGTTCCAGCAGCGATTCATCCGACTCTACATCCGTACCGCCCCGGGTCTCCTCAAGGTTCGTCACTGCCGTGATCCCGTTCACCGAAGCAGACAGCACCGTAATCACACCTGCAGGCACTGTGCCATTGCGGCCTGGTTCTACGGCGCGAATACCCACAAATGCCACACCTGTGTCATCCAGCGTCACGGCTGCGGTCGTCGCGTATTCAATAGAAGCTTCCCCCGTAATTTCGTCGGCCGGAGTAGCTACCAGCGTGCCCGCAGGCACCGTTATGCCTGGCGTTCCGGTAAACTGAACCTGTCCGGTCGCCGCCGTCGCAGCACGCCGCACCACACCATGCTCTGCTGCTCGCATATCCAGGTATGGCCCATAAGACGAGCTGGCAAAGCCCCATTCCAGCACCTGTCTGGCCCAGAGCGCAGCCTCCGATAGCATAAAAGCCACAGGAGCCTGCGCATCCCAAATAAAAGAGCCCTCCGATTTATCGATATCGTCAGGCACCCGACTTAACATTCGCTGCATAATCTGTTCTTCCGTCTGTTCTTGCAAATATACTGGCAATCCTGCCATTACACGGTCACGCTCCCTTCCAAAACCGCAGTCTCATCTCTTACATTCATCACGCGGCAGGAGAACAAGCAGGCATCCCCAGACCAGCGAAAAGAAAACTGATCCACCCGCGCCGTACGCGGATCTATCATCAATGCCTCCGTCGTCATGCGCTGAATTTCCGATTCCAGCGCCCCGCGGCTCATCCCCCGGCCGATCAGGCCTTCGTATTCCTGCCCGTAATCGCGGGAATAAATTAAGTGATGATACCGTGCGGTTCGCACGGCCTTCTCACACCACATCATCCAGGCTGCGGTCTCGTCGGCGGACACTATTTTTCGCGTAGGGGTCATCCGGAACTCACCTGCGTCAAAATCAAACAGCCAGCTTCGTCCAAACACTCCGCCATCTCCTGCACGCTGCCCCTCTAGCACGTTCAGCTCATCCAACCCAGCCACGTCCGAGCTAGCGTCCCATTCCTGCTCCGCTGGAAATAAATTAGCCACCTTGGCTCACCACCCTGCATAGGACGACCACCTCATGGCCGCCATTCAAATTAGCGGCAACGACGCGATCCCCCGGCTGAAGACCGTCGGCCAGATTAACGCGAACGTCCTTGATCTCGGCCGCCTCAAATTCAAAACGCGTTCGCGGACCCGGTACTCCAAGCGGGAATCCCTCCTGATCGACGGGCGACATCATCGTTCCTACCATATGAAAAGCCGGAATTTCCAAAGTGACCGGAAAATCCGCAACCCAATAACTTTTAATTTCGTGCTTGAAATGATCCAGCTTCAGCCCCGATGCCGTTATCGTTCCGAGCTCCGTGGACATGCCGGACAGCATATCTTTGGCATATCCCGCCATCTGCTGCCGGAAAACGGCCGCCAATGATTTATAAGGATCAGCCATGGTTAAGATAATACCTCCTTTTCACGTAGTCGTATGACCCCAGCTCCAGCGACATCCGTCCCGGATCGCCCAGCTCATGCGATATGGACATGACAATCAGCTCCAGGCCGTTTAGCTCCACCTTATCACCAGCCCGCAGCGTGTTAATGTCGAGCCCGTTTACGGTGAAAGTCTCCTGAAGGCCGGTCAGCATGCTTTTGGCCAATTTTTTAGCCTCCGCCGGTGTCTTCACATCCTCGTCCTGAACAATCCGCTGCAAAGTCCCGAATGTACTGACTTCTCCCGTCTCTACCGCCAAAAATTGCGATGGGGGATCGGCTTTGTTCTTATCGCTGCCGGTTCTCGAACTCGCTGGTTTGCTGCTATCGGTGCTGCCAATCACTTTGACCTTAGTGATCGTTCCCTCCAAGGTCCGATGCTGGTCGATGCCCTCCAGAGCTTCAAGTTTCCATACGGTTTTGTTGCTGCCGATTTTGAACAGCTCGAGACCCGCAGGCGTCATCCGCGGCATATACGCATCCCCGCCGAGCTTCACGGTCTCCCTTAAGTCCGTTACGATCATGTTATAGATCGCTTGAGAGCGGTAAGTCGCCTTACTTAGCGCCTTTTCCGTGTCCGGAATGGAGGCCAGCTTGATTTGCCAATCCTGCGCGTATTTCTTGAGCCGCTGGCTTGCTGTTCCTCCCGAAGAGAACAAGTACTCATCCTCCGATTTCGCGAGGTAAATGGTCCGGTCGTACACTACAAGGCTGAGGCTCTTGCTGCCGCGATTGCTGCTGATGCATTCCCACACCACGCCGGGATTCAGCAGATAGACCATATCCTTCCCTCCAAAGTGCACGCCGCTTACGCGAATCGTCTGCCCCGGAGCAATGAATAGTCCAGATTCAGGCACCCGCAGATTGATGCGAGCCTCATACGAAATTTGATCCAGCGAATCGGTTAAGGAGACACTCTCGATCAACTCCCGCAAATAATGCTTATCCTCCAGAACCACCTCATAACTCATGACGGCATCACCAGCTTCTGCCCTGGTTTGATCAAATTGGGATTAGGGCCGATCATTTTTTTGTTCAAATTGTAAATAGCCGACCATTTAGAACTGTCGCCGAGCTCCAGCTTGGCAATTTTAGAGAGGCTGTCGCCGGACTTGACGGTGTAGGCTTTTGGCGTTTTTTTCAAATCAGGACGATTCGATCCACCACCGCTATTCCCGCTGCCTGCAGCACTCCCCGCCTTCGTATGAACCTTTGGCTGCCTCCACATCCGGGCCGTCAGATCGAAGTAAATATCGTCGGGCTCCCCGCCCTTAAACGTAGTGTCATGCACCGTGATAAAGACGAGCAAGTTCACCAAATTCTCAATGATCAGTCGAACGGGGCGCTTGCTGTTCATCATCTCCGTCAGCAGGTGCATGGCTTCCTTTGGCGCAGGCTGCATCTCGTGATCTCCCCACCGTGCGGGAAAAAAAGAAGAGAAGGTGATTTCCCTCACCCTCTCTGCCGTTGCCATATCAAATTCCCCGTAAGATAGCATATTCAAGGTCTCGTAGCCTTTGCCCCGAGTAATCCTCACCTCTTCCGGATTGACGGGGAACACGAAATCGGTGCCTGCGGCTTCATCTATTAACCTGATTTCCATTCTTTGCTCCCCCCTTATTTGGTCATATTTATAAGTACTCTGCTTATATTATGAGTCACATGCCATCCAACCTGCTTGGAAATACTATCAATATCGATTTCCTGTTGCTGCTGATGAATTTGAACCATCCCTGGAGGCATATTTACTATAATCTCAGGGGCTGGCTGAGGTGCAGCCGCCTGGGGAACAGGGGGAATTGGAGCAGGAAGCGGTCCATTTAATGATTTGAAATACTCAGCTGCACTCAAAATCTCTCCATCCGTTAACGGGGTTCCAGAAGGCTTACTGCCAGTACCGAAAATGATCTCGTGCTTGAGTTGTTCTATATCAGTAGTAGGGTGCAATTTCCTTCCGCCACCACTTAAGTAGGCATCAGCTATAGTCGTTCCCGGAGGATACGGTGGGTCATGGAATGTGCGTTTTCCTTTTTCACTAAATAAGTCATATATGCCTACTCCGATTTTTTCACCAATCATATCTACTACTGTATTTCCAACTACTGTTGCTAAATAATTTTTAGTAAAGTAGCCAGTTACTGCTGTTCCAAGCAAGCCACCCACAAAACCCCCTATTTTCCCTGCTCTCTCCCTATCCGTCTTGGCAGTAAATATCTCATAGGCTGTTTGGATTTGTGAAATACCCGGTATTTTTATTATCTTTTTACCCTTGCCTATAAACTCCGTTACCTTCTTCACCCAAGGTTTATCCATAAAGCCCTTTACTTTACTGTTATTCCATAAATCTTTGGCCTTGGGAATCCACTCGTTCTTTACTTTGCTGTTGTCCCATGCTTGTTTTACTTTGCTATTCTGCCAGGAATCCTTGATCTTCGGAAGCCATTTATTACTCCACTGATCTTTAAGCTCCTTTTGCGCTCCGTCGACTATATCAGATTTTATTGACTCTATTAATTTTTTTCCGAATTCCTTCAAAGCGTTCCCGGCATCGGAAATCATTGTATCCCACGGAATATTCGAGAACTTCTCAACAATACGTTGAGGATCAATGAGCTCCAGAAATGCCTCAATGAATATCTGACCGAGCGTCTTCCCCGCTGCTTCGCATAGCGGCTCGCTCTCTTGAGGGCTACATCCTGAGGATTCTCCGCATTTGCACTCTCCTGCCGCCTCAGCCGGACATTCAACAACTTCCAGCGCGTCAAAAATACACTGTAAAGCTTCCTGGAAAGTCACCGAAATCCGCTGCAATAAACTTTCTCCTTCAGCACAGATCTGTTCAGCTATAGAGCCGCCAATCGCAGCTCCAAAGCCTCCTGCATCCACCTCGACCCGCCACCGTGTACGGCTCAGCTCCTCCAGCGCGCCCCTGATCTCGGCGATCTTCGGCGTCGCCAGGTCGATCAGTTCGGCCACCGGACGGGCCGCGGCCTGATTAAGCCGCTTCATCGTTGCGCTAAGCCGGATGGCCGTTTCCGTGAAACGGTCTTCTAACGTAATGCTCGGCCGCATTCTTGCGTTACCAAGTGCGAGGGCGCGCCGCCGGGTTTGCAGCAGCATGCGATCCAGGCTTCGCAGCTTCCTCTCCGCGGCATCGATATCCCGGGAATTTATAATGATGTCCATTGAACGCAGTTCATGATTCGCCACGTTTTACCTCCTTTCGGCCGTAATTCAGCCATACAGGCTCATCCGGGCTGCTTCCGCCCGGAGCCGGACGGCGAGGCTGAAGATGACATCATCTCCAGCTCCATCTCCGTAAAAGCCCGCAGCAGCATGCGCTCTCCCTTCGGGAGAGACCAGAACTCTCCGGGGCGCAGACTATGCCTGCTCCACATATGGAACAAGAGCGTCGTCATGCCGCCGGAGTTCGTTAGTTTTTTAGGTCGGCAATGTCCACCCCGAAGCCGGACAGCTCCAGCACCTTATCGCCTACAGCATCAAGCTCACCGGCGAGAAGCATACGGCGCACTGCTTCATCTCCGCCCGACAGCCGGAGCCGGCTCGTAATGCGCTCGTCGCCCCAGCCGCTCAGCTTCACGCTTTGCTCCTGGCCGTCGGTCTGCTTGCGTACGACCTCCAGAGCAGAGGTCGCCTCCTTAATCAGCGTCGCATTAAACAGCTCGCTGTCGATCTTTTCCGAGACGTGGCCTTTCGTCGTTTTGCGAATCGTGCAGCGCTCGCGGATTGAATCGACCTTGCTGGAGGTCAGGCCGCGCAGCGTTACGCGCAGGCTTAGCCGGGAAATAAAAACGGTCTCTTCCGGCAGATTCGCTGCCGTCTCGAAGAGACCGTCGAGAATATCCTGTTCGTTCCACTCTTTTACATCACTCATGTTCGTTTTCTCCTTTCAATTTCGGGAAAGACTAAGGTCCTGTGATCGGATCAAGCAGATCATACCCTTCGAAGGTGAACGGCGTTTCTTCAACAACCTCTTCCCCCGCCGTCCAATTAGCCAGCTGGATTCTATCGACCATGCAGTTCTTCAGCTCAATGCGTTCAAAGCCGTACGCCTCTGGGTCATCCAGCTTCTGGATAATATTGAACTTCTGAAAGCCCCTCTGGATCATGTCGGAGGTCACTTTATAGCCGCTCATCGTGCCGGTGCCTTTTTTGCGACCCAGCTTGAAAACGGTGTATTCCGTGCCCACCAGATTGAGTTCTCTTTTATCCGCCTCTACGTTGGCCTCCAAGTGATTCAGGTTCGACTGCCATACGCCATCGATAAAAATCTGCCCGAACGTCCCCATAATGACGCGGCTTGGATCGAGATATTGTGCCATCTTATCAATTCCCCCTCAAAATTATTGCACGTAGAACGTGCCGAAAATTTGTTCCATCACATCAGTGTCGTCCGCCTGCCAGGTCAGGAATACCTGATCATCCTCTGGCCGCATGACTGCGCCGTCCCCGTAAAATCTCGGATCCAGCGTCACGTCGTAGCCCGTAGCCGCGATGACGCCCTCCGCAGCCAAAGACTGCAAATACTGCCTGCCTGCGCTAATCAGCGCCTGACGGCCTTCCTCTGTATTGTTGACTTTGCCGATGTAATGATCCTCCGCCTGACGCTGCAGATCAGCATTAATCTGGTCAATAACGCGGATTTTGCGGATTTTCTTCCAGCCCTTGTTCTGGCCCTGCTGCAAGGTAATCAAGCTGTTCACCCCGCGCAGCACCTTAACCCGGCGGCCGTCATGCACTAGCAGGAATACGCCGTTGTGCACCGCCTGCTCCTGTTCCGAGCGCGTCCAGCGGCGGGTCACATCCTCAAATGGCGACGCGGCATATGTCGTGGACTCTTTTAATGCCTGTCCAGCAATCAGCCCCGCGACCCAACAAGCGACCTGTGCAGAGGAATACGATTTTCCGTTCAATACAGCCCCCGTCCCTACGTTGATGACTCCTTCAAAATCCGCTGCGACACTGCGAGCAATTGCTTTATTCACGGCATCTGCGCCCGTATCCTCTGCGAATGTTCCGCCGAGCGCGGCCATAATGCCTTTGCCCTCGCTGCGCACCCGTTTGAGCCAGGCGACAAGGCTTGTACGCAGCGCCGCGTCCGTAACCCCATCGAGCGTTAACACATGGAAATCCTGCGTCTCAAAAGCTTCCGTAGCCGCGATATAATCCGCGTTCGTAATCCCTGAAATTCCGCTGGCTCCCCCTTCAAAAGTCACGCCGGACACGTTAGCAAGCTCGCCGTCAGACAGCTTCTCCGCCACGATCCACTTATTCCCCGCATCCTCATTAATTGCGGCAACAGCAGCATCCACATCGCCA
This sequence comes from Paenibacillus woosongensis, assembly GCF_030122845.1. NCBI lineage: Bacteria > Bacillati > Bacillota > Bacilli > Caryophanales > Paenibacillaceae > Paenibacillus > Paenibacillus woosongensis. The sequence goes on from NZ_CP126084.1 coordinate 3,760,329, forward strand.
GTACCCAGTGTGATCGTGCGGAGCAGTGCGTTGCCTTCATAAAGCTTGAGCTCCTTCATGTCCGGCACAGCCAGGCTCGATTGAATTGTCACCTTAAAAGCATTGCCGCGTTCGCCGCTGTATTTGGCGCTTAGCTTCAATGCCTCTTCAGGACTCGCTTCACCGTTCTTCAGCACAAGCTCGGCCGGCGCAGCAGAGCTGTCCGCAATCCGGTAGGCCAGCAGCTTCTTTGCGCCGCCAAGCAAGGAGAAGTACAGCGTCGTATAAGCCGTTGCCCCGCCGGATTCGTCGGTTGAAAACAGCTCTTTGATGGCATTTTCGCTCGTTACCTCCACAAATTGGCTGATCGGCCCCCAATGCGCCTTGACCGGAGCGACCACCACGCCGCGTGCCCCCGGCGCGATCGCTGACCCCGCCGCACTTACAAAGTTCATGAACAGCCCCGGCAATACCGGCTGACTCGTCAAATTCCAATTTCCTGCTGCCATATTTACTTCACCTTCCTATTCAAAAATAGTTGTACCTGCTTCTTTGCTTCCTGAACTGTCAAGCTGCCGCCGGGCAGCGAATGATATGCGCCCGCCAATACCTCCGGCTTCACGCCCATCAACGCTTCCGACTGCTGCATAATCTCGTCAAGCGGATACACCGGATCAGCAGCCTCAGATGCTTTGACAGCTTTGACAGCTTTGACTACTTTCGCAGCTTTGGTTGCCTTACTCGCATGAGCTGCCTCGGCTGCTTGAACCGCTTGAGTGGCTTTAGCTGCTTCGGCTGCCGTTTGAGCTGCTTTCTTTTTTTGTGCCATTGCTCTTCACCTCAAATTGATGTTCGTTTGTGTTGAATAAACTGCATCAGTGCCCCCTCGTCCACAGCGCTCGTGATGCGCCGACTGAACGTCACCGACAGCGGTCCCTCCGTTACTCTGTTCGCATTCCAATTCACCTTCGGCTCTAGGACGGTCAAATACGTCTTAGTGCCAGGCTGCAGCGGAATCTTCACTGCTTTACCCAAGCTTTCAATCAGGGCAAGAACCGCCAGATGCTCTTGATCTCCATCCGTCCCGGCGATAAAGGCGGTGAACTTTTTCCGCAGCTCCCAAGACGTTTTTCCATGCGGTGTCGATTCCATGTCGACAATCCGCCACATGACTGCGGGCGGTTCATAACCTAACGGCCAGCTGCCGTTATGTACCTGCCAATCCGGGCCCAGCACACGCTGCGTCCATGTCTGGATCGCATTAAGCCATGGGTCACTGCTGATTTGTACCGTTCGGCTTAATGGTTGCGGCACCATCAAGGCGAACCGCAGGCCTCGTTTTACGGCATCCCTGGCTTCATCCGGCGTATCCGGCCCGAGGTTTCCCTCGAATACACAAAGGAACCTTTCCCCTGTCCCAGCCCTCAGCAGCTGCTTGTCCAGCGCTTTAACTGTTTCCTCACTCAACCCATCCAATCCGGCCGGACTTAAGCGGGGCACGTAAAGCCACAGCTCGATGATTTGCCTCAACCCGGACCAGGCACCGTTTGCTTCCACCTCGCCCTGCAAATACAACGCGCAAGGCAGTAAAGCTTCTTCCCCAATCCCGTCAGGAGAGCTGTAAACCGCATTCAGTCCGGACACCGCCTCCAGCAGCTGGGCTGTCACCGCACTTCTCATAAAGCACACCATTCCCGCATCTCGAATTTACCTGCTCCAACATTGCGCAATGGTATCACCTCCCCCCTTGTGGACTGCCGCCTCGCTTCCGTGGACTCTAAGAACGGCAAAAACCGCTGACTCGTCAGCGGCTTTCGTCCCTCTCTATTCATTTCCACAATACAAATTTAACACGTCTAAAGTACAGCGCACGGACATCCCCTGGTCATAAACCGGACATCTGGCGGACAGCCCATCGAACAGCGTCTGAACCAGATACACCAGTATCGAGTGCCATTTTAGTCATTAAAATCAGTGAAAAAAATATCTTCTCCTGGAGCAAAGACATCACGAATGGTATAACACCCAGCAAGGTTCAAAAGTACTTAACTAAGCCCTCGTTCTGCTGCTCGGGTGCAGTCCGCGAATATGTATCCGGCGTTCTCCAATTCATATCCTTCCCTTTTACAGACACCTTCATAATTTGGAGAGATTTCCCCATCATCAAACAAAAAAAAGCCGGCATCAGCCGACTCCATGCACAGATAATGTTGCTCTCCTCTCCTCTGGTTCCACAAAGACTTCAAGCTTCATAGCTATGGCGAGCAGCTTGAGCGCGCTGGCTTTGATGCGCCGGTACGTCCGGTCGCTAATGCCCATTTCCCCGCAGCTGATGAAGTCGTATTCGCGCTCGCCCGCCAAATAACTGCGTTCAATGACTTCACGCTGCATAACGGTAAGCCCGCCCATGGCCTGATCCAGCAGCTCCGATTTTCTCCGCAGCTCAGCCTCCCGGTCGATATTGCGCAGCGCAACCTGCTCGGTCGGCTTGTGAACGGCATGTGTAGCCCCGTGATATCTCTGTGAATAGCTGTGCGTTACACTCGCCAGTTCGCGAATGTAGCCAATCTGCCGATACTGCCGCACTTCTTCAAGAAACCCGATGACCGCTGCTCGGGTTGCGGCCTCATCCACCGGCAAACTATGAAAAATCGTAAATGAATTCATTTGTCGCTTGCTCATTGTAAATCCCTCCATGAAATTCATTATTCTGCGTTTCCATTACCAATACGGCAACACAAACGCCGTACACTTACAAAGCAACAGCCCTTGTTTTCTTAAACAAATTACGTTTAAAGTGTTGATTTGCCCCTTCATTCAAGGTAAAATACATATATAACATTTTAATTCATCCACCAAATTACCGATTCGGTAATGATAATTCGATTATATATTACCATTTTGGTAATGTCAACATCTTACATCATTCATTTCATTCAAATATTTTTATGCCATTATGGTAACGGTGAGTTGGTTATTAGTAGAGTTCAAACAAAAGAGGGAGTGTCTATGCATACACTGGGCGATCGGATCAAACATCTTCGAGAACTGAAAAACTTAACCCAAAAAGACCTCGCATCTAGAGCAGGCTTAACGACTGTTCAGTTGTCGAGATATGAGACGAACGACCGGAAGCCAGACCCCGAATCGTTAAGAAGGATTGTCGATGCGCTGGACACCAACGGGGATTATTTGCTGGGGCGTACTTCCGATCCTTCGCCAACGGAGGAAATACAGGCGAGCATGTCCTTTTACGGCGGACCGGAAGCTTACACGGCGGATGAGATCGCTATGATGGAGGCCGCATTGAAGGCTTACCGCGAGCAGAAGAAAAAGCTTCTGGACAACCAATCCAATAATTAACTATAATGAAGGCAATACCCTGCAATCTCATTTATTCTCATTCAGGTCCTTAACCAGGACCTTTATTTGCACCTTCATACCGAACATACATTCCCATAAGAGGTGATATCCATGTTATTTTGTTATTATCAAGAGACCCATCTGGAGCAGTGGATTAACGCAAAGTACCGAAGCAGCGGCCTGCTTGATGCCGAGCAGCATGATATCGAGCGGATTGCGGAAGCTTTTGACATAGAACTCATATATGCAGACTGCCCGTCTTTTTCGGATAACGAGGAACGGGTCATATTCCTGAATAAACATACCCATGATGTGATGGCCCGGGTCATTTTCTTTCATGAATTATGCCATGTCCTGAGGCATGCAGGTGATCAGCGCGTCATGCCCAGCCTATTCAAGGATGCCCAGGAAGCGGAGGCGGATCAGTTTGTGCTGTATGCAGCCGTCCCTTTCTACATGTTCGAGAAATTGCCCATTCCGGACCAGCGGAGCGAAGCCATCCCTTTCATCGCTGAAGTATTCCATATTCCGCTTGAGCTGGCCGAGCAGCGGCTCGATCAAATTCAGCGGCGCGTCCTGCACGGCAGTCTGATGGCAGCGGCCCAGGAGGCTGAAAGGAGACAGAAGGAGACCGTGGTCAAATGGTCGCCCGAAACACAGCGGATTCTTTCCCAGCTGGAGAAGCAGCTTTGGGAGAAGGGGTGAAGATATGCGGATAAGAGCATTTTGCGATTTTTATAACGAAGCCTATAGACCTTTGCAGCTTGTGATCAAGTGTGAGCCGGGCGAGCTGGACTGGTCGAAGACATTATACATATCCCTGCCCTCTCCCCTCGAGCCGCTGGAGGCCGAGGATTACGGCGATGAACGAGGCGTGTCCGTGTTAATGGACGATCTGGTGAGCCAGGCAGATGACGACAGCCTCCTTGGTATTTTGCTCCCGCAAATCTACGGGCGCCACGGAGAGACATTTGAACTGCTCATTGTCCAGATGGATGACGTCGAGGAAATCCTTCAATTGGACAGGTATTACTGAACTGAGTTTTATTACAAAGCTGCTAAAGGGCTCCAGTTCACCGGAGCCCCTTAGCTATACATAGGAGAAGGAGTCAATAATCGCCCTTCCTTATTTAACCTGCTCCATTTCAAACCTATATGACCCGGAGCCCACGGTAACCCAAATTCCCCGTCGATATCGACCGCCTCGTAATAATCGGCCGGAATGGACATCATGCCCGCAATATAGATGACGGTAGCAAAACCGACACCTTTCCAAATATCCACGAGTCCGACCGAATAAATCGCGAGCGCCGGGTTGCCAAGCCAGTTCGGCCCCTGAATGCCAAGCGCCGCCAATGCCGTATTAATCAAGCCGCGGGACGGATGCATCAAGTAGCTAAATGTAATCCCGACCGCAAGCGTCCCATTTCATGGGCGTTGATATCGATCTTGAGCGAGCCAATTTTATCCCTCCTGGGGATCCGGTAGATATGGCGCACAAGGGAAAGGTTTTTCTCCCTGTAGCCTTCTTCATTGGAGGAGGACGGCGGGAGCAGCAAATAACCGCTTTTGGACATCGCATCCAGCCGGGTCTGCCAAAGCTCTTCCTGAAATACTTCGGCATTTACGGTTGATCCTGCCTCGTAATGATAGGAAATATGATCCGTCGTTAATAGGCGGATTCCCGCAATTTCCGGACGGGGATGGGCATAGTTGAAGAGCAAGGCAAAGAGCTCGTTCCTTACCTTCAAGCCTTCCTCAGGACCGATTTGGGCATGATTGGCCAGAATACCCTGTATGGCGGGGTCGCTGAAGATCGATAGAGAAATTTTCTCAATGTCATCCATAAAAAAATCGACGGTTTTGCTATACTGCCTGCTGAGCGTATTTAACATCGAGTAGGTATGCGTCTTCGTATCTCTCATATTTCCATAGTAGAAAATGAGGCAGGTTAAACCGATCACGACAAATAGAACGAGAATAAAAGCAATCAGAATTTTCGTCTGCAGCATCAGGTTGCGCCAGGTTCTCAGGAATATCATCTCTTTTCCCCATTGTCTGATAGATTACAGGTCACTTTGCATCTAATTATAACCATGGTTATTTTTATAACAACTAGGATTCAAAGCGAGAAACCATCCATATTTTTACTATATTTAACAAAATAGACACTATAACCTTGATAAAATTACATATTTACCATTTATAATATAAATCGAGAGGACTCTCACATTCTCATGATGATTTCGGATATTCCATCGGAGGAAGGGAGGGATAACGATGGCCATTCTCTTTTGTCAAGTCAAATGTATTTCTACCTGTGCAGTAGCATGCGCGGCTGACACAATTTCTCCAATCGCGGACGTCATTGGCTTCGCGGCGGGAGAAGCCAGATTCTTTAAGGCTTAATACGTAAATCATTGCTCGTGCCAAGGGTAAGTGGAAAGCGCTATCATTTACTCTTGGCTTTACTTAACAAGAAAGGAGATCATCGCTGCCATGATACAATTTATGTCAACGCCATTATTGTTTACGACTGCGGAAGATAACACCTATTGTTACGACAACAGCACCCGAATCGTATTTCCAGTAGGCGATACGGAGCGGCAATTTCTGCAGCAGGTGGATGCCGGTTCCTGCTATGACGAGAATGATTTCATTCAGCATGGTCTTTCCGCTCTGCTGGAGCAAATCCGGCATTACCGTCTGTTTCAATCCGTCTTCACTCCCCCGGTCATTACTGAACAGTACATGGAAGAGAAAATCCAGTCGGAGGGCATCTCCCATTTATGTCTGATCGTAACGGATGCCTGCAATTTCCGCTGTAAATACTGCATTTATTCCGATCATTACTATTACTCCAAGAGCTTCGCCAACCGGCATATGAGCTTCGATACGGCTAAGGCTTCCATCGATTATTTTATGAACGTGAACCGTAAAGCCGTGGAATATAATCCTAATATCGACATCACGATAGGCTTCTACGGCGGTGAGACCTTGCTGAACTGGAGGCTGATCCGACAGGTCGTCGAGTATACGGAACAGGCCTATTCCCTGCTGTTCCCGAATCTCGTCTATTCTATCACTACAAATGCTTATCTGTTATCCGAAGAGAATATCGACTATATGTTGGAGCATCGCTTCTCCATCTCTGTCAGCTTGGACGGCCATCCGCAAAATCATGACAGAAATCGAGTGACCATCGACAACAAGCCGACCTTCGCCAAAGTATTCAATAATCTGCAGCTGCTTGAAAGGATTTATCAGGAGAAGGTTGCTGCGCAAAAGCCCGCCATCCCCTACGGCATCCTGATTACATACGACAACCTGGCCGATTTCGAAGAAATGGAAGCATTCTTCGCCAGCCAGCCGAATATTGACCAGCGGGTACAGCGGGTAAGCCGAGTCAGTGACATGAATACGAGTTATTATGGCGATGAGCAGCAGTTGGAGCCGTTCTTGCAAAGGCGTGGCGAGTATATCCACCAACTGATCACCCGCAGCAAAAACAAGACCTTCGAGGACACGGCCACTCAGTTCTCCAAAACTGTCCTCAAGAGCATCATCTTCGAGCCGATGATGAATCTGCCCTATAATCCGAATGAGCTTAGGGGCACCTGCCTCCCGGGGCTGCATAAACTCGCCGTCGATTCCGAAGGCCGCTTCCACATGTGCGAGAAAATCAACCCGCATTACCCGATCGGTGACATTCATCACGGGCTGGATATATCCATGCAGGCTAAATGCATGAACGAGTTCTTTGCAGCGCTTAAGCATTGCGCGGATTGTAATTTATCCAATGTATGCAACCTTTGTTACGTGATTGCCGAAACAGATGGAAAGGGCTTTAGGCTGGAATCAGACTACTGTGAGCGATTCCGGGAAGGAATTGTCAGTTCTTTTTCCACCTACTATTCCATTATGGAGAGTAATCCGCATTTGTTTCAGGATCTCAGAGAATAGGGGGGCTGGCTATGTACTTCAAATTTAAGCCGGAGGTCGTCTTTACCAAGGGCAAAGACGGCTCTATACTGAGCAACCTAATGACAGGCCGCAAAATCTATCTTGATTCGGCAGACACCCGCAGAGCGGAAGTGTTGTATAATAACGACCGGCCGGGCCGAGTCCCGCCTGACGCTGGGAATTTGACGGCTTACTTGGCGGAGCAGGGCTTCGGGCAGTTCCACGAACGAAACATTCATGTGGAGAAAATAAAGACGAGCCGGATCGCTACGCTCAAATACGATAAATTAATCCCTTTCAAGCTGAATCGCCTTGTTCTTGAAGTCACCGGTTCATGTAACTTAAATTGCTTGTTCTGTACCGAAGAGAATATCGTTTACCAATCCTGCGGCTGTAAGAAATGGGAGAACAGCAATGAACTGAGCGAGCGGCAGTGGAAGAATATTATAAGCCAGGCTATGAAGCTCGGGATACAAGAATGCTTCCTTACAGGCGGGGAGCCTCTCCTCAAATGGAATTTGGTCAAGGAGCTGGTCAGCTATCTCCATGATCATCATATCGCCGTAACCCTCTTTACCAACGGCACCCTGTTGAATGCCAGTCAAGCGAAATTCCTTAAGGAGAAGAAGGTATCTTTGGCTTTGCAGATATTCGGAGAAGACAACCAGCGATACGAAATGATTACACAATGTGCAAATATGTATTGCAGTGTAGAGAATGCTATTCAATGGATTGATCACTATCAGATTCCCCATACCGTGTCGATTATCGTATCGTCGCTCAACGAGTCGGCCGTGGAGGCGATCAAATCAAAGCTCGGTGAGCGCAGTTATCAAATGATTTACATTTATCCGGCAAATCCCTACTCTTCTTCAGCAAAACGGCAGGAAATGCTGAATCCTCTGCTTAGGGAAATACCGGTCCATTTGGACGCAGTGCCTTATTTAATGCGGTATAACAACTGTTTATACGGCCAGATCTTCGTATCGGGCAGCGGAGAGGTCTATCCCTGCATGATGCTGCGCAGCCGTAAATTAGGCTCCTTGGACAAGGATCGCCTATGGGAGATTTTTGCCAGGAAAGAACATAAACCATATTGGGAAATGTCCAAAACGAAAATCAATCACTGCTCCCAGTGCGAACGAAACCTGTTCTGTTTTGACTGCAGAGCCTTGGATTTTTATGGTTCGAACGAGCTGGACGGCATGGTGTATTGCAATAGAATCCACCACCATTTAAACGAGGCGATCGCGGATGAAGAATAACCTGACAATATTATGGGTCTATTTGAAAGATTTCAAAAAGGGCTTGCTGCTGGCCTCCCTGCTCCTTGTCGCCCTATCAATTCTTACGATTATACCCGGTTTACTGCTTAAGAGTATTTTTGACAACGGAATCTCTCAGAATAACTTTCAGCACGTCATTGCGTTCAGCAGTATTCTGGCCGCGATATATATAGTGAAGAGCATATTCAACTATTTCTCCAATCTGGTGTTCACTAAAGTGAGCCAAAATATCGTCTTTAATTTAAGAAAGAACATCTCCACAAAATTGTTAAAACTGCCGATGGAATTTTTCAATTTCTATCCCAGCGGTTACCTGACCTCCCGGCTAAACGAAGCCAACAATATCGGGGGATTGATATCGGCCAATACGTTCAAAGTGGTGCTCAGCTTTTTTGAATTGATCGCCACGCTGATCATCCTGATCAACATTAATCTCAAGCTAACCTTGATTCTTTGTCTGGTCATGCCCGTGTATTACCTGATTTCGAGTAAGTATTTGTCTTCCATTTTCAAGGTTTCGACCGAGGCAGCAGAGAAAGGGGCAGTTCTGAACAGCCGGATCCAGCAATCAGTACAGGGCATTGAAGAAATAAAAAACCTGTCGGTAGAGGGAGAGGAGACCGAGAAGATCAACACCGCGACGAAGGAGCTTGTAGATATCAGCATCAAGCAGTCCATTCTGTATTCCATAGGACTGGAGCTGATTATCCTGGTTGGAGCATTATCATCGGTTCTGCTCATTATCGTGGGAGGACGGGATGTGATCTTCAGCGGGATGACAATCGGAGGCTACATCGTCTTCATGAATTATCTCCCCAAGCTCTATTCGCCGATCCAAAGCTTGTCCTCGACGGCCTTAACGATTCAGCCTGCCCTTGTCAGCTTGAAGAGGGTGCATCTGTTTCTTGATCAAATGGGCGAAGACGAGAATTCCAGTAAGGAAAAGATCGATACCATTCGCAGCATCGATTTCGACAAGGTATCCTTCAAATACCAGGAGGATCAGCCCGATGTACTGAACCAGGTGTCCTTTCGCTTGGACAGCAAAGACAAGCTGTTGATCAAAGGGGCCAACGGTTCAGGCAAAACAACAATCCTTCGCCTATTAATGGGACTGTATACGGTCAGGGATGGTAAAGGGCAAATCCTGATCAATGGAAGGCCTATTGATCAACTGGACAAGCATGCGCTTCGTACGAAAATCGGGATCGTGTCCCAGAAAATTTACCTGTTTGACGATACGATTGAGAATAACATCAAATATGGAGCTGGCAGCCCGGATCAGGCGGCCTATGCCAAGGTGCTGGAAATGACGGGTTTGGATAAAATCATCGCCTCTTTTCCGGAGGGAGAAAATACGCTTGTAGGCGAGAACGGAAGCCTGCTGTCCGGCGGGCAAATTCAAAGAATTGCCATTGCCCGGGCCCTGCTTAAAGGCGCTGACCTGCTGCTGTTCGACGAAGCCATTTCCCATATGGACGCGCTGGGCAGAGACAACATCAAGGAACTGATCACGGGGGAGCTAGCGGATTATATCTGTGTCATCATCGACCACAGCAATGAGTTCGACGGTATCTGCAACAAGAGCATTTACCTCCAAGCCAAGGATAACAGCAGCCACCTGCTGCATTCTAGTCAAGTTGAAATGTAGGATGAAATAGTAGATGAAGCGCAGAAAGGCCTGCCCCCGGTATTCTTCCGGGTTCAGGCCTTTAATTTAGCCATGCCTATTATCCTTTTACCGCAGAGCCCATGGTCATCGCCCTTTCAACCTGTTCACTGAAGAACAGATAGATGATCACCATCGGAAGGCTGGCAATCGTCATCACTGCCCCCATTCCGCCCCAGTCGGTGCTATATTGACCCTGAAAGAACAATAGTCCCAGGGGTAGTGTTTTCATCGATTCATCGGAAATAAGTATGTTCGCCAGCATGAACTCATTCCAGTTGTTCAAGAATTGAAATATGACCACCGTCGCAATAGCAGGTACGACTACAGGTACTATAATATTAGTGAATAGCCGATAGACACTCGCTCCGTCCATACATGCCGCTTCTTCAATTTCGGAAGGAATATCGCGCATAAACCCATAGAAAATAAGCGATGAAAATGGCAATCCAATCACGATATAAGGAATAATGAGCGCTCCATACGTATTCGCCAAGTGAAAGTCTTTTACGAGAATAGCAAGAGGTATCATAATGACCTGCAATGGCATGAACATGCCAACCAGCATATAGAGCCGGACCGCTTCCCGAAACCTCCAGCGCAGCCGGGCGATAGCAAACGAGAACATTAACGCTAAAATGACGATAAATAACGTTGCCACCGTAGAAACGACCACACTGTTCATAAAATACTGCGGAAGATTAAATTGAGTCCAAGCGTTAATGTAGTTTTCATATCGAAATTGGGTCGGCAGCCCAAATGGATTGGTAACGAATATTTCATTGTTGTCCTTGAGCGAATAGGAAATCATCCAGAACAGCGGATAAACAGAAATAATGAAATACAGCCATAAAGGAACCTGGATGAGGAATGATTTAACCCGTTGCATAACGATCTCTCCTTCTAAGATGCATGTTAACCATCTTTACGATCAAACACCTTGTTGATAATCATCGTCGCTACTAGTGAAATGGCGACTAATAATACGGATATGGCTGAGGCATAGCCATACTTATTCTCCAGGAAGGCATACCGGTAAATCATGAAGGTTAAAGTATAATTGCTCGTGCCAGGTCCGCCATTCGTCATAATAAGCATTTGTACAAAAGCGCCGATTCCTGATGTGATCGCAATGATAAAGCAGAATTTAAAGGTTTCTTTCATCAAAGGGAGCGTTACTTTACGGTGAGCCATCCATTTGCTGCAGCCGTCGATGGTTGCCGCTTCATAGTATTGCTCGGGGATCGATTTCACTCCTGCATACAGGAGGCTGAATTGATAGCCCATGAACTGCCAGGCGTTAACAAAAGCAATGGCAACAATCGATACCGTCGGCGAAGTCAGCCAGTTTTGCTGATATGAGATTCCCATGATCTGAAAAAGCTTATTGATCAAACCATTCGTCGGATCGTACATCGCTATCCAAAGCTGGCATACTACCGTCACAGACAAAATCACCGGCACAAAATAAGCCGTTTTCAGCATTTTTCTGAACTTGACTCGCGGATCGGCACAAGCCAGCGCTAGAATCGTTCCGAGGCCAATTTGAAAAACGACCAGGACAACGGAAAAAATAAAGCCATTTCGCAAAGATGTCATGAGGAGAGGATCCTGGAACATTTCCTTATAATTATCGAGACCATTAAACACAGCCGTACCTAATCCGTCCCATTCAAAAAAGCTGCGATACATCGTTTGCAGCACTGGTGAGATGAGAACGACAGTATAGGCTAGCAATGCCGGAAGCAGAAAAATCAGTATTGCCTTCTTGTTGCTTAAATATCTATCCATGGTGTAACCCCACTCCTTTCCTGGAAGCAATCCCCCCCTGATTTAACACATGCATCAAGGGGGGCGGCCTGGGTCCTATGTCTTACTTGTTCTCTTTAGCCAATACGGAATTTAGATTTTTAATGAACTGTTCCGTGGAGAAGCCGTCGATCAGCATACTTTGCGTATTGTCATCCAGCACATTCTTGATCGAAACATTGTTCAGGGCGACCGCATAATCGGTAGCATTTGGAAGTATTTCATCTGCAATGCGCTGCATCATCGGCGGGATTTCCGCCGTGATTTCTTTATCCACTTTTACGGATACGATCGGACTGCCAAGCTGAGCGTATTTATACTCGGCAGCCTTTTGAGCCAGAAAGCTGGCTACCTTCACCGTCAGCTCCGGATCTTTCGTCGATGGAGATACGGCAAAACCGCCAGGGGATGGGGAACCGTTGACTGCATATTTTGTTTTTTCATAGGTTTCTTCATCTTTTGCCGGCCAGTACATCCAATCCACTTTATCGCCAAGCTTTTCTTGAGAGCTGTAAATTTCCCATTGTCCGTTCACGAACATTGCAGCCTTACCCGTGTAGAACAAAGAAGAAGCCTGATCATAGTTCGTATTTGTAGCGTTTACATCAAACAGCCCAGCTTCTTGCAATGTTCTCAGTTGATGAGCTGCAGTGATGAAGGACTCGGGCAGTTCAGTGACACCGGCTTCATCCAGCTTTCCGTAGCCCATGGCTTCCTCCCGCGTAACAAAGCCTTGATAAAGCGCTGTAGGAATCCACTTCTCTTTAGCAAAAATGGATAGCGGAACATACCCTTTTTCCTTCAGTTTTTTGGCAGCCTCTGCTAACTGATCCACGGTCTTGATCGGAACTTCAATACCAGCCTCTTCAAATATTTCTTTGTTGTAATAGAGGATCTGGAATTCGATGCCAGTAAATGGAAAGGCATAAATATGACCGTCTGGTGCAATTAACCTTCCTTCAACCCCAGGATTCAATTTATTCTTAAAAGCTGTCGTTTCTTCAAATTCATCTAATAAAAGAACGTTTTTAGATTTGGCAAACGTTTGCAAAGTTACCCAGTCTGTTTCGAATATATCCGGCATATTCCCGGTAGCGGCATAGGTTTTTAGCTTCTGGTATCCATCCTGTACCGCAGGATCCAGCACGATTTCAACATTCGGCATTTCCTTCTTCAGTTCTTCTACCGCATAGTCAAACGGTTTGGAGGTGTCGTCGTCAAAATGCTGGGCATACACCTTCAGCCTAACCTTCTCTTCTCCTGAATTACCGCTTGAGCCTGTCGAACCCTGACTCGAATTCCCCCCTGAACAAGCAGCTAGAAACAAAGATAACATGGCGATGGTGACTAGAGCTGTTAAAGACTTGAACCAAACTTTTTTCATGCTTTTACCCCTCTTTTCTGGATTTAACGTGCTGTTCACCTTCTGCTGGCAACGCTTTCAAGGTGTATGTTTATTATAAAATTGTTCATCATTTTGATTAATGCAATAATCGAGCATCATAAGGAATAAACAGGACAAAAAAGACGAATCTACTCAGGATTCGCCTTATTTGCATGAAGCTGCTCGAATTCGGAAGGGGTTAGACCAAATCTTTTTTTAAAGCATTTGGAGAAATAATTGGGGTCATTATATCCTACCTTCTCTGCCACGGCCGACAGCTTCATGGGTCTGGTTAGCAGAATGTCCTTCGCTTCCTTCATGCGAATGTAGGTGATATAATCTACGACTGAAATGCTAGCTTCCTTCCTAAACACTTTGCGCAAATAACTGGCATCGACATATAGGGCTTGTGCCACACCTTCGACAGTCAATTCTGAATCTGAATAGTTTTGTTGGATATATGCTTTGGCAGCCGTAAATAATTGATACGATTTCGAAGGCTTAAAAGATTGCCTATAGTTAACCGCTTTGCTGAACAGCTCGGCGATCCATCCCAGGGCCTCTTCCCAGGATGGCAGCGCTTGTCGCTGCTGCTCTAGCGTGCTTTCCGTTCCCCACACTTCTTCCGGGTTCAGTTCGGACTCTAGGATATAAGCACGACAAAGGTTGATGAAGGCCTCCAGATAGCTCTGTCCCCTAGCGCTCGAAATGGAAATATCCATCTTGTGAATCACCTGCCAGATTCGGCTCAGCTCTTCATGGACAGCATCCATCTCCCTCATCCTGAGCGTCAAAATCAGCGTCTCCTGCACATCAAAGGGGAGAACTCCAAGGTTTGCCGCTTTCTGAAGGGGGATTTTCTCCTGAAAAGAAGGCCGGGAGCGTTCATCTAACGTACGTTTTACCCGCTGAAGTGTTGTCGAAAATTCAACCTTATTGAACGGTTTAAGCAAATAATCCTGTGCCCCGAGCCGAACCGCCTGCCTCGCATAATCAAATTCACTGTGCCCTGTCACAAATACGACGGAGATATCAGGCTGTGTCTGCTTTAGCAGTTCCGTCAATTCCAGCCCGTCGATAAATGGCATGGATATATCAATGAATGCGAGATCCGGTCGATTCTCCTTGGCTTCCTCCAGCGCTTCTCTTCCATTAGCCGCCTCGCAGCAAATATGAAATCCGTGGCTAGCCCAGTCCAGTTTGCTTCGCATATAGTCTCTGAATAATGGTTCATCATCAACAATCATGACTTTATACATTCTGCTCACCTTTGCTGTAGTTATTGGGAAGAATGAGTTTAACCGTTGTTCCTTGGCCCTCTCTGCTCTCAATATGAATACCATAGATGTCACCGAAATACAGCTTCAGTCTTTCATGCACGCTAAATATGCCAATCGATGTTCTCTTAGCCGAATCCTCTTTGAAATCAGTAATCCGGGATATAAGCTGGGGGGACATTCCTACGCCGTTATCCTCCACTTCAATGATTACATGCTCGCTGTCCGCATGCGCACGAATCCGAATAAAGCCGCTGCTGTCCTTCGTCTTCAGTCCATGATAAATCGCATTTTCAGCCAGGGGCTGCAGCGACAGCTTGGGAATATGGATGCCCTTGAGTTCGTCAGGAATAGCAATATCATATTGTAAAATATGAGGATAACGAACCTGCATAATCGTTAAATAGTCATTAACGATTTTCACCTCTTCTTCCAGCGTAATAATTTCATAGCCTTTACTCAGAATGACACGATAGAAGTCCGCAAGAGCTTTGGTTGTGTCTCTAGCCTCTTCCGTTCGCTCCATGTCAGCAAGTACATAAATCGTATCTAAGGTGTTATAGAGGAAATGCGGCTTTATCTGGGCATGCATCAGCGCCAGCTCGTATTCCCGCTTACGGAGCTGTTCATTCTCTACGGTGGCGATAAGCTGCTTTATGCGGTCGATCATGAGATTGAATACGGTAGCTAACAGTCCGGTCTCATCCTGCGCGCGAATAGCCGCTGTAACGTTCAGATCGCCTTCCTTGACTCTGCGCATCGATTTAGCAAGCTGAAGCAGGGGATTTACTAGGATCTTGGATAATAGAGCTATTCCTAGCAATGCAAGCAATAAACAAATCATCCCGATGACGACGGTCATCCAGACATTGTGACTGATCATGCTTTTTAGCGCAGTCATCGGGTTCATATTCACCAGGCTCCAGTTCATCCTGTTGTAAGGATATACGCTGATGAATTCCTGCCCTTGGTCACGATCGACAATTTCTGAATAGGGTTCATTAAGAAACGTCAAGGGCCGCTTCATCTTTAAGTGATCGAACGGCTCTAGAACATATTCCGGATTCGAACTGGAAATAATCCTCTGGGTCGTATCCACCAGCAAATAGGTTTTGGAAATGCCCTGATTATTCTCTGTGCCGAGAAATGAAGAGAATGTCGTCTCCTTCACATTGATAAATAAAATGCCTAATTTATTGCCGCTATCTACATCGATCACGACCTTGCCGAGAGTAAGAACGGGAACCGCCGGGTCACTGACCAGAAAATTACGCTGCTCCATTGAAAACCAGCGATTCCTTCCATAGCTTCCCATCCGAGTCACCTGTTCGATCATTCCGCTATCAAATACCTGCTGTTCATCCTCGTTTATGCGAGAGTATGAAGTATGAATATGGTTGTTCCTATCGATAAAAATGGCAGAATCAACATCGGGAAACAGAATAAGATCCGTGGATAGTTTGCTTTGGATCTGCCGTCTGAACTTCAGCTCTTGAACCGAATCACGCTGCTCAGGGGAGCTGGCAATGATGCGATTAATATCAGTAGCAATAAAATTAGCGCTGTTCTCTGCATTGCCAATAATAGAATCGATTTGAGATACAATTAATTTTGACTCATCCAGGGCACTTTGTTCCATATTTTGGATGGTAGATTGACTGAAATTGTAGCTAGAGAGATAGCCCGATATAAAGAGTGGAATAAAAATCAGTGGAAGGAATATAAGAATAATCTTGTGCATGATTTGTAATCGTCCAAACCATGGGAACATGGTCCTCCAGCTTCTCACAACATGACCTCCAGTGATTTCATAGCTGCTATTATTTATCCATTCTAAAATTCAAATCCTAATTTGTATAGGCTGTTTTAAAAACATCTGTCTTTACAAAAGAAAACGGTTTGTTATCTATTTTCGCTAATTATGGATATTTTGGATCCGATTGATATATTGTGATTCCAATCACCTAGTCGCCTTTCCTCCTGCGTTATGCTTCTGATAGATAGATGATGTAAATGATTCTCAAATCGTTTTCACAAATAAAAATGAGGTGGTCGCATAGATGAATCAAGCTGCATTAAATCATCATGACGAGCGGATGCCGATGTTTTGTTTTCAGTGCCAAGAGGCATCTAAAGGTGTCGGCTGCACCATCGTAGGCGTATGCGGGAAGACGCCTGAGGTCGCCAACCTGCAGGATTTGCTTATTTTTGTTTTGAAAGGCATCTCCTTCTTCAGCGTGGGTACGGAGCTGCCAGAATCGCTGGAACGCCGGACATCCGTCTTTATGATGGATTCATTGTTTGCTACAATCACAAATGCCAATTTTGACCGGGACGTATTCGTCGCTAAAATTCGAGAGGCGCTCGCTCTTCGTGATGAAGTACGTGAGCACTGGGAGCATCAGCATCCAGCCAGCCAGACGTTATTGCCAGATGCGGCGGTTTGGCATGACAGCGATGAAGAGGCATTGGATGCCAAAGCCAAGGAGGTTGGCGTACTTGCCACCGCAGATGCGGATATCCGCTCCCTGCGAGAGCTGCTCACCTATGGACTTAAAGGAATGGCGGCATATCAGTATCATGCCTATCAACTGAATTATACGAACCGCGAAGTGGAGCAATTTATGCAGCGAGCGCTTGCCGCTACTTTAGATGATGCATTGACCGCAGATCAAATGGTCGCACTCGTAATGGAGACGGGCAAATTCGGCGTAGATGCCATGGCCATGCTGGACCAAGCCAATACCGGCGTTTATGGTCATCCCGAGGTGACGAAAGTCAACATCGGAGTGCGTAACCGCCCGGGCATTTTAGTGAGCGGCCATGACCTGAAGGATCTGGAAGAGCTGCTGCAGCAAACCGAGGGAACTGGCGTGGATGTGTACACCCATAGCGAAATGCTGCCGGCCCACTACTATCCGGCCTTTAAGAAATACGAGCATTTTGTCGGGAATTACGGCAATGCCTGGTGGAAGCAAGCCAGTGAATTCGAGAGCTTTAATGGCCCGATTCTGATGACGACCAACTGCATCGTACCGCCGAAGCCTAGCTATGTGAAACGCATCTTTACGACAGGAAACACCGGCTATCCTGGATTGCGGCATATTCCGGAGGGCGTAGACGGTCAGCCTAAAGATTTTTCCGAGTTGATTGCCCTAGCCAAGCAGTGCCCGCCCCCCACCGAGCTGGAGACCGGGGAAATCGTCGGCGGCTTTGCCCATAACACCGTGACGAGCATTGCCGACCAAGTAGTCGATGCCGTGAAGGCTGGAGACATTCGGCGTTTCTTTGTCATGGCCGGATGCGATGGCCGGATGAAGTCGCGCAGTTACTATACCGAGTTTGCCCAGCAGCTTCCACGCGACACAGTCATTCTCACCGCGGGCTGCGCAAAATACAAATACAACAAGCTTGATCTCGGCGAGATCGGAGGCATCCCGCGCGTCCTGGACGCAGGCCAATGCAACGACTCCTACTCGCTCGCCATCATTGCGTTGAAGCTGAAAGAGATATTGGGGCTGGATGACATCAACGAGCTGCCGATTTCATATAATATCGCCTGGTATGAGCAAAAAGCGGTCATCGTGCTGCTGGCCCTGCTCTATCTTGGGGTCAAAAACATCCATCTCGGGCCGACGCTGCCTGCTTTCCTCTCTCCGAACGTGGCCAATGTGCTGGTGGAGCAGTTCGGCATCGGCGGGATTTCAAATGTTGAGGATGACATGAAGATGTTCCTTGGGGCTTATGCTTAATAATTAGAAAAACGTCAAATTGGCGTAATCCCAAAATTATACTTTCATATGTTAAGAAACAGGCTGCGTCCCTTGTTTGGTTGGATGGGAACGCAGCCTGTCATTTATCAGAATACTATTTCTAAACCAATGACCTAAAGTTCAGCCTTCCCGATTTCTCATAGGTAAAATAGAGCGCCTGCTGCCCATTTTCCCTATCTTTCGTGAAAAGGATGAAATGAGTCCAGCATATCAGCCAAAATTGCATCCCCTAGAATAGCCGATCCAGTCCCTTCATCAACCCGTTTTTTAGACGACTCCTGAATTCTAGTGTGTTTCTTCTTCCCGCTCAGTCCATGCAGTATGGCTATGTAATCCATGATTTCCTTTTAGCCTATTCTCTTCTGCAAATGTCTTTGCATCGCGGCAGATTTCATCGTCTGTCCATCAAAATAGACGGTCCCAACGGTTGCTTCCCTAATCCCTGCGATAATACTCATTAAAGTAGTCTTACCGGCACCGTTCCACCCGATTAGGCCGCATAGACCGGGACCAATGTTAAGTGAAACCTTATGAAGCCCGTAGACTTTCTTCGAATATCGATTGCTGATTTGGTACCATTTGAATTTGCATGCTTTCACCTCTTAACGACTTATACCGTTCTTTCAAACATGGCGAACATCATTTTTTCCGCTTCGGGTATCGGCAACATCATGTGGGGTTGTGCCCGCAGCTAAAAAGAGCCGGCATCCGCCGGCTCCATAAATAAGTGTTGTTTGCATAGACAAAGTTATAACTGTTTTCATCAAAATTGCGATGCTCTTGATTTTGAGATGCCCATGATAGCCGTATCCGCTTATTGGCTTAGGCGAGAATCCTTTTTAGGCAATGTAATAGTAAAACAGGTTCCTTTCCCGACTTTACTTGAAACATGAATGCTTCCACCATGTAATTCGACGATTTGTTTGACGATGGTCAATCCAAGTCCTGTACCTTCTTTGCTTCTGGAGGAATCTTCCCGGTAGAAACGTTCGAACAAATGGTGGAGTTCACTTTCCTGTATACCTATCCCGGTGTCCTTGAACTGGATGGTAACACAATGATTGAAGTCCTCCATCTCGATTTGAATGGAACCATGAGGTTTATTGTACTTCAAAGCATTGGTTAATAAGTTATCCCATACCGTCTCCAATAGGCTTTTATCTCCATAGAAATGGACAGGTGTCGTTTTATAATAAAGCTCAATGCCCATTTCCTCGATGCGCCACAAATATTTGTGCGACAAGCTTTTGAGCTGTTGGTCTAGCGAGAAGAATGAACGCTCCAATCTATAGTTCGACTGATCTAATGAAGTAAGTAGCAGTAGCTGTTTCGTCAAAATCGACAGACGTTTCGCTTCCGCCTCGATAATGGATGAGAATGCTATTCGTTCTTCTTCCGTTGTCGATTGGGATTTCAATAAATCCGCATAACCTTGAATATTAAGAAGCGGCGATTGAAAATCGTGCGACACATTGCTGATGAATTCTTTCCTGGACTGATCATTCACCTGCAGTTGCTTCGTCATCTGATTGAAGCTCTCGGCAAGCTGTCCGATCTCGTCTTTCCGATTAACCGTTAGCAAATGATCGTACTTCTCCAGCGAAATCTGTTTGGTTGCTTCCGTAAGCTGCGCGATAGGCCGAATAATCTGTTTGGCAGTAACAAGCATGGCTAGAAGACTAATCAATGCCATGGATATAATCATGATCGCGAAAATAATGTGAAGTTCATCAACGAGAATATCAATATGCGGCCGTAGAAATAATCCATAATGTTCACCTTGATAGCGAAATGGTACGCCCACTGTATTTTCCAGTTCATTGGCAAACCTTCCGCTCATGAAGGTATGATTCGGAAAGCTTTCCATTCCGTTATAAATCTTCCCGCTAAATACAGATGATTTCACAGCTTCCGGTAACGTTTTTACTTTAAACTCGCTCCCAATAAACCTAGAATACCCCGAATCGCTAGTTACATATAACTGATACCCCACCTGACCAAGCGTCTTTAAATAATGCTCCAAATCTACATTTGGAGTGGATTCAATGTACTGTGTAATTTGCTGCGCTATTTGAATATTTTTCTCACTATCCAATTCTTTCGTGGCGGAATGATAATACGCATTCGTCAAAAAGAAAGATACGACTGTACTAAATAACATAATGAGAACAGTAATGAGGGTAAACTGCCGATACAGGGTCTTCACGAATGCGGAACCTCTAATCGATAGCCAACGCCGCGAGTCGTGCTAATTTCAACGTTTGCACCCAATTGCTTTAAACGCTCGCGAAGTCGCTTGATATGGGTATTCAAGGTATAATCGTCCCCCTCATAATCATGTCCCCAAATTTTCTCCATGATCATGCTGCGTTCCATGATGTGATTTGGACGGCTAGCCAGCAAGGCTAACAGCTCAAATTCTTTCAACGGCATCACAAGAGTACGCTCACCTGTCGATACTTCATAGGTTTGACGACTAATGGTCACATTGCCTACCTGAATCACCGACTGATACTCCTTTTCAAATCTCCTTAGGATAACAGCGATGCGGAATAGCAGCTCCTTCGGCTCGAACGGCTTCACCACATAATCTTCCGATCCCGCCAAAAATCCTTTTGTCTTGTCTTCCAGTTCGCCTTTCGCGGTTAGAAGCAGAACCGGAATGCCGTAGTCTTTGCTTAAGATCTTCGTTAATTCAATTCCGTCCATTCCGGGCATCATCACGTCAACCACAGCCAGGTCAGGCACTTCGCTCTCCAGCATATCTAAGGCTTCTGATGCGTTATTCGCGTTTAACACTTGATATCCTTCACGTGTGAGATGAATGCTAACAAGCTGTAAAATGTTCTTATCGTCATCAATTACAATGATCTTCATCGGAGCCCCCCTCAGCCAAAAAATGCAGAGACCGTAGAAATAGTCTCTGCATTTTTCAAATTACTTAACCTTATCCTTCTCAAAAAATAAGATAACAGCTGGCAACAATATTCCGCGCACCAAGAATGTATCCATCAGAATACCGATGGCTACAATGAAGCCGAAAACGAACAAGTCGGCAATAGGCATAGTCATTAGCGCTGCGAACGTGGCTGCTAATATTAAACCGGCCGAAGAGATGACGCCGCCCGTGTTACGAATGGCAATCTCTAACGCTTCCTTCACCTTATGGGATTTACGTTCCTCTAAGAAACGGGATACCAGAATAATGTTATAATCGATGCCCAATGCGACAAGGAAAATAAAGGAATATACAGGAACACGGGTACTTATCGCATCATAACCAAAGAAGGCATCAACAAGGAACAGACCAAGTCCTAATGCAGCTACGAATGAGGCCAGGATGGTAGCCATCATGTAAGCTGACATTCGGATCGATTTAGTCAGAACGAACAGCAAGCCAAGAATGAGTACCGTCTCAAGGACAACAATCAGCCATATATCGCGGTTATTCACCTCGCGCTCATCAACCAGCTTCGGTGTAACACCACCATAATGAATCTCGCCGGTTATCCCTGCATCGGCTAACATTTCATTGCTACCTTCGCGCAGCTCTTGGACCAGATCTATGGCTTCTACCGAATACGGATTAAGCTCAAGGCTCATGCTGTATTTTAGTGCTGTATTATCCTCCGATACACTGTTTAACCTAACCGACGCAACGTTGTCTTCGTCAAGCAATCTCGTACGAAGCGCCTCGATTTGTTCTTCAGACAGAGCCTGATCACTTTCCACCAAGATCGAAGTAGGTGCTAGCTCTCCCTTATTAAACCGAGTTTCCACAATCTCATATCCTTCGCGAGAAGGTAAGTCTTTCGGAAACGATTTTACCATATCGAACTCATAATTCAAGTTAAACACATTAAGTGCAGTTACGACCATTAAAATCGCTATCAGTCCACCCGATAATCCTGGCTTGTTGACTACAAATTTAGCTACTGGACCCCAGAAACCATGTTTGATTTCTTCATCTTTACCGAACTTAGGCACTCTTGGCCAGAATGCTTTACGCCCGAACAGTGTAAACAGGGCAGGTACCAGCGTGACCGATGCGATCATAATAATGAGCATGGTGGTACCGAATATAGGCGCGAAATTCTGGTAATCCCGGAAGCTTGCGAAGAATAAAACAAGCATTGCTGCAAATATTGTACCGCCTGCAAGGAATACCGGCATGCCTGTAGCACGCATGGCATACTTCATAGCCTCGTACTTGCTCTCGTAATGATTCAACTCCTCACGGAAGCGCGAGAAGACGAACAAGGAGTAATCAATAACTGCCGCGAACAGGAGGATACTCATAATCGAGGTTGTCGAGTTATTAATTTCCAACCCGCCTGCGCCCATCAAGGCAACGACCTGATTTGTAACTTGGTAGACAATCGCTGTCGCCAATAAGGGAATGAGCGCCAACAAAGGGGATCGGTAAATAGTAATTAGAAGCAATAAAATAATCCCGATCGTCGCCAGCAATAACACGATGTCCGCACGTTCAAATAGCTTTAACGTATCGCCAGCAATACCTGCAGGACCCGTTATTCGAAATACGGTGTCCGTAAATCCTTGCGCGGCTTCATTTCCGACCTGTGCGACAGCATCGATCGTTTCGCCAATCTGACGGCTGTCGGCTGCCGGGTCTAGGGTCATTGGAATAATCATCGTGGATTTATCCTCAGACATGAAAGCAGCGGTTGCTTGAGGCGGCAATTTGGCAATATCTACAATTTGGTCAACGCCTGCCACATCTGCCGATATAATCGCATTCATAATCTCGGTTACTGCCGAGAGATTTACTTCGCCATTTTCATTATGAAACACGAGAATGCCTGGCGTACCTTGATCATTTGGAAAGTACTGCTCCAGCTTTTCATTCGCAATGATAGATGGTGCATCATTTGGTAACGATTGGAAATTGGTCACCTTATAGTTGCTTAATTGGGGTCCGGCGCTTAAACCAATCATAAGAACGAGCCAAACCACAAGTGTAATCCACATACCTCTCTTTGTCGTAACCCAATCTGTAATTGATGTCAATAGTGACTTCATCTTTTCCTCCTTGATTTCCATTATCGATACATAAATCATGTTTCTACGGCTTTCATCATATTCTACGAATCTAAACTCTAAATAAACTCTTATAGAATTTCCAGAAAATGTAAGATACACGAAAAAGGCACCCGATTGGGCGCCTTTGCATTGCTTGTGGTTATGAACACGATATGACGGGTTTTCCGTGCAGCTCATTCAGCTCCTGCTCCAACACGGTTAATCGCTAATTAATCCTCTGCAGGTTGTCCCTAATATTATTGCTTTTGTTAGAAGTTTATTTAAAAAATTCACTTCTTTTAAATATACTTGTTCAAGGATATTTAGTATTTTCAATATATTTTTTTTGTCTTTTATTAAGTTAAATTTAATATTCAAATTCATGGCGATCTGTAATTCTTTTATAAAAATGTCAATGCATTCTAATAATTCTGTATCTTTAACACCCATTTCTTTTAAAAAAAATGCTGTACGGGCTTTCATTATTTTTTTATGTTCTATTAAAACATAAAGATTTTTTGTTAATAAATTGATATTTTCGTCATTTAAAGCTAGTTTGTAGTACTTAATTAATACTTTATATATGGATATACCAAAAAAAGTATCACAGTTGGTATAGTAATCTTTAACAAAACTTTTAATGGTGTTCTTCGAATGCTTATACTCAGTAATTAAACAAACTAACACATCTCTATTTAAATTATTTTCTACATATTTAGGCTTCAACATAAATATTTTTTTTAGATAGTCATCGTTATTTGTTTTGAAATATTCAGGTAATCTTTCATATGATTCCTTTAACTCAGAGTAGCTTACCAAATTAAACGATAGTTTGTTACTAATATCATAGCCCACAACATTAAAAGTACCTTTCTTTTCATCATAACCATATATCATTATTCCATGTCCGAAATTATACTTTCTATAAGCTTTAGAAAATGGCAAAAAATACTCATCGACGTGTAAAAAAATATAGTATTCTTTTTCAATATGGTCTACTAAAAATTTAATAATATCAACATCAATTTCTCTTCTAGTCAGTAAATAACTTTCGTCTTTAAACTGTGAAAAAGATAAAAAGTCATCTTCACAATAATCAAGCACTGCGACTCCATTTTTATATTCATCCACTTTTAATTGTATATACTTGTCAAATATTAGTTGATCAATTTGATGATTAACCTCTAATATTGACATAATATATGAATGTTGAGGTAGCGAGTCTATTGTGGGATATACAAGAGGAAGAACCTTCATATTAAGCACCCCCGAAAAAGAGATATTCATGCACTCTACATGATGCAAGTACTGGTTGCTGTCTTTTTGTCAAGTTCATAAGCGAAACCAAAGTTTGATTCATCTCATTTCAGAACGCTATGATATTAATAACAGAGAGATTGGGGCTTCTTATGAAAATCTTTACAAAAAGTGGACCAATTGGCCTCTTATACCCTGCAAATACAAGGGGTTACTTGGCTTTCAAACCCCTGGTCAACCGAACGCGATTTCCCTCTACCCAGTCTCCCTATTTCTTCTGCAGGCGTAAATTCGTTTCATTGAAACTGACTATGTCCCAGGTCCAGTCCTTCCTAGGTGATATGTAGGTAACTTCTACGGTTTTATGTTTTTTTAGATTCTCTAGGGGACGTCTAACCGAGTTATGCTCAATCGCAGCTGTAATTACAATTGATAATTACCTCTTTCAGAATTCGCTCCCCTTGTTATTAAATCTACCGTAGATAAACCAATTTCACTTCATGGAAACCCTTTCATAAAGTTGCACAAGTAATAAATTCTCTAGTTTATATTGCCTCTTCAACAGCCTATAGATTACCATAAAAAAAAGTTTATTACAATTATTTTTGGAAGGAGCCAATCGATACTTCGCTTGAAAAAAGCGATCAAATCCGCTCCCGTCTCCATCCGGCTGAGCAGATCTGCCGTAATGATTTTGAGATGAAGCAGCTCATTGTAATGGTGTGTATGCATGGGCTGATAGTAGTTAACAAGGATGTGTTCATTTAGATGATTAAAAGACTCAGGGTCCGCGCTCCATTGAATATAATGGCTGTGAAGCCAGGGGAGAAAGTACGGCTCCGGCATGACGGATAATGGATACGCATGGTGCAAATAGCTGTACAGCGCAGGCTGCATATGAACAGGGAGCTGTTTATGCATTATTGTATTCCCCCTCCACCAACAGCAACCGCCAGCTTCTCCTCAATATACGCCGCCATCTTACGGATCGTATTGCATTCCTGGAGATCGAAATGGTCGATGTCAAAATGCCTCTGCAGTTCTACCTCAAGCTTGAGCGCAAGTAACGAATGCCCGCCAAGCTCAACAAAATCGTCATCGATACCGATATTGACGTTTTCAAGCACCTCCGACCATACGGTGGCCAGCTTCTGCTCCAGCTCCGTTTGCGGTTCAGCGTATTCCGTCCCAGTATAATTACTACATTCTCAGCGCCACAGGCACCCTGGATATTGCCTATCCGAACTTGAAACCTCAGATTGACGCGATGAAGCAGTTCACCGATGTCTTTGTTTATTCATCGGATACAAACAAAGGGAATTTCTACTTTATCGCTGCCGATGGCGGTACGCATGCTTGGAATTGGGTGAACCAGTATATTTACGACATATTGCCGGACCTCTTTCGCAACTAAAGAGCCGAATTAGATCACCAGAATGGCCGAGCGGCTCACGAGCCCTCGGCCATTCCTCACTTCTTCTTATAAAACTCATGATACAGCTTCATCAGCGCCCTTTTCTCAATCCGCGACACATAGCTCCGGCTAATGCCCAGTTCCTTCGCGATTTCACGCTGCGTCCGCTCTTCGCCCCCATGTTCAAGACCAAAGCGCCCCTTAATGACCTCCTGCTCCCTTGCTTCGAGAATATCTAGGTTTTGGTAGATTTTGCTCTTCTCCATCTTCAACTGAACCCGGTCCACCACATCGTCGGCTTCCGTTCCAAGAATATCTATAAGCGTGATTTCATTACCCTCTTTATCCGTTCCAATCGGATCGTGCAGCGACACATCTTTACGCGTCTTCTTCAGTGACCGAAGATGCATCAGTATCTCGTTCTCAATACAACGCGCCGCAAACGTCGCCAGCTTGGTCCCTTTATTTGGCCGGAAGCTCTCGATCGCCTTGATCAGACCAATCGTCCCGATCGAGATCAGATCCTCCAGGTCTTCGCCTGTGTTGTCGAATTTTTTGAGGTTGTGAACACGAAACGATGTCATTCTCAGAAAGAAGCTGTTGACGTTTCAACTCATCAAGGGCGCCTACGGCTGTGACTTTTACTTCATCCCCATCAAAACGGATCAGAATCTCATCAACTAATGTCTCCACAATATGGCGCTTATCCTCAAAGGTCAGTTGATCCCCGCCGCTCTCAACAAACATGCGGATCGTTTGAGTCAACTCAGCCATTCGGGAGGCGGAAAGTTCTTTTTCCAACAATTCGGATTGTTGTTTTTCGTACTCGAAAAGCTCTTGTTGTAACGATTTCAACCCAGAGTTGATGAGCTGCATTTCGTTAAACATCTCTTGCTCGTCGATAACTTCCCGCTTAAACATGACTTTAATCTTTTCTTTTTCCTTTTCTTTTTGCTCAATCTGTCGTTTAATATGGTCCACAGCAGACTGCAACTCCATATGAAGCTCTGATGATCTGCTTTGCAATCGTTCGATATAATCATCCGGATTGGTTAGTGTTTCCAAGATTAAATTCCACACGTAATTGTCAAGCATATCGGCTCGCAATGTTTGGGTTGGGCACTTTTCGACTCCTTCACCATACTTTTTGGGAAATTTGTTAGGGCAACGATAGCAAGTGTAATGGGTCTTTTCTCCCGTTTCTTTACGGATTCGCCCGGTATAAGTAGTTGCCTGCCACATTCTGCCGCAATGCCCGCAACGGATCATTGATTTTAATAAGTAATCATATTTTACGTTTCCCGATTTCTTCATGTTTTTCTCTTTCCGTGTCTGTGCCAGTGCAAAAACCCGCGAGTCGATTATAGGAGGAACCTCAACTAGAAGCCAGTCATTTTCATCGCGGAACTTATAAGTTTTTTTCGGCGTCCCATTCTTCGTTTTTTCTCCACGAATTTTGCGCGTTTCTCGTCGATTGTAATAAAACTTTCCAATATACACTTCTGAAGTTAAGACGCGCCGAATAGAACTGGCACTCCAGTTTCGGCTTTCGCCTCGTTTCGGTACGGCTCCAAGCGAATAAAGACGTTCTCCAATCTCCCTAAGGGTATAGTGATCGTACACATACCAATGATATATTTTTCGCACAAATTCAGCTTCCTCTTCATTGATCACTAACGAATGATCGCTAAGATCATATCCGTATGGAGCTACCCTCATCGGCATAATCCTTTTCTCTTTCTCAACCGCTTTGAGTCGGCCGCGGACAGTCCGTTTCTTAATTAAGGACAGCTCATATTGAGCAATCGAACTCATAAGATTGAAAAATAACTGTCCCTCCGGAGTATTTCGGTACTCTGTATCCACGAAGATAATTTCAACATCGCTTCTCTCTAATTCGCGGCAGAAGATTAATTTATCAGTCAAATCCCTAGTCAAACGGTCAGGATGTGTAACGATTAAACGTCTGATGATTCCTTGCGCGACACCCTGTCTTAATTCATTCATTGCTGGACGGTCAATATCCTCGCCCGTAAATCCCTCTTCACGATATACTTTTAGCATGCCTTCTGAAAGCCCCATATCTCTCGCTTTTCGAACACAAATTTCAATTTGCGCATCAAGACTGGTGCCTTCTGATGCTTGCATGCCCGTTGAAACCCTAGAGTAGATCGCGGTGTACATGAAACAGACTCCCTTCAAACGCTGTTTATACAACCAAGTATTTACATTTAATGAAACAAAAAAACCGGCTTATTCAGTCGGTTTGAGTATCAATCGTTTTAAGATATAGTCAATTACTGCGCTTTTGGCTTCTTTAGCGAATAAGGTGCTTGATGGGGTTGGAACAGTCGAAGACTGGGGCACGTATACAATTTTGATGTTCGACATTCGCTCCATACTCCTCACCTCAATACACCTTATTCTGCTTGACGATTGTCCTAACACAACCGATTGATATTTCCAACAAACTTGTATTCATTTTCAATCAATTGGTTAAAGTCTGTTTCTTGCTTAACTCCTACAAAAGTGTAATACCGGTATCCCGCAATGACAGACCGATTTACAAATTCATGCCATAAGAACGATGTGGATTTTAATACAGTCATAAGTTCATCATGAACAGCCAGATCATGATTATAGAAATCCATAATCACTGCTTTCTCGCGTGTTTCTATTCGGAAATAACAGTCCATTTGATTGCATCGAAGGATATATCCACCGATATCTCTGAGTTTGCCAGTAGAAGAGGTGAGTAAAGGAACCAAATCCTCCATATTGGACACGACTTCCCCTGCAAATTCAAAATTCTTATAGTCCCACTGATACCTGATTTCTCCCTTATAAACCCAGTCAAAAGTAACGCGATGAATAATCCCAAACTTCGCTAGCAATTCATTACTAAATCTTCTGGTTTTTGACTGATTATACAAATCGGCAATTGTTGAAGACGATTTGGAAAATTCGCCTAACAACAATCTCCTTAACTCAGCTGTTTTCAAACTTATAGCTTGAGTCAAGGCCCTTCTACGATTTGGTAATGAAAGTTTCCTTAACAAAAGCCCAAATTTTTCAGGATGGGTGGAAGCCAGATTTCTGACCTCAGACCAGTCCTTATCGAGCTTAGAAACAAAGTATTTCTCATTTATTTCATCATTGATGAATTTATCAAAAAGGATTTGAGTTTGCTTCAAATCCAGCTTTGCTCTCCATCATCATAAATTAGGTCGTATCGCTCCATCATCGAAACTCCATAAATGGAACAGATTCAGTTTCTCATCGACCGTAAGGAACCGTATAGGTTCTACATCCAACAAGATTTTGCTCCATTTGTGGAGCAAACAGGACGGTGTGAACAGTAAATGATATTTTACTAATAAAGTGCAGACCATCGGCTCCACCTCCTTTAAACTATCACAAAAACTTGAGCTAAGAATGGTCTAGACAAACTGAATCTGAAAGGAGCAGCTGATGATGGACGAAAATACGATAACTTCGAAACAATACATCTATGGCTTATTCCAGTCGGAACATTGGAAGCATTTAGCGAAAAGTATTTCGGAGAATGCTTCTTATACGAAATCTATTTCGCAAGAATGTTTAAATATCAAAAATAATGACCACCATGATATCAAGAATATAAGTATGAAGAAGGTGCTATCCGTCTTGAATAGCATGTACTCTATCAAACTGCCTGAGTCTCCTCTTTTTCATCGAGTAGGTTCGCGCGGTCTGAATGATTGGATTTGGTCGACTCAAATTCAAGGACATATAACTTCGTCAACAATTCTTGAATATCTGGAAATGAAAAAGTCCTGCAAACCTACAACTTATTTGGCATTAACGCAATTTTCACTGAAACTGGTCCAGTTTTTCAAAACCAAATTGAATCTCAAAACCCAAGACGTTCATGATGAACATCTTACGAATAAGGCCATACTTATCGAATTTGTTAATACCTATCCCCCGAATCGCATTGAAAAAAATCTTCTTTCTGTCATTTATAAACAATTGCTGCCTCATGAAATTGAAATTGAAGAGTTAAAAACACGTTCATCAAAGCATAGGGCTCTGCCAATCAATCATCCGGCGATTCAGGCTCATATGGAAAACTTACTTCGTTCGGGTGTGAAGATTCATTCCATAAATGTCAAGTATAAGTTGAGTTATTCTAAGTTTCTGAATTGGCTCCATAAAAACTATGTGGACTTCCAACATACACAACCTGATAGCATCCCATTATCCCGAGTAACCGAGACTCACTTGCTGGAATTTAAAAGTTATTTACTGAAACTTGCGTCAAGTGGTAAATGTAGCAAACAAACTGCTAGCAACCATTTATACGATATTCGTTATCTGTTTTCTAACTTATATAAAATGGGTTGGTTAACCAAGGATATTACCCTAAATGTAACCGGTATCCGATACGATCCATATCATTACCGTAACCTACCTACAGACACTGATTTGCAGCACTTCTTCGAGGCGATCGAACAATTCTCTGACCAACCTGAAGTAGATCGAGTCGCTTTTGGGTTAATGGTATGGTTAGGCTTAAGAATCCATGAAGTTGGTTATCTCCGTCGCAAGGATATCAATATTGACAACCGTACTATATCCATCTTTGGAAAAAATGAAAAATGCGTCTTACTTCCCATTCCGGAACCATTATTACAATGGTTGACGGAGCTACTCGAAACTCGTCCGAATCAAAACTTCATAATCAGTGAAAATCGCAAGTCATTCACCTTGGAACTGCGAGATCGCTATAAGCTCTATGCTTTCGTTTCAGATTGGAAATTTACAGGAGGTCCCCATTTACTTCTGCACACGTTTATCAGCAGATTGTCAGAACGTCAAGATTGTCCGCCGCAAATGCTGATGTATTTGGCCAGACATGATAGACCAGAAAATACCGTTCGTTATATTCACCGAAGTAACGCTCAGTTGCAACGTGCAATTAATCGAATTGATTACTTATAGGAGGAAAGTTCATGCCGAGGATTATTGAAGATACACAATTACAGGAACTGAACAATCGGATGAAGGAACTTTTAAGCAGCTACGGTGCAGATAAGTTAACTTTGTCAATACAATCGTTACCTCTTCAATTTCATCCATCTCAGAAGACAACCAATAACGAATGCGATCCATTACTTGCAGAGGCAGTAGATTCATTTTTCGTCAGTGGAAAATTTCTTGAATTAAGCAGAACTTCACAAACAACATACCAATCCGAAATGAAGCTGTTCCTGCAATATGTACAGCAACATTTGGGCAATAATACGCCTTTTATATCCATTACGAACGGCGAAATTTTGTCCGATTACATTAACCAGTATTCGGATCAGAATACAAAGGCCAAGAAGTGTGCCTTTCTTCGGACTTTCATCAAGAAACACCAACATACGCTCCGGGAGTCAGAGAGTAATTTTTCTCTTCAATGTCTAAAAGCGAAGCTCGCTTACACAGACCAAGCACATCCTGATAAACCCCGTCACCAAATTTGTCCGTCAACCACTTTGCTTCCTTGATAATCGTACGGCATTCTTTGATTTCGGCAACCGTGGATTCAAAAGTAGCGGATACCGTCTTTTTAAACTGTGCCCAAGTTGAGACTGTATCCATGATACCTTTCGCAAAATCTTTTGCTTCCGCTTTTTCCAATCCATCACCATAAGAGAGCAGGGCCTTTGACTGCTCATTCAAAGTAGATACATAATTCTTGAGCAAGTCATTAAAGCTATACAGATCCTGTACTGAATGTGCCTTGTTTACTGCAGATTTAATTTCTTTTATTAATGCCTTGAGCGGATCAACGAATCGCTCCAACAGTAAAAGGTCATTTTCCATCATCGTCAACAATGCAGAAAACCGTTCTTGGATTTCTTGTTTATATTCAGCAAGCAGATTTTTATATTTCTCCGTTTCACCGCGGTAGAG
The DNA here is from genome assembly GCF_030122845.1 of Paenibacillus woosongensis. Lineage (NCBI taxonomy): Bacteria > Bacillati > Bacillota > Bacilli > Caryophanales > Paenibacillaceae > Paenibacillus > Paenibacillus woosongensis. The sequence continues at coordinate 3,792,489 of NZ_CP126084.1, forward strand.
CCATACGATTGCAGTCAGGTTTTTAAGTTGCCATCGGCTCCATTCATTTAATGTCCGATCTACCACAGTAAAGTAATTCCGGGCATCAATAAACAATACCTTGTCGCGAACGTCGTCTTTCTTTGATTTGTCAAAGAACCATAAGGTACAAGGCAACGATTTGGTATAAAAGAAGTTATTGCCAACAGAAATCATGACATCGACATCGCCCGTTTCCAGCAATTGTTTGCGGATTTCTTTGTCTTTACCGCCGCTATCCGTAGCAGATGCAGCCATTACAAAACCTGCTCTGCCTGTTTTATTAAGATAAGCATAAAAATAAGAAATCCACAGATAGTTGGCATTGGAGACTTCCTTTTTATCATTCGCCCCTGGAAGCCCAAACGGTAAACGGCCGGCGTTCAAGGTACTCTCAGCTTTCACTTTATCTACATTAAACGGCGGGTTTGCCATGACATAGTCACATTTGCCTTCGAGATTATGAGCGTCGTTATAAAAGGTGTTGGCTTCGTCACCGGATTTGATTTTTCCGTTTAGTCCATGAACTGCCATATTCATGAGACACAATTTTGCGTTGTATTCTACCTTTTCTTGCCCATAGAAGGTCATGGCACTATTAGCGCTAGTACCACTAGCATTAACAAAATCCCCAGTTTGGACAAACATGCCCCCGCTGCCGCAAGCCGGGTCAAGCAGGATGCCGCGCTTCGGTTCAATAACATTGACAATCATCTGTACGAGTGATTTGGGTGTAAAGAATACCCCATCATCTGAGGCTACTGCGGGAGAAAATTTACTTAGAAAATATTCATAAATGCGGCCGATAATGTCGCCGCCTACTTCGTCCAGTGTCTTGTTATTAAAAATCCGAAGCAGCTCCCGTAAAAGATCGTTATGGAAAGAGGTATAAGTTTTCGGAAGTACGCCAATAAGTTGGGAGCTCTGCTCTTCAATAAGTTCCATGGCTTCATTTACTGCTTTGCCTAAATCCGCATCATCAGGCAGATTAAGAAGGTAGTCATATCTTGCTTTTTCCGGCAAATACAATGCATTTTTTGTTTTAAAGTCGTTAGGCTCAACAGGAAGAACACGTCCTCCGCGAACAGGGCGATCTTTCAAGATTTCTGTTTCCACTGCCTTAAAACGGCTGTATGCATAACGCAGGAATATGATCCCGAGTACTGGCATGCAATACTCGTTAGATGTCAGCTTAGAACCTTGACGCAATAGGTCTGCGGATTCCCACAATTCAGATTCAAGTTTTCTAATGTTAATCATCGTTATTCTCCTAAGAAGTCCTTTTTTGCAAATTTGATTTAGAGTGTATTTCTGATGGAAATTCCATTGAAATTCTTACAGGAATATAGACCAACATGATCGCAGTTATTTATATCATAAAATAAGTCTCAAGAACTATATTTCGACAAAACACCGTTGATTCCTGCCATTTTGTGCGCACGAATCATGCGTCCCCTGAATATATATTATAATCGTTTATTTTGAAGATATATTGTCAGCGAATATATGTTCCAACGGTAATTACTTAATAAAATGCGGAAATTGTTCCGGTGCCTTGCGAATTTCCTGTGCTAATTGCTCATAATCTCCAGTCAGTTTTACAGATCGAACTCTTTTCGCCTCTTGATCACGAGGTTCGATGAAACCTTCTTCCCGCCAGCGATTAACTTTCTCCCTAATGGATCGGTCGGATAATCGCAACAGATCCCGCAACTCGCTTGTCGTTATGGTATTTTGTTTAAAAGTGAGTTGGGCAAATACCATTCTCTGCTGCGGGTCTAGTTTACGAATCAGCTCCGGTTCAACCTTCATTATTTGGGCAGATTTTTCCCCTACAATAGCGGCAGCTTCCTGGAATACTTCTGCCAAACCTTCAATAAAAAACTCAAGCCATGGAGTCAAATCCGCCTCATTTCGGCCGAAGTAATAATTGTGATGAAGCCCTAATTGGAGCCTACGATAGTACTCCGCCAAATTTCGATCGTAGAAGTTTTCAAGCACAAACAAACCCTTTAATCCAAATCCGCTGCGGCGAAGAAGATAAGTGGCTAACATGCGGGCGGTACGGCCATTCCCATCCATATAAGGATGAATCGTCAGAAATTGCCACATAAAAATACCTGATTTGATCGGGACAGGTATTGCGTAGGTCTCCGGAGAGTTGACCCAAGCCACCAGGTCCTCCATCAAAGAAGGAACATCCTTCCACTCTGGAGGCAGATAGAATCCGGAAGCATTCCGGTTGCCAACCTGATTCTGCACTTCTCGATATTCACTAATGCGGGGTTTCCGGCCGTGCGAAATGCGAATGATGGCATGCAGTTTTTTAATGAACTCTTCTGTGATTGGGAGTTGTCGTTTTTCTGCTTCATCAAGGTATTCCAATGCCTTCATTAAATTGTAAACTTCCTGTTCCTCATCCTCATTGCTGTCTTTATAAAGGAACTTTCGTTTTTCTGCTTCATCGAGTGTATTTCCTTCGATCTTCGTTGAAAGAATGACTGTCTTTTCCATCGATTCTTTCTTAAGCAAATCAAGAATCGATGCAGGTAATGGGAGCAAGTCAACAACAGTACAAGCCCGTTGTATGTCCATGAGTTTACAGGCCATATGATCTGTAATGGAATATTTAGGTTTGAACATCAAATCACCATCCTCATCAATATTATAACATTGCCGCTATTTTGCCGCAAACAAATTGATTACGTGATTAATTATCTAACAATCTCTATTCTATTGTGGAGGATTTTCCATTTTCCTGTCGAATAGTCGAATATAAGAGAAATGGTTCGTGATGACTACTTTGGGGGGATATGTATATGGAATTGAGAAAAACCTCGCTTTTATTCGGAAAGATTATCTCTGTGGATGGCAGTAAAATAACTATAAAAGCGGAAACGCTAAAAAATAAAGATGGCAAAGATACACTTCATGCAGAGGTTGGAGCATTTATTAACTGCGGAGGATACCATGGAGATACAATCTGCACAATTACTAGAGTGCTAATCCAAGAAATTGAACGTAAAGGCTCTGTAGAAGAAAATAAACTCGTAGAGGCAGCAATTGTTGGCAGTGTTGATGTCGAAGGTAAATTTACAAGAGGTGTTAGCAAATTACCTACTATAAACTGCGAATCTTACTTTCTATCTGGAGAACAAGTTAACCAATTTCTAGGTATAAATGTAGATTCTTCAGGAGACAAGCAAGATGGAGAGAGTAAAAAATTTTTTAAAGTCGGGAAGCGTTCCATGCAAGGTGCTGGCGATGCTTATTTAAACTTGGATAAACTGCTGGGAAGACATGTTGCCATCGTTGGAACAACTGGAAGTGGTAAAAGTAGCACCGTTGCCAGAATTGCCCAGTCAATCTTAGAAAATTACCCTCTGCCTAGACTTATTTTCTTTGATATTCATAATGAGTATAAAAATGCATTTTCTGAGCAATGGGCAAACAAATCAAATTGTATAGCATGGGAAAATTTTTCACTACCCTATTGGTTTTTAGATTTAGACGAGTTCATTTCTATATATTATCCCGAAGCCGGCGGAACTCAAAAAATGTATTTAAAAGAAATTATTGAAGGCTTGAAAAAAGAAAGCTATAACGGATCAGATCAAGAGAAAGTTTCTGTCGACAGTCCTATCTTTTTTGACATAGAAGCACTTATTGAAAAGATTAAGGAGAAAAGGGACAAAGAAACTGCAGATTCAAAGAAGGATCCATTTAATAAAATGATATTAAAGATTCAAAGCATTCATAATGATTCTCGCTTTTCATTCTTAAAGCGTGAGGCCGAAAATAAGATAAGCCTTGCTTCATATTTCACAGAATTATTAGGTTTAAATGATAAAAGTCAACGATTTATTACTGTCCTTGATTTAAGTGGTCTTCCTGCTGAAGTAAGAACTATTTGTGTTGGTGTTTTAGCACGATTATGTTTTGACTACAGATATTGGGATATGGATCCTGAAAATTTGCCTTTATGTTTAATCCTTGAAGAAGCTCATACATACATACCTGAAGATACATCTTCTAAATATTCTCTTTGCTTAGAAAGAGTAGAAAAAATCGCTAAAGAAGGCCGAAAATATGGAATAAGCCTTATCGTTGTTACTCAACGTCCATCGAATATTTCATCAACAGTCTTGTCACAATGCGGGACATTTATCACCTTAAGATTAACAAATGATCTTGATCAAAATAAAATCAAACGACTATTACCTGATTTATTAGGTGATCAAGCTGATATACTTTCTAGTCTCAGGGATGGAGAAGCTTTAATCACTGGAGATGCCATGACATTGCCAGGAAAAGTTCGGTTTGATCCTCCCTCACCTAAACCAAAGAGCAATGATGTTAGATATCATAAGTCATGGGTCGATGGACCACCTCCTGGATATAGTGTTGAAGATATTACTCGATGGTGGACAATCAGAGAACGAAATGAACAGAAAGTGGAGCATTCATGAAAATCAAAAGTATTCAACTAAAGGGTTGGAGATCATATTCTAATACTGAAGGTATAGAATTGAAAAATTTTAAAAAGATTAATATTATCATAGGCCAAAATAATTCCGGAAAATCAAATCTATTTAAGTATTTGTTTCGAATCAGGGAAATGATAAATAATGCCAAGCCACAACATGAAAGAAAAGATGAGCTAGGAGCGTATGACCTATTAAACTGTTTGCCAACATCAATAGCCATCCAAGATACTTGGGCTGAAAATGGAGCAGACATTCATTGCAACATTCAATTAGACCAAATTAAAGAATTGGAACAAGGAATAGAAGCAACTTTACATCTAATAAAGAATATTAATTTGAGTTCCCATCATAAAATTGATGATCAAAAAACTTGCTTTTCTATTGAATATGAAAATGAAAAGTATCTCATTGAGAAATTCATACAAACCAATCCTAAAATCTTAAATCCAAATACAGGAGAATACGTTAATCCAGTAGAAGGTATAGGTTACCCTAAAGAGACTGTTATATATTGGAAAATGTTTGCAGATAGCTTAGTTTTTGTTGACCCTATAAGACATTATTCACGAGGTAGTTCTGAACCCAGTGAAAGTGACTTCGACGGGAGTAATATAGTTCAAGAAATTATAACTTTACACAATGAAGAGAATGCTAAGTGGAGACAATTCCAAAAGCAACTAGAAGACTGGCTAAAAATAATATTGCTTGAACCTCAGTTTCACCTCGACCCCACTAACGAAAAGCTGAGATTTTTTTTGAAGCGAGGTGATAAAGAAGTAGCAGCATTTCTTGAAAACTTGGGTACCGGTGTATCCCAACTTATAATGTTACTCTCATTTTTATATTTAAATCGTTCAAGAATATTAAATGTATTTATTGAAGAACCTGAAAGTAACTTACACCCAGAAGCCGTTGTTCAACTAATGAAAATTTTAGAAGAGAATTTTGAAAACCACCGTTTTTTTGTTTCAACTCATTCATCAGTATTAATTGATCAATTAAATGAAAATTGGAGCATACATAGGGTTATTCGTAAAGAAGAAAAACCATCTACTATTCTTCCATGTACTGAAGTAGTAGATTATTATAAGGTGTTAGATGAACTTGGTATACGTCCCTCGCAACTTTTACAAAGTAATATAGTTATCTGGGTTGAAGGGCCAAGTGACCGTATTTATTTAAAGAAGTGGATTACAGACAACAATCCGTATCTGTTAGAAGGGAAACACTTTAGTTTTCTTATGTACGGTGGTGCAAATATTGCTAGTTATGATCTAATAGACGATAAAGATTACATTAATATACTTAAGACTAGCAGATACTCAGTAATTGTTTGCGATTCTGATAAAAAGAAGGAAGATGATCCAGTTAAAGAAAGAGTTAAAAAATTAATTGAACGTTTAAACGCGGAAAATTCATTAAAACACTATGTCTACATATGGATTACATCTGGGAGAGAAATCGAAAACTATATTCCTGGTGAATTGTTTGAACAAGTCCTTTTCGATCAATTTAGAAGAGAATTTATTTATGTCAAAGATGAAACAGCAAAGCGCGATAAGATTGCATTATCTTTTACATTGGATGCCTCATCACTAGGATTATATGATTCATTCGACGTATTCTATGCGAATAAGTATCATCTTATTGATGGTAGACCATTAGAACATTCGAAAATTATTGATATATCTAATGACCTATCTAAGAAAAAAGTACAGATTGCAACATCTATAGTAGAAAAATGGGAAACTAAACATTATGATAATGGAACTGACCTTAAGGAAAAGCTTGCGGATATAATTGAACATATAAAAAGGGCTAATTATTTCGGCGATCATTAGAATTATATAACCTAAAAGATTATATATTGAGTATCCTTTATAACCGCTTGTCTAAAACCCATTACTATGTTTAGTATAGTCTTTTAACAACACTTCTGAGACAATCATGATTTCTTGAAATGAAGACTAAGTCAATTATCTTTAAGATAATTTAAAATCGCATATGATGTTTTAGGCCTGAGGTTTTTTTGTAATAATATTCGTTTTTTTTAACATATCAGAATTTATAACTTTCCAGGGTGAAGTTCATGCTTCATCCTTATTCGTAATATCTGGTAATTTGAACATATGGAATGGAATCCAACATCCTCAAACGCATTTTTTTCGATGAACACGGCCATTGGGACAAGTTTATCCAGAAGATTAAAGACAGGATCCGAGCGAATGTCCTGAAAAAGGTTGCTAAATTCCGTTATTGCGGGAATCCAAAGCTGGTGTGCGAAGGGTGCCACGACCTGCGGCTTGTTCCGTATCGATCAAAGGGAGATTCTGCACGACCTGTTCCTGCGGTGAGATGGAGGAGTGGAGCAGGTTATTGGAGGAAGAAGTGTTTCAGGTTAACCATCGTCATGTCATTATGACGATCGATGAAGGACTCTGGGATATCTTGAAAAAGCACCGTAACCTGCTCAAGGAGTTCATGGACGAAGCAGTCAGAATCGTTAAGGAATATTTCGAAAAGAAGCATAAAGTTACCCCGGTTATCATTGCGGGGTTGCATACGTTTGGTTCGAGAATGAACTTTAACCCGCTTGTGCATATGCTGGGGATGAAGAAATCGGGTAAGTGGAAAAGCTACGACTTTGTGCCGTTTGAGATGCTGCGCAAGCAGTGGCAGACGGTTATACTTAAATTGATTCGACGAAACTTAAATGAACGAGATAAGAAACTGGTACAAGCCAGATTACAACAGGCCTACTCCAATAACGGAGAAGGCTTCTATGTGTATGCGCCGAAACAAAAAGGGAATATGAAAGCACAAATGGGATACATTGGCCGTTACATGAGGAGGCCAGCGATTGCCGCAAACCGGATCGTGGAGTATGACGGAGAATACGTTGGATTTAGATACCAAGACATAGCAGATGGGCAGGAGAAGGCGGAACGGATACCAGTGGAAGAATTCATTGCACGACTGATTCGGCATATCCCGGATGAGAACTTTAAGACGATTCGGTACTATGGCGTATATTCCAGTCGAATCAAGGCACTGAGCAAAAAAACTTGTGAGCGCATGGCAGCAAGAGGCACATAAATGGATTGTCCGTGCAAAACGAGTACTTAGCCGCAGAACATGGAGTGAACGTCTTAAAGAAAGGACAGGGCATGATCCGATGACCTGTCCAAAGTGTCAATGTTATTATGATTACAAGGGAGAAATCTGCCTGGAGGATGGGCAACTGAAGGTAAAAGTGGCACTGTGTTCAATAAGCAGAGCCGTATTGGAGAGGATGGTCAGGGATGTCACCAGTGTCGAAAAACAGAAAGAAGAAACCAGGAAAAAAAGATGCCAGGAAATGTGCCTTTAAGCAAATTCCTCTAAGATAAGGTGCACATAAACTACATTTGCCTGCAATGTGACGAGCAAGAGAAAATACCTTATGATACCGTGAGAAGCTTTGACATTATGGATGGAGGCGAACCATTGGTTCCGCCTCAATTTTCATGTGAAGTATGCGGAGGACCCATGTACCCGGAATATTACAAGGGTGTACATGGCTATGAGTATCGAATTGAAGATGTCCGAGGGAAAAATGTACAACAGTAACAACGAGCTCAAAAAAGGACCGTCAGGGAACGATCTTATCCCTGACGGATTTTCTTACCTTGGTAAATTTCTGGTCTGCTTGTAGCGTCAACAATTTTCATTTGTCTTTTTATCATTAGGATAACCTAATTGTTGAAGTTCCGAAATCACCGCTTGAGCATACTGCTTGATCATCATCCGTCTCGAAGAATTTTTCATCAATATCCCCTGCCAGAACATTTCTTTATAATTCGATAATCAACTTCACATAATTGACACTAACCAATATGAAACAAGTCATCCAGAGACAAGGGGCCAGATTCAGATTTTTTTTGGTATTCTGAATAGATTAACAAACCTAATATATACCAAAAGGATTGATTTTTACTTTGCTTTGCATAATATTCATCTTCGTCAATATGGAACGAAGTTCATTAGCCTTTTTTTGATCCATCTTTTTGGGCAAGGACATGGTTTACACAACATCCTTCCGAATTTAAGGTTTGCAAAATATCTCAGTATTCCGACGTACTAAGGGCTTTGCCGGATTGAATTTCCAGTCTGCTCTGTTCAATCATGAATTTCAGCTCCAGATTCGCTTCAACATCGGCCTGAATGGATCGCTGCTCTTCGATATCATTTCGAAGCAATTCTTCTTGTCATGCCGAAAAAAAAAGTTTATTACAATTATTTTTGGAAGGAGCCAATCGATACTTCGCTTGAAAAAAGCGATCAAATCCGCTCCCGTCTCCATCCGGCTGAGCAGATCTGCCGTAATGATTTTGAGATGAAGCAGCTCATTGTAATGGTGTGTATGCATGGGCTGATAGTAGTTAACAAGGATGTGTTCATTTAGATGATTAAAAGACTCAGGGTCCGCGCTCCATTGAATATAATGGCTGTGAAGCCAGGGGAGAAAGTACGGCTCCGGCATGACGGATAATGGATACGCATGGTGCAAATAGCTGTACAGCGCAGGCTGCATATGAACAGGGAGCTGTTTATGCATTATTGTATTCCCCCTCCACCAACAGCAACCGCCAGCTTCTCCTCAATATACGCCGCCATCTTACGGATCGTATTGCATTCCTGGAGATCGAAATGGTCGATGTCAAAATGCCTCTGCAGTTCTACCTCAAGCTTGAGCGCAAGTAACGAATGCCCGCCAATCTCAACAAAATCGTCATCGATACCGATATTGACGTTTTCAAGCACCTCCGACCATACGGTGGCCAGCTTCTGCTCCAGCTCCGTTTGCGGTTCAGCGTATTCCGTCCCAGTATAATTACTACATTTTCAGCGCCACAGGCACCCTGGATATTGCCTATCCGAACTTGAAACCTCAGATCGACGCGATGAAGCAGTTCACCGATGTCTTTGTTTATTCATCGGATACGAAGAAAGGGAATCTCTACTTTATCGCTGCTGATGGCGGTACGCATGCTTGGAACTGGGTGAACCAGTATATTTACGACATATTGCCGGACCTCTTTCGCAACTAAAGAACCGGTATCATCCGATGTATACGTTCGTTCCACAGGTTTTCTCGACAGCAAATTACAGTGTAGGTCAACAGAAAGGCCGAGCGGCTCACAGAGCCCTCGGCCATTCCTCACTTCTTCTTATAAAACTCATGATACAACTTCATCAGCGCCCTTTTCTCAATCCGCGACACATAGCTCCGGCTAATGCCCAGCTCCTTGGCGATTTCACGCTGCGTCCGCTCCTCGCCTCCATGCTCGAGACCAAAGCGACCCTTAATGACCTCCTGCTCCCTGGCCTCGAGAATATCGAGGTTTTGATAGATTTTGCTCTTTTCCATTTTTAGTTGAACCCGGTCGACCACATCGTCGGCTTCCGTTCCCAATATATCTATGAGCGTAATCTCATTGCCCTCTTTGTCCGTTCCAATCGGATCGTGCAGTGACACATCTTTACGCGTCTTTTTCAGTGACCGAAGATGCATCAGTATCTCGTTCTCGATACAGCGGGCCGCAAATGTCGCCAGCTTCGTCCCTTTGTTCGGCCGGAAGCTCTCGATCGCTTTAATCAGCCCGATCGTCCCGATCGGGATCAGATCCTCCAGATCCTCGCTGGTATTATCGATTTTTTGAGGTTATGGACACGAAACGATGTTAATTTCTAAAGAAAAGTAACGGACTTTTAAATTGTTTGTCAGTTAAAGAGCTTTAGCCATTATACAAAGGGTATATACAGGTAGTTAAATTAAAGAATTTCTTAACAAGTGAATCAGGGTTTACTCTGGCTTGTTTCGAATATATTGAAGGGTTTTATAATCCTAGATGACCTCATTCTGCCATTGTTATGCTTTCTCTAAGCTTAAAATAAAACATTTTCTGGAACTCCCCTAAGAAAACCCCTTTTTTCTGTGTACTTTATTGTCATTTATCCAAATATGGGAAAAATAAAAAAAGAGGTACTTCCATCGCTGGAAGCGCCCCAAAAAATTAAATGACAAACGAAATAATTTAAGTGTCCGACTTGCAATTGAAACTATTGAACAAAAATTACCACAAAATAGTTGAGTATATTATTTATGCTCCTGGCGTTGGTGTGGCTCTGAATGCATTTACAGTCTTGTCCATAACAACCTGTGCATCGCTTCCCGAATCAAGAATCGTATTTTGAAGCGATTCTTTTTCTACCAATACTGTTGTTACGGTAAGCGGCTCTGATGCTTCGGTAGTCAACAAAGCGTCTACTTGCGCAGAGAAACAAGAATCACTTACCTTGGCATGAACCTCAGTGGCAACAACATGATTATTAGAAATATAATTTCCATTACCCGAAACAATACGTATGATTACAGGTGTGGCACCTACCGGCTTGATGTTCTGAGTATTAATTCCTTCAGAAAAGTGATTAGCTATTATAGAATTATTATTACCACTGATATAGAGGAGACCATACAAATCATCTAAACCATTGTCTATTCCCAGAAAAGGGGTCCAAGGTTCATGGTCACGTAAAAAGTGATTTGAAGAAACCAAGTTTTCCGAACAATTTTCCCTGAATACCACCATTCCTGGATAAAATGAATGAAGTCTATTATTTGTGATACTGGAACGTGTCACACCATCAAAATAGATACTGCTCGCACCTCGTGGAAAAACATTATTCGCTGTAATCAAAAGTCCACCAAAATTTTGAGCGTAAATTGAATATCCTTTAAAACCAGCTCCTATCAAGTTATCGGTTATTTTTGAAGCCTGTCCCCAACCTCGTAGTTCTATACAGTTACCACACTCAGCAATGAAATTATCGTGTATAGTCAGTGCATCAGCATGATAGATCGTAATTCCATGCTCTAAATACACAAAGCCCATGCCTGTAATCCGAAATGAGTCACAAGCGCTCGCAACATAAATACCCGTTTTCCCATTCATGTATGTGTTTTCCGGATTTATTTCTCCTGAACCATCTTCAATAAAATGCAAACCATCAATACAAAAATCAGAAAACTCTACCGAACTTATTCGGGGATTTCCACTTCGTTCAACATAAAATGCAGCTCCTTTATATTCCTCATCATTTACTTCTAGGGGAATATCTACGAGTATGCGACTTCCTCCCGGCCATAATTCATGTAAATCCGGCCATTCATTCTCAGGAGTATTAAAACGAATACTCGAAGATGTAAACCCGTGTCCAGAACCCATAATTTTAAGATAACTGATGTCTATAACTACTTGACTGACAAGATGATAATCTCCCGGTGGAATATAGATAACCGCACCCGGCTTTCCGCCTTTATTCACATCAGTGTCCGTTTGCCTACTTTTAATATCTGCTATAATGCTATTAATTACCTCACCAATATCCTCATACGGATTACCGACAGGCCACTCTGTTACGTCGTAATAATTTTTACTAGCCATAGATAAATTCTCCTATCAATTAATTGTGTTTGTTCATAAACTACTTATTCCTGATATAGCTGGAAGTAAAGCCTAAGAACTCGTACTTTTCCTACAGCTTTTCCGATTATTTTCGCTCAGAAGGATCATTACTTGACAAGAAAAATCAGTTTTTTCCGAAAGACGTTCAGATTCTTAATAAGACTTTATGAACTCGCTCAATTCTTATTATCTTTCATTTAAGACGAAAAGCGCTGTCTACTTGTCGACAACATTAGTATATTCCGAATGCACGTCGGAGTTTAGGGGAGGATTACCAACCTTTAATCCGCAGCAGGAGCTTCCCCTGCCAATTTAGACATAGAGTTAGTCTTGAAATCAAAGACTAACAAAGCTAACCAGCTTCTGCGGGCTCCCCCCATCACAAGCATTCTACACTTCCCACACCCGATCCCTCGCTAAGGCAAAGCAGCCGACCGTCCCTGCATTATTTGCTAACGCCGGCGTCACGATATATTGGGCGAGATCGGGCGTTCGGACATAATTGTTCAGCAAATCCTTGAATATCACGCGCACGCGCTGAACCATGTGTTCTTGCTGCATAACGCCCCCACCGAAAATAATCCGCTCCGGGGAAAGCTGGAGCGTTGCGGTGTACGCACATTGCGCAATGTAATACGCTTCGATCTCCCAGTACAGGTGATCTACTGGCAGTTCTTGGCCCTTCACACCGAATCGCTTCTCGATCGCCGGCCCCGCCGCCAACCCTTCCAGACAATTCTGATGATAGGGACAAGCCCCTTCAAAGAGATCGTCGGGGTGCTGACGAACGAAGATATGTCCCATCTCAGGGTGACTGAATCCTTCGATGAATTGTCCCTGCCGGATGGCCCCGCCGCCGACGCCCGTTCCGATCGTATAGTAGACGATACTGGACAAGCCTTGGCCGTGCCCTTTCACATATTCCCCATAGGCTGCTGCATTGACATCGGTTGTCCAAGCGATTGGCACATGCATTGCCTCGGTCATCGTCCCTACAAAGTCAAAGTCCTTCCAGGCCAGCTTCGGTGTCGAGGTAATATAGCCGTACGTTGGCGAAGCCGGATGAATATCAATTGGACCGAATGAGCCGATTCCAATCGCCTGCAATTCCTCTGCATATTGTTGAAAAAAATCAATCACGAGCGCTAGCGTCTCACTTGGCGTCGTTGTAGGAAAGCTGACTCTCTTGATAATCTCCAGTTCTGGCGTGCCTACGCTGCAGACGAATTTCGTCCCGCCCGCTTCAATCGAGCCCAGTAGCATTTCTCTTCCTCCCATCATTGTTCTTCCGTCAGATGAACATCCAACTCATAGATCATTTAATCGATTTCCTTCTTGTCCATTAACTCCACCAAGAGCGCGACGGCTTTCTTGGCCAGCTCCTCATTAGGCTGGATGACGCTTGGAAAAGAAGGATAGGTCATCTAACGACACATAGGTCCCATCATATCCGACTCATCTCAATGCTTGAGTAACCCGAATGCATCGCTTCAAAGCTTGTCTAAGCATCGCAATGATGACCAGATTTACCGAGAAGATTCCATCAATATCTGGATACTGCGTCAGTATTTCATCAGCCACCTCAATATGGCTACATAAATCAAATTGATTCCAAGCGAGCTCGTACGTAGCACACGGAATATGATGGCTGTTTATTTCGAATTCAAAGGTGCGATAACGCTTGTTGCAGTATCTTAATCTAACCTTTTTCTTTTTCACTTGAATTCGCCGTATTTCACGAAATTATTTTCAAGTTCCTGGAATTCAGTTATTCTCTATAAATGCCATGATCGTCGAGAAAAAAGGATGTTTCACATCCGGAATCACGAGGCCGATCAAATAAGTCTTATTTTTGAATAAATTACGTGCGACTTGATTAGGTATATAATTCAATTCATCAATAGCTTGTTGGATCGTCGCTCCTGTCTTTGCGGAAATATATCCTTGTTATTCAAATACCCGGATACCATTTTGATGGAAACCCCCGCTTTCTTTGCCACATCACTAATATTCGCCAAGATCGAGCACCCTTTCTCATCTTGCAACCAACTAATTACGTATTTCACTAAGGTTTAATCTAATTATTGTATTTGGAGAATCGCTCGTCACCGTAATTATTCGCTTGCCCTTTTTCATGAAGTTATTTACAGAGAACATTTTTCCTGATTCCACTCCAAAAATCTCCAAGCTGCAGCTATCGGAATACAAAAGAAGCGGTTCATTGTCAGCAGCCACCATCGATTTCCCTGTTTTTCCAAACGGATTGTTAACATTGAAGTATTCTACACGCGTTCGAGAGCAAACAATCTGATCGGCGACTCCCTGCTCATTTCTGATGGTCAACGTTAAAGTACCCTGAAGATCCGTTCGATCTAATTCGAGCATAAAACTCTCCGACATTTCTGCGGTTAACAGACGCTCTTCTTTCCAGACAAAAATCTCTTGAAACAGATACTGATTCTTCATATATTGCGAGATTTCTTGGATAGGTCTGAAACTTAATTGAGAACCCTTCAAAGTCACTTCTCTTGACAAGCTCATCGCCCCGCACCACTGATCCATCTCTGACGTCGGGCCAAAATCTTTCCACCATGGCATCCAATCCCATCCATTCTGCCAAGCCATCATAATCCTTCGACCTTGATGGTCTAAAATCGATTGCGGCGCGTAAAAATCAAACCCATAATCAATCACTTCTTCGGATTCAATCCTAAACTTCCCCGTCGCATCATCGATGGTTCCAATCAAATATAGCGTTGTCGTCTCGCCGAGGCCCATTGGTGAAAAAAGAAGGACCGCCTTCTCTCCGATCCTAAAGAAATCCGGACATTCCCACATGGTCCCATAATTGCCTTGATAATCAACGAATGGGCCCGAGAGTTCCCAATCCACTAGATTATCCGACGTGTAATACAAGGCGTTTCCTCTCCCCGAAATACTCGTACCGACAATCATATGATACCGGCCATTATGCTCCCATACCTTCGGATCACGAAAATTCTCAGGCGTAACACCCGGATAATCCGCTTCGATAATCGGATTTCCCGCATACTTCGTAAACTTCACCCCATCTTCACTGATCGCAAGACATTGGGTCTGAATCACTTTTTCCCCTTGGAGGATCGTTCCGGTGTAGAAGATATATAATCGACCGTCTTTCTCAATCGCTGTTCCTGAGAAACAACCGCCTTTTTCATGATCGTCATAAGCTTCGCTCGGCGCCAATGCCACAGGGAGGTGCTCCCAGTGAATCAAATCTTTACTTTTGGCATGACCCCAGTACATTGCACCCCAATAAGGCTTGTACGGATGAAATTGATAGAATAAATGATACTCGCCTCGATACTGAATGAATCCATTCGGGTCATTCAACCAACCAACAGGTGTGCAGAAATGATAATTTTGGCGATATTGACTTTGACTGATTTTATCTCGATACTGGTTCAAATAGATATTCGCTTCTGCAATTCTTTGCTCATGCAAATCCATGCTGATCCCTCCGACATCGTTGTATTATTCCTTCACGGACCCGGCCATCATGCCAGATACCAGATATTTCTGTAAGAAGAACGAGATGACGATCACCGGAAAACTAAATAAAGTTGCTGCCGCAGTCATCGGTCCCAGATCCAAGTTGTATGCCGTCAAAAACTCCGACAACGCAACGGGCACGGTCTTTGCTGAGCTGCTCGTCAGTAGAAGTGCTAGCAAGAAATCGTTCCACGCCAACAAAAAGGTGAAGATCCCCGTCGAAATGATCCCTGGAATGGTGATCGGCAGAATGACTTTTCGAAAGCTCACAATCGGGGAAGCCCCGTCAATCGAAGCAGCCTCATCCATATCGATTGGAATGGCTTTAAAAAAGCTAATCATCATCCACAGTACAAATGGCATATTAACAGCTGCATACACCACGACTAGAGCAGGCAAATAATCATATAAACCGAATTTTTGGATCAATGCGTAAATTGGAACCGCGATACTAGACATCGGAATCATCTTGAGGCACAGGACAAGCACCAAGAAAAATCCGCTTAATTTCGATGCTGCTGTTCTGGAAATAGCATACGAAGCCATAGATCCTAAGATAAGACAAATAAGAGTACCCACTGTTGCTGCTACAATACTGTTGAGAAAGAATTTACCCATCCCCGCATATTGCGATAATTGAATATAATTCTCGATCGAGAAAGCCTTTGGAAAAAAAGTTGGCGACGTGGAAATCACTTCATTGGACGGCTTAAGTGAGGACAGCAACATATATAGGTACGGAAATATAAAGAGGACTAAGAACAATGCAGCTACTCCATACATGATAAAGATCCAAACATTGTCTTTTCTATTTCGCCCGAGTTGTTCTGCAAACAATGGAATCGCCTCCCTATTCTTTTACTTTTCGCATGGATAGCAATGTAATTCCTACCAATAGCACAATGAAGATCACGGCCATTGCACTCGCATACCCTACATCACCGTACCGTTGAAGCATCTTGTAAATATGCACGCTCAAGAGCTCAGATGAATTGATAGGTCCCCCTTGTGTCATGACCCAAATAATATCGAAGGACCGCGCAGCATCAATAATCCGCACGACCAGAGCGCTCATAAGAATCGGTTTAATATTCGGTATTATAATCTTGAAAATCATTTGCGAACGACTTGCACCTTCGATTTCCGCCGCTTCGTATAGACTGTCCGGAACACCTTGAATCCCCGCTAGAAACATCAACATCATAAAGGGTGTTGTTAGCCAGACATCCGCAATTATACATGACAGGAGTGAAATTTTAGGGTCGGCCAGCCAGAGTATGCTGTTAGTGGATTCAATCAGCCCCAGCTTCACCAATAACGTATTAATAATGCCGAACTGGTTGCTCAGCATGAATTTCCAGATCAAACCGGCCACGAGCGGTGCAATCATTAATGGCGACAAAATCAAGGTGCGCAAGAAGCGGAACCCACGATATTTATGCGTAAAAACAACTGCCAAGGTCAAGCCAATGACTGTCTCAAAACCTACTGCCAACAACACATAAATGACCGTATTCTTAAACGACTTCCAAAACGAAGCAGATTCTACGGCACGGAGGTAATTATCGCCCCACGCAAAAGTGCGTGTCCCAACATCATTGGTAACAAAGAAACTGTCGAACACGAGCATGAATAACGGATATAACAAGAACAGGAACATAAAAATAGCTGCTGGCAAGAAAAACAACATCAATGTTTTTCGATCAATGGTCGAAGACACTCGTTTCTGAGATTTTTTTTTTGGAAGAGACTCTTCTGTTATCGTGATCATGTGTATCGTTAGACTCCTTGCTTAGGTGGCACGTTCGAACGCACCACCTTTTTTCTATCTGCCTAGAATTTCTTCGATTTGCTTTTTAGCCAATGTTAATTCCGTGGTTGGATCGCTGCCGGACAGAACCTTTTGCAGCATCGGCGAGAGAACTTCATTCTCAATTTGGCTCCATTGCTCAATCTGAGGTCTGTTCTGCGTCTGTGCTCCGTCAAGGGTCGCTTCAATCGCCTTCACATGCGCATATTGCGGAATATCAATATACTTTTCAAAGACTGACTTTCGAGCTGCTACCCCTAACGATTCCATATACAGTTCATTTTGATCATACATGAATTTGAGATATTGCTCCGCAATGTCTTTCTTCTGGGAATCCTTCAAGATTACTTGATACCAGGGCCCTGGCACCGCGCCAATACCCTTCTCTCCCGCAATCATCGGTGCAGCACCGATCTGCCCTGGCAACACTTTATCTGAGGAGAGGTAAAAATGTCCCCACGCAAGCTGCATCGCCAATTTACCGTTATTAAACAGCTCTGCAGTTTCGCTACTTGCAATCGACAGATAATCCTCAGGGACAACTTTATCTTTGACTAGATTCTGCAGGAAGGTGAGCGATTGGACATATGGCTCTTCAGTAATATTCACTTCACCATTACGATCCAGCACCAAGGAATCAACGCCCGCTTGAGTAACATGGTCGAGCCAACTGCTGACAGCATCGCCGCCTGTCTGACCGAAGACGGACGTGCCATACATTCCAGTGTTCGTGAAGAATTTTGCAACATCCTCATACTCTTTCCAACTCGTTGGAACCTTCAATGCATAGCCGAATTCCTTCTCGAAGTTCGCTTGGTTATTCGGGTCCTTAAACAAACCTTTATGGTAGAGCAAAATTTTAGAATTGCTCCAAGTCGGAATCCCTAACAATTCCCCATTTATCGTAGCGCTTTCACTTAACTGAGGTAAGAAATCATTCATCTGTTCTTCCGCCAGCACATTCCCTAACGGTTCCAGTCCCTTCGCTAACGAAGGAAACCATAATACATCAATAATCGCTACATCGTGAGTCGATTTTTTCGCATCAATTTCAGCCTTCAACTTATCGTATACCCCGCTATAAGGAACAGAATCGATCTTAATTTTATAGCCTGTCTGTTCCTCAAACTTCGCTGCGGTTCTATTCGCCACTTCAAAAGCAGGACCACCGCCTTCAACTAATAGCGTTAACGTCTTGTCATTAGAGCTACCTGCAGAGTTACTTCCACATCCGACTAACACAACCAAGAAACAAAGAAACAGTACGGCACTCATCATTACACGTGTTGTTTTCATACTTTTCTCCTCTCAACTTATCTTGAACTACCGGACAAGACCGTCGACAAAACCATACAACCACCAAGAATACCAGACCATAATTTCTCTTGCACATTCATGAAGTGATACCCTCTCAATAAAATACCGGTTTCCCCTCGTTCGATCCCAGCTTGATTCAGGTAGACTGCATGAATCATTGATAAATGGCAATCCGCTTAATGGCTGTTTTTTTGCCCAAACGTTCATGTCCTGTTCCTGATTTAATTTCATGACGAGATTGGCTTTCCTTGTCAATAATTTCTAATCAATGGAAACGATTCACTCATCACATATACATGCTATAATACATTTATGAATTAGTATTTAGGTAGAATTATTATTTATTTGTCATATATTGCTTTGAAAAACACTCTGAAGGGAAAGACTAATATGAACTTTCAACAATTATCGCCGTACATCCGATTAGCAATGGATAGTCATATCCCATTCCCTTGGTATTTAGAGGAGAGAGTTTTATTTGACTATGAGTTACTTTACGTTAAGGAAGGCAGAATACAAGTAACCGTCGAGAATGATGTTTTTATCGGTGAATCGGGGGACCTCTTTCTTTTTCGTCCAAAGCAACGGCACTCTATTAGAAAGTTAGGAACAGAATTAGTACGACAACCTCATTTACATTTTGATTTGTTCTATAAAGAGGATAGTCCGGATGTGAAGGTTTCCTTTAAAAAACTTGAAGATATGACTGCGGATGAAATGAAATGGTTTCGAAATGACGATCTTGAGCAAATTATCCCTCAGATTCCCAGTCACATTCGGTTAAGGAATACCTTGGTTATAGAAAGAATCATCTTTGAAATCATAAAAGAATTTCAAATGACGTTACCCTTTTATGAAATGAATATAAAAGGACTGTTTTTGCAGTTATTGAATGCACTTTTACGTGAAAACTACTGGAACTGTAATCCACATCTAGTAACCAATATGGGAGAAATGGAGCAGTTGCGGATGTACTTGAACCACAATATCGACCGAAAGGTAACCTTAGATGAACTTTCCAAAATTTCGGGAATTAGCAAATACTATATGATTTCATTATTCAAACAATCATTCGGGAAGAGCCCAATCCAATATCATCTTTTACTAAGAATAGAAAAGGCGAAGGAAATGATTCAGTTCACTAATGACCCGTTAACGCTCATTGCCGAAAGTGTCGGCTTTCCGGATATTCATTCCTTTAGTAAAGCCTTTAAAAAAATAGATGGAGTTAATCCTTCCTTTTATCGTAAGAAAAAAATCTATAAACATGAACATGAAGATTAGAATTATTCACTATATTCACCTGGAGAGCCTAACAGGAGGATGGTCTTAGTTTCACGAATAAAGGGTATTTCCTTTATATTTTTCTATATCGCCTTCAAAGGAATTCATGAAAGGAACATTGTCGCAAATTTGAAAACGATTCACCGAGGTGTGTCCATTGGCATCTAATTCAACAAAGGGCTGACAAGTAAATACGCTATCGAACATAGGAAAGGGCGGCCGCCGCCCAGGCATAACCAATGTAGTCCTCGCTACCCGTTCCAAATGTGGACGGAACGGTTTCACCATCCACAAAAAAACTTCTCGTCTCCTTCGCCCCAACACCAGTCAATGGTTTTCCGGTTTCCTATCCCATACCACCAGACCCCGGCTTCCTCTTCGGGCTGCTCCCAAGTGTTATATATATGAACATGAACGCCGCAGAATCTTCCCAGGCCTCTTGTCAGCAGCAGCAACCAATCAGGCCAGCGGTCAACTCCATTTCAGTCATGCTGTGTGAACTCCTACTTTGGTAAGATGATTCTCGGTATAAATCAGAGAAAGCCGGAGGCATGGCGAAGGCGGACATCACCTTGCTTCCCCGGCTTTCCCTTAACCGTTATTTATTAACTTTATCCAGCAGAAGTGAGATGATTTGCGCACCCTCCGCACGATTCACCGTTTCATGTGGCATGAATAACTGGTTGCCTCGTCCGTTAACTAATCCAAGCTCCTGTAAGGCAGCCACTGCATCTGAAGCCCATCCGCTTATCGTACCGGCATCCTTGAAATTGCTTTGACGATTAACAGCAGCCTTCTGTCCAGTATGAAACAGATATGCTTTATAAATCATAGATGCCATTTCTTCACGACTTATGGTGTCCTCCGGCGCAAAGGTATCATTGCTTCTTCCGGTTACAATTCCCGCTTCATATGCTGCAGCAATAGAAGAAACATACCACTTCGTGGGTGCTACATCCTTGAATGTAGTTGAGTTTGTTCCTGTTATTCCGAGTGTACGAACAATCAAAGAAGCGAACTCAGCTCTGCTTACATTTTGCTTTGGGGCGAATGCAGTTTCACTCACACCCAAGACAATTTGCTTCGCTGCCATCCTTTTTATAACATCATGGGCCCAAAAGGAGGCATTCACATCTTCAAATGATTTATCATACGTAAGGACGGCATTCTTGCTGAAATGACTCACATCCGCTATCCATTTACCCTCCACATAGGTTCCACCCACATAGTCCAGTCTGCCATTATCTGCGATGTAATAAATGCCCGTTAAATCTTGGTGGTAATTCTCCTGTGCGCTCAATCTGATGGTGACGGGTTTGGCGAATTTTTCAAGCTTAAGCTCCGTTCCATCACCCTTCACGATAGATAATTTGAAGTCATAGACCTCTCCTAAAGCTGATATGTCCGCTTTATTCTTGCTCTTGACACGTTCTATCAGTGCTTTCATCCGATCTGCCGATAATGTGTCTATTTCAAAGGAGATTTGGGCACGTTCAAGTTCTTCACTTGTAACCAGCCCTTGTAATTCCTTCAGTACCTCAGCGGGAACTTCGATCTCTGCTCCGCTATGTTTAATCTTCAAAGCATTCTTACCATCATTTGCCGCCGTTTTAACCGGGAACAGCACCTGCCGTTCACCCTTAGCCATTTCGAAGGACAGGCTATTTGGACTGGCTGGTTTACTTGGGTTAACTCCATTGCTTACAGTGCTGCCCGATTCAACAGGAATAGATGGAGCAGGATCGATCGGTTTTGTCGGTACTGTTGGATTGGTCGGATTTTTCACTCTAACCGGCACATTGAAATCATCAACATTAATATGCCCAAAACCGGCCGTGGATTGGTCAACCACCTTAATGTAAAGCTCTTCGCCGATATATTGCGACGCGCCCCAAACTTTCCGTTGATATTCCTCATAATTGGTTGCTGTCTCTTTAAATAACACTTTTTCGTCCGATACTCGGACCAATGCAACATATAACTTATCCAGATCACGCCCGCCGCTGACAAGGAAATTAATCTTACCATTCCCGCCAAGTACAAAATTTTGTGATTTCAGCGTTCCTGTTAAGCTGTCACCACCGGCTACCTCATTGAAACCCCACAAATGATACCCGCCTGGTATTTTCTGCGACGGATTGAAATAGATCGTATCCCAGAACAACTTAGCATCGGTCACATGGACATCCTGGAAGGCATCTCCTTCCGCTAGCCAGCCCGTTAAATCGCCTGTAGCAAAATCGTGGTTAGGCAGATCCGTAATATCAGTATACACCGAGTTGTCCCAGTCATCCGGAACATACACCGGAGCAGCCGGTTCACCCGTCAAGGCATTCATATTCCATACTTCCATCGACTTGACCGTGATATCTTTGTCAGCCCAAACCTTTAAGCCGAGTGAGTCGTACCGGCCTACGTAAACGCGGGTTGTCAGCTTCTTCTTATAATTAGCAAAGGCTTCTACTACCGAACGATCGAGGAAAATATGGAGCTTCAGATGTTCTCCGCCAAGTTCGACGTATCCGCCTTGAATGCCATCCACGCGCACATCCGGATCAATGCTGCTCTTGGTCCGATCCACATTGAAGGTTCCGTTCGTCTTGTCGTAGTATATCAGTGTTTCTTCCTGGCCGTTTTCGGAGCGTCTCACCTTAAGACCGAATTTCTGGGCTTCGCCCGGATCAATTTCCATCACAATCTCCAGCATGTCGCCTTTGACATTTTGGATCCATTGATTGGCGGCCTCCAAGTTTTTATCCGCAAAATCAACCAGTTTTGCCCCCCGGAGGCTCTGCATTTCTTGAATAGGCTCAATACGCAATTGATCATGACTATCCAGGCTTAGGGAAACTGGCAGCGCCAGATTATGAGCCCATCCGGCTTGATATTCCGCCTGCGGTGTTCTTACGTTTTGCACCATGGAGAAAACGACCGTTCTTCCGTCAGGCGTAACCATGCCGCTCTCTGCGGTCAGATAACCGTCGCCTACATCCAATTTGGAGGGTGCCTCCTGATCGGGTATAAATCTAAAATTGTCCCTGTCCCAGGTTCCAATCCAATAAAAAACTTCAACATCTCTTTGCACATCGTTAGATGGAGCAACATGCTCCGGTTTTTCATGGGGATTAACCATAAAAATATGCTGTTGCTTGCCTGTACTATCCCTGCCTAACGGCAGTAATACCGGTAGTTCCCATACCGTACCGAGCTCCGGATAAAGGTTTCTGTCACTAACGTATAGTGGCCCCTTATACTCCCAGTTGTACATATCGTCGGACACATACACCAAAGCTGTGCCGCTGCTGTAGTCTTGAAGGCCGGACGTCACTAACTGATACCACTTGTCTACCTCTTCGTCGTACCATACAAAGGGGTCCCGGAACTCATTGTGAATGCCATTTCCCTTCTGTTCCGTAACGGGTTCGGGATATTTCACCCAGTGCTCTAAATAAGGATCAGCCAAATCGGCCGGGGTCGCCAATCCTGTTCTTTGGTTAGGCGACAGAGAGTCGTTCCCGGCAGTATAGAAGAGTACCGGATTACCGTTGCGATCATATGTTGCGCTCCCTGACCATACTCCGTCCGGATCCAGGGTGCCCGCTTCGGGGGCCAGAGCAGGCCTCACATTTTCCCAGTGAACCATATCGTCACTCACCCAATGTCCCCAATGGATTTGATGCCAATATGGACCTTGCGGGTTATGCTGATAAAATAAATGGTATTTACCGTTATAATAAATGGGTGCATGCGCTTCATTCATCCAATTTTGCGGCGGCATCGCGTGGTACTGGGGACGATGCTGATCTCCATCAAACACACTCGGGTCCTCGTCAATATCGCCATTCGGAATTTCCGGAACCGATCCGCCATGAAGCGTTTTCACATTTTCATATTCAGCAAGGATCTCCTGAGGGGTAAGGGCTTTGTTTTGCAGCTTCACTTCGTCGATAAGTCCGCTGAACATATTATAGGAGAACAAACCTGCCAGCTCGACCGGTTTATTATTTTTACCGATCATCAGGTTTTCCGTAGATGGGGTGATCGGAATGTCCACAGGGGTGGCTTGGGAAGCGACTTCCTCGCCGTTCAGGTACAACTTCATCATCCCATCCTTTTTGTCGAAGGTAGCAGCTACGTAATTCCATTTGTATTTTTCTAGTGGATGATCTTCGACCCACACTTGAATCCAATGGCCGCCGATCCCGACCTGCATCGACCAAGTGCCGTGCCGGTACATGCCAAGCTCGAAGCCTTCCGCTTTATCCTGATTAGATTGGCTAATGATGGTGGACAGCTTGTTTCCGTCTCCCCATTCATAGCTGCGGGGGGCAACCCAAGCTTCAACCGTTAATGCGTCACGTGCCGGAACCGTATTCTCTGCCTTAATCTCAATGTAATTCGAATATCCATCGAAAAGCAACGCCCCGCCTTTTACTCCGCGCGAAGTCCACCTAGGGTCTTTAGAGGCCATATACCTGGCATCATTAAATACATAATACACATCATGCTCAAGATTGCTTACGTCCTCAAGGGCCTTCTTTCCTGTGCCTTCATCAAAATTCATGTAGAATATGTTGCCCACAGCGCGAGTCTCAAAAGCATCCACGGAAATGCTGGCTTGATTCGATTGATCGATTACCTTGATGTAAAGCTTCTTATTATAATGTTCTTGCATTTTCCACGAAATTCTCTCATTTGCCCGGATGTTCCCGGTCTTCTTGAGCAGCGTGTCAGTGTTGGCATCATATAGTGCAACGCAGGCATCCTGCGGATGATCGACACCTAAAATAGTAAAGTTAATCGTTCCCGTTCCCTGAAGCGTGAAAATACTAGAGGTGATCGAGCCCTGTCCCTCCAATGAGGATTTGGCATAAAAGTTGCCTTCTTTACCTGCCCCAGGTTCATCGGTTACTTGAAAAGCATTGCCTTCAACGGTCCAACCGTCAAAATTTCCGGTTTCAAAACCTGGATTCTGCATTTCGGTCGGCATGATGTTATCGGCCATGACTCCTTCTTGCGGAACAAGTTCATTGAAGGTGTTAAAGGCGTCCGCAAAGATGAGTCCCCAATCCGAAGCCCCTTTATCGACGATCTCAATATATAGCTTCTTTCCGATATATTTGGAGAGATCGGCTTTATATTGCTCCATATTCGCGAGTCTCAAGCCTTGCGCAGGATCCGGAAAGCCGGACTCGTTAAATTCGGTGTTTCCGTACCTGGCAATCAAGTCTCCCGAATCCGCATCGATCACGTTTACGTATACTTGATCCGTATGCTTGCCTCCTCCCAGTCTGAAGGTAATCCAGCCGGTTCCCCCAAGCTCAAAGGTGCTGGAACGAAGTACGCCGGTCGCAGATTCGTCATACTTCCAGCCGTTTAAGTGATAGGCGCCTTCCTGGTTATACGGAATCTGTTCCGCCCACCAGGTTGTTTCATCTGAAACGCTGTTTGGACCGAAAGCTTCGCCTTCAACGACTGTCCATCCCGATAAATCTCCGGTTTCAAAGCCGGGATTTTCAATTTGATAGCGTTTGAAGTCCGGCTTGATATCCGTGGCGACAATTCCCTCGGCCGGCTCGGATGGATGATACATGAAGAAGGCGTCCGCAAAGATCAGCCCCCAATCCGAGGTGGCATTATCGACGATCTCGACAAACAGCTTTTTACCCAAATGCTCTGAAAGATCCGCCTTATATTGCTCCATGTTAGCAAGCCGCATGCCCTGATCGGGATTCGGGAAACTCACGTCGGCGAATGCGCTGTTGCCATACCTGGCAATAACCTGCCCCGTATCGGCTTCTACGATATTTATAAATACTTTGTTAGGATTTTTTGCGCCGCCCAGCTTGAAGCTGATCCAGCCGCTTCCGCCCAGCTCGAAGGTGCTGGAACGAAGCACGCCGGTCGCGGACTCGCTATACTTCCAACCGTTTAAATGATAGGTTCCTTCCTGGTGATAAGGGATTTGCTCCGCCCACCACGTAGTTTCGTTCGATACGCTGTCCGGACCAAACGCTTCGCCACTGACTACCATCCAACCTGTCATATCCCCCGTTTCGAAACTTGGATTTTGAACTTGATAGACCGCATCCGTAACCGACCATCCCAGGCCCGGTTTTGAATCGAGAGCTTCCCCAAAGCTTGACCCCTGCTCGGCTGCTGCCGAAATTCCGGGAGAAACAAGCTGGAGCACGATCGCCCAAATAACCAGTCTGGAAATCCAACTCTTTTTATTCTTAACTTTTCTCATTCAAGAGCTCCCTTCATTATTCGAATAAAACGCTTTCAAAATGCAGGTGCAAACTTCCTGAATGCATATAACGTTCTATGCCTATCGGCAAGAAGCGCCGAAGCGCTTCTCTACCAAATAGACTGCATATCCCATACTTCCATAGATTTAACGATAAGCTCTCCATCTCCCCAGATCTCTAGCCCCAAAGAATCCCTACGGGTCGGATAGACCCGGGTCGTCAGGCTTTTCAATCCGTTAGCATAGGCTTCAACCATAGAGCGATCCAAATAGATATGAAGCTTCAAATTCTCACCTAACAGTTCCAGTTTGCCGCCTTGAATCCCTTTGCATTTTTCTCCTGGATGCAGCGTCGTCTTCGTCCGGTCCACCAAGAGTCTAGCTTCATTGAAATCATAGTACAGTAAAGTTTCCTCTTCACCATCCGGCGTACAACGGACCTTGATTCCGAGTTGTGACGCACGAACCGGCTCCAGTTCCACTTGAATCTCAAGCATGTCACCCTGAACGTCCCTTAACAACACATTAGCCTCGGCCAATGACTTGTCACGGATCGATAGCCGCTTAGCACCACGCAGAGACTCCAGCTCTTGAATCGGCTCGATTCCCAGCCGTCCATCCTCCCGCAAATACACGCTCAATGGCAAGCCTGCGTTATGAGCCCAGCCTGATTGATACTCCAGTTCGGACGTCCGGTCGCCTTGGGCGATCGTGAAGACGATGTTTCTGCCGGTTTTCGGATCCACCATTCCGCTCGGGCCGGTAAAATGGAAATCACCGACATCAATCAGTTCCGGTTCCTCCTGATCGGGAATGAACGAAAGATGTTCTTTATCCAGCCGCCCGATCCAATAGAACACCTCGACATCGGCGCCCTTTCCCACAGGGCTGACCAGTAAAAGATGCTTGTTCTCACCCTGCTTGTCGGTGCCAAGAGGAAGAAGGACAGGGAGCTCCCAGATCGGTCCAAGATAGGGGAACTTCTGAATATCCGCCTGATAAAATGGCCCTTTGTAAGTCCAATTCAGCATATCTTTGGACGCAAATGCCAGTGCAGCCCCGCCTTCGCCTTCGATTCCTGATCCAACTAAAGCATACCAGCCTTCATCGTCCTTCCACACGAACGGATCGCGAAAATCCCCGAATGCGCCCATTCCCTTCTCCTGTACGATGAGCGGCTCCGGATGCTTGATCCATTGAACCAAATTCGGATCGCCATCCCGGGAATAAGTGCTCCGGGCAAGCGCCACGCTCTGATTCGGCGAAGCACTGTCATTGCCTGCCGTAAAGAACAAGACAGGCAGACCGTCCGCATCATAAGTTGCACTTCCCGACCAGATTCCGTCCGGTGCAAGCTGATCCTTTTCAGGCGCCAGGGCCACCGGAAGATCACGCCAATGTACGAGATCCTCACTGACCCAATGCCCCCAATGGATATGATAAAAGAACGGCCCTAGCGGGTTATGCTGATAGAACAAATGATAATTCCCGTCAAAATAGATCGGCGCATGCGGTTCATTCATCCAATGGGCGGGTGGGCTGACATGATACTGCGGTCTGTGCCGGTCCTGCAGCAGAGGTGTCCGATCCAGCTTGATCTCATCATATTGCAACTGAGGCTTAATGCCCCCATGCACGGAATCAAGCATTTGCTGATAAGAAGCGGCCACTTCCTCTGCACTTAAGGCCCGGTTGTATATTTTCAATTCATCGAGGATACCGCTAAACATCTGGAGATTGAATATTCCCGCCCACACGCTGCTATGATTATTTTTGCCGATGAGCAAATCCGTGCCCGTGGCTTCAGCAAGGCGGGAACCGCTGGGCACTTCGGAATAAGCAATTTCACGGCCATTCAAATACAGCTTGATTTCGCCGTTATTCCCATCAAAAACAGCATTTACATAAGACCATTCATTCTTCGGCAGTTCACAGCCGTCCGGTGACCAAACTTCCTTCCAGCCCCCATCCTCGAGTCCAACCTGGAAAGACCAGCGGCCGTGTCTGAATATGCCAAGCAAATACCCCTGCTTGCAGTCCATATTGTGGCGGTTCACAATGGCAGCCAACTTGCCTTCATAGCCCCAATCATAGGAGCGTGGCGCAACCCACACTCCTATGCTTAGTGCCGATCGAAATTCCGGCCCGCCGTTTGTGGTTTCTTCACTGACCGAATGGGAAATAAAAGTCGAGTAACCGTCGAACAGGAGACCGCTTCCCGTTACTCCCTTTCTCCACTGCGGGCCGGTCGGTTCGGTAAACTCCGCTTGATTAAATACGTACTGAATCTCATTGCGGACACGGGATACATTCTCCAGAGCGCTTGCTCCCGCTCCTTCATCAAAAGGCCAATGCATGATTAATCCCTGGTCATCCATTGGGCAGCTCATGCATCATCCCTCCCTACAGTCAACTCAGCTGTGTTACCGGGAATAGTAATGGATTTAAGCGTATGGATCTGAAGCGAATCCAGTACTACCTGCCCTGATTTCGTGCTTACCTCGACATTCTCGATAGGAGCGCCAGGAAAAATTTGATCCGTCAGTGCAACCAGGCCATGATCCGCATACACTTCAACGGAATTGCGGTCCAGCCAGATATGCAGCTTGATCTTTCCGTTCAACGCAACGATTCTCGCACCGTGCTTGCATGCGAATGATGAGTGGAAATCCGTAACCCCCGATTTTGAACGGTCGATGAATATCCATTGATTCTCAGAGTCATATCCGATTACGATCTCTCCCTCCCCAGAGGATGTCAATCCGATATGAACTTCTTCACCGGACCGGATATCGATATCCGCTTCAATCTCTAGCAAATCCTCCTTCACCTTCTGCAAAAAAGGAGTCTTCGGCGTAACAGTGACGTCATTCCAGCGCATGGATTCTTTGCGAAGCTGTTCCGTTTCCCGGACTGGCATTTGGGTCAAACTCACACTTCCGTCCCGTTCGGTCAGTGACAAGGCGCGAGGTAGAGTCATAGCCCCTCTCCAAGAACCGGTAGGTGTCTCGTTGGCATACTTCCAGTTACTCATCCACCCGATGATTACACGGCGTCCGTCTTTCTCAGGTATATCCGACCAGGAAACTCCTGCATAATTGTCTCTACCATAATCCAGCCACATGATGTGATCGGCCGTATTGTCGTTAATGAATGTATTTCCGTCAAACTCTCCAATAAAATATTGCGTACGTGATCCTTCCGGACATCTGGGATTATCGCCGATGCTTATGATAAGTACCCATTTGGTACGCCCGGTGTCATCAATCGGCAATTCAAACAGATCAGGGCACTCCCAAACTCCGTCATGTGAACCTTCTCCTCTACCGAATTCACCGCTAAAAGACCATTCACGCAGATTTTTAGATTGGTAGAACCGGACATGATCTCCTGCCACGAGAACCATAATCCAGCGCCCGCTTTGTGAATGCCAGAACACCTTCGGGTCACGGAAGTCAACAAGCTCATCCTCTGCAAGTACGGGATTCCCCTCATATTTCTGCCAGGTTTGACCTTTGTCACTGCTGTAAGCCAAGCTTTGCCGCTGGCGCGGCTGTCCGGTCTCCGGATGTGTATCCGCATGGGTAAAGAGCGCAACCAATCCATGAGATTTTTCGAACAATCCGCTGCTATTTTTCCAGTCCACCACACAGCAGCCCGAGAAAATAGCACCGTGCTCATCCGGGAACAGGGCGATCGGCATATGCTCCCAATGTACCAGGTCTTTGCTTACCGCATGGCCCCAGTGCATCGGTCCCCATTTATTTCCGTAAGGGTGGTGCTGGTAGAATAAATGATAAGTTCCCTCGTAAAAAACTAATCCATTGGGATCATTCAACCAATGGGATGGAGGTGAAAAATGAAAACCCGGTCGGAAATATTCATCATTAACCTGTTGGTTGGAATCAATCATCTGATTTATTTCATCTGTCGTCGGCATTGCTCCAAGAGCCCCCTTTCGTGTTGTTACCAGCGCTCCGCCGGCATTAGCAAAAGTCAGCATGCTAGTGATTTGCTGGTTGGATAGATCATTCAGAGAGCTTCCTGCTTCCAGGATTTTATATAACAAGCAGCCCAGAAAGGCATCCCCGGCTCCTGTCGTGTCGATGACGTTTACTTGAAATCCTGGAACATATCCATCCTGCCCAGCCAATCGGTAATAGCAGCCTTTTTCCGCTAAAGTAACGACGATTAACGTGATATCAAACTGTTGCTGAAGCTCAAGTGAGCCCTTTTCCACATCATCTGTGCCCGTAATAAAAGCAAGCTCTTCTTCCGATATTTTTAAGATATCGGCATACATCAGGCCCCAAAGAATATTCTGCTTGGCCTCCTCCTGACTCTCCCATAACGCAAACCGGATATTCGGATCGAACGAAAGTAAAGCTCCTGCTTCCTTTGCCTTAAGAACTGCCGTCTTTGTTGCCGTCCGGGCCGGTTCATGAGTCATGGACAACGAGCCATAATGTAATACTTGGCACGTTTCAATCCTGCCCAGCGGAATATCTCTTGTGTGTAAGAAGGTATCCGCTCCCGGGCTCCGGAAGAAGCTGAAGGAGCGATCCCCTTTGTCATCCAAATGAACAAATGACAGCGTAGTGCTCGCTTCCTTCGTATAAGATACTCCAGTCACATCCACACCGATGTTAAGTAAAGTCTTCTGCAGCAAGGAACCGAATTGATCCTCCCCGACCTTGCTAACCAATGCCGTTCTTGCTCCTAATCGGGATAGCGCAGCGGCTACATTAGCCGGAGCCCCTCCAGGATTGCATTCAAACTGCTCGTTACCTCCCGCTGTACGGCCTGCCGGAGTAAAGTCAATCAATACTTCCCCGATCGCAATAACATCAAGCACAGTTTCTCCCCACCTATCCTCTAGTTATTTATTTTTTAAGTTTTCGTTATAACGATCAAGCCCGGTTTGATAAATTTCCATTAAGTCATTCAGGCCCATCTTCTCCAGTGTCTTCACATAGTTGTCCCACTGTTCATTCACGCCGCCATCAACAATGAATTTAGCTCTTTGCGTATTTACGTATTTGATCAATTCAGGCTCAATCTTGTTGATTTTGTCCAGTTCCTCTGGTTCAAAGAAGATGCTTGGATAGTTTTCCTTTTCCATGTACGGATTGTAATATTGCTCCAAATCTTTAGCACGCTGCTGGGCCCGCAGCTCCATGTCTACAATTTTTCCGAAATCTTCAAAAGTAATGACGCCTGGTCCGCCCGAACCCGGAGCAACCTTTTGGCGAAACTCACCTGCGGAGATTCCATCCGGAACCGGCAAGTTCACCAACTTACCGCTTTCATCCTTCTCAAATACGACGTCCAGCGGGCCCCAATGGATTTGAGCGGCCATATATGGTTCATACTGCTGATCGATCCAACGCATGGTGATTTCCGGGTTCTTATTTTCTTTGGTAATAACAAAAGCCCCTCGTCCTGGACCACCGCCATTGGCACGTCCGATTGTCTGACCTCCATTCGGCCCTTTCAGCGGAGACAGCAGAACATAATCCTTACTGCGCTCAGTCCCGACAACCTCATCGATTTCCCACCAGATATAAGATCCAAGTGTCTCATCTGTTGTTTTACCTTTTGCCAGATATTGTGCTGCGTCCTGGGTAAAGGATTCTGGATCAATCAGGCCCTGTTTATACCATTTTTCATGAAAATACTTAAGAGCTTCCTTATATTCAGGCTGATTTGCGGTGAAAATGACTTTTCCATCGCGTACGACTCTATGCTCCAGGTTATCCGGAAGTCCGAAGGCGCCGAAAATTCCGGCAATATCCATACACCACTGCATATGCATAAAGCTGAGTGGGATTTCATCCTGCTTTCCATTGTCATTTGGATCCTGAGTTTTAAAGGCAAGCAGTGCCTCCGTGTATTCATCCAGTGTTTGCGGCACTTTCAGACCCAGCTTATCAAGCCAGCTTTTGTTGATGACGTGAAAGAAGGGGTTAGTTCCAAGATTATTATCTTCCCAAGACGGCAGCCCATAGATATGCCCATCCGGCGCCGTAATCGATGATTTGATATCTGGCCGTCGTTCGAAAAGCGCTTTCAAGTTAGGTGCATATTGATCAATTAAATCCTCCAACGGAATAATGGTTCCGTCTTTACCGTAATTGATTAGCTCGTAGTCGGTAAATCCAGCTGCATAAAATGCATCCGGCAAATCTCCGCTTGCGAGTAACAAGTTTTTCTTCTCTGCATAATCGGTGTCAGGAATGTTCTCCCATTTGATCTTGATGTTTGTTTCCTTTTCCAGCCGCTTGAAAATTTCCATTTCCGAGAACTCCGGCGCCAATGCAGCTTTCGGGGATACCATTCTTAATGTCACTGTATTGTTCACAATTGGAAGGCCGGTTTTGTTGAAATTTGTATTTTGAACCGGGCTGCTTTCCTGTTTTTTTGACCCGTTGCCGTTTTCCGAACATCCGCTAAGCACAAATGCTCCGGCTAATACAAGAATTCCTGCTTTTTTAAATAAAGACTTCACATAGATAACCTCCCTTTTATTCATCCGTCAAGATAAAATCATACGTGCTCTACATTTGCGTTTGTTCAATTTCTGCACATCCCCCCTTTCAAGCTTCGTCAACATTAAACTCAACCAACATTAAACTCAACCCTTGATCGATCCGATCATCACGCCTTTTACAAAGTACTTCTGCAAAAAAGGGTACAGAATCAACAGCGGCAGACTGGATACGATGATGACACCGTATTTAATCAATTCCGTAACGCGCATTTTGGCTGCGTAAGATTCCACATCGATCATCATCCCAGAGTTGACTTGATTCTGAACAAGTATGTTGCGAAGCACCAATTGCAGAGGATATTTGTTTTCATCGTTCAGGTAGATCAAAGCGTCGAAGAAACCATTCCAGAAGCCGACGACATGATACAACACCATGACAGCCAGGATGGATTTGGACAATGGCAGGACGATGCTCCAGAAGAATCTGGTGTTGGAACACCCGTCAATAGAAGCCGCTTCCCACATTTCGTCAGGTATGGAAGATTGAAAAAATGTCCTCACGATAATCACATTGAATACACCGCCCGCTCCAGGAATAACAAGTGCCCAGATCGTATTCAGCATGTGAAGATCCTTAATCAGCAAATAGGTAGGGATCAGCCCTCCGCTAAAAAACATCGTAATCATTAAGAACCACATAATCACCGATTTACCTACCAAATTTTTACGAGCCAACGGGTAGGCCGCGAATACAGTCACGGCGACACCAATTATTGTTCCTAGGGTTGCGTATAATATCGAATTAACGTACCCAATCCATATGGAGGAATCACTAAAAATCCGCTCGTAGCCATCCAACGTGAAGCCTTTTGGAAATAACCAGACCTCACCGGAGTAGATATAATTGGGATCACTAAATGAAGCGATCAGCACAAAATACAACGGGAATAATACGAGCAGCATAACGAGGGTTAACAGAATATTGTTGATAATATCGAACCATACGTCCCCTCTGCTCTTTCTTTTTAATAACTGATACAAGATGAACTCCTCCTACCACAGACTAGTTTCTGTCATCTTTTTAGCAATCCAGTTAACGGTGACAATCAGGATAATATTGACGACAGAATTAAACAGGCCAACTGCCGTAGAAAAGCTGTATTGAGCCTTCTGAATCCCCATTTCATACACGTAGGTAGGGATTATATTGGAGGCAGCATAATTCAAATCGCTCTGCATAAGAAATGCCTTTTCAAAGCCGATGCTCATCACGTTGCCGAGTGCTAGAATCAGCAGAATGACGATCGTTGGCAAAATACTTGGAATATCCACATTCCATACACGCTTCCATTTGCTTGCCCCATCCATTATTGCAGCTTCATGGAGCTCAGGATTGACTCCTGCAAGAGCAGCAAGGTAAATAATGGTTGAGAATCCGGTTTCCTGCCATAAACCTGATAGTATATACAATGGCCGGAACCAGCCCTCGTTCGCCATAAAGAGAATAGGCTCTCCACCGAACCAGGTGATCATGTGATTCACAATTCCGCTATTTGGAGATAAAAAAACATTAAGCATACCGACCAGTACGACGGTAGAAATAAAATGGGGGGCATAGATCACCGTCTGCACAAATTTCTTGTATCTCTTACCGAGCATCTGATTCAGCATGATTGCGATAATGATTGGAGCTGGAAAGCTAAATAACAATGAAAGAAAACTGAGAGAGAGCGTATTCGTGATGATTGTCCAGAAGTTATAGGAATTAAAAAAATCGATAAAGTGTTGAAACCCTACCCATTCACTTCCCCAGATCCCCTTACTTGGGGTGAAATCCTTAAAAGCGATCTGCACGCCGTACATCGGATAATATTTGAAGACGAGATAAAGAATAATGATGGGCAACAAAAACAGATACAGTTCATAGTCCCGTTTTACCCTTCTCCATCTTTTGCGGTTCGGTTTGATTATGGAATGATCCAATCCGCTAGTTCTTGAGTTCACTCTTATACTCCCTTTCAATGTAAATTAATCAGCAACTTTGAAACGTTTCCAATTTAGGTGGAGCAAAACGCCCCCGTTTAATTTATATAATGAATCAACCATAATAAATTGATATCTTCGTCAAATATCTATATAAATTGGAATAGGTTATTCACTTGAAACGTTTCCAATTTTGGAATAGAAAAACTTCAGTTCATTTATCCATACCGGATAAACTGATGTTTTTCTCCTAAAAGGGATCATGTAGTTTCGCCTGGCTTATAAATGACAGGAATACGGTACACCTGCTTATCTAGAGGTTTACCTTCGATCTTGTTGTAAAGAAGCCTGATCGTCATACGGGCCATTTCTTCCACCGGCTGCCTGATCGTTGATAGGATAGGATGAAAATAGGGATGATTTTGAATGCCGTCGTAACCGATAACCTTTACATCCTCTGGAACACGAATGCCCTGTCTTCGTGCTCTTTCTATATAGCTGGCGGCTAACATATCCGTAATAGCGAAAACGCCATCCACATCGCCATATTCATTAAAAAATTCATTAAAAAAGGCATTTTCATCGACAATGGGATCCGGTTTTTCATAGACCACAACTTCGATTCCCAACGTTTCCGCTTCATGAATGAACCCTTTTTTCCGATTCATCGTTTCACTGAAAACGGAAGTGACACTCCCAATAAAAGCCGGTTTCCGGGCACCTGCCTTAACAAGCTCCCTTAAAGCTATGCGTCCCCCCTCATAATTGTCCGAAGTGACGCAAGTAATTTTTTTATCAAAGTGTCTGTCGATGCTTACAATAGGAATATCATGGCTAACATTACTTTCAATATCATTGTAAGTAATGCCTACAATACCCGCCACTTTGTTCTGCCTGAGCATATCCAGATAATACAATTCCTTCTCAGGCTTGCCACCGCTGTTACACAGCATGAGCTT
Organism: Paenibacillus woosongensis; assembly: GCF_030122845.1. Lineage (NCBI taxonomy): Bacteria > Bacillati > Bacillota > Bacilli > Caryophanales > Paenibacillaceae > Paenibacillus > Paenibacillus woosongensis. The sequence continues at coordinate 3,828,126 of NZ_CP126084.1, forward strand.
GAAGCCTTCGAGGTCCAACTCATCCTCAATATAATAAGCCAGTTCAGAGAAGAAAGGATTCCAGATACTTGGGAGCAATAGAGCTACCATCTTGGATTTCTGCATTTTGAAATTTCGCGCTACTTCATTTGGAATATAATTCAGTTCTCGTATAGCTTCCTCTACTTTTCTGCGTGTATTAGGTTTTACAGCGCCAGAGTTGTTAATGACTCGGGAAACGGTCCCCACAGCAACACCAGCCAAGTTAGCTACATCTTTAATACTTGCCATATTCCCCCCCCCGGACTCTCTTATGAACCATATAATAACATCAAGTTGGAAACGTTTCAACACCTTTTTGGAAACGTTTCAAGTTTTATATTTTTCTTTAACACTCACACTTTCACCTTTAAATTGTTATTTTAACGGCCAGCGAATTACGGGAACGAAATCACATTCATCTGTTATCAAGTACTATGGCATTCCGATCCCACACGATAATCTAGCACAATCCCTTGTGTTACAGTTCACTGTAATGTAAAGTACAAAGTACTGTTTGACAGCAAAATATACATCAGCATATAACAAAAGCCACTCCTGACAAAGGAATGGCTTCTTTGGATAAACCTTTCACGGCTCGACTGAATAACCTCTTGTTCTCTCCCCAGCCACATAGCTAGGCGGTACCGAACAGGGTTACGTCAAGTTATATGCACGAGGAATGTTATTTGTATCTAGATGTATAATCATGAAACAGACTGCTAGCGATTGAACTGAGCAGCCTGCAAAATGAACCTTATTTCTTCTTATAAAACTCATGATACAACTTCATCAGCGCCCTTTTCTCGATCCGCGACACATAGCTACGGCTAATGCCGAGCTCCTTGGCGATTTCACGCTGCGTCCGCTCCTCCCCTCCATGTTCGAGACCAAAGCGACCCTTAATAACCTCCTGCTCCCTTGCTTCGAGAATATCGAGGTTTTGATAGATTTTGCTCTTTTCCATTTTTAGTTGAACCCGGTCGACCACATCGTCGGCTTCCGTTCCCAATATATCTATGAGCGTAATCTCATTGCCCTCTTTGTCCGTTCCAATCGGATCGTGCAGTGACACATCTTTACGCGTCTTTTTCAGTGACCGAAGATGCATCAGTATCTCGTTCTCGATACAGCGGGCCGCAAATGTCGCCAGCTTCGTCCCTTTGTTCGGCCGGAAGCTCTCGATCGCTTTAATCAGCCCGATCGTCCCGATCGAGATGAGATCCTCCAGGTCTTCGCCCGTGTTATCGAATTTCTTGACGATATGAGCCACCAGCCGCAGGTTATGCTCAATCAGCATATTCCTGGACACAGCATCTCCTTCCGCCATAAGCTGAAGATGCTTCGCTTCCTCCTCCTCTGTCAATGGCTGGGGAAACGCATTGTTTTTCACATAAGACACTAGCAAAGTCAGCTGCTTCACAAACAAGGCAATCGCAGAAAATAATTCCATGACCAAAGCACCCCCACGTCGATTGGCCAAAGGGGATCGCGGCGCCCCGCTTCAGCTCACGATGAAATTCAGTTCTACATTGTATGTAGGCACTGGCCTAGATGTGCATGTACACAGGAATCTTCGCTCTTCTTTCTTGATGTGGAAAAACATCGCTGCAGAACCCGTCCAAATCCGGTATAATGAATGCCTCGGTCTTCATTCCGCTATCGGAGGAATGCAGCAATATATCATCTTGTGGAGGCTTTTACAAAGCTATGCAAATTGCAAATTCTACTCATGTCAAAATCATCACGGCTGATCCCAGCGGAATCGGCCTGTTTGGACTGGCGATCGTCACTCTAGTCGCTTCCTCGCAAAAGCTGGGACTGACGGACGGCTTAAGTTATGTCCTTCCGTGGGCGATATTTCTCGGGTCGTTCGCCCAGTTGTTCGCCTGCATCCAGGATGCGAAGCATAACAACACCTTTGGGATGACCGCCTTTGGCGCCTATGCCTTCTTCTGGTTCTCCATGGGCGTCAGCTGGCTGATCAAGCTCGGCGCATTCGGGCCGGAGCTGGCTGCTGGCATAGACGGCAGGCAGCTTGGCTTTGCTTTTACCGGATACCTCATCTTTACTATATTTATGACCATCGGTGCTATGGAGACACATAAAGTGCTCTTCTTCATATTTGTCCTGATTGATCTTCTTTTTCTAGGTCTAGCTATGGATGCATTTGGCATTGCCCCGGAAGTGTTCCACACCCTGGCTGCTTACGCGGAAATGGGGATTGCCCTGCTCTCGCTGTATGGCGCCGGAGCGGCGGTGCTGAATGTGCATTTCGGCCGGGTATTTCTGCCGGTAGGGCGCCCGTTTGGCATCTTCAAACCCCGGACCTGACCCGCTGCTAACCTTGCTAACTACAAAAACAAAGCCGCCCTTCGCGCTCCGATACGCGATAGGCGGCTTTTTCATATGGTGTGACTTTATCACCGGGCTTTCCAGGCACGTCGGCGGGACATCGCTTCCGTCGCCAGAAACAGGACTCCTCCGACAAGGGAAGTAATGCTTGCAAACAAATACATGCTTGATCCCCCGTACAGATCGGATAGTCTCCCGCCCACGACTCCGCCCGTCATGCCGGCCAGGCCAAGATACACCATGCTCAGCAGTGAAAAACCCGTAGCCCCTAGCTGCGGAGGAAGAATCCGTGCGACATAATGCATGGCCACGATCCAAAACACAGCAAAGGTAATAGCAGCCCCTGCTTGCAGCGCCAATAGAACCCACGGATCATCCGATACATAATACATGAACCAACGAATCGTGTATAAAAGACCGACAATGCCAATCAACACATATTCGTGGATCCGGTTTAGATACTTGCCGAGCAAAGCGAATACGGGAATTTCCATGGCCGCGGCCAGAGCCCAGGCCCATCCGACCATGGCATCGGTGGCGCCCAGCTCCTTCATGTACAGGCCAAGCATAACATCATTCATCCGATGAGGAACTGAAATGACGAATACCAGAAACAGAAACCACAGGAATGATTTGTTCGTGAACAGTTCTTTTAAGGTGGTCAGAGTCATGCCTTCTCCTTCGGCAGGCTCGTCGCGCAGGAAGATCAGCAGTAGTAACGGCACGACCCAAGCGGCCCACAGCAAATACGGCAGACCGGTAATCCCGCCCAAAACAGCCAGCAGCAGCCCTCCCGACAGGGATACTACGGTGTAGCCCAAAGAGCCGAACAGCCGCAACGAACCGTAGGATCTCCCCCTGCGCGCTGCCGATTGGACGGAAATGCTGTCCAGCAACGGCATCGTCGGCTGATAGAAGAAGTACAACGATAACACGAAACATAGCGTCAGTACATAGCTCTCCCCAGAGTTGAACAATGCGACACTGCTGACAATCGCCAACATCCACAGCCAAAAAATCATCATTTTTACCGTCTGCAGCCGGTCGCTCACATACCCCCAGAACGGCTGAACCATGCTTGCCACAAACGGGCCAATCATCATAAGAAAACCGACTTGCGAGGACGAATACCCCAAGTTCGCAAAATACAACGGCAAAAATGGCGCAAGCACCGCTAAAATAGCGTACTGCCAGAAGTTTATTCCACGAAGGATCAGCATCTGTCTGTCTTGTCGTGCTGCAGCTCTTTTGTTCATGGTTGTCAAAATTGATCTCTCCGCTTCATGATGCTATACATGCCTTAATTGTAATAGTCATAATTATTCGGTACTTAAGCCCGTGACTATGATATAACACAGTTGCATACCGTCTTCAAGACATCTTTGTCCAGTTTGGGCTGCATATTTGAATAAATCAGTACATATGACGCTACCGCGAATGGAAGTGGAATAATCTACGGATAAACATCTTAAATTTTACAATTCAAAAAAATGGAAGTTTGCCCCAAAAGCCCTGTTTGCAGTATGATGATTTTATTCACGGATATATGAACTTTTATACGGATACGATCATTAAAATCAATGAAATGGGGGATCTGGTATGGGAGATTTCCGGCATCTGGACGCAATGCTGGACGGCTTTACGAAGAAGAATCTTGCTGGCTGTGCCTGCGCTGTAGCAAGACATGGGGAAATTTTGTATGAAGGCTATCACGGTTACGCCAATGTAAGCAAGGAAATCCCGATATCTGACGAAACGGTGTTCCGGTTGTTCTCCATGACAAAAGTCGTCGTATGTACCGCAGCCATGATGCTCTTCGAAAGAGGACATTTTCTGCTGAATGAGCCGCTGCATGAATACATTCCCGAATATAAAAATCCGCAGGTCGTCAAGACCAAACCGAACGGCGAAATCTATATGGAAGCCGCCAAAAACCCGATTCTTATCAAAGACGCGTTCTGCATGACCGCAGGAATTCCTTACCCCTTCGGGGAATCCGAATCGGCCCGGCAGCTAAGAGATCTGCAGCAGAAGCTAAAGGATGAGCATGGAAAATACAGCCTGCTCACCGAAGTCAAAGCCGCAGCTCAGGTTCCGCTGGCCTTTGAACCGGGCACGCAGTGGCTTTACGGGTACGGGCACGACTTGGTCGGCGCTTTGATCGAGGTCATTTCCGGCAAATCGCTGGGCCAGTTTTTGCAGGAGGAGCTGTTCAGCCCTCTGGGAATGACCAGCACAGGATACCGTTATCGCGATAATATCGAGGAGCGGATGGCTTCCTGTTATAGCCCTGCCGCAGATGGATCTCTGCAGGAGGTTCCCGGCTGGCTTGATGAGCATCATCAGGCAGACTCTATTTATGAGAGCGGCGGTGTCGGACTCTACTCCACCTTGAAGGATTATCTGGCCTTCACGCAAATGCTGGCCAACGGCGGAGTTGGGAAGGGTGAGCGAATCATCGGCCGGAAGACGATCGATCTAATGCGGACTAATCATTTAAATGATAGACAGTTGGCCGACTTCCACAATTCCTACCTTGCTGGTTACGGCTATGGGCTTGGCGTCAGAACAATGATGGATCCGGCGGCCGGTCACTCCAACAGCTCCATCGGTGAATTCGGCTGGACCGGCGCCGCGGGCACCTGGGCTTCCATCGATCCAAGCGAAGGCTTCTCGGTAGTGTACATGCATCAATTATTCCCTAACATGGAGGAGTATCACCATCTTCGCGTCCGCGCAGCGGCTTATGGCAGCTTGTAACCCAATACAGCAGCAGAATAGAGCGTAATGATAGAGTATTTTAATTGCACAAAGCCAATCTACGGGGTTGAGAAGACCGTAAATTGGCTTTTTCCAGTTTCGTTTGGACGATGCCTGAAAGGCATCAAAAGCTACTTGCCCGCATGCACCTTCAACTGAACGCTATAGCCATTGTAGATCGTCTGAACTTTATAACCGCTCGGCAACCCGGCGGTCTCTACCGATGCAAACTCTCCATTTTTATCCGGACTGCCGTCCGTAATAATCGTGATGACGCCCTTAGGCACGTAACCCTTCGCAAAGTTTACCCGCAGCCTTCCTGCGTACGACGCGCTTCCTTTAATCCGCAGCCCGTCATTCGGGCCGTCAAGGCGAAGCTCCAGCGTTCCTTGCTCAGACTGCTTGAAGCTTCCTCCGATCGTCAGCTTGCCGGAAGCATTGGCAACCACGAGAGTGCCTCCCTGATTGGACACGTCTCCGAGGCCGAACGCCGTTTCCGATTCGCCAACAAGCGTCCCTCCGTCGATCCGCGTTCCCCCGGAATACATATTGCTGCCTTCCAGCTTTAATGTGCCTGTCCCTTTCTTGATCAGCCTGCCTGTGCCGGAGATGTCATTACGCCAGCGGTCCTCTGCATGAAAGCCGCCTTGCGTAGAATCCATTGTTGCCGTAACGTCACCTGCAAATGCGCCGTATCCATCCGCTGCTGCAAAGAGATTGAGACGCCCCCAGCCTTCCTCGTCATCCAGCACGGGATACCCGGAAGGGAGAGCCGTCGTAGCCAGCACCCAGCGGCGCTGCGTATCGTCGAGGTATGGAAATCGCGTCTCCAGCAGCACCTCCGCTCCTTTCGGCACGACGGCCGGCTTACCTGTTGGCCCTGCCTGTGGAAAATCATAAGTCAACCGCTTCGTAAAGTTCTGCTTGTTCGCAGCATAATCGCTGAAACGATCTGCCGCTGCCCCCGTATGAGCGAGCAATATATTGTGCGCCTCCTCGTAGGCCGCCTTCTTCAGGCTGCTGTTGGCCGGATCATTCAGGATTGCCGCAGCTAGCGCTGTCGCCATGACCCGCCCTCCCATGACGTCAAATGGCGAGTGCATACCTGCGACAATCCGATTGTGCCCAAGCTCCGATGCGCGGGTGAGCAGCTCCTGGTAACGCTCCGGGATGGCATAAGCCATCGCGTAGGCCGTCAAGTATGCCGCATTCGTGTGACCGCTGGGATAGCCGCCGTCATTGCTTGGATCGGGGTTTTGAGCTGGAACAAGAGTTGGCAGGACGGCTACATGGTCATTCCAGCGGAAAGGGCGGGCATAGTTGTAATAGCTCTTCGCAGGATTCGTCGAAGAATAGCTGCCGCGCAGCGTATCGACTAAGCTGACAATGCTGCCTAGCGATGACTCGGGAATGCCCGAATTCGTCCCCTCATCGTCATATTTTACACGGGTAGCGTCGGCCGGAATGCTTTTGATCGTCGTCCTAGCTCCTGCTTTGACGCGGTAGATATCGGTGAGGGGGCCCAATCCTTCAATAACGCTGTAGCTTTGCTTGCGGCGGTCATCGTAATAGGCGGCTTCCGCCTCTTCAGCCGTCCGGTTGGCAGTGATTTCGACGACCTTCTGGATATTGGCGTCCAGCAGCGCATTGTTCAATTTGCTTCCCGTATCCCAGCTGTCCCCGGGAGTCCAGAGCTTGTGATATTCCGATAGAACTCCAATCGCGGGATTGGAGACGGCCGATAAATGATCTTTATCATTATTTTTGTATTGGTCCACAAAGTAACCCCATGACGGCTTCGGCGGAGTTACCGATTCGGGGATTGCCACGGCGCTTGCCCCTGCTCCTCCGCCAAGGCTCCCTGACAGCAAACATACCGCTAAGGATGCAACGATTCGTTTTTTGTTCGACGGCTTCAACTTAAACATAATTCTCCTCCTGCTGGCATGAATTCGGATCTATACAAAAATATATATACCAACCGTAACTTACGATTGTCATGGTAGAGTCCGGGACATGTTATTGAATTATTAAATTTTTGGACATGACATAACAGGCAATCAGGCAAACCAGCTTATTCCGAAATCAATACAGCATTCCTGTTTAAACATCCTCTTCTTTCCTTTAATATAAAAGGTGGGCCAGCTGCTTCGCCTTAGCTCCCGTCTTAAACTAAACATTCCACTCTACTAGCTGATGAAAAGGACGTAATCAACCATGCTGCAATCCATGAACCGCCTGCTGAACCGCTTGATGCCTATAATTACTCCGGTGAGCATCGTCATTGGTCTCCTTTGCGGCAGCCGCCTGTCTTCATTTACTTATTTGTCCCCATGGCTGTTCGCATTCATGACCTTTGCCGGAAGCATCAGCCTCGGTTTTAAAGATTTTGTGAATGTGCTCAAGAGGCCCTTGCCCCTGATCATCTGCCTGTTCATCCTGCATCTGGCGATGCCTCTGATTGCGATGGGCTTCGGCCATCTTGTCTATCCGGGAGATATGTATATGATCACCGGGCTAATCCTCGCTGCCAGCATCCCGACGGGGGTCAGCACCTTTGTATGGGTCAGCATGTACAAAGGTAACATAGCCCTAACGCTATCGATTATTCTGATTGACACGATGCTGGCTCCCTTCCTTGTTCCCGGCATTCTATCCTTGCTCGTCGGCACCGATGTGCAATTGGATGTGTACGACATGATGAGCAGCCTGTTCTGGATGATCGTCGTGCCCTCCCTGATCGGCATGATTTTGAATGAATGGAGCAAAGGAGCTATCGCTCCCGTTTGGGGCCCGCGACTCAACCCGTTTTCTAAGCTCACGATGGCCGCCATCGTGGCCATTAACGGCTCGGTCGTCGCCCCCTATCTTACGGATTTCAGCCTGCATTTGGCAGGTCTGGCCGTCGTCATCGTGGCCATTGCTTCTACGGGCTACTTGCTCGGCCTGGCCTTCTCCAAGCTCATGGGGTGGAGTTATGCCGACAGAGTCGCGCTCATCTTCAATGGCGGCATGCGTAACATCAGCGCGGGGGCGGTGCTGGCCGTTACTTATTTTCCTGCTCCTGTTGCCGTTCCGGTCGTACTCGGTATGGTATTCCAGCAAATGATCGCCTCCCTTGTCGGTTATTTGCTGGGCCGCAATGCTCCGGCAGATAAGGGGTAATTGAACGCAGCTTCGGCCTCTTGATAGCAAACCAGCCTTGATATAAACCAATAAAGAACCCGTGCGTTGGCACGGGTTCTTATATCGTGAAGGTAACGGACAGACGATCCGCTATTTGCTGTTTTTGCGCTAAATTAGCCAGGCAACGGACACAGAAGATGCTATTTGAGCAAATTGGTCATCGAATCCTTTGATTTTACGCAAATAAGGTCCACTATGTCCGTTAGCTGCGGATAAAACAGCTTTTTCGCGAAATAGCGGAACCAGGGTCCGCGGGAGATTTCATTTGAAACGAAGTTACTTCTTGGTCCGCATGAACTTAGCCACTCGGTATCCGAACAAACAATCTGCTATCGATAGGTCGACATAACGATACCGAAGTCGCTCATTGTCTCAAAGCCGCCTCCCGTAAATGCTTGCTGTTCATTCCCCTTGACCGCAATCGGGTAAGCCTTACCTTCGACCAGCACTACACCCTCTGTCGGAGCCACGCTCATTCCAACAACCTTCAATAGCTTCCCCTTAAGATCGGTCACGATTCTCGTACCATACGGGAACTGAATATAAGCTTCCCCGTCCCGGTATACCACCGAATCCTTGCGCGTATTGACCAGCTCGAACCTCGTACCGTCAACGATTCGCGAATAAGCCGTCTCGTTCGAGACTTCTTCCCCATGATCCATCGGATACGGCAGCAGCCCTGTAAACCACAGCTCTCCCTCAGGCGTAGGCATAATCCCACACATCCGCTCTACGAAATCCAGCACGCATAAAAGCGATGGTGAATAAGTGTCCGTGTATCCTTCTTCTCCCGTCCATGGGCTCAATGTTTGCGAAAAACGAGTCATACGGGACATCGCACTTAATATCGGCTGCATCACCCAGGTCAACTCCACGTATCGACCGTGATGCTCAAAAGCATGCGACGTTCGAATCAAAGTCAAGAAATTCGTGGGCCCAGCCCAGCTATTATACGCCGAGGACGGATCAAAGCGCGGATCATCCATCGCTACTGAGGTTAAAGGATATTTAGCAAAAAACTTGCTCGTATTCAGCAAGTAACGTCTCAGCGCCTTGTCGAATAATGCACGGTCCCCTGTCTCACAGGCTAATACCCTCAGCAATACATCGGACTGGACGCGGACGAAATCCCCATTCCGATCCACATCATAGAAGAACTCGTCCGTTTCGTCGAAGCAGTGCCTGAACAAGCTCTGCTCGCTCTGCTTGGCCTTCAACTCCCATCCGGCTCCTTCCGCCTCTGCTCCCAATTCCCGCGCCATTCTGGCCAAATATTTGCGCTGGCAATATACGTTAGCTGTCAAATCAGGCGCCAGAAATGGAAGTATAGGCGAAGCCGGGTTATACTGCCGGGCATCGTCCAAATGGGCGGTATCAGGAACATGCCAAAAGCGCGGCGACAGATCATGGCCGGTATCGAACGTGCAGAATGCTTCTACGCAGCCAGTGCCCCGAGTGTTCCGATACCGGACGAGCCATTCGTCAAACCGGGCCATGGCGGTGTACATTTCCCTCAGGAAGGCCTGATCTTTTTTATCCCGCTTATTCAGCATATTGTGATTCCATACGCTTCTGGCCAACGGAGTCACCATCTGGATTTGCCTGTAAGCCGGCCCCTGCGCCGTTACCTTATAGGGCATCTGGCCGTCGACCCTTTGATATTCGGCGAACAGGCGGAACGTAGCCTCCGCCACGCCGGGTATGAACCGCGACAGCAGCTCGGCATTGATCGTCCCCGTGCTCTCCAGCCAGGTGCCCGGATAAGCTCCGCCTTCATGCAGGACGTGAGCACCCCCTCGGGACGTGACGATGCAATCCAGCAGCTTGCGGGCCGCGGAGTAATAGACGCCCTCGAACCGTTCCGCCGAGGATGCAAACTTAACGCCTGAGCGCTGCCATTCCTCAAGTACTGACCCGTGAGAACTTTGCTTCTCCTCCCCAATCAGCGTTACCGCGTCCAGATCCCGCAGCTTTGTCAATAAGCTCTCATTCAATCTCATCAGCCTCTTTACAATGTAATCATCGAATTAGCACGTAGGCCGGACACCATCCGCTCACTTGCATGCTTACCTATGGCCTACTTACATGTTTGCATGTTTACATGATTGCATGTTTGCCTACATGCCTGCTTGAGCTTCCTCACTTGTCCACGTGCCGACACTCTTCTTTTCACCGCTTACGCCCACGGCCCATCATGCTCGTAGCGAAAGCCTTGAAAATCGGCTCTGCCGCCTTTCTCACCGATCGTATAACTAAACAGCCCGACTCTCGCTCCCTTCCAGAAGCCTGCGCTCATGCGGCACTCGCCGCCTAGCGGGATGAACGTTATCCCATCCAGGCTGAAGAAGAAACTGGTCTCGCCCGATAAATCGATATGACTTTTCAGCCAGACCGATTCGCCGGCAAGCTTCGGACCGTGGAATACCGTTCCGCCTGTAACGGCTTGAAGATAATTGCCGCCTTCCTCTGTCACAACGCCGATCCAGTTCTCTTCCCGGGCGCAGAGGAAGGCCAAGCCCGCTCGCTGTCCCGGATTCATATGCAGAACGCTGAGCTCGGTACATACGATGCCTTTGCTTCCGATCAGCTTCTGGGTCAAAGTGTTTCTCGCCTGCAGAAGCTCCAGCGCAGGCATTGCCTTCAGCCGCAAATATCCCGGCCTTTCGCGCAAAGACCAGCTGTCATTGACCGGATTATGGTTCCACTGCCACTGCAGTCCGAGCTCCGGTCCCTCAAACGTATCCGAGGTCTGCGGCAGCCGCACCGGATGACGCCCGGCGACGGACGGCTTCGCATACACGGCCACGGGCTCTCCAGCCGCACCAATGACGGGCCAATCGTCCACCCACTCCACTGGCTGCAGGTGACACACCCTTCCGATCGCACCCGCGCTCTGGAAATGCATAAACCACGTCTCCCCGCTGTCCAGCTCCACCAATGCTCCCTGGTGCGGGCCATTGATATCGGTCGCTCCCTTCTGCAGGACGACCCGGCGTTCATACGGGCCATAAATATCCCTGGCGCGAAGCACAGTTTGCCAGCCGGTCTCTACGCCGCCTTCGGGAATAACCAAATAATAATATCCGTTTCTCTTGTATATTTTCGTTCCTTCGGCAATTTTTCCTACATAGACGATGACGCCGTCATCCAGCAGCGTCCTACCGTCCGCGCTCATGCGGTGAATAATAATTGGGCCGGCGCCAACGGTGCTGTGGCCCAGATAGGCATGGCCGTCGTTGTCCCAGAATGGGCAGGGATCCTCCCAGCCGACGACGCGCTTCACTTCATGAAGCGGACTCCAGGGACCGGCAGGATCCTGAGTCGTGCTCATGTACAGCCCTTCATCCGGCGTGCAGAAATACACATAGAACAGCCCATTGTGATAGCGGAGCGCAGGCGCCCAGCTCCCTTTCGCATAAGCCCGCATGTCGTCATACGCCGGATCGATATCCAGCCGTTCGTATACTTTGCCGATGATCGACCAGTTGACCAGATCCTTCGAATGCAGTACCGGCATGCCCATGAAATGAAAATCCGAGCACACCATATAGAAATCATCGCCCACGCGGATGACGTCCGGATCGGAGAAATCCGCGTTCAGCACAGGATTGCGATAATAGCCGTTGCCAAGATCCCCCCACGCAGGCATTGTCATCGTTCGGTTCATATCCACCCTTTTTCCACTCCTTTATTCTAAAAAAGCTTTTCCTTATCCCTTCACGCTTCCAAACACGAGCCCCTTCATGAAATATTTCTGCAGGAACGGATAAATGATCAGTACCGGGAAGGCGGCCAAGAATACCTGAGCCGATTTAAACGTCCGGTTTGAAATCTCCGACATATCGAGCAGCTCATTGGAGCTGACGATGCTCGGATCGGCCTCGATGATGATCGTCTGCAGATAGCTCTGCAGCGGATAGTTGGCAGGCGAATTCATGTAGATCAAGCCGTCAAACCAGGAGTTCCAGTGCCCCACGAGAACAAACAGCGATATCGTCGCCAAGGCTGGCTTCGAAAGCGGACAATAGATGCTCCACAGCACGCGCCAATGGCCGGCCCCGTCAATATAAGCCGCTTCCTCGATTTCTTTGGGCAGGTTGCGGAAGAAATTCATCAGCAGGATGACATTGAATACGGGTACGGCGCCAGGCAGTACTAGCGCCCAGATCGTATCCAGCAGCCCCAAGGACTTGATCGTCATATAGGTCGGAATCAGCCCGCCGTGGAACAGCATCGTAATGATGAAGAACCAGGCATACACGTTCCGCATCCCGAGCGCCTTTTTCTCCTTCGATAGCGGATAGGCGATCGAAATGGTAATAAGCATGTTGACGATATAGCCGAGCAGCACTCGTTTGCCCGAAACGAAAAATCCGGTCAGAAATTCATTTTTGGTCAGCGCGTATTTATATGAGGCGACCGTAAAATCAACGGGCCAGAGCTTAACATACCCGGCAGCCGCCGCGCTGCTGGAGCTGAAGGAAATGGCGAGCACGTTGATTAACGGCAGAATGCATACAATGGCCGTAACGGTTAGCAGAATATAGTTGAACGTCAGAAATATTTTTCGGCTGATTGATGTTTTGTGCATGCCTTCTCCCTCCTAGAAAACCCTGTATCCGGCGTATTTGTTGGCCAGCTTGTTGGACAGGACGATCAAGACGAAGGAGATCAGCGATTTGAACAAGCCAACCGCCGTCGCCACGCCGTATTGCGCGTCCACGAGACCGATCCGGTACACTAGCGTATCAATGATATCCCCTGTGCTGTAGACCATAGGGCTGTACAGGTTGAACACCTGCTCAAAGCCCGCATTAAGCACATTCCCCAAGCTGAGCACGGTCATCAGGGTAATAATCGGCAGCATACCGGGCAGCGTAATGTGAATCGTCTGCTTCCAGCGGTTCGCGCCGTCCATGGTAGCCGCTTCATACAGGCTCTGATCGATCCCCGTCAAGGCGGCCAAATATACGATCGTGCCGTAGCCGAAGGTTTTCCAGGTATCCGTCAGGACGAGCGTATAAGGGAACCACTTATCATCCCCCAGGAAAAAGATCGGCTTGATGCCGAATACGCCCAGAAATTGATTCACGATCCCGCTCGAAGGAGACAATATGTCGATCAGAATCCCGCCCAGGATAACCCAGGACAAGAAGTAAGGAAAATAAATAATCGTTTGAATCGTGCGTTTGAAAAAGGCTCCCGCCAGCTCATTGAGCAGCAGCGCAAATATAATCGGAACAACCAGTCCCGCGATAATTTTCAAAATGGCGATAAATACGGTATTCCACAGTACGCTCGTAAAGTTCGGCATATCCAGCATGTAGCGGAAGTTGTCCAGACCAATCCATTTCGAGTTGAAAATCCCTTTGGAAGGAACGAACTTCTGAAAAGCGATCACCGTCCCCAAAATCGGGACATAGCTAAAAATTACAGTTAAAATAATGCCGGGTAAAATCATCAGATGCAGAGGAATTTCCTGCAGTTTCTTCTTCATTCCCATCGCGGCTCCTCCATTCATAGCCATGCTGACAATAAAAAGGGAAAATAGAGTTGCCCCTTTCTTCCCTTTTCATCGTCCTCTTATCCAATCCGAGCCAAACTTTTATTTGTTCTTCTCAGCCCATTCGTTGACTTCCTTCGTAATTTGCTCTCCGCCAAGCTTCTTCCAGTCCTCCACGAACTTGTCGAAATTGTCCAGCGACTGTCCCATAATAATTTTTGTGAATACTTCCTCCTCCATCTTCTCCAGGGTGGCGAGCTTCTCGACCATCGTCGGCGTCGGCGCCCCGTAGAAGGCATCGAAAATGTAGTTATCCTCCTGAACATAATGATCGATCACGTCGAAGCTGCTTGGCGAACCGAATACGCGTTCTGTTCCCCAGTTTGCTCTGTTGCCGCCCCGGTAGTCGACGATTCTGTCATAGTAGCCCTTTTCCTCAACAGACAGCTGGGATGGGTCATTCGTTTCCAGAGCCTGCATCGTATTTAAGTGCGCGTTCAGGTTTTTCTTGGCCGGGTCGGCGCTGATCAAGCTGTACAGATAGACCGGAATGTTCGTATCGGTAATTCCGAATTTGCTGTTCTCTTGAGCGACTTCTGGATCATAGCCCTGCATGCTGAAGTTCAGCAGCTTGATAATCGCTTCCGGATGCTTGCTGTCCTTGCTCACCCCGTAATATCTCGTAATCGGCATTTTGCCAATCGGGGTTGCCTTCTTGTCATCCACGGATACAAGCGGTAAAGCCTTCCACTCGGCGTTCGGGTCATTGTCGACATTCTGCTGGATGATGGACAGCGGAGCAGACATGGAACCGTAGAACATGCCTACCTTGCCGCTCGCCACCGATTCGGTCACCTTGGCGCGGTCCTTCACGCCAAACTCCCGATCCAGTATGCCTTTAGCGTACAGATCCTGCAGCTGCTTCAGCGCATCCTTCACGGCGGGCTGAATGCTGCCGTACACGAGCTGGCCAGAATCATCTTTAACCCATTTGCCCGGATTCACATGATAACCGGAGAAGTATCCCGACGTACCGAAATGGGCATCCGTCAAAAAGGTTTTGGTAAAGGCCAGGCCGAACGTATCGTCTTTGCCGTTGCCGTCCGGGTCATTATTTGTAAATGCTTCCGCAATAGCGAGCACATCCTGCATCGTTTGCGGCTCCGGCAGCCCCAGCTTCTCCAGCCAGTCCGTCCGGACATACAATATCGGCAGCCCGTCGACCGCAGAGGACGTATGCGGAATCGCCATTAATCTGCCGCCGATCTTCGCCGTGTTAAAGCTGGCCTCATCCTGCAGCATGATTTCCTTCGTAATTGGCGATGCGTATTTCTCGAACAAATTCGTCAAATCGTACAGCATGTCGTTCTCCGCCAGGTCAGTCAGCTGCTTGTTCTTCAGCCACATAATATCGGGCAAATCGCCGGAGGCGATCGATACGTTCATCTTCTGATCGAACTGCTCGACGGGAACCGTCCAGACATACTTCAAATTGATGCCGAGATCGCTTAAATAAGTGCGGGTATAAATATTGTCCTCGATCGTATCGTTGTTTTCGTATTTGTAAGTTGATTCCGTATAACGCCATGCCGTAATGTCCACGGGCGGATCATACTTCGCCATCAAATCCACATCGGTCTTGGCCGGATCCGGAGCAGCTGCGGGCGAATTCGCTTCCTTGGCGCCTCCGCAGGCTGTGAGCAGCATGAAACCTGCCAAGCATAGAATTGCCGATTTCTTCATTGTTCTTCTCTTTTTCATATGAACCTCCCTGAAAGCTGTAAGTGGTATAGGGCCCTTATAGGTTTAATGTTAGATTTGAAACCGCTCTCATTCAATATTCATCTCTTGACATTTGAATCAACTGTTTACCTGTTGAATATGGTGGCCCGATATTCCTGGGGCGTCATATGGGTCGCCTTGCGGAAGGAGCGCGTGAAGTTCGTGGCCGTTCCGTATCCAACAAGCTCCGCCACGTCCTGGATCTTGACGTCCGGATTTTCCAGCAGCCGCTTGGCCCTCGTCATTCGGCACGCCGAGATGTATTCGGATAAATTTGTGCCGGTCACCTGCTTGAACAGCCGGGATAGGTAAGACGGGTTAAAAAAGACCAGCTCTGCCAGCCGGACCAGCGATATCTCGTCGGGATCATGCAGATGGTCCTGAACATGCTTCTGAATGACGGTGATAACGTCCCTTGCCCGCCTCTCCTCCTCCTGACTCTGAAGGTTGAACAGCATGTCCCCGACATGGAGCAAATAGTCGAATGCTTGCTGCCAGGACTCATGCTCCCCCGGCTGCATCAGCTTGTGCAGGCCGATCCGGGTCGCCGCCGTCTCGACCAGGTTCCAGCGATTCATGTAAGACAGAAATACCAGCCCGATGGAATAATACAGCTCCTGGGCCGGGACATGATGCATGCTGTCGATGTCAGCCAGCGCGGCCGCGCAATCGAGCAGAATAGCTCTGAATTCGGCCCGCTGTCCATGCTCCAATTGATCAGCAAGCGCGGCCGGCTTGGCATGGCGCAGAAGCGGCTTTCCGCGCTGTTCCTCCCCTGGCGGCTGAAGCTTCTGCTCAATCATTTGCTTATCGAGAAGCAGCATGCCGCAGCCCTGCCCGATCCGGTAATTCATCAGCATGTTCAGCGTGGAGAATCGCTCCGCCGCGTCCTCCCACATCACCGGGCTATCGTCAAGCACGAACGACAGCACTTCGCCGAGGGACTCGCGGCATGCCGACTGGATCAGCTCCAGATTACCCTTCATGAACGTCATGGCCCGCTCCCAGCTCTCGGCTTCGCTGCTTTCCTGCAGCGGCTGAATCAGCCAAACCGGGTCCATGCTCTCATTGACGACGTCAACGAACGAGACGCGAGCGGACAAATACTGGTTGGTTATAAGCCTGATTCTGTAGAGCTGCCTGGACTTCGTCGCATAGGTAAGCGCGCTGGCGAAGCTGTTGACCCTGCCCAGCATAATGAGCACAGGACGGTCCGCGCGCAGTGGAATCGCCAGTTCATCGAACTGCTTCTGATGGATTTCCTGCACGCCGAGCTGCTCGTTCAAGATTCCTTTGACGTAGTCTTTTTGCAGCAATTCCCTTGTCGCGTCAAGCTGCTCCTGTGCCTTCTGGAGCAACGCCTCCGCCTTCAGCTCCGTCTCGATATCCATGGCCGCCTGCTCGACCATCTGAATCACTTTTTCATACCCTTCGGTCTTTAATAAATAGCTCACACCCTCATACTGGAAGGCCGAGTAAATATAGGAGAATTCATTATGTCCCGTCAGAAAAATGACCCTGCAGCTAGGCCATCTCTCCCTGATTTTGTCCAGCAGCTCAAGTCCGCTCAGGCCGGGCATCCGGATATCCGTAAGCACGATATCGAAGCGCGTCCGATCGAACAGCCGCACTGCCTCATCACCGGAATAGGCCTTGTAAACATCCAGCTCCAGCTGGGGCAGATTCGACAGCACCTCATATAACCCGTCCGCTATAATCATTTCGTCATCGACGACCAAAAGTCTGTACATCTTATATCCCTCCATCCGAAATGACGATCCGAATCGTCGCTTTTAATCCGCCCAACTCGCTTCGCTCCACATATAATCCGCTGTTCTGTCCAAACTTCAGGCGGATTCTCTGGTGTATATTGAGCAGCCCCGTCGTCTCCGCTTCATCTGGACGCGACAGGCTCTCGTTCAGAGCACGGATCTGCCCATCCGTCAGCTCCTCGCCGTTATCCTCCACGATCAGCAGCAGCTCGTTTTCCGTTCGGGCAAAATGGACACTTAAAATGCCGTTGGCGCTTTTTTTCTCCAGCCCGTATTTGAAGGCGTTCTCAATAATCGGCTGCAAAATCAGTCTTGGCACCATAATATGGCCCACATTTTCCGGCAATTCGCCGAACTCGATCCGGTTGCGTTTCGCGAATCGCATAGCCTGGATTTCGGAGTACACCTTCGCATGTTTTACCTCTCTCCCCAGCAGCACCTCATCGGAATCGCCTCGCGTAATGAATTGGAAATACTCCCCAAGCTGATTCGTGAACCGCTCGAGATTGTCATAATCGCCCAAGCGCGTCATCGTATTAAGAATGAAAAAGCTGTTGTACAGAAAATGCGGGTTGATCTGGGACTGCAGCTGCTTCAGTTCGGCCTTGTGTGTCAATAGCTGCTGTCTGTACACCTGGTCGATTAAGGACTTCAGATTTTCCAGCATGGCGTTAAAACGCGTATAAATATACTGGAACTCATCATTGAAATCATGGTCGATCTGCTCATTGAAATCGCCGTGCTCGACTTTGCGGAAAGCCTTGACCAGCTTGTACAGCGGCTTGTGAATATACTTGTAGACGTAAAGAGAATATACGACGATGATGGCAAATGATACGAGCAGCAGCAGAACGAACCAGTTCCGGTACTTCTCGAGCGGCTGGAATACGGCATGGACCGGAACGTATTTGCTGAGCACCGCCCCGAAGAAATGCGAGTAGCTGTACACGGCCAAATACTGCTTGTTCGTTATCGTCACGGTCTGCGCCGTATTGGGGTCGACGTCGCTTAACATTTGCGAAGCAGCCGCAAGATCGAAATGAGCGTCATGACTGGTCGTGATCTCAAACTGCGAGCTTTTAAATACCAGCCCCTCCCCCGGGGAGTTGACCATCTTCTTCATATTTTCCTTGAGCTTGTCTTTGGAAATTTCGATGACCACGATAAAGAGCGGCCACTTCTTGCTCTCCGGCGTCACAAAAGGATACGAGGCGCTCAAATAGGTTTTGCCGTTCATATTGATCAGCTTCGAATCCAGAGATAGCGGAATATTCTTGAAATCCTCATATTCCTCTGGATTAAACGAGGAGATCGTTAGAGCGGATACGTTTTTTTGGATCGCCGGAATATGGGCATACACATCGACGATATAAGCGCTGCTGTTCCGTATGGCGTTAAGCCGCTGCTGCAAGCGCAGAATGCTCTGCATTTTCTCGATATCATTCATCGATTCCGGGATCGCGCCCAGCGCGTTCAGATTATCATCGCTCAAGACATCATACTGCAGCGTTTGAATTCGTTTGAACTCCTCCTCCAGGCCGCTGTAATATTGCGATACCTGTGAAATCATCGATTTGGAGATTTCGTCCTCCAAGGTGCGGACTCCCCAGTTATAAATGATCATGCTGAGGATATAGAGAGGAAGAAGAATGCAAATAAACGAGAGGATCAGTCTTTTGAGCACGTTTTTTTTCCATGGATGATTCAGGTTCATGTTCTCCCTCCCCTACTAAAATAGAAAAGAGCCTTCGCTGTAGGGCAGTGTTCCCTACCGAAGGCCGATGAACTTGTAACGCAATCCTTACGCCTGCTTCTCCGCCGCATCCTCTTCCAGCCACAATATGGCTGTTACGCCCCGCGGATAATACTTGCTGCCCGTAATTTGACCCGAGATCATCTGATCGCTCCAGCTCCAGACAGAGAGCTCCGGATGCGTCAGCCATTCCACATGGGCCCTGTCGGCATGGCGGCCCTGTTCATCCCAGGTTAACCCGAGTATTTGCCGGGCGATGAACTGGCAGAGGTAGATTTTGCTGAGCCAGCTGTTGTTGCTCGTCGAGGACAGCTTCCAGCCCCCGTCTTCAAACAGGCAGACCCCCTTTCGCAGCACGCTGTGCAGATGGCGATCCAGCACCCCGATATATGCTCCGAAGCGGCCGCTGCGCTCCAATGCATCACGGCAGCCCGTCACATACGGGAATATCAGCCCTTCAATGGCTGGTATGATTTTAGAATCATTGCCTTCCCCGATGACGGCGGGAATATAGCCCTGCTCGGTGACGCTGGACACGAGCGTTGCTGCGCATTTGACAGCCTGTTCCCCTGCGGTCTGAGCTTTCTCAGCCATCCCGAACTCGGCAAACAGCTTCTCCATCGCCACATAGGCCGCCCAGCATTTGCCCGCCAAATAAATATTGTTGCGCGCTTGGCCAAGGGAGACATCCAGGCTGTCGTACGTGGTAATTTCCGCGCCGCCCTTCGTGCGGGTGCTGTCCAGACCCATGATTCCGTTTCGCTGGGCCGGATCGGGATGATCCCGGTTCAGCATGCTGTCGAGACATCGTGCCATCATGCCGATATTTTGCGTCATCCAGGCGGAGTCCTTCGTCTTCTCGTAATACGCCGCCGCGCAAAGTATCCAGTTTACCAGCTGCTCATGGGTCATATGCGAGAAGCAGCCGTCCAGGCCGTATATTTCATAGGAGGAATGGCCCGGACGGGACAAGGAGTTGTTGACTCCCATGTCGTGCGTAAAGCTGATACCTCCCGGATACTCGGTGCGATCCCCCGGGAACGTAACTGTATCCTCATAGCTGTAGCGCTTCACGAACATGTCCAGCTCATTGCGCACTGTCCACGGGTTCATCCGCAGCTCGTAGTACAGCTGATCCACCGTCAAATCGAAGGTATTCATCATCCGGTATTCGCCTTCATTGACCACCCAGAAGGGCTCGCCGTTATAATCCAGCAGCTGAGTGGAGCCGTAATAGCTGCGAATGGCATGGGCCAGCATGAAAGCCTGATCCTCGTTCAAAGGGGATTTATCGATTAAATCATTCGCCCGTTCTGCCTCCTCCTTCAGAGCATCGAACCTGGATAAGGCATATTCAGCGACCGACTCAATATTCGGAAAGAAGCGGTTATAGTAATAGCTCGCATCGATTCCGGTAGTTACATATCCGGCGCGGTGGAAGCAAACGGCAAAACGATAGGTCTGTTTCGTCCCGGCCGGAACATCCATCAGCATTGCCCCGGACGAACCGAGCCCGAAACCCCAGTTCTCTTCATGCGCAGGTCTGAGAATTTCCTCTATATTGAAATAAAGCCCGGACTGCACCGTCCCGCGCTCGGCTGCAATCGCGATGAATCGGCCCTGTCCGATTCCGGATAGCCGGTCCGACACATCGTCCAGTCTGCGCATGGAGCCTGCAGGGTCGTTCTTGCGAAAGCCAAAGAAGGCTCGTCTTGACCGGCTGCAACCTGTATTATCCACATCCATCTCTATCAGAACCGCAGGGACAAGCACATCCTTCAATTCCTGCTCGGAAGCGGTCCTCGGATCGGGAACGGAGCGCACCTGCGAAATGATGCGGAAGGTCAGGCCGCCTGCGCTCCAGCTGTCGGTCGCCAGCCGGAAATCCCGCTTGATCTCTTCCCGGGGAAAATGATGGATGATTCTCCGCTTCTTTTTAACAGCAGGATCGTCTTCCTTCTCTACGTCATAGCGCTTGCGGTCATCCTCTCCCGTCATTTCATGGAACGGCAGTGAATCGTATCCGCTGCCATCCTCCCGTTCAAGGCCAATGTACACATTTTGCATAGGCGACTGGCCCAGCTCCAAATCGAATCCCCCGCCTGCCTCGGGAAAACCTAAGGTAAAACTGGCAAATGCCCCGATCGGGGAGTGATGGGCGTTAAAAAACTGGTTTTTCGGCGTCATGCCTCGGACACTCCTTTAATGCAATTCTCCTAAAATCCATAGGGTTAAAATCTATGGTAAGGCTTACATTCGAGGAGGAACAGGGTCAAACCTTACGACAAAATGGGCAAAACGGACGCCCGCCGTCCAGATTGCCCTAGTGCCGTATGATATAATAAAGTTACCAATTTACAGTAGATGAGGTTCCGATCGTGATGGATTATACCGGCACACCTAACACCATGGACAGCATCATGTCTCCGGATATTCAGGCCGCCTTCCGCATTTATGCCACCCACTGGCGCAAGGTCAACGCCGCCTGGCGTTATCCTGTGCATCAGCACCGCGCGTTTGAAATCAACATCGTGCTGGAAGGCGAGCAGCATATGACTGTTGCCGGCCGCCCCTTCCTGCAGCAAACCGGGGACATCCTGTTCATCCGCCCCGGCGTGGAGCATTCCAGCCAAGGCTCCGGAGGGCCGGAGGGAATGACATATTACGCCCTTAATTTTGATATCGATGATTCATCTCTAAGACGCTCCCTCATGATGGCCGATTCGGTCATTCTCACGGGGGAAACCGCGGAAATAGCGGACGTACGGCAGGCGCTGGACGATTTCATCCGTTCTACGATTTCCGGTGAACCGGATACGCATCGCCAGCGCCTAAATGCGCTTCGCGCCTCGCTTCGGCTGCTTACCGCACTTAGCGGCTGGGCATTATCGGAGCTGCCCGATAACCCGCCGGCATACGAGCCAAGCCCGCCCGAGAACGCGATTCTGCTCGCCAATGCTATTGAAAAGCACCTTGAGGAGCTTGTCTGCGCTTCAGCAGCTGGCGGTGAAGGGAGAGCCGGCATCGAGGACATTGCCGCGAAGCTGGGGTACAGCCCCGCCCACTGCAACCGCGTGTTCCGGCAGGTCTACGGCAAATCGCCGCGCCAGTATCTGTCGGGGCTGATTATCCGCCAGGCCAAGCTGCTGCTGCTGAATTACAGCCTGTCCGTAGAGGTAATCGCCCTGCGCCTCGGCTACCGGGACGCCTCTCATTTCAGCAAGCAGTTTAAACGCTGGACCGGCCTTTCTCCGCAGGGCTATCGCAAGCTCAACCACCCCGACCGCCGGGAGATTGATGCCGAGCAGCATTATCGCGACAATCCGTTTATATAGAGAGTGGAAAATAATAACGATCTACGGGCCGCTGTTATCCGCCATTTGTCTAGATTAGATTTTAATGTAACAAATGGCTCCTAAAGGCGGACGTAAACTCCCAACGATTCGTTATTCATTTCCTGGAGAAGGGCAGGAAGAAAGCAAGGGCTGTCCCAAAAGTGGTCATATATGGCTGATGACACCCCCTTCCCTGCACCCTTTTCTTTAAGTCCTCTTGATATAAAATCCTTGGATATACTAACCTGTCGTACAGGTCATACAATAAATGGATTTCATGTATCTAATGATGCTCTAAACGAATGCTTAAGGGGATTAGATGGATTTCATGCAACTATTATCAAGAATCCATTCCATGATTGGCAATTTTCCTTATTCTAACGACATGAAATCCATTTAATTTCACATTTCCTTCTTGACCGCAGAAACTAACTACTATAGATCCATTTAGATAAGTGTTGAACTATTAAAAGGGTGTAGGGTAAGCAGTAAGCGGATACAATGTTAAGCCTTCGCCATTATAAAAGTGCAAATCGAGGATTTCGGCGCTTCCTGCTACTCGGCCTACCCAAAGTAAACCTAGAGGTTGGGTAGCCTTCACTTGCCCATCGATAATATGCTCAAATGGGCAACCATGAAGCAAAAAGCGCAAATTCCGGGGCTGATATAGCCCGAGAACTTGCGCTTTTTTCATAAAATTGAAATCGTGTTGCTCGTTTCATCAGTTCCTGCATTGGAAAAACTACTTTTGGAACAGTCCCTTACATCTACCTTACTAAATTAATCGATTTTGATGATAATCTTTACGACGTCGTTTTTCCGGTTGATATTGACGTCAAACGCCTCGGCAATTTCATCGAAGCTGTACTCGTGAGTCACAATGCCGGACACGTCGATGAGCCCTTCGTCCATCGCCTTGATTGCCTGCGGGTAGATGTTCCGGTAGCGGAACACGGTTTTGATCTCCGCCTCCTTGCCCAGCAGCTTGGCGAAGTTGTATTCAATGATATCCTGCGGCGCCATGCCGACCAGGACGACAGTCCCGCCCCGCTTGACCATGTACGCTGTCTGCTGTACCGTCTTTACCGCGCCTGCGGTCTCCATGACAACATCCACGCCTTCGCCGTCCGTCAGCTCGTCAATCAGCTTGACCGCGTCCATCTCGGCCGCGTTGATGACTCGCGTTGCGCCAAGCTCCAGCGCTTTATCCAGCCGCTTCGGAATGACGTCCACAACGGTAATGTCGATAGCGCCAAAGGCTTTGGAAGCCAGCAATGTCGTCAGGCCGATGCAGCCTGCGCCAAGAATGACCACGGAGCTGCCTAGCGTGACGCCGCCCTGCTTGGCAGCGTGCATGCCGACCGAAAGCGGCTCGACGAGCGCGCCCTCTCTGGTCGTAATAGAATTAGGAAGCTTGAACGCCATGTTCTCTGGAAATGCAATGTAGTTTTCAAAACAGCCATGATAAGGCGGTGTAGCGAGAAATTCCACATCGGGGCACAGATTGTAGCGTCCGCTTTTGCAAAATTCGCATTGTCCGCAGGTCACGCCCGGCTCCAGAGCTACGCGGTCTCCTACCTGCAGCTGCTTGACGCCCTTCCCGATAGCGACTACCGTGCCCGCGCACTCGTGCCCGAGGATAAAATCGCCGTTGACAATAAAGTCGCCGATTTTGCCATGCTCGTAATAATGCACGTCCGATCCGCAGATGCCGACGTATTCAAGCTTGACGAGCACCTCCTTCTCTTTTGGCTCGGGCACTGGAATTTCGCGGATTTCCATTTGCTTCAGGCCGGTCATAAATGCTGCGCGATTGTTCAACAGAAACGCCTCCATCTTGCGTTATTATTTTAATTCATCAGTCCTCGATGCGAGGAATCCGGTCAATGCGGGGATCGGCAAAAATGTCGTATTCGTCAAGGCTTCTGGTGCTGAATTCAGATACGACCGCACCTGCCGGGCCTGCCTGGAACCAGTGCTTCGTATTCGGATAAATCGTATATTGCTCGCCCTCGTTCAGCACGATTTCATGGAATACGGAGTAATGCTCTTTGCCGCTCTCCGGCAGAATACCGCGAATACTCGAGCTGGGCTCGCCTTCCACATACAAATACACCGTGCCGTAGCGGCAGCGGAAGGTCTCTTCCTTGCCTGGATAATTCAGCTCGGGAATCGCCGGGTGCCTGTGCTCGGGACAGGTCTGTCCCGGCAGAAGCACCATTTCCTTTGCGCAGCAGCGGTCGGTATTGATCAGGGTGACGATGGAAAGCCCCACCAGCGCGAATTGATCCAGCCCGAAGTCAGCGATCTCCAGATTGTCCTTCTCCTGTTCGGTCAGCACGATATGGGCCTTGTCGTAATAATCCAGAATGATTGGCTTAAAATGCTGATACACTGATTTTTTCATAACGGCCGCCCTTCCTCATCTCCAGTGTTTTAGAAATTTAGTAATTTATTCATGTTTATCTGACCGAAGCAAATTTAAGCGATTCGCTGCCTGCAGAATAGACGGTAATCGTCTTCACCTCACCCGGCAGCAGATCAAAGTAGAGGTCGGAGCAGTCATAACCGCCCGCAACATATACACCGTGCGCATACCCTTTGCTGGTCAGCGTAATTTTGCGATCCGGTCCGATCTGCTCATCGCTCACGATTTCAACCGGCGATGGATCGAATACCATCGTCTTCATATCGCCCGTCCGCAAGGATATGGAGTTCACGGTATCCGAATCTGGAATCAGCATCATGCTGCCCTTGGTGTAATCCTGATCCGGCAGCTTCTCCGTAAGCAGGTAAACCCGGCTATGCGGCTCAAGGGAAATCTCCAGCGTTTTCGTCTGCCGAACTGTTCCGTCGAACGAAATATAGCCGTATTCCGCCCGGAAACTCACCTTCTCTGCCGTATCGTTCATCCCTTGAACAACGACGTTTCCGTCCACCACGCGCATCGACAGCTTCGTATGGGCCAGAGCGCGTTTTACGCCGTAGTACGGGATTTTGCGGCTCAGATAATAATCGATGATCGTCCAGCCAACCTCGCCCCAGGCATCGTTGTACATCCAGAACAGCGCGCCGCCGCAATCTTCCTTGAATCGGATCGCTTCCAACGAATACTCAAGCATGAGCGAGTGTACCATGCCGCCGTAAAGCAGATAGTCCTCGATGGATAAATTGTCGGTGCGGTCAAGGTAGTTTTTAGCGATGCCCGTGATGACGGTTCCTTTCTCAAACACATTGCAGTGCATTTGCCATACTTCGCTGTCGAAGTCGATTTCTTCCCCGCCCAAATACTTCTTCGTACTCTCCAGAGAGCAAGGGCCGACAAAGCCGTATTCGCTCACGAATTTGGAGTTCACTGTATCGAAGTCCATCGGCTCGATGCGCTCGTCCATATTGAGGCTCATGAAGGCGTTGTGCCAGCGATGGACATCGCCGACCGTATCGTCGTTCGGAAGCGCCCCGCCGTATGGCGAGCTGTTCCAGTAAGGAATGTGGGAGCAGTTGTTGTACATGATCTCCTTGGCGAGAATGTTCGCGATGTACATTCCATACTGCTTCTCATGCTTGAACTCGATCTGCCATCTCGGATTGTCATATTTGTTGAAGATCCAGTGGACTTCGTTGGTTCCGCAGAACAAGGCAATCGATGCCCGGTTGCGCAGGCGCTTGGTCTGATAATCCATCTCGGCCCGCATCTCGTCGCGGAATTCACGTTTATGGTCAGGATAGGTGGAGCAGGCCATCATGAAATCCTGCCACACCAGCAGACCGTTCCGGTCGCACAGATCATAGAAAATATCCCGCTCGAACAGCCCGCCGCCCCAGACGCGCAGCATGTTGAAGTTCGCTTCCACCGCCTCGCGGATCAAGGTCTCGTACTTCTCGTCGGTAACACGCGCATGGATGAAATCAGCTGGAACCCAGTTGCCCCCCTTGCTGAAAATAGGAACACCGTTGACGATCAGCCGGAAATTGCGCTCTTCGCCGCGCAGGATTGACGTGTCCAGCTCGACCGTCCGGATGCCGAATTGGAATGCGGGATATTCGGTCTTCGCGTTCGCGCTCACCGCAGATACCTGCACATCGTACAGCGGATGCTCGCCATGCCCCGCAGGCCACCACAGCCGGGCATTCTCCACCTCGAGGTCCACATCAAAGTAGTTCGTGCCAGAGGTCAGGAGCAGGTTCTCGAGCTTTTTCGTCACACAGGATTCCCCGTCATAGGAAATGTCGATCTGCAGATCACAGTTTATCGTCCCGATGATGTCCAGGTTCTCGATGTTAACGGTCGCTTTAAGCCGGGCAGTCTGGTCAGCACTGACAGTGACAAGCTTCACCTCGCGAACCGCGATCTCTTTCTCGCAGCGCAGATACGCGTTTCCGCCCAGCCCGCAGGTAACGACGCGAGGCCCCCAGTCCCAGCCTACCGTATATTGCGGACGTCTTACGTAGGAACGGCGATAGTCGCCGCGGTCTTTGCCGCCGTTGTCGTATTCGCGGCAGGTCGCCCAGTTGAGCTCCGCCAGATCGTTGTCGGTAACGTCCTCCAGCCCGGTAGTGACGCGCACCGTAAGTGTGTTTTTCCCGGTGGTCAGAATGTCCTTGATATTGCGGACGAACGGATAATGCACATTGCGATGGCTGCCGACATATTGATCGTTTACGAAAATATCGCTGTTTGTGTCGATCGTTTCGATGACAAGCTCGATAATGTCACTGTCAAAATCGATACCCGCGCCGTCGAATTCCTTGGTGTACCACCAGGAACGCTGTTCAATCCATTCGCTGGCGAGCGCATGATCGGACTCAAGTGGCTCCTGGATGATGCCATGCTCGATGAGAGGAATACGAACATCGGTCGGAAGCGTGCAGGGATACCAGCCTTCCTTCAAAGCCTTCACAGCCGCCAGGCTGTCTCTGCCCCAGTGCAGCGGCGCCTCGTGAAGAAGCCATGCGTCGTTTAAGTCAAATCTTTTCATAAGTCTCCCCATCCTTGATGTGTATTTGTTGTCATTCCTATTTCATTGGTGCGAATCAACCCTTGACCGAACCGGCAACCATACCCTTGATGATCTGCTTGGAGAACGCAAAATATAGTGCCATAGCGGGAAAAATAGCGATCAGCATCGAGGCCATCATTTTCGGATAATCGGTAACGAACTGTCCTTTGAACAGCGTGATGCCGACAGGCACGGTCATCAGGGTTTCCTTGCTGATCAGGATCAGCGCAAACGTAAATTCATTCCATACGATAAAAAATTGAATGATGCCGACGGTGACGAGGATCGGCTGGCACATCGGAAGCACGATGCTAAACAAAGTGCGATGGAAGCTGCAGCCATCGATATTGGCGGCTTCCTCAACTTCAATGGGAATGCTTCGCACATAGCTCTCCACCAGGAAAATCGCAATCGGCAAACCGAAGGCCGCATACGGAAAAATCAGCGTGTACCATTGATCGCCCATCCCGGTTTTCGTAAACAGCACGTACATCGGCACCATTAAGGCATGAATCGGAACAAGCATCCCGAGCAGGTAGTAGTTGTAAAGCGCATTTTTCCCTTTAAACCGGAAGCGGGAAAGAAAGTAACCGATAATAAAGCCAAGAATCAGGATGATCGCCAGCGACAGCACGCTATTCCGGATGGTGTTGCCCATCCACAGCAGAATTTTGCTTTTGGTCAGAATCGCCATGTACTGCTGAAAGTTCGGGCTGTGCGGCAATGAAATCGGATTGGCGTAAAACTCGGCCTTCCCTTTTAGCGAAGAATAGAATAGCCATATCGCCGGAAAAATGCAGGTCATGGAGAAAACGGCCAAAACCAGATTAGGGACCAGGCCGGACAAAAAACGGCGTTTACTGCTCTCCCCCATCACTCACACCTCCTTGTCCTTCGTAAAGCTTAGCAGCAGCCATCTCGTTCCGGCGATAAATATCAAGCTCAGAATCAGGATGCCGATCGACATCGCGCTGCCGTAACCCATCTTATAGCTAAGGAAGGACGTCTTATAGGCGTTTAGCGCCATCACGTTGCTTGAGGTTCCCGGGCCTCCGCCGGTCATGACATAGATGTGGTCGAAGACCTTCATTGTCCCCGCGATACAGAGCGTCACGCAGACGATCAGCGTATTCTTGACGAGAGGCAAAGTGATATGGATCGCCTTCTTCCAGCCGTTCGCCCCGTCGATTTCCGCCATTTCCAGCACCTGCGGGTCAATGGAAGCTAGAGCGGAGAGGATGATGATCATGTAATATCCGATATATTGCCAAATCAGGGGAATCGCAACCAATGTCAGCGCAAGACTCTCGTTGTTCAGCCAGGGCTGAATCCATTCCGCTTTTCCGATTTGCTTAAGAAAAATATTGATTAAGCCATAGTTGTAGTCATACAGCATCGTCCAAATAAAGCCGATCACGACCGCCGATAATACCGACGGAAAGTAAGACATCGTTCTGTGAAAAGCCTTGAATCTGACGCCTCTTGTATTCAGCAGTATGGCGAACAAGAAGGCGAAGCCGATTTGTCCGACAATGCACAGCACCGTAAGATAAATGTTGTTGACAAAAGATTGGATGAAAATGTCGTCCTTAGCCAGTGCTATAAAATTATCCAAACCGATGTAATTCATCTTCGTCCCGCCCGACCAGTCAAAGAACCCGTAATAAAAAGCCAGGACGATCGGAACAAATACGATAAAGGTGTACAGGATAAAGCCCGGCAGCATGTACAATATGAAAGCCTTCCTTGACGGACGAATTGCCTGGTTCATGTCGCTGCTTCCTCCTTAATTAACGCATGATGGTAAGCTGCCGGCACGCCGGTGGTGCCAGCAGCTTGAACCATCGCGGCGGTTACAGGCTTTCCTGCCCAGATTGAAGCTGTGCGGCAAGATCTTGGCCCGTTTTCGTACCGTTCAGCACTTCCTGCAAACCTGTATTCATGCTTTCGATGATGGCCCCTTCCATCAGCATGTCGTAGATCGGCGTAAACGTCAGGGAGCCGGTCAATGCGGCAAAATCCTGCGTCAGCTGCGGGAACTGCGTCAAATCGGTGCCTTCAATCAGGCTTGGGCCAGTCATGCCGTATTTTTCGGCATAAACTCTGGAAAAGTCATAACCCGCCGTGCTGAACAGAAAATCCATAGCTGCATCGAGTTTTGCGCCTTCCAGATTTTTGTTGAGCGCAACATACCAGCCGGCCCCGCCGGAGATCGTATTGTTATCGCCCTTTCCACCATCCACTGGCGGCAGGATCGCAACCTTGGTCTGGCTTAGCACTTCCTCCGAGGCATTGGACAGCAGGTAGCTAAGCGCCCAGTGGCCGTCAATAGTAGCTGCCGCCTTGCCCTGTGCGTAATATTCCTCGGCCTGCGCATTGGAGATGATATTGAAATCAGGGTTAAACACTTTATTGGCGGCAATATTCTGCATCTGATCGAGTGCGCTTACAAACTCAGGGTCGGTAAATTTCGCGCTGCCGTCACGGGCTATAATCGAATTCGTCCAATCGGTGCCTGTGAAACGATCGCCCATGGTCGAAAGGATGCTGGATTCGGCCGGCCATTTGTCCTTGTTGCCCAGTGCGATAGCGGAGATTCCCTTTTCATTAAATTTTTCAGCGGCCTTATAAATGTCTTCCCAATTGTCCGGAAAACGGTCATAGCCGATTTCTTTCCACATTTGTTCGTTATAAAAAACAACCGAGGTGATCGATAGCTGATTCGGAATCCCGTAAATGTTGCCGTCCCGCGTAGCCGCATCAAACACGCCTTTGCGGAACTGGTCCTTGTGCTCATATTTGTCCAAATAGTCGTTGATCGGCATCAGCAGGTCGTTGTTTGCAAAGTTGCTCACCCAAGAACCTTTTAAGAAGAAGATGTCCGGGATTTCGTTGACGGCGGCCTGCGCCTGGATTTTTGTCGAATAATCCGCCTGCGACATGACCGACTGAACCAAATTGACATTCGGATTGTTCGCTTCCCACTCTTCAACCAGCGTCATGTAGCTGTCCATTTCTGCGCTTGTGGGACGTTCCTCCTCCAAATAATAGTGCGAGAAGGTCAATTGAATCTGTTCTCCCTTTGCCCCGCCCGCACCGGAATTTCCGGGGGTCGTGCTGCCATTGCTGCTTCCATTGCTGCCGCTGCCACAGGCAGAAAGGATTAGCGAGAGAGCTGCCAGAAATGAGATGATTTGCATGATCTTTTTCTTTTTCATGTTGCCCCTCCAAAATGTATATTTGATTTCATAACCTAACTATAGAAGACGGGAGATTTATTTTGTATCCGCTTTCTTGTCTTCATTATCCTCGTATTTTGTCATCATCGAAAGAAAAATCGGATCAACCTCTGCCCATGAGGCAAACGATATCCTTAAAATTTGATATTTATCACAAAAAATGACCATCTCATAAAATTGGCATAGGACAATTGACACCTGTCCGGCGCAATGACAGAATAAATTCATAACATCAAGGGGGGGAGTGTGCGCCCTGTGACCATGCGTAAAAAGCTTATGCTGTTCTTCATCTGCCTCGTGATGATCCCGATTCTTACGATTTATTCCGTAGCAATCAACATCTTTTATGAGAGCACCAAAAAAGATTTGCAAGCGCTTTTTTCGAACCATATCCATGGAATCGGCAAAAACGCGGATCAATTTTTTACCGATGCGCTGGATCTTACGACCTATCCATTAATGGAAACGAATCTGAAAGCCTTCTTAAGCAAGCCGAAGGATGATGAGAACTATTTCGCGTTGACCAGCAACGCCAATAGCATCCTGCTCTCTATGCCCTACGGTTTCTCCAACGGCATTCGCGGCATTTCTCTCCTTTCGCGGGATCAAGCCTCTATTAATGTAGGCATTTCGTTAAAAATATCGAAGGAAGATCTGGAAGCTGCGCGAGCCGGGGCATCGAGGCCCTATTGGGATTATCGCGACGTTTCCAGCCTGCAGGATACGCCAATGGAAGCATACAGCCATATTACTCTAACCCGATTGCTGAGGAATCCGAGCAATTTGTCCGAGGAGCTCGGCTTTATCAAAATCGCCATGAGCCGGAAGCAGCTTATCGATACCCTGATGTCGGACCGGATCAACCACGAGGTTTCCTATTTTATCATTGATGAAAATAACAAGCTCCTTGTAGATACGAGCTCCGGCCAAAGCTACGCCAATCTGAAGGGGGACATTTCCTATCCGCATCTTCTCCAGTTGGCTTCCAGCTCGGCCAATACGCAGATCAACGGACAATACTTCATTTCCGCCCATAAAATAGAACGAACTCCATTCGTTTTATACAGCATTGTAAAACCGAATATCCTAACCATTATTAAGGAAACTCTTCTTAAGGGCTTGTCGCTGACCGTGGTGCTGGTGCTCCTATTTACGCTGCTATTGTCCTTCACTTTTTCCCAGATTATCACGGCCCCGCTCGTCAAGCTAGGCAAGCGTATGAAGTCGATCTCCAACGAGGATTTCTCCGTGCGCATCGACGTTAAGAGAAATGATGAAATCGCGGTGCTGGCCAACAATTTCAACCGTATGGCGCAGCGGCTGGACTTTCTGTATAAGGAAGTCTACATGGGGAATTTGAAATTACAGCAAGCGCAGCTAAGCGCCCTGCAAACACAGATCAACCCCCATTTTTTATATAACACGCTGGACACAATCTACTGGATGTCGGAGATGGGCGACACCAAAAATGTCAGCTCCATGGTTTCAAATATGTCGAAAATGATGCGCATGACGCTCTCCCCTGGCAACAGTGACATGGTGACGCTGGCGGAAGAGCTGGAGCATCTAAGCTGCTACATCCATATCCAGCGAATCCGCTACGGCGACCAGTTCGTGTTCGAAATCGATTGTCCGGAGCATTTGAAGTCTTATTACGTTCTGCGCCTTCTGCTGCAGCCGCTGGTCGAAAACGCACTTCTCCACGGGCTGAAGAACAGCACCCATGGCATCGTAAAGGTGCGAATTTACGAAAACGAAAATACGCTTGTTTACGAGGTGATGAATAATGGCACACCGGTGGACGTCACTGAAATTAACCGCCTGCTGGAGGTAGAGGGCAGCGGCATGCGGGGCTTTGCTTTACGGAACATTAAGGAGCGGATCGCTCTGAAAAATGGAAAGGGCTTTCATCTAGGTTGTTTTTTGCGTGACGGATTCAGCGTCTTCCAAATTACGCAAAAGCTGAGGGTTGAAGAGGCCGATGCCCGGGAAATTACGCTCGCAGACTACAACAGTGAACAAACAAAGGGGCTGAAGAGATGATAAAAATCCTGCTCGTTGACGACGAAGCATTTATCCGTCAGGGAATCCGCTATACGATTCCGTGGGAAAAGCATGGGATGGAAATTGTCGGAGAGGCAGCTAACGGAGAAGATGGCCTGAAGATGGCCATTCAGCTCTCCCCTGATATCGTTTTTGCAGACATCCAGATGCCGATCATGAGCGGAATTGAGCTGGCGAGAAAATTAAATGAGTATTTGCCGCGCACGAAGGTGATTATCCTCTCCGCATATGGCAATACCGAAAACTTTACCCGTGCGATTGAAGTAAAGGTAAGCTCCTTCGTCCT
This sequence comes from Paenibacillus woosongensis, assembly GCF_030122845.1. Taxonomy (NCBI): domain Bacteria; kingdom Bacillati; phylum Bacillota; class Bacilli; order Caryophanales; family Paenibacillaceae; genus Paenibacillus; species Paenibacillus woosongensis. Next base: position 3,861,179 of record NZ_CP126084.1, read on the forward strand.
GAAAAATGCCGATTCCGGCAAAATACTGGAGGCGGCCCTCCGGGCAAAGGACGCTATTTCGGAAGAAAATGCCGCCTTTGGGCGTCAGGCGCTGATGCAGACGATTTATAAGGAAAACCAGCATTTGATTAAATCCGCCTTGTTTGCGAAATTTTTAAAAAACGAAATCCCGTTGAACACGTTTCAGAAGAAGGCGGAAAAACTGGATATGCCGCTGCCGGGCCCCTGCTATTCGGTGCTGCTCTCCCGCTGTGTTGCGAATGACGACTGGCTGGTGTACAACCATTTTGTGCAGGCTTTTCAGGAGTTCGAGCCCTTCGTATTCTTCATGGATGACAGCAAGCTCGTAACGGTATTAAATGTCGGTGCGCAGGGTGTTTCGGAGGAGGTTATGGACAAGACGCTGGCCAATCTCAAGCCTTATATTTTCGGCAACAGTATGGTGTTAATGAACCGTATCGAGTCGCTGGAGAAGCTCTCCTGCGCTTATGCGCTGCTGGACAGTGCGCTGGATGCCTGCTTCTGGAACACGGAACGGGAATATACGGAGGTTGCGCCAACAGATATGTTTCCTAGCGTGGGGCTCAGTGAGATACGCAATAGCGAGAGCAAGGTCATCTCCGCGGTCTTGTCCAAAAATGCTGCCCATATTGAAAGCGCTATCCAGGATTACGCTGAGTTTATGCGTCAAAATGCCGTCTCCCGGTCGCGCTTTCTGGAATCGGTGAACCGGATCATCGTGCTGATGGAGGCGGTGATGGAAAAGCACAACGATGCCCGCAAAACCGCGGAAATTGTTGCTGAAACGGAAACGCCCGAGGAAGTGATCGAGCTGTTGCTGAGCTTGGCCAGGCCAAACATGGAGACGGATTATAAAAATGTGCAGTTTGCGGCCGCATTGGATTATATCAGCCAAAATTATAACAAGGATCTCAAGCTGACCGATGTCGCCAAGGCCGTTTACATTTCCACCGGTTATTTGAGTAGAATCTTCAAAAGCGAAACCGGCTATTCCTTTAAAGAGTGGGTGAATCGCATTCGCATCGAAAAAGCGAAGGAACTCATTCTAAACAGTGATTTGAAATACTATGAAATCGCCGAATTGGTAGGGTACAAGGATTACAAGTATTTCTCCGCGTATTTCAGCAAATTATGCGGAGTCAGCGCGAAGGAATATAAAGTGCTGAACAGCCCGATGCTTCATCGTTAGAGTCATGTTCTTGAAAAAACAGGACTTCCCGCTGTCGTTTACGACAGATAGGAAGCCCTGTTTTTTTGATACTGGATTGACGAACTCCTTTTGTTTCTATCTTCGTCCGCTATTTCACCGAACCCAGCATACCCTGCACGAATTGCTTCTGCAGCAGGAAGAAAATCAGCACCGTCGGCAGCGTCGTAATCACGATGGCCACCATAATAATTCCGTAGTCCGGATTATAGGAGGAGGCCAGCGACGATACGATCAGCGGCAGCGTTTTCTTGTCCTGCGTCTGCAAGGCGATCAACGGCCACAGGAAGCTGTTCCAGTAGTTCATGAACGTAATGATCGCTGCGGCCGCATAGGTTGGCTTCATCGTTGGAACGTAGACCTGGGCGAACAAGCGCCACTCGCCTAATCCGTCAACCCGGCCGGCCTGCAACAGCTCCCGCGGAAACGACTTCGTATTCTGCATGAAGAAGAAGATCATAAATGCCGTCGTAATCGAAGGCAGGATGACCGCGGTCGGCGTATTCAGCATGCCCATGTTGCTGAACATGCGGAACAGCGGAATCATGACAGCCGCGAACGGCATCATCATGGAGAGCATGAGCAGGCCGAACAGCCTGTCCTTGCCCTTGGAACGGTAAATTTCAAAGCCATACCCCGCCATGGAGCTCAACACCAGCGTTCCAATCGTGCCGACGATCGCGATCAGCGCGGAGTTCCCGAAGGCAGCCCCGAGGTTGGTCATATCAAGCAGTTTGGTGATATTGCTCTGCAGCATCGTACCGAAGCTGAACTTGCCCTTCACGATATCCGAGGATGTGTTGGTCATGCCGATCAGCATCCAGACGAAGGGAAACAGAGAAACGACAGACGCGATAATCAGGAACAAATGAATACCCAGCGAGCTTAATTTTCTCATTGTTTCTCACCTCCGACCTTGAGCTGAAGGAAGGCCAGCACAGCCACCATCACTACGATTGCATAGGACACTGTCGCCGCATAACCGAAGTTAGGCGTATAGACGAAGGACAGGTTATAGATATACTGGGAAATCGTCATCGTCGAGTTGCCCGGACCGCCGTTCGTAATGTTGACGACCTCATCGAACAACTGCAGGGTCCCGTTCGTCGAAATAATTGCCGTGAACAAGATAATCGGCTTTAGCATCGGAACGGTAATGCTGAAAAATTGCCGTGTCTTTGACGCACCATCCATCGAAGCCGCCTCATAGACGCTTGGATCAATATTCTGCATCGCCGACAGATAGAAAATCATATTGTAACCGGTCCAGCGCCAGGTAATCGCCGCAATGATGACGACTTTTGCCCATACCGGATCCATGAGCCAGGCAACCGGCTCTTGGATCAGGTGGATGGACATCAACATCTTATTCAGAATGCCGTCGACGGCAAAAATACTCTTGAACAGCACCGCATACGATACAAGCGATGTTACGCAGGGCAGAAATATGGCCGTACGATAAAACCCTTTGAAGCGGAGCTTCGGCATGTTCAGGAAATAAGCGATCACCAGCCCGAGCATCAGCATGATCGGTACCTGGACAATCAGGTATAACAGCGTATTAAGAACCGCTTGCTTGAACATCGGATCTGAGAACAAGCGTCCATAATTGGCCAGTCCTACATATTGATACACCGTTCCTTTGCCGGACTGAAACGACAAGAGCAAGGATTGCAGCATGGGATAGAAGCTGAACAAAAGAATAAGCGCTGAAGGCAGCAGCACGAACTGCCATCCCATCAAAGAAGATTTATTCCATTTACTGCCCATAGGTTACCACCCGCTAACTTAGTATTTATTGCACCTGCTGTCCAAAATGTTTCTGAATGTTAGCCAAGCTTTGGGTCAGGTCCGCACCGTTCAAAATGTTAGGCAGCTCGTTCTTGAGGGCGTCCTTGGCCTCTTGCGTGTACATTCCCAAAGAAATACCCGGAACCTCGGTCGACCATCTTGTGAAATCGCTGTAAATTGCCTGACCACCGAAGAATTCTGGCTTCTGATTGTATACTTCGCTGGAGAAGGCTGGGATAAAGGAACCGACTCCGCCGTTTTCCGTCAGGAAGCGCTCATAGAATTCCGTGCTGCTGCCCATCGTGGAAGCGAGGAAGTCAATCGCCATATCTTTGTTTGCGGATTCCTCAAGTACAAACCAGCTGGAACCGCCCTCGTTGGAAGCATTGACGCCGCCTTCCACATTCAGTCTCGGAATGGGTGCTACACGCCATTTGCCGCTTTGATCCTGGGCATCCATGATCGAAGCGATTTGCCATACCCCGGATACGACCGTAGCCACGTCGCCGGCGTTGAAGCTGCCTACGAATTCGCTCCAGCCCGTTACCGGCTTGGCAATTCCTGAATCAGCAATCGCTTTATACACGCGAAGCGTCTCGGTCATGGCCGGATTGTCTACGAAGTTGCCTTTGTTATCCGGCGTAATGTACCAGGATCCGGCGGATTGAAGCAGGATCGAAGTCAAGGCTTCGTCGTTCGGGTTGATGGTCGCCATGTATTTGCCTGTTTTTTCTTTGACGACTTTACCGATTTCAATATATTCATCCCAAGTAATGTTCTCAAGGTCCTCGGCCTTATAGCCGGCTTCCTCCAAATAATCGACGCGGTAGAACATGCCCGTTACGCCGATGTCAAACGGAACGCCGTAAATCTTATCTTCGATCCGCAGCGCATCTACCTTATATGGAGAAAATTGCGTAAAGTCTACCTTTTCTTTAAAGTCAGCAAACGTTCCCGGATAAGCGGTTACGTATTTTTGGATGTTCGGATCGTTCACCAGAATGATGTCCGGCAGCCCGTCTTTGACGCCTGCAGCCAGGTTCGTGTTCAGCTTTTGCTCCAGATCCGCTTTCGCCATATCGATAACTTCCAGTTGGAAATCCGGATGATCTTTCTTGTACAAATCCTCGGCGATTTTCAGCGCTGCTCCGTTAAAGGAAGGATCCCACGCCCAGGCAACGACTTTCTTTGTTCCGCCGCTCCCGGCTTCATTGCCGCCCTTCTCCGCAGAGTTCGAATTCGAAGAACCGCACGCCGCCAGCAGTGACGCTGTCATGGAAACCAGCAGCAACATGGATAACCATTTTTTCACTCTTTACAACCCCTTTTGATATGTTTTTGTAAGCGTTTCATGTAATTCGTTATCTATTTTAGAAAATTAAAAATGCGAAGTATAATCAAAATTAGCTCTATATTAGCAGTAATTATTGCTCTCCATCTGAGTTCCAATAATTTCCTAGTAATAATTATGGGTGTTAGCAGTTATTTTGTATTTTCAGGATTTCCCCTGTCCAATCATACCTTTATCACAGGGATTGGTATATGATTAGGACAAAAGACTTTGCAGGAGAGGTGTAATCATGGAAGAACGCTCCGCAAACTATCGGGTCATGATCGTGGATGATGAAGCGATCCTGCGCACAGGCATGCTGCATCTATGCAATTGGAGCGAATATGGAATCGAAATTGTTGCCCAAGCTTCAAATGGTTTGGAGGCGCTGCAATATATAGAAGATGTTCATCCCCATGTGGTAATTACGGATATAGTCATGCCGATCATGGACGGAGTCGAGTTTGCCAAAATCATGGGCAAGGAGCACCCTGAAATTAAAATCGTGGTGCTGAGCAGCTACAGCGAATTCAATTACGTGCGCGAGGTATTCAAATATGGAGTTACTGACTATTTGCTTAAGCCTAAAGTCTCTGCTGCCGAATTGATATCATTGATTCAATCGCTGTGCAGCGGAATGGATTTAAGCGAACAGAACCAGCCTTCTGTGAAAAATGACCCTGCCCTGCTGCTGGGACAATGGCTTGCTAGCAGCCATATAGAGGAAGACAAGCACAATGAAGCCCTGCTTCAGGAGCTTGGCCGGCGCTTCGATTCCGAGCTCTTCGTCATGGCCAAAGCCAGTACAAGCCTGCTGCTTTTAAGAACCACTTATACGCAGAGCCAACTGGAGCAGATCCTCCTCGAACTGGCAGCGAAGCATTTACACGGGCTGAGTTATGCTCTCGTATTTTTGAAAAACGAATGTCTATTGCTCGCCAATTATGAGTCTGGTCGGTCCGTTGAGATGTTATCCGCCCTCAAGCGGTTTGCAGACTCGGCCTCGGAAGCCCTATCCTACCTGTCATTCGTTCTTTCAAATCCCTTTCAAGACCTACGGCAAATGAAATCAGAGCATATCAGGCTGACTCCCTATCTCGGGAAGCTGCTATATTTTACGGGGCAAGCGCTCGTTGCCGAGGATGATATCACGGTGCAGAGCGAAAAGGCGGAGTTTAATCAGGAGCATTTTACGGCAGCGCTGCGCAGCTTCTCCATCGATGAGGCTGGCGCGCAATTGGAAACGCTTTTCTCAGAAAATACAGACAGCATGGCCTATGACGAATACAGCCTGAAGCGCCTATGCCAGAATCTCATTTATACGGCAATGAGCACGCTGGAGCAAATGAAGCAGCCCGTAGCCGAGCTGGGCTCGTCTAAGCTGAAGCTGTTCAAAAGAATCGATCTCGCTTATGATATCGAAGAGCTTAGAGGCATCATGCTGCAGTTCCTGCAGAATCTGAAGGAGATCCTCCCAGCGCCGGAACAGCAGCAATCGCCGATTCTCCAGCAAATTTACGCATACGTCCACAAGAACTATGCCAACGAAATATCGCTATCGGAAATGGCCGACAGTCTGCATTTGAATTATAGCTATCTGTCCTCCTATTTCAAACAGCGCACGGGCGAGAATCTGACTTCGTACATCAACCGGGTGCGGACGGACAAGGCCAAGGAGCTGCTCATGGATCATAAGCTGTCGGTGTCGGAAATCAGCCGGTTGACGGGATTTTCGGATCACAACTATTTCTCCAAAGTATTCAAGAAAATAACGGGGATGACTCCCGTGGAATATCGCAATCAAATCCCATCATAAAAGACAGGTGTTTAATCGTGCTGCGCAAGAACAGCATCTTTATTAAAATTCTCGTCCTGATGCTCTCGGGCATCCTGGTTATTTCATTGCTGCTGACGCTGGCGTCCTCTACGATCTCGGAGCGGATTCTGCTGAATCAGGTCGTCAAGAACGCCTCCGCCAACATGAATCACGTGAAAGACGAGCTGCTGAATTATAATGATCAAGTCGTCAATACGATGCTGCAGATCAGCAGCAGCAGCGAGTTCAGGAACTATATTACGAAGCCGGCCAATACGCCGCAGGAGCAAATCAATCTGGTGATGTCCCTGGGTAAATATATCGATTTGTACAAGGATTATTTAAGCCCGGAGAAATCGCATATTATCGTGTCGGCGCTGCCAGGGCTGGGCGGCCGTCACTACTCGAGCAACGCTCTGAAGTGGGACAAAATCCCCCAGGATATCGTCTCGACCTATATGACTGAGGACGGCAAAATCCCTAACCGTATCCGCTACAACAGCAGCCCGGATTTATTCGTAGAGACCGTGCCTTACGACAACTATATTTTTGCGACCAAGCCCCTTGTGCACAGCGGCACAGGCTGGATGTACGGGTATGCTGCCGTCGTGATGGACGAGCAGAACATTTACCGCAAATACAGCCCCTACATTTCCGAAGGCATCCATATTTCCCTGATCTCCTCGGATGGCACAATCCTGTCCAGCAGCCGGAAGGATTCGATCAGTAGAAAGGACATGACCCTGCTGTCCTTGGCCGGCCACGTGTCCGAGCAGGGGGGCGTATGGTCGGATTCGGAAGACAAGCAGACCTATATTTCCTACTATCTGCCGGAATTCAATGCCTATTTGCTTGAAGAGATCGATCAGTTAACGGCCTTCGCGCCCTTATACCGTATTTCCACCGAGATCCTCACGGTCATCAGCGTTGTACTGCTTGTCACTATGCCGTTCGTCTACTCTTTAAGCCGGCGGATTACCCGCCCCCTCAGCCAGCTCGTGAAGACGATGCAGACGAGCAAAGGGGATAATCTGAAATTTCATCCCCTGAAGGAAGGCGACAGCTACGAGACGAATGTGTTAACCAAAGCGTACAATCGGATGATCCGCGAAATCGATCAATATACGGATAAGCTGGTGTACGAGCAGCAGGAGCGCAGAAAGGCCGACCTCAATGCGCTGCAGATGCAAATTAACCCGCATTTTCTTTACAACACGCTTAGCTCGATCAAATATTTGGCAAAAATGCATCGTACGGACGAGGTGGACCAAACGATCGACAGTCTGATCTCCATGCTGCAGAGCACCTTGGGTTCAACCGAGGATATGGTTACGGTAGAAACAGAAATCGAGACGCTAAAGCACTATGTATTCATTAACCGGATCAGATACGGCGAGCAGATCGGGGTTCATTACGAGATTGCGGAAGACTGCTCTCAACTGCTCGTTCCGAAGCTGATCATTCAACCCTTTGTGGAGAACGCCTTCTTCCATGCCTTTCCGGGAATCGCGAGCGGAAATATTCACATATTTATCCGCAGGCTGGAGGAGAGGCTCATGATCGAGATTATGGATGACGGGGTCGGCATGTCCTCAACGGTGGAGCAGATCAATGAGAAGAAAAAACACCACTTGTCCGGGATCGGGGTCAACAATGTACATGCGAGGATTCAATTGTTGTTCGGCGCCAATTACGGCGTCCAAATCGAAAGCGAAGCAGGCTACGGAACGGCAATCAAGATTACGCTGCCGGTTACGCAATCTGTAGAGCGGATAAATAGTTAATGACGAACAGGAAAAAAAGCTAGCGGCATGAAAGCCGCTATATAAGATGAACTGTTGAAATGAATACGGGCAAGTACGAAATGTTCCTTTAATCGTGCTGCTCCCGGATTTTTTGGATGATATTGCGTTCATAAGAGGCAAAATTCTGTCACAAAGGCAACCACGGCTTATGCTCCCGAAGCAGCTCTCTGAGAAGAAAGCTACTTCGTTTCAGCGGATTCTGTGTTCACCTTGCCTGCAATTGATTTCATTTTATATAAGCTGCGCGCCACTAAGTTGTGTGGTGCACTAAGGCGCACACTAAGATCTATACACTAGGATGGTCGCATACTACGACGCACACCTAAGATCTTTACACTTGGCTGTGGCGTACACTAAATGGAATTCATGTATCTAATTATGCTCTAAACGAACATTTCAAGGGACTAAATGGATTTAATGCAACTAAAATCAAGAGTCGATCATATGATAGTTCAATCCCCCTTCTTTTAATGACATGAAATACATTTAAATCCGCCCTCCCTTCCTTGCCATAGAAATTAACTACTAAAAATCCAATTATATAAGTCGAACTATTGAAATTATTTAGTCGTTTTATAGATCCTTTAGCGTTGTTATAGGTTAACAGGTTCAAATTTCCATTGCGGCATACTTAGAAATTAAGTCGACCGAAAATTGGTTTATTTTATTTTTTCATAAAACAAACCCCTCTCACACCCAGACAATACGCGATGGATAAACCCCTGCCTTAATACGTCGGCCAGCCGCTGGAATCCCAGTTCAAATCGCTGATGAGCAGCTTCGGGTTGCCGTTGTCGTTCCGGTCATAGGCATGTCTTGCGATGACGTTGTTGTACACATGCTGTCCGCCTGGACCGGCCCAACGCGTATTGCCTGCATCGAATACCGTTCCCCCGCCGTTCATCATATCCACCCCGCTTTTATCCTTGTAAGGCCCGGTAATGCTGCTTGATCTTCCGACGACGATTTTATAGTTGCTGTTCGAGCCCTGGCAGCAATTATCGATGGAAGCGAACATGTAATAATAGCCGTTGCGGTAAACAATGGACACGCCCTCGATGCCGTTGCTCCGCCTAGCGATCGAATAGAGGCTGCCTGTCGGCTTCATCGTCGTTTTGTCCAGCTTCGTGATTTTGATGCCGCTGAACCAGGAGCCGAAGGCCAGCCAAGGATTGCCGGAGGCGTCAATGACAAGATTCGGGTCAATCGCGTTATAGTCCACCGAAGGGTCTGATTTAATGACCAGCCCGTCATCCCGCCAGCTGCCCGCCCCTACACTCGTCGCTGAAGCGAGGCCGATCGCTGAGGTGTTCTTGCCGAAGGTGGAGATCGAATAATATAGCCAAACCCGGCCATTGTACAGCTGAACATCCGGTGCCCACACATCGTTTGTGGTCATATTCGGCACATAGGTTTTCCACCAGGAAGGCGGGCTCAGGAAAATTTGGGGAACACGGTACCAGTTGGTGCCGTTATCCGACCTCAGTACTTGGATGCCCTGCCCCGTCGAGAACGTATACCAGGCCGATCCTTCCTTGATGATGGATGGATCATGAACGGCGACATCGCCGGTCAAGTTCCAATGCGCCGCCAGGGCTGTTCCGACGGCTGATCCCAGGATAGCGACACTGCAGATGACCGATAAAAGCAATTTCCGATAACGCATTAGACATTCCTCCAGTTTATTGAATTTGAAGAGAAAAATGATAGCGCTTTCTCTCATCTACAATATACTAGAAAAGTAAATATTTTGGAATATTAAGTTTAAAACAATATACATTTTTATAAAATAATTTTCGTAAAAAAAGCAGCCATCCCTGATAATTTCGGGGGATAACTGCTTTCTTAACATTTAATCTTCTCATTACGCGTTCTACTATTCACCAGGAAACAAAATTGCGAGTACGATGCATTCATTTCCTCGTTGCTGAAAATACACTCTAACTAACCTTCCAAGTCCAGACAAATGGCCCCTTGCTCCCGGACATTGATAATGAATGTCGAGGTGCCGATCGTGTCCTTGATGAACTCGGCGTACTTGGCCGCCTCTTCATTTGGAAGAATCGCCAGGATCACTCCGGCGAACCCGCCGCCATGGACCCGGCAGGCTCCTTTGCCGATCGATTTCAAATATGATTCCGTCAGTGCCAGCGCAACCGTAATCCCTTGATGGCGAACGTCGGTCTCCTGATAGCAGTTCTGCAGCCATTTCCAGGAGGAGTCCCCGGAATCTGTGATCAGCTCCAGAAATCTGTCCAATCGTCCGGCCTGCAAGGCTTCTACCTGGGCATCTACCCGGTCATTCTCCGCAAAAAAGTGCAGCGCCCGCAGCACCGCCCGATCCCCGCATTGTTCGCGGAGGGAATTCAGATTGCGGTAAATATCCTCTGGTGCCAAATCCCGGCAGACCTCGGCGCCTAGCGCCTTGGCTACGGCCCGCATCTCATTTGGCACCGCGGCGTAATCCTCTGTCAAATCAGCATGGTTGCCGCCGGTATTGACGATAACCAGAGAGTAGCCGCTGTTTTGGAAGTCATAGTTTACAGGCTGAACGACAGGCTGCTCCGGATCGGCGAAATCAATCGTGATCAGACCGCCGTACGCGCAGGCCATTTGATCCAGCAGGCCGGACGGCTTGTTCCAGTACTTGTTCTCGGCGTATTTGCCAATTTTGGACAAAGCTACGGCATCCAATTTGGATTCATTATAGAACGTATTCAGTATACTGCCGATCAGCATCTCGAACGAAGCCGAGGAGCTTAGGCCGGAAGCGGGAATGACCGTTGTCGAAATATAGGCTTTAAAGCCTCCGACCTCACAGCCCATCTCTTTGAAGCCTGCTACGATACCGCGAACCAGCGACAAGGTTGAGGCCTCGTCCGCAACCGGTTCCTGCTGCGTCAAATCAACTTCGAACTTCCCTTCATAACCTTCCGAAATGAACGTAATAACCGGCTCGTCCACCTTCACGGCAGCGGCAATCGTATCGAGATTAATGCTGCCTGCCAGCACCTTTCCATGGTTATGATCCGTATGATTCCCGCCAATTTCGCAGCGGCCGGGCGCGCTGAACAAAGCCAGCTCGCCGTCTCCGAAATGCTCCTTATAGGTTTGCACCAAAGAGCGGTAACGGGCAATCTGATCTGCTAGTTGTTCTTCGCCGTACATTTTGGATAGTAATGCTTTCCCCTTGCTGCTCTGCAATTTCTCCAACGCTTGCTCTGCGTTTTGCATCTTGAAACCCTCCTGTCTCTACAACTCTCCCAACTCTTTCATTCTGCTTGTCACCGCAACGTGGTACACAACCTCAGCCGATACCTCGTGAAATTCCGCCGTCTGCTCTCCCTCGAACAACTGCTCGACCGCCATGGCCGCGCCTTGTGCCACATTCATAACTCCTTTGCGCAGCGGCGTCGTTTCCAATACGATTTCCCCGCCTTGAATGGCTTCCTGGAATCGCGACAGGCCAATCTCCCATGGGGCGCCATTATAGAAATGGTCGTGGAACAGCCTGCCCTCCGAAAAGGCATAGCCGACATTCCCCGTATAATCGATCTTAAGAAGAACATCCTGGGCATCCTCCAGAATGCGTTGGTCTAGAGAAATCAGCACCTTATGATCATGAATGCGCTTCACTTCCATTGTAATGGGTTTGGCCGGGACCTGTATATGACAGTTTTCAAACCAGCCATCCCGCTCGGCCGCAATCCGGCAGCCCTTTCCACCGGCCAGCCATTCCTGCTTGTTCCTTTCATCCGTATATTCCCGGAATGAAAATTCATTTGCACCATAACTGTAAAACTCTAATCCGTACGCGGTTCCGGCAAGCGGGGTATCCGAGAACAGAATGCGTCTTCTGCCTCTACCTGCTGTCGAGGCCAAAGCTGAGACCGATTCATCATCGACTCCTTCCATTTCCGTTTCTACCTCCCACAGCATAGAAGCTTCCTTGGATGACATCGCATAAATGCGGGTCTCGCTGCCGTCCGTGCGGTAAATACGAATCATTGCCGGTACGTGATGAGGTACGATGATACAGTAGCTTCCGTCTTTTTCCCGCCGAACCGTTCCTGCATCAGTCTCGGCACTCGTTATCCCGTCCGCCGCCAGCATGAATTCTCCGTCGATGCCTTCCGGCATGGCGAAGAAGTAAGTGCTAAGCTTCCCGGAACCCGTCACCGTTACAGGCTGTGCCGTGGCATAACGCAATAGCAAGCCGGATAAGTCGAACTGGAACGGCAGCATGAACGAAGCATTTTTGCGAATCGTCAACGTATTATTCTGCGGCAAGCGAATACTGCCTTCCCCCAGTTGAATGTCAAATTGAACGTCTCGATGCTCCTTCATTTCGACATGATCCTGATAGTTATTCACGAAAACAAAACCCGAGCTTCCATCGGTACGCACGGCATACCGAAGCGTTTCCGTATTGTCCGGTGCAAGCCCGGCCGCCCCTTCCGGCAAAACCGTCGACATTGGTGCCAGTCGATCCCCAAAGGCTCTCAGGAAATAATGCAGCAGGCGAAGCCGATGGTTCGATTCCCGGATTTGGCCGAATTCCCCGATCGGGGCCTGGAAGTCATAAGTAATCCGCGGAGTCGTGCTTTCGTTCAAATAACCGCTCTGCCCCACGGGATTTGTTCCGCCATGAAACATGTAATACCCGATAAAGTTGCAGCCGCCCGCAATTTTCATCAGGCTCATAGCCGATACGCTCTCCGGCTCCACCTGAAAGCGGGACAAATACCAGGTCTGCATGCCCCCGCCCATTTCGCAGCAGGCGAACGGATATTTCTCCTTCGGGTACGGCGGTGCAAAATCTCCGGCTACCCCATCGTCATGATAGCTGTCGAATATATACTCGCGCGTCGGCTGCTGCAGCGGATTTTGCGCGCTAATGCTCCAAGGCGTATAGGCATAACCTCCATAAAGCGGCAGCACCTCATCCTCCAGCACCGGGGCCCCGCCCCAGCCCGTGCTCGTATAAACCGGCGCTTCAAGCCCAGCCCCGATCGCCAGCTCTTTCAGGTGCCGCATATGCCTTACCCCTTCGCCTCCCCTACTGCCTCCGCTCAAATACTCGTCTCCCTGCTTTGCCGTCATCTCCCATAGCGCCGCGGCGGCGTTAAGCTCGTTCTCCAGCTGAATGCCAACGACGGGTCCTCCCTCCTTGAACATCAGCCCGGACGCCTCACGGCCGATCTCCGCGTATAGGCGGCGGACATAATGCAGATAACCCTCATCATTCGAACGGACATCGAATGCTCGGCCAAACAGCCAGTCCGGCAGTCCGCCATTACGGACCTCCCCATGACAGAACGGCCCGATGCGTAAAATGACGTAAAGACCGCTGCGCTGGCAAAGCTCGATGAACTTCCGCAAATTACGGTTCCCCCGCCAGTCGTACAGCCCTTCGATTTCCTCATGATGATTCCAGAAAATATAAGTCGCAAGAATGTTGATGCCCGATGCTTTCATCTTGTTGATTTCTGCTTCCCAATCCGCTTCCGGGTAGCGGGAATAGTGAAATTCACCGCAGATGGCAAAATACGGCTTTCCATTGAACTCCATATAGTAGTTCGTAAAGCTGATTTCGTCTCCAGCCGGATTTCGTCCGCCCAGCCTCAAGGTTGAAAGGGTTACTTTTTTGGGCATAATATTGGCTTGAATGGAATATAGCATCGTCAAAACTCCTCTCAATGGGCAATTTGGGCAAATCGGATCAGAGAAGACAAGCCGGGCATTCGCTCCGGCTTGTTGTTAGGCTAACATGCAAATTTCAAGTATTATTGGCAGGTTTGCGGCTTAAGCCGGACGTTTCAATACAACTACTCCGTGAACAGGCAAGGTGAGTTTTCCGCTCAACGCTTCGCCTGTTTCCATATTCACATATTGACGATCATCCAGTTGTACATGCTGCTCCTGTCCGCTGAAGTTCATCACGAACACATAATCGAATTCCCCATCCGTCCGGACCTGAGCGGTCACGCCGGCAGGCAGTTCAGTATGAATAACCCGGTCAACGCCTGCGACATTAACGATCTGCTTGTAGAACTCGCCCAGGAAATCGTCCTTCAGGCGCGTCGCCATATGGTAAGCGCGGCCTTGCCCGAAGCGGTTCACAGTCAATGCCGGTTTGCCCGCATAGAAGCTGTCCGTATAGGTTCCCAATACCTCGGCGCCTTCCGTATGAATCAGCTCGCAGATTTCATGGGACTCGAAGCTGCCCGTGAAGCCCAGTTCATTGCCCTCGGCCATCGCTATGCCGTTCCGGTCATGATCGTACAATCCTTCGATCTCCTCCGCCCAGATGCCAAGCGTCTTGCGCAGCGGCCCTGGAAACCCGCCAAGATGGCACAGATCATGCTCATCGACGATGCCGGACCAGTAGGTCGTAACCAGAGTTCCGCCATTCTCAACGAACTTCTCCAGCTCGCGGCCCGTCTCCTCACGGCACAGATACAGCATTGGAGCAACGATCAGCTTATAACCGCTAAAGTCATCCTCCGAGCCGATAATATCCGTCGGTACGCCCTGCTCCCAAATCGCCCGGTGATGCGCGATTACCGTCTCCTCATAATGGATGCCTGAATTGCGCGGTCCTTGCGCATCCTGTACGGCCCAGCGATTATCCCAATCGAAGAGAATCGCTGTCTTCGCCGGAGTCGGCGTGCCCGCAATCTCGGAAATATCGGCAAGCGTACGTCCCAAATCGGCGACATCCTTGAACACTCTTGTATGCTCATGTCCAACGTGATCCACGACCGCCCCGTGGAATTTCTCGCTGGAGCCTCTGCTCTTGCGCCACTGGAAATATTGCACGGAATCCGAGCCGTGAGCGACCGCCTGCAGGGAGGACAGCTTATGCATGCCCGGCTGCTTCAGCTTGCTGACCGGCTGCCAGTTTGTCAGGCTCGGCGTACTCTCCATCAGCAGGAATGGCTTCTGCTGCAGCGAACGATACAGATCATGCCAGAAAGAGACCGAAGCGCCCAGCTCAATGTCATTTTTATAATCATGCCAGGTCGGATACACATCCCAGGAAATGACGTCAAGAATCTTGGCCAGTTTCCGGTAGTCCAGCCCATCCGTCATATGCATATTCGTCGTCGCCGGCAAGGCAGGATTCGCCTTCTTCACGGACTGGATCTCATGATTGCAGAAATCCGTCATTTGATCGGTCACGAAACGGCGCCAGTCCAGGTTCTGTCCGTGAACCATATTTTCCCCGTGAGGAGCAGGCGACTCGATCTGACTCCAATCGGTGTATGTATGGGCCCAGAAGGATGTCCACCAGGCAAAATTAAGCTTCTCCAGCGTGCCATATTTCTCCTTCAGCCATGCCCGGAACGCCTCCTGACAATAGTCGCAATGGCAGTCTCCGCCCAGCTCGTTCGAAATATGCCAGCCGATGACGGCAGGATGGTTTCCGTAGCGCTCCGCCAGCTTGCCGTTAATGATCGCTGTCTTCTCCCGGTAAACCGGGGATGTGTAGCAGTGATTATGTCTCATGCCATGCAAATTGCGGACGCGGTTCTTCTCCACCCGCAGCACTTCGGTATATTTCGCCGACATCCAGGCCGGGCGTGCGCCGCTTGGCGTGGACAGCCAGGCATAAATGCCGTTCGCCGCAAACGAATCGAGTACCCGGTCCAGCCATTCAAACGTAAATACCCCTTCTTCAGGTTCAAGAGCAGCCCAGGAGAACATGCCAAGCGCCATTACGTTGCAGTTGGCGAGCTTCATCATGCGGATATCCTCTTCCAGCACCTTTGGATCATGCAGCCATTGGTCCGGGTTATAATCCGCTCCGTGCATCAAGACGGGAAGCCTGTCGCTGATCGGTGGAAATTTCTTCGTCATCGCTGTATCTCTCCTTATAAAATCGTCATATTCACTTATCCACCTTTGATAATAGACCAAAATCCTCTTATAATCATAGAACATATACAACTAATAATCGTCTTATCTTAACATTGGACTATTTTCAATCTGGAGGTCACTAAAAGCCATGATGCCTTTCCTGCTTGCGGAATTCACCAATTTGGAGCAAATACTCCCGCTGTACGTTTACTGCGTCGGCAGCCATGAACAGAAGCACCTCGAGCGGCCCGATGGCTACCCTGCCCATCAGCTCTTCCTGTCCCGCAGCGGTCAAGGGATCTTCCGCATCCCAGGCCGTGCCGATATTTTGTTGACTCCCGGTACCGCGCTGCTTCTGCCAGCCAATCTCCCGCACGCTTATTTCCCTTACGAATCTACGGAAAATTGGGATTTGGGCTTCGTCGCTTTCGACGGCCATGCGGCCAAGCCGCTGCTGGAGCAAATGCACGAATTGATGCTGACAGCGCTGCAGGCACCCAACTTCGAGCTGCTCTGGAGCCAGCTTGAGTCGCTATGGCACCTCATCAGCCTGAACGGGGAGCAATCGTACTGGGAAGCCTCCAAGCGCATTTACGGCATGACCATCTCATTGCTTGAAGGGCAGACCAGTGACAAAAAATCGTTGAAGGGCGTTACTGCTTCCGGCAGCCCGCAGCCTGCTCTGCAAGCCGCAGTAAAGCTCATCCACGACCACTACAACGAAAGGCTGCTGCTGACGAACGTAGCCAGGGCCGCTGGCTATTCCCCCCAGCACTTTCACCGTTTGTTTGTGACCAGCTACGGCATGACGCCCCAGCAGTACATTTTGCAGCTGCGGATGCGCCGGGCGACCCAGCTCCTTCAAGAGAACCCCGACATAACAGTGGAGAGCGTGGCCGAGAAGCTCGGCATGGAAACGAGCTATTTTATTCGCATGTTCAAACGCACTTATGGCCTAACGCCCAAAAAATACAAAGACCAGCCGTAAATTCATTGAAAAAACTGCCCCAAACATGACGTTTGGGACAGTTCTGGACCTGTTTTATTTCTGTGCTGCCAGGAATGCATCAACCTGGCTTTGCATCTCGGCGCTCACTTTATCAATGCCTGCCGCCTGCAGCTGCTTGATCAGATCGGCTTGGCCTTTTTCGATATCCTGGATTAGGCCGTATTCCAATGGAATCGCATAGCGCAGCATCACGTTCCCCAGGTTCGATACTTCGTTCTTCACCTTGCTGTCGTCAAACACGAAAGTTTCGAGAGGGTAATGGTATACATGCTCCTGCCACTGATTGAGCATTTCGTCAGCTTCCTTCGGATACGTCGTATCCGTACGGTTCAGCAGGGAGTTCCATCCCCAGTTCGAGAAGCCGGTGTAGTTCGTAGAGCTCGGACCAGGCGTAAATTGGTCATCGCCCACTGGCTCATAGTGCTTGCCGACAATGCCGTACATCGTCAAATCGTGAATTTCCTTGTCGTTTTGCAGTAAATCGATCAGCATCAGCGCACGCTCCGGGTTTTTGGAGGTAGCATGAATCGCCACGCCGTTCTGAGCAGATCCGTAAATTCAGGCGTATCATAAACGTTAAACACCTTTCCGGACGGATCGTCCATTTTGAATGCAAACGGCACGTTCGAATCAACAACCTTCCAGTTGTTTTGCTGCTCCAGCAGCACCTCGTCAAGCTCATGCCATTTCCAGCCGTCGCCCGGTTTGGCACCGAATGCATTCATTCCTTTTTCGTTGGCTGCAATCGTTTTAAGATATGCCGCATACGTCTCCGGGCTGTTTACCGGCTCAAGATTGTATTTCTTGCGCAGATCCTCGCGGATCAATACCACTTTGTCTACAACCTCGTTACTGTTTTGCGGTACTATGTATACTTTGCCGGATACCTTTGCCTGATCCCACGCAGCCGCTGGCAGCGCCTCCCACGTTTTCGGCGTGTATTTCACAAGCATATCCTCCGTCAGCTCCAGGAAGCCGCCGCGGATCGCCTGATCATTGTAAAATGCCCAGATATGTATATCAATCTTTTACATTTACTGGATAGGCCAGGATTTTTCCTGTTATTAATCGTACGCCAACCGAACTATTAATAAAAAAGCAGCAGGGACAGGCTTGGCCGCTGCCTTGCTGTCCATGCTGCTCCAACTAATATCTTCATCAGTTACGATGTTATTTCTTTATGACTATCTACTTTTCTATTCCCTCTTTCCCTGCTTCTATGTTCATTGTTCTCTTTACTTATTTTTCTATTGCCTGTTTCTCGTTTGCCAAATGCTCTTCATACATAACCTCAGCCAGCAAATAGGAGATGGTCGATTCTGCACCCCGGTTCAAATTCGCCCCGCTCTCCTGCAGACCGTCACAGCAGCTGCCCTCTTCGTGATCAGCAAGAGGCACCCCGGCGTCGTTATCGCCGTAGAACCAGTCACGGCAAGCCCGTGCCGTCTCACGGTAACGCGTTCCGCCCGTCAGTTCGTCCGCCTTGATGCAGGCCAGCATCAGCTTCATGACATCGATCGGCTGCTGATCCCATAAGGCCCGGGAATGCCGCGAGCACCAGCCCCTGTTGCCGATCGGACGAATATGTCCCTCGGGACTGCGGCTCCGCAGGATGAGGAAGTCGAGGCTGCTCAAGGCGATGTCGAGTACCTCCCTGTCCCTGGTCGATTCATAGGCCCATAGCATCCCCCAAGGCAGAAGCCCGTTGCTGTAAGTCATCTCGGCCTCATACCACTGCCATTCCTCCGCCGCATGGCTGCGGTAACTCTGCTTAAGGCGACGCGCCAGCTCCTGGATGACGGAGTCCGCCAGCTCTGCGGAAAATGCAGAAGCTGCTGCGGCGCCATGGATTCGACCATCGTGATAACCATGTCTTTTGAGCAGGCCCAGCGCTGCCAATGCGTGAGCCCATCCCCGGGGCGTCCGCAGCGTGGAGACCAGCGGGAGCGAATGGGCGAGCAATGTTTCCGCAGCCAGCTGCCTGCCGGGATCCTCCAGGCGACAGTAAGCCAGAGCGGATGCCCACAGGCACCGGCCCAGGCAGTCCTCCGAAGGGGTCTCCGGCTCCGCCGAGCGATCATAAGCAATATTGTTATGATAATGGCCGTCCTCCTTCTGCACCCACAACATGAACGCCAAATAAATATCGATTAGCGGCAAGAGCAGCGGGCGATCCTGCTCGCCGGACAATTCCAGAAGCTCCAGGCTGGCCCAGAGCGCGCGGGCCTGGTCATCCGTGCTGTACCCCTCTTTCCGTCGGGGAATTTTCCCGTGTGCGTGCTCTGTAATCCCCGTATCGTCGGTCAGTCGCCGAAGATGGGCCAGCCCGGGAAGCCTTCTGCTTATCGTTGCTGTCATTACGCTTCCACAACCTTCGGAGCCAATTCCCGCCGATCCTGCTTAAGGCTGGAGGCAGCTGCGCCAGCCTTTGCCTTGGCGGCGAGCTGGCCGAACAAGCTCAAGTGCAGATTGCCGACCTTTGGCCAGTGCATGGCACGGCCGATGTTCATCATGCCGCGCTCCATCTCCAGCCGTTCCTCCTCGCTACCGAGAAGCTTGCACATCCGCTCGGCCCACAGCTCGGCATCGCCGGGCGCAAGCAGCAGCTCCGGATAGCTTCCCAGGAGCTCCTCCGCATATACGTAAGGCGTGCTCAGCACCGGCCGGCCCAACCCTACGGCATAGGCCAGCGTGCCGCTCGTTATTTGCTGCAGCCCGGGATAAGGCGTCACGTAGAGGTCGCAGGCCGACAGCAGGCCGACAAGCTCATCCTCCTCCACGTAACGGTCGATCATCGTTACATGGTCCTCCAGCCCGCGCTGCTGGATCATCGCTTGCAGTTCCTCGCGGTAGGCCTCTCCTTCCTGCTTCTTCACCTCGGGATGCGTCTGTCCGACGATCGCATACAGGACGTCCGGCACCTCGCGGGCTACTTTGTCCAGCGCATGTATGACCGTCTCCAATCCCTTACCCCGGCCGAGCAGCCCGAAGGTCATCACGACCTTCCGCCCGTTCCAGCCCATTTTGCGGCGGTACGCTATCCGCTTGCCAGGGGCCGGCTCCGGCGTGCCATGGGGGACGACCTGGATTTTTTCCCGGTGAATCCGGAAGGCGCTGTGCAGGAAATCTACCGCCCTCCGGTTCATGACCATGATCATATCGGCTCGCTTCGCCAGACGCTCCTGCACGCTGCGGTAAGGCTCCTTCGGCTGCTCGAAGACCGTATGGAAAGTTACGGCCAGTGGCTTCTCCAAGCGCTCGGCAAGATCCAGCACATATCCTCCGGCTTCTCCGCCGAATATTCCGAACTCATGCTGGAGCGATACCACGGCCACCTCGCTGCGGTTCAGCCGGTCAGCCGCCCGGATATAAGCGTTCCGGTCATGCTTGTCGAGCTCCCAAATACCGGGAGCCGTCTCCAGTCCCGTAGCCTCGCTCGTCCGCAGAGCAATAACCGGATCGATGCCCCGCCATCCTCTCGCCCCCCGGATGCTCTGGCGCAGATGATGCGTATACGTGGCAATGCCGCAGCGCTGGGGAATATAAGTACCGATAAAAGCGATTTTCGTCATAAGGTCACCGCCTCCCTCATCCGATTTACGACGGCTTCATAGAGCGCATAATTCGGGCCAGCCTCCGCGCCCGTGCCGAAGACGCATTGATGAAGCTGCGCTCCGTACTCGACGCGGCAGCCTTCCCATAGTATCGTTTCGGACAGCTCCGCCTGCTCTTTAATGATGCAGCCGCTCCCGATTACGGAATACGGCCCAACGGTCACGCCGTCCTCAATCCGCACTTTGTCCCCGATAAGTACCGGAGGAACGATCGTGGCCCGGGGCGAAATTCTGCACTGCCGCCCGACCCAGACCCCTGGGCGGATCTCCTCGCCATAAATCGGAATCGGCAGCTTTCGATCGAGCACATCCCAATGCACCTGGCGATATCTCGCCCTTGTGCCCATATCAAGCCAATAGCCTTTAAGCTGATAACCAAAGACGCCCATTCCCGTGCGAATCAGCTTCGGAAAGACCTCCCGCTCGATGGAAACCTCTCTTCCGGCGGGAATAAGCTGCAGCGCCTCCTTGTTCATGACATAGATTCCCGCATTGATGAGCCGGGACGGCGCCTCCTCCTTCCGCGGCTTCTCCACAAAGCGGACGATGCGCTGTCCTTCAGCCAGCTCAACGACACCGAATTGCGAAGGGTCCTCTACCTCCGTCAGCCCGATGGTCACCGCCTGCCCGTGCCCGGCATGAAAATCGACGAGCGGCTTCAGGTCGAGCTCCTGCACCACATCGGCATTAAGGACGATAAATGAATTGCCGAGCTTCGGTTCAGCGTGCTTGATCGCCCCGGCCGTTCCCAGCGCCTCCTTCTCCAGCGTGTAGTCGATGCTCACTCCCCACTTCCTCCCGCTGCCGAAATATCCGCGAACCAGCTCGGGATAATGCTTGAGGGCAATGACGATTTCACGGAAACCCTGATCCCGGAGCTGAGTAATCAAGTGCTCCAGCCAAGGCCGGTTCCCAACCGGAGCCATGGGTTTCGGGTATTGGCCCGTTAAAGGCAGCAGACGGCTGCCCATTCCTCCCGCTAACAGCAATACCTTCATTACAAACATCACCCTTCCTTGATCGATATTAAAAAAGCTGAATCATGGCGGTCGATTTTTCAACGATCATGTTGCCATAATAGTGAAAATTCACGTCATCTTCAGCTTCCTTGCTTTGTTATCTCCGGCTTGTCATCAAGCCGCAGCATCCGCTTTATGCTTTTTCTCAGGCGCTTGGCCTGATTTCCCGTTCGAATAGCCATCTGCTTGAATCCCATATTCCAGGACAGCATCGTATGTTCCGCCTGAAATATAGCGATAGCTCCGCCTGCTGCGCCGCTCCCTGGCAGCTGCAGGCAGCTTTGCGGGCTTGCCCCTTTTGTCAGCCACATACGTATCCTCCTTTCAATATTAGCACTCAATGAAGTCGGCTGCTAATATTATTATAAAAAGAAGACCCGCTTCGATTTCAACCGGCGAATTTGGGCAAAAATTCCCCTGTTGGCCGATTTAACCGAAAAATGCAGGTCCAATTCCTATCTTTTAATGCGATATTTCTTAAATTCTATTGGATCCACTCTAAAAGTACTTTTTCTGCCACACTATCACCGTTTCATTTCTACCCATACCGCCTCGGGACCGGTCTGCACCCTGCTGCCGCCCTTCGGCTCCAGGCTAATGATCAGCCGCTCGGCTTCCTTCGCCCCGTATCCGTGGTAATAGGTTTTCCCCTGGGGATGCTGCACCGGAAGAATTCCCGGGCTGCTCGCCTCGTCCTCCATCTGCAGCCAAATCTGATAATCCTTCTCCACCACCGAGAGGAGCCCGTCCACAACGATCAGCATTTCGCCGGACTCCCGCTTCAGCCAGACCGTGCCTTCCCCGTAATAAGGGGGGTGAGGCTCAATCGCATACCGCTCCGTATCAGCGCTCTGAATCAGATGGATTTGATGCGAAATATCCCGTTCAATCCGGCTTTGCTGCTCGCCGGGCCAGTTCTGCGGACGAAGGGCAAACAAGCCGCCGAACAGGAGGATTATCGCCAGCCCGCCTATGGCGCCGAAGGTATATCGGCTTCGATCCGCTGCCCATTTGCGGCGAAATGAACGCAGCCGGAATGAGAGGATCAGCCTGCGGCGCAGCCTTCGCGGCGGATGCGGCAATGAGTGCACCGGTGCATGCGGGCGCAAATACGCCTGCCGATTCGCAGGAGGCTCCCCGCCTCCCTCCGAATCGTTAAAGACCGGTCCGATGCCGATGGCCGCCTGACCCAGCAGCTCCGTCCATTCATGAATCATCGCATCACAGGACCGGCACCGCCGCCGGTGCTCCTCCATCCTGGCCTTTTCTCCGTCCGGCAGCCGTCCCATTGCGAAATCGGCCAGCTGCTCCTCCGCAAACAAGCCGCAGGGCTCAGCCCGGTCATGAAGCGGATCCATCGGATTATTTGTGCAATTTATCCTGCGCATACGGCTCCACTCCCCCTCCCAGCTTGCCCAGGTTCATCTCGTCCAGCCGGCGCCGCAAATTGCGGATGCCATAACGGATTAACGACTTGACCGTTCCAACGGGCCTCTTCATATGCTCGGCGATTTCACGATGTGACAGCTGCTCAATATAGCTACCATGAAGCGCCATCCGCTGCATCGGCGGGATAGCCTGCATCGCCTGCTTCAGCTGCTCCTGCTCCCATTTGCGCAGCGCCTCATACTCAGCGGATTCCATCCCCCTGCTCCAGAGGATATCCGCTTCCTGATCCATGCTCCATTCCTCCGCCACAGACCATCGCTGCTGCTTCCGCAGCCGATCCAGGGCCCGGCTGCGCGTGCGTACCGCAAGCCAGGCCTCCACACTGCCCCGAGCCGGGTTATAACCGCCTGCCTTATCCATAATTTCAATGAATACGTCGTGACACACGTCCTCCGCCTCGGCAGCATTCTTCATGCACTGCTCTGCCAACCTGTACACCATCGGAGCATAGGCATCGTAGAAACGGCTGAACGCCGTTACCGACCCCTCCGCAATCTCCGCCAGCCATAATTCGGGGCTCTCCTTCATCCCCCGTCCCTCCTTGACCATAACCTGTAACTTAGGATCATATTGGGCCTATCTTAGGGCCAGTTATTTTACGCATATTGTAGCAAATTTCATCCGGCTTTTTGCCTGCTCGATCATTTTTTAGCTGCTTTTAAGCAAATATTTAGCTAATTTTAAGCTTTCGATAAATCCAAATCGGCTGCATCCTACGTACTTCTTATGAACAAAAATATTAAGGAGGGTTCATACGATGAAATCGTGGGGAAGGAAAATGAAACTGGTGAGCATGCTGCTCCTGCTTGTTCTCGGAGCCGGCCTGCTCGGGGGAATGCCAGCATCTGCTGCCGGAGGAGTCACGCTGTATTCAGCGTACACTTCGATTTCCGTCCCACCCGGCGAAGCCTTGGATTACAGCGTCGAGGTCATCAATAACACGTCCGACGTCGTAACGGTTCCGCTGGAGCTTAACAATCTGCCCAAAGACTGGACAGCCGAGTTGAACAGTGGCGGCTGGCGGGTGAAGGAAGTGTCCGTCAAGCCCGGCGAATCCAGCACCGTTTCGCTGAACGTGACGGTTCCTCTACAAATAGACAAAGGAATCTATCGCTTCGAGCTGACGGCTGGCTCGGCGGCACGCCTGCCCTTTACGGTAGAAATTACGGAGAAAGGAATCTACCAGACTGAGCTGACCACCGATCAGGCCAATCTGCAGGGACCTTCCGATTCCAGCTTTACCTACTCGCTCAAGCTGCAGAACCGGACGGCGGAGAAACAAAACTACGCTCTGCAGGCCCAGGCGGATCCGGGGTGGAATGTGACCTTTACCTCCGGAGACAATCAGGTCTCCTCCGTTGAGGTGGAGCCTGGCGCCAGCCAGTCGATCTCGGTCAAGGTACAGCCGCCGGAGCAGGTCAAGGAAGGCACGTACAGCATTCCTGTCAGCGCCTCCAACCAGTCCACCTCCTCGGAGCTGAAGCTGGAGGCCGTTATAACCGGCACTTATGGCCTGGAGCTGACGACTCCAAACGGCTTGCTGAGTGCCGATGTGACTGCAGGCGGCAGCAAAACGATTAATCTGCTGGTCAAGAATACCGGAACAGCCGATCTCACGGACATTAATCTCAGCTCCAACGCCCCGGTCGATTGGGAAGTCAGCTTCAATCCGAAAACGGTCGACAAGCTGGCCGCCGGCCAATCCACCACGGTAGAAGCCAAAATTACCGCCAGCAAAAAGGCAATAGCCGGAGACTATGTCACGGGCATGACTGCATCCTCCCCGGAATCCAGCTCCTCGGCGCAATTTCGGATCGCTGTTAAGGGCTCCATGCTGTGGGGCTGGATCGGAGTGCTGGTCATCGCTGCGATTCTCGGCGGCATCTACTATTTGATTCGCAAATACGGGAGGCGATAACCGTGACAGAGACGGTCATCGACATTCACGCGTTGACGAAAAGCTATAACGGCGTAAAAGCCGTAGACCAGCTGTCCCTGCAGATTAAACGCGGCGAAATCTTCGGTCTGCTCGGGCCGAACGGAGCCGGCAAATCGACGACAATTCTCATGCTGCTCGGGCTCAGCGAGCCTGACGAGGGCAGCATCAGCGTTCTCGGCCTCGATCCGACCAGGGAGCCTATTCCCGTCAAACGCAAGGTCGGATATTTGCCCGACGACGTCGGCTTTTATGAAGACCGGACCGGCCTGGAAAATCTGGTGCTGACGGCAAGGCTGAACCAGGTGCCGGAAGCGGAGGCGAAGGAGCGGGCCTACCAGCTGCTGGAGAGCGTGGGCCTGCAGCATGCCGCCCATAAAAAAACGGGGGCATACTCCCGCGGTATGCGGCAGCGGCTCGGATTGGCCGACGTCCTGATCAAGGCGCCGGAAATCATCATTCTGGACGAACCGACGCTGGGGATTGACCCCAAGGGAATGGATGAGCTGCTGGCCCTGATCCGCAGCCTGAGCGAGGAGCAGGGCTTGACCGTGCTGCTGTCCTCCCATCAGCTGCATCAAGTGCAGCAAATCTGCGACCGGGTCGGATTATTCGTTCGCGGCCAGCTGCTTGCCGAAGGCGATATCGCCAGCCTGTCCCGGTCGCTGTTCGCTGACGATCCGCTGCAGATTACCGTGGAGAGCGGTCCATTGAATAACGGACTGCTGGAGCGGATCCGCGCCATCCCGGGCGTGCGGCACGCCGAGCCGGCAGACGGGGACAAAGCGGACCTTGCTGCCACTTCGGCTGGAGCAGAATCCGCCGGCCGCAGCCGGATGATCGTTGGCTCGGATACCGACTGCAGCGATGCGATCGCCCGGATGATCATCGAGGACGGCGTAGCCTTGTTCGGCCTGCAGCGGAAGGAATACGGGCTCGACGAGATCTATCACCGTTATTTTGAAGGGGGTGAACAGCATGAACAAGGAAGCAGCCGACCTGAAACACAGCAGGACTGACCTGAAGGGCAGCCTGCGCCGCCTGGCGAATAGCGTGCGGGAATGGCTCCGGCGCCAGCCGCTGTTCCGCAGAAGCGAAGGCGAAGGCCGCGGCTCCGTCTTCGAGCGAAGCAAGGAATCCGGAGGCTGGAGAACCTCGCCCTTCCGCGTATTGGTGCGCAAGGAGATCTCCGACCATATCCGCAGCTGGCGGTTCATGCTGCTGCTCGGCATCATTCTGCTTACCTGCATCGCCTCTCTCTCTACGGCCATGAACAGTATACAAGAGGCCATTCAGTCGGACAGCTCGGCGAATGAATTCGTGATCCTGAAGATGTTCACGCTGTCGGACGGAACTCTGCCGTCCTTCATCAGCTTCATCGGATTCCTGGGTCCGCTCCTTGGAATCGGCCTCGGCTTCGACGCCGTCAACAGCGAGCGCAATAAAGGGACCTTAAGCCGGATCATGGCCCAGCCGCTGCACCGCGACGCGCTGCTTAACGCGAAGTTCGTCGCCTCGCTTAGCGTCATCAGCATGATGTTCCTGATGCTCGGCTTCCTGATCATGGCGCTGGGGACGATCATTTTAGGCATTCCCCCGACTCTGGAGGAATTCTTAAGAATGATCAGCTTCATTTTCATCATTATTTTCTACATCGGGTTCTGGCTTAATTTGTCCATCCTATTCTCCGTGCGCTTCCGCCAGCCGGCTACCTCGGCGCTGTCGGGAATTTCCGTCTGGCTGTTCTTCAGCTTCTTCTACGACATGATCCTGAATATCGTGTCCAAAGGAATCGCGCCGAACGCCGGAACCGCCACGGTCGAGGACATCGTCGGCTTCCAGAACCAGATGCTGTGGCTAAGCAGACTATCGCCTTACACGCTGTTTAATGAGGCAACCACCACGCTGCTCATGCCCTCGGTCCGCAACCTGGGGCCGCTGACGACCGAGCAGGTCTACGGCGCCATTGCCAGCCCTCTGCCCTTCGGGCAAAGCCTGCTGCTCGTCTGGCCGCAGGTGACCGGCCTTATTGCGCTGACCTTGATCTGCTTCGCCCTTTCCTATGTCCTGTTTCTCCGCCAGGAGATCCGCGGCCGCTCCTAACGGGCCGGCTGGAGCACCGGACAGAACGAATTGGAATACCGACAAACGGCAAAGGGGCTGTCCCCTCGTCATCATAGATGACTGAGGGGCGCCCCTATCTTTTTTTAGAATGCTATCCGTCTGCCGGAATCCGTTTCTGTGGAACTCATTTCTGCGGAATCCATTTCTCCCTTGCCTGCATCCCATTCTTTGACTCAGCTTATATAAGCTGTCGAGCTCGAGCATAAGCAATCGAACACGAACATAGCTATCGAACTCGAACACTTCTATCGAACTCGAGCACTTCTATCGAACTCGAGCACTAAATGGAATTTATGTATCTAATTATGCTCTAAACGAATGGTTCAATGGATTAGATGGATTTTATGCACCTAAAATCAAGAATCCCGCCTATGATGGCGAGCTCCCCTCTTCTAACGACATGAAATCCATTTAAATCTACTTTTCTTTCCTTGCTGCAGAAACTAACTACTATAAATCCATTTAGAACGAAAAATTCGCGATTCATGCTCGCAGAACGAGAAGTCCATGATTCATACTCGCCAGAACGAGAAATCCACGATTTGCCCGATGTAAAGGGTGGAAAACGTGTTTGGTCACATCAAGGGCAAACGGTCGTAAAGTTTATTCTGGGGACATCCTCTTCACATTTTAGCTCCGATTAGCATACTCCGGCCCGCCTATGACTACATCATTTCATCCACTGGACGGAAACAAGGCCTCGCGCGCGGGGCATGGCTCCCGGTCCAGATAATCCCTCAAGGCCGCCGGCATATCACTGTAGATATCTCGCAGCGAAGCGCCTGCATGAATATTGCCAATGACGACGGGATGGCACAGCTCCGAAATAAGAATGTCGCCGTTGCCATGCAGGTGAAGCTGCTTCTTCCCTTCAATGCAGTGCGGAAAATATACGCCAGGCTGCTCCTGAAATCCAAGCTCCTCCATAAACCGGTCCATACAGGTGAAATACAGTGTCATGTCGTTTTTTCTACGGGCAATAAGCTCGTTGACTGCCTGCTTTAACGCATCCCGGGCCGCAATAGCCTTCCACCCGCTGTGATTCATAATGATGCTGTTCTGTATCTCATGCGTACGGACCCCCATGTCATAGACATGATCGTGAATTTCCTTCATATGATGCTCGGTTTCGCTGAATAGCAGCGTCTCCAGCACAGTGTCCACTCTGGTAGAGGCGAACATGGCGATGTTATCTCTGATTTTGCGATATACGTTAGGGTGAAGGTGATAATACCGGGAGAACTCCTCCGCCGTCGTAAAGTTGAAGGAAATATGGATCGTCGTCAATCCCGCGTCGGCCAGCCGCCGAATCCGCTCCTCATTCAGCAGGCTGCCGTTGGAATTAAGCTGAGTCTGAATGCCGCGAGCCGAGCAATAGCTTACGACCTCGACGCAATCCTCATACTTCAGGGTGACCTCCCCGCCGGACAACCTAACCCGCTTCAGGGACGGCAGCTGCTCCAGCAGAGGGATCACCTCCTTGGCGCCAATGCTGTTCCCATCGTTTCGCTGATAGGCGCAGCAATAGTCGCAGCGAAAGTTGCAATTGGAGGTCATGCCGATCTCCAGCCCTTCCAATTCGTAGCTCAGAGGCTTCTCCAGCTCCAAAGATTTATATTTCATGCTTTGACTCCTTTAATGCAAAATTAGGCCAGCTTACATCTTAAAATAATTGCTCCGCATCGTCTGTGACCCTTCTTACTGCATAAAGCGAAGATCACAGCGGATCAAACCAGACAAGAAAAATGCGTGTCCCTGCCGGGACACGCGTCCTAAATCCCACCCTTTTACTTTCCAACGTTAATCTTGCCTACGCCTGCGTTGGCAATCACATGATTCTTCACCGTGTTAACCGCATCCAGCGTATAGCTGTACGGAGGCGTGTAGCTGGTCGTCGAAGTCGTCGGCATACTGCCGGTGCTGTTCACGAACAGGTTATTTTTCACATCCCAGTATCCTTGCTCCTTACTGTACAATGTAACAATCGGATCCTTGGAATTCTCAAAGACATTATGCTCGATGCGGAGCTTGGCTCCCATTCTGGAGTTGATGCCCGTATCGATAATATTGTTGTAATAGTTGTTGAATAAATGGCCCTGGCCGAAGCGGAACAGCGGACCGCGGGAATTAATATTTTCAAAGCGGTTATGGTGATACGTGATTTTCCGGTCGTAATTGTCGCTGTCGGAGGAGCCGATGAGCGAGGTTTTCCAGCTGTCATGGATATAGTTGTAGGAGATCGTAATATATTGGGCGTTTTTCTTCACATCGATCAGACCGTCATAATCATCCTTGTCGGAATTGAGAGTAGCGTATAATTCGTTGTGGTCAACCCAGACATTATTTGCCGGGCCTTCGATGCTGATGGCGTCCTTGTCGCCAATATTGACATGGTGGATTTTCAGATTGCGAATAATGATATTGTTCGCACGGGTCACTTTAATGCCAATACCCTCGAATTCAGCACCGGCGCCTGTGCCAAGTATAGAGACGTCATTAACGTCTTTGATGCTGATTTTGTTATCCGAGGAATTGGCTGGCGTAATTTTGCCCGACACATAAATGGTCAGCGGCTGGCTGCCTTTATTCTTGAGCGCGGTTTGAAGCGCGGCCCCTGTGGTTACCGTAACAGAGGTACCGCCTGCTCCGCCGGTCGTTCCGCCGTTCATGGTTGCAAATCCAACGTATCCGGGATCGGCTGCCTGGGAAGATGGAAGAGAGAACATGCTTATCATTACTGTTAGTACCAACAATAAAGCTAATCTTTGTTTCATACTATTCACGTCCTTTATAGGTTATAGTAAGCACAAAAAATAGTAAGCGCTTTCAATTTCCAGGCCGATAGATTGGCCTTGCAACCTCCTTTCTCCCTTTTATTGTCCTCATGATCACCTCCTATTTATCGATTTTACCATAATTTTAATATTTTTCTATAATTTATTTAAATTACTCCGAAAAAACGGGACTATTCTACAAACTAAGCCATCTGCAGAAATAGTCCCTGTCGATTTTGTGTTGCTCTATAGAATCTAGCGTTTAGATAGCGGCCCCTCTCACCGAATTGAATTGCTCCGTGAAATGATGGGTCGTCTGGATGTAACTGATCGTTCTATTCTCGGAACCCATAATAACGGAATGTGTCTCGGCTTTATGCTTCGGCAAGTAGCGCACCCCGTGCAGGAAATCACCTGATGTGACGCCGGTAGCCACGAACAGGACGTTGTCATGACCGATCATGTCCTCCATACGGAGCAGCTGATCCGGCTTGGAGAGCCCCATGCGGACGCAGCGGTTGTATTCCTCAAGACCGTTAGGAAGCAATCTCCCCTGCATTTCCCCGCCAAGGCATTTCAACGCCGCTGCTGCAAGCACTCCTTCCGGCGCTCCGCCGGAGCCTACATACATATCGACTTCCTTCTCCATTGCCGCCTCAATGGCACCCATCACATCGCCATGGCTCAGCAGCTTGATCCGGACTCCGGATTTGCGCAGCGCATCGATCAATACCGAATGCCGCTCCCGGTCCAGAATCGATACCGTCATATCCGCCAGTGGCTTATCCAGTATGCGGGAGGCTTTGGCGAGCGTCGTCTCGATCGGATCATCCAGCGAGAGCTGTCCGGCAAGCGCTGGGCCGACCGCCAGCTTCTCCATGTAAATATCGGGAGCATGAAGCAGGCTGCCCTCGGGAGCTGCGGCGATGACGGAGATAGCGTTATTCAGCCCGTTGGCAACCGTCTCCGTTCCCTCCAAAGGATCGACGGCAATGTCGACTCTCGGCCCGCGGCGGTTGCCGATTCTTTCACCGATGTATAGCATCGGCGCTTCGTCCATCTCCCCTTCGCCAATAACCACCGTCCCGTCAATAGCAACGGAATTGAATTTGCTGCGTATTGCCATCGTCGCCGCCTCATCTGCGCTATTCTTATCGCCCCGACCTGTCCAGCGCGCCGCCTCAAGGGCAGCCGCTTCCGTAATGCGTGCTAATTCCAGTGCTATGTGACGCTCCATTGTTTCTCCCTCCACCCAATTTTTTATAAAGGTAGTTCAAAAACTCCTCTTTTGATCACGATGTTTCACTAGGTGTATCTCGGCTTCGAATCTTGCACTCACCTTCGAAGTCCGGTGCTCATGTAGGCTTCTCCTACACTCTGCTCCTCCTTCTTCAGGTTCCTGCAACCTTCTCGGTGCTGAAAAGTTGAGTTTTTAAACTTATTTTTTAATGGTAGTTCAAAAACTCCTCTTTGGATCACGATGTTTCTCTATAAAATTATAAGTGCTTCATGATGAGCCCTGCCGTCTCTTCGATCGCCTTGTCGGTGACGTCAATCACCTGGCAGCCCAGCGAGGCAAACAGCGACTCGGCATATTTCAATTCATACTCCACACGCTCAAAGGAGGCATATTCGGCATCATCCGGCAGGCCCAGCGCCTTTAGCCGTTCCGAGCGGATTTTGACCAAATGCTTCGCGTCAATCGTTAATCCGACAATTTTATCGCTGCTGACCTCCTTCAACTGGCTCGGGGGTGTTAATTCAGGTACGACGGGATAGTTGACGACCTTTTTCCCCTTATGCGCCAAAAACATAGACAGCGGCGTCTTGGAAATGCGCGAAACGCCAAGAATGACGATATCCGCTTTAAGTATTGCGCCCACATCTTTGCCGTCGTCGTTATTCACAGCAAATTCGATGGCGTCCACCCGCTGGTAATAATCCTCATCGAGCTTATGGCCGGGGGTACGCTTGGGCGTGTCATTAAATGTATCCACAAAAGCCTGCATCATCGGCCCCATAATATCCACAGCACGAACGTTTAAGCGGACGGCTTCTTCCCTCATCGCCTCCCGAAGCTCAGGCTGCACTAACGTATATACGACAAAACCTCCACGTTCAGATACTTCCTCCATCAACCGACTTAACTCTTCTTCATTGCGAACGTTCATGAATCTCTTGATCTCGGTGTTGGGTAATTCGAATTGCTCAAGAGTGGCCCGGACAACCGCTTCCGCAGTCTCTCCGATGGAATCTGAACAGATTGCTATAAAATGAGCTGGAGACTGATTCATCCCATTCCTCCCACTAATCCTCAGCTATCGTGTCTAGCAGCATTTTTATAATATTTGTCTTAGAAATTCGCCCTACCACTTTTACGTCTCCCTCTTCGCCGGTCTCCGCCGGCACGACTACAGGCAAGCTGTCAATTTGATGAGCGATAATTTTCCTCGCCGCCTCAAGCACCGAATCCTCCGGTGAGACGGTGATGATATTAGGCCGCCGAGTCATGATGAAGCTTACGGGCATTGAGGATGCAGTGGCATTGCCTAGCGTAACCTTGAGTAAATCCTTACGGGATACGATCCCTGCCAATCTTCCTTGCTCATCCGTAACAATCAAATGGCCTACATTCTCTAGAAAAAGCGAGACGACCGCCTCTTGAATCGTCGTCGTTTCACGAACAATCACAGGTACGCCGTGAAGATCCCCGACCTTCATATCAAGCAGCCGAAGCTTGCTCTCTTCTTCCGGCGTTCTTCTCTTGCCCAAAAAATATCCTACCTTCGGTTTTGCATCGATATAATCGAGCATGACGAGAATGGACAAATCTGAACGGATTGTCGGGCGAGTCAAATTCAGCATTTCCGCTATGAGATCTCCGGTAATCGGAGCATGCTTCTTCACAATGTCAATGATTTCCAATTGACGGGATGTTAGTTTGATAATAAATCCCTCCGCTTCAGATAGGTTCGCTCCTAGTATAACATTCCTTCGTCGTTCATTAGAATGTCATATTGGCGAATTTTGATTCCTCCTTCCTGTAAGAATAGTTTGATCGTGTATATAATACGTCATATTTAATTATTATTCAATATATAATACGCACTATTTATTGATTTGAAACAATTAATGTGTAAATTGGTATGTTCTCATGCAAAATAAGCCGGCGCCTTGAAGGCCCGGCTATGTTCATTTATGACCAAAACAAGCTTCAAATCTGCGGCTGCCAAGCCGATGGTTGAGCAAGCAATCGCTTCAGATACACAGCTACCTGCTCAATATGCTCGTGCAGATAAAAATGCCCTCCAGGGAATTGCTGCTGCCAAAACTCCCCCTCGCAGTAACGTCCCCATCCCTCCATCTCCTTTAAATCGACGAAGTTATCCTCCATGCCATTGAGCACACAAATATTTGTATGCAGCTTAGGCCTTCCGGCCTCCAGACGGTACGTCTCCACCAGCTTGAAATCGGAACGGGCAATCGGCATGAAATATTCAGCAAAAGACGAATCTTCCAGCAATTCAGGAGGCGTCCCGCCCATGGAAGCGAGCTCCTGGCGAAATTCCGTGTCAGGTAATAAATGACGCTTGTTTCGCAGGTGCAGATGGGGCGGATTTTTACCGGATAGAATCAATATAGAGGGCCCAAGCAGCCGGGCCTGCTGGAGCGCATAAGCGAGCTCGTAAGCCACCAGCGCCCCGAGGCTATGCCCGAATAGGACGTACGGAATGCGATCAGCCAACTGTGGCTTCAGCATTTGGATTAGATCCGCCACAGTCTCGTCCATATTTTCATATAAAGGCTCGTTCGATCTGATTCCCCGACCTGCATACTCAAGAGGTACCAGCTTAAGGCTTGAATCAAAACGGCTGCTCCAGCGTAAATAAGATGACGCACTGCCTCCGGCATGCGCAAGGCAGATCAATTTTCCGATAGACATATGTACTCCTTCCCCTTCCGATCCTGGTGAACACTTCGGGCCATCCTATAATTTTCCTGTTATAGATTTATTATACTTCAACCTTACCAAGAGTGATAGAACAATCCGTATTAGACATTAATTGTACTTCCCGATATGATGAAAGTGTGTAATGTTCAAAGCACGGGAGTGAGCGCATGAAATCTTTCTATCAGAATTGGATACTGGATTACGAATTGCCGCTAGTTATCCACCACGGGCATAACCTGACGTTCTACGCACATTATCATTCTGAGATTGAATTCATCTATGTCGAGTCGGGAAGTATCCTTGTCGGAGTCAATGAGGAAAAGCGTCTGCTCACGCAAGGCGATATGGTCATTTGCTGCAGTAACGACATTCATCATTTTGAGAGCAAAGAAGATTCGCAGGTTATCATTCTCATATTTAAGCCGGAAATGATCAGCCTATCCGTGAACTGGCCAAATGATTTTAGCTTTGTTTCCCCTTTCATGCCGGGGGGAGACCCTGCATTCAAGCATATCAGGCAGCTGCTGTACGACATAATGGAGGAAAAAGAAAACGCCAAACCAGGTCATCAAATGTTCATCAAAGCCCGTCTGCTCGAATTATGCGGAACGCTGCAGAGAAGCTGGCCGTCCCATAGGCTGAGCCGCAGCTCACGAAGCAAGCTCGAATCGAAGCGGGTGAGAATCCAGCAAATTTTGTCGTTCATTGAAGAAAATTATCAGGATGATTTATCCGTGGAATTGATTTCGACCCATTTTCAAATGGAGCCGTCTTATTTTTGCCGCACGTTCAAAAGCGCTGTGGGTATGAATTTTCGGACCTACTTAAATACGATCCGCGTGCTCAAGGCGGAACGCAAGCTGATCAGCAGCGATGCCAGCATTATGGATATTGCCCTGGAATGCGGCTTTAACAGCATCCGTACGTTCAATCGGGTATATAAAGAATTGAAAGGCTGCGTCCCTTCCAGCTCGCGTGACGGTGTTTCTAATGCCGCCCTGCCTGTTCATCAAATCTAATTTCAATCTGGAATGCACTTTATGTTTAAAGTGCATTTTTTGTCTATGTATAAGCATAAACTGGCGAGAGATTCATCGAGGTAATTTTTATAATAATATTGAATTCAATTTTATTATCGATGGAGGGATACAATGAAGCAACTGCGCGTCGGAATGATTGGCTACAAATTTATGGGAAAAGCACACAGCAACGCTTACCGGACTCTGCCGATGTTTTTTCCTGAGGCTATGAAGCCTGAAATGACCGCCCTGTGCGGAAGAAACAAGGAAGCCGTAACCGAGGCTGCCGCACAATTGGGCTGGTCTGATGTCGTAACGGACTGGAAGGATCTGATCGCGCGTGATGACATTGACTTGATCGATATCAATGCCCCTAGCGATGTCCATAAAGAAATTGCACTCGCTGCGGCCAAGGCCGGAAAGCATATTTTCTGCGAAAAACCGCTTGCGCTGACATTAAGCGACGCCCACGAGATGCTGCAGGCGGCGGAGGAAGCCAAAGTAGCCCATATGATCGGCTTCAACTATCGCTTTTCACCGGCGGTCAAGCTGGCCAAAAAGCTCGTAGAAAGCGGCAGGCTCGGCAAAATTTATCATTTCAGAGCCTGGTTCCTGCAGGATTGGGTCATGGACCCCGAATTCCCGCTCGTCTGGCGGCTACAGAAAGAAATTGCAGGCTCGGGCTCGCATGGCGATCTCGGCGCCCATTTGATCGATCTGGCCCACTACTTGGTCGGGGACATCCATGAGGTCATCGGGATGAGCGAGACCTTCATTAAAGAGCGCCCGATCGCCGAGGAAATGACGGGACTCAGCGCCAAAGGCAGCAAAGATGCTCCACGGGGACCGGTCACCGTCGACGATGCAACGCTCTTCCTGGCGCGGTTCGCCAACGGCGCGCTCGGCAGCTTCGAAGCAACCCGTTTCGCGGCAGGACACCGGTCGACCAATTCCTTTGAAATTAACGGGAGCTTGGGCAGCGTAAAATTTGACTTTGAACGGATGAACGAGCTGGAAGTGTATTTTAACTCGGATGAAGAGGATGTCCAAGGCTTCCGGAGAGTGCTGGCTACGGATCCGGCCCATGAATATGCGGAAGCCTGGTGGCCGCCAGGACATACGATCGGCTTCGAGCATACGTTCATTCATGAAATATTGGAACTAACCAACGCTCTTCGGGAAGAGAGGCTGCCACAGCCGAATTTCCGTGACGGCGTGAAATGCCAGGCTGTCCTGGAGGCCGTAGAGCGCTCCATCGACGAGCGCCGCTGGGTCGAAATCTCGGAAATGTAAAGGAGACATAGAGATATGAAAAAGGCATTAATAGTCTGGGGCGGCTGGGACGGACACGAACCGGAGCAAGTCGCTGGCATCTTCGCAAATATATTGCGAAACCATCAATTCGACGTGGAAGTCGCGGATACATTGGAAGCGTATGCAGATGCAGAGAAGCTGATGGGTCTTGATCTGATCGTGCCCGTCTGGACGATGGGGGAAATCCCGCAAGCATATGTCAACAACGTATCGGCGGCGGTTCAGAACGGTACTGGGCTCGCCGGTTGCCACGGCGGCATGTGCGACTCCTTCCGCCATAATGTAGACTGGCAGTTTATGACCGGAGGCCAATGGGTGGCCCACCCGGGGAATGACGGCATAGAATATATGGTAGAAATCAAGCAGTCCTCCAGCCCGCTTGTCGCCGGAATGGAAGACTTTAAGGTAGTGAGCGAGCAGTATTACCTGCATGTGGACCCGGCAGTCGAGGTGCTGGCGACCACCCGCTTTCCCGTAGCCGACGGCCCTCACCGATTGAACAAAGCCGTCGATATGCCTGTCGTCTGGACGAAGCGCTGGGGAATCGGACGCGTATATTATAATTCCCTCGGACATCACGCAGACATCGTTGCGATGCCGGAGGTCACCGAGCTGATGACCCGCGGCCTCCTCTGGGCAGCAGAAGGCAAGCAGCTCGCTAAAGAGATGTATGGCGATCAGGCGCTTAAGCAGCAAAATCACTATACCGGCATGGGCGACAGCCAATAAACCGCCAGCTGCACGGAAGAGGAGAGGCGTATCATGGACAAAATGAAGGTTGGCATTATCGGCTGCGGAAAAATCAGCAGCATTTATATGGAGAACTGTAAAAAATTCAGCGTCCTAGAGCTTGCGGCCTGCGCTGACCTGGATGTAAGCCGTGCCCGGGAACAGGCGGAGAAGTACGGCATTCCTCGCGCCTATACTACGGATGAGCTGCTCGCAGACCCGGATATCGACATCGTCATCAACCTGACGATTCCAGCCGTGCACGCCGAGGTAAGCCTTAAAGCTCTGGAAGCCGGCAAACATGTATATGTGGAAAAGCCGCTTACCGCTACGCTGGAGGAAGGCAGGCTCGTGCTGGATACGGCAAAAAGGCTTGGCCTTATCGTTGCCAGCGCCCCGGAAACATTCCTGGGCGCTGGCATCCAAACCGCCCTCAAATTGATCGAGGATGGCGTGATTGGCCGCCCGGTATCGGCGACAGCCTTCATGATGAGCCGCGGACACGAGTTCTGGCATCCGGATCCAGAGTTTTACTATGCGCAAGGTGGGGGGCCAATGTTCGATATGGGGCCATATTATTTGACCGCCCTGGTGCAATTGCTCGGCCCGATTCATTCCATTGCCGGAATGACAGGCAAAGCCATGGAAGAGCGAATCATAACGAGCGACAAAAAATACGGCAAAATGATTCCCGTCGACATTCCCACCCATGTTGCCGGCACGCTTCGCTTCGACAACGGGGCCATCGCGACCCTGATTACGAGTTTCGATATCTTTGGCGGCAGCAGCCTGCCGCCCATCGAAATCCATGGGACGGAAGGAACGCTGCTCGTACCTGATCC
Organism: Paenibacillus woosongensis; assembly: GCF_030122845.1. Lineage (NCBI taxonomy): Bacteria > Bacillati > Bacillota > Bacilli > Caryophanales > Paenibacillaceae > Paenibacillus > Paenibacillus woosongensis. The sequence goes on from NZ_CP126084.1 coordinate 3,898,793, forward strand.
GAACACGTTCGGCGGCCCGGTGAAATACCGTAAAATCGGCGAAGCCGAATGGACGGAACAGCCGCTTCTTCCAGGCTATACAGAGAACAGCCGCGGAATCGGCCCGGCAGACATGGCGTATTCGCTGCTTCGCGGCCGTCCGCACCGGGCCAGCGGAGAGCTTGCTTACCATGTGCTGGAAGCGATGTGGGCGTTCCATGAATCATCCGACTCAGGCCGCTATTACGAGATGCATAGCCGCTGCGAGCGCCCTGCCGCTCTTCCAGTCGATCTTGCGCCTTATACACTCGATTAGATTCTAAAACTTTAATAGATACACGACATATAAAAACTGGGCAGGGGATGATATCCCCTGCCCGGTTTATTAGTTGCTGTTTTATTTTGATGCAGATTGCTTATGCACGGATTTCGCGGAACTTGGCCACGTATTTAGCGGCAAGCTCAGCGATCAGATCATAACGCCCTTCCTTGGCCGGTGCCGTCAGGTTTCCGCCGATCCCTACAGCAATGCATCCGCTGCGAACCCACTGCTCCATATTGTCGAGGTCAACGCCGCCGGTTGGCATGATGTTGACATGCGGCATCGGGCCTTTGACAGCCTTGATATAACCCGGATTGAAGTTATTGCCCGGGAACAGCTTCAGCACGTCCACGCCGAGCTTCAACGCTTCCTTCATCTCATTAAGCGTCATACAGCCAGGCATGTAAGGTATGCTGTACAGATTGCACAGCTTGCCTGTCTCCTCATCAAAGGAAGGACTCACGACGAATTCGGCTCCTGCCAAAATGGCGATTCTCGCGGTGATCGGATCCAGCACCGTTCCCGCACCGATCACAGCCTGCCCTCCGTATTCTTTAATCAGGCGTTTGATAACCTCGTCGGCGTCCGGCGTCGTAAAAGTAACCTCAATATTGTTCAAACCGCCTTCGATGCAAGCCTTGGACATTTGATAGGCGGACTCCGCATCGTCTCCGCGGATTACCGCGACGACGCCCAACTCTGTAATATTTTGCAGCACTTTTATTTTCTTCATCGCCATCTCCCTCTCAACTAAACTTTTTTATCTTATTTACCTTGCCATTTATGATTATCTACATCATATTAAACAACAACTCTGCTGTAAATGCACTATATTTCTTGAATAATTATCGTTTTTTCGCTAAATTTCACGGATTCTTATGGAGGATCTGTGTCAAAGCACGATTCCTTAATTCCTTTATTGTACAAAACCGATTTATGTGTTAATTTCAAGATAACCGATTATTTTGAATATGCCAAATAAGTTCATCATCTCACAATTAGATTTAGGAGGAAGCATACATGAACAAGAAGCTTGACGTAGTCACTTTCGGCGAACCGATGGCGATGTTTTACGCCAATGAACCCGGGGAATTGCATAAAGCGCTTTCTTTCTCCAAGGGGATGGCCGGCGCCGAATGCAACGTCTCCGTCGGATTATCCCGTTTGGGCCACTCCGTCGGTCTGGTCACCAAGCTCGGGGAGGACAACTTCGGCCATTTTATTACCGATACCCTGAACAAGGAGAACATCGACACCTCCAACGTAAAATTTACGAATGAACATAGAACGGGTATGCTGGTCAAATCGAAAGTACTGACAGGAGATCCTGTCGTTGAATATTTTCGCAAAAATTCAGCTGCCTCCACAATCAGCTTATCCGATTTTGACGGCGATTATTTCGCATCCGCGAAGCATATGCATGTAACTGGCATTTTCCCGGCGGTTTCGAAATCCTGTCATGAATTTGCTCTTCACGCTGTCGATTTCATGCGGTCCCAGGGAAAAACCGTATCCTTCGATCCAAACCTGCGCCCTTCCCTATGGCCGGATACAGATACGATGGTGAAAGCGATTAACGACCTGGCCGCCCGCGCCAACTGGGTATTCCCGGGGATTAGCGAAGGCAAGCTGCTTACGGGGCATGATAAGCCGGAGGCCATCGCCGATTTCTACCTGGCGCGCGGCGTTTCGCTCGTGGTGATCAAGCTTGGACCGGAAGGCGCTTATTTCAAATCATCAGACGGAGAAGGATATGTTCCGGGCTTCAAGGTCGAAGAAGTCGTGGACACCGTAGGAGCAGGAGACGGCTTTGCCGTAGGCGTCATCAGCGGATTGCTGGAGCAGCTGCCGCTGCAGGAGGCTGTCCGGCGCGGCAATGCGATCGGTGCCATCAATGTCATGTCTCCGGGGGACATGGACGGTTTGCCTGACCGGGAGAAGCTGCAGAAATTCATGAAGCAATAAATCTGGATATGATAAAAAAGAACATGCTCCATCGCTAACGGGAGCATGTTTTTTTATATTGTCCGTACGGATTGCCCTTGCTGCAGCATCGGCGGGAAACGGTATGTAATCGGCAGCTCCGTCCCCTTCTGTTCGATCGAAGAGAGTAAAATTTTCGCAGCCTGTGTCCCCATGTCGTAAGCAGGCTGGGATATCGTTGTAATGACCGGATTATAGATATGTGCAAATTCAGCATCATCGATGCCAATCACGGACAGCTGATCGGGAATCCGCAGGCCTGTCTGATTGGCGAACTTCAGTATTTCCGCCAGCACAATATCATTGCCTGCCAGCAGCGCTGTTGGCGGTTTGGGCAGTGCCAGCAGCCTTTCCAGCACCTCGGCTATATTTTCTTTCGGTGCATGGCAAATATAGGCTTCGTCGATCGGAAGGCCGAGCTCCTCCATCGCTTTTTTATACCCGCTGATCCGCTCCTTGCGGGGTGTAATGGCGTAATCGCCAAGCGGAAGCGACAGAATCGCAATCCGTTCATGTCCATGCTCGGCCAGCTCCTGAATCGCGATTTTCGCCGCAGCTTCGTTATCGAGCAGCAAGCTTTGCGTCGTTACTCCCTCAACGAGCCGATCCAGAAATACAAGCGGGAGCTTCATCTCCATCACCCTGCGATAGGAACTGTTCCCATTCCCGGACGGGAACACGATCAGGCCGTCGACCTGGCGAGCTGCCAGCATTTCGATATATTCGCGCTCCTTCTCCGGACTTTCATCAGCGTTGCATATAATCACCTGCGTTTTATGCTGCTGCAGCTCATTTTCGATGGCGCGTATGCATTTGATCGATAACGAATAATCGATATTGGCCACAATAATGCCAACCATGAAGGTACGGTTCTGCTTCAGGCTACGGGCAAGCCCGTTCGGCTGATATTTGAGGTCCTCGATGACCTCGCTGATCCGCCTTCTCGTATCCTCGCTCATATATTGATATCGTTCGTTTAAATACTGGGAGACCGTGCTTTTGGAAACCCCGGCTCTTTTGGCCACATCTTCGATTGTCGGTTTTTTCATCAACCTTCTCCGCTCCTTGTCCAACCCGCTGAGGAACAATACTAATCGGATATCGTCACTCAATTCATCTATATTACTAAAAAAGTATACCTATCTTTTAGTAAATAATCTATAGCTACGGTTCACTTGCATCTAATTACCGGCTGCGAATTTTCTGCTTGGCCATTTTCGCTCTGAGCGGCTCGGCAAGATGAGGGATGACTCATAAGCCTATTTCTATAACCAGCTTGTGGTGATTGCCCGCTCTGGATATCCCCCCTCAATTCTATAGTCTGTTGATTAGACGGCAGATTCGATATAAATTCCAGGCAGAAAAGAGACATCTGCCTCCGTACTAAAACTGCAGGCTGCAACCCGCGAATTTTATACAAAAGAGATGTCCCTCTGATCCTATCCTTATACCTGATATTCCAAATTTACGGTTAATTCAGACTGCCAACAGCGATCCATGTGACGAATCCATAATTCCTAGAGCTGGGCTTCATTCTCGAGATTTCAAGAATTGCTGAGTCAGGCTCCTGCGATTTCAACGAGACGTAATACCCCGGATTGTTCGCCATCGCTACGATGACATAATGCGCATGGGCAAAGGGCTCCTCAAGCAACACCATCACTTCTGTCGATTCTTCGTGATTCTGAAGAAGAAATGCTGCCATTCCAAACTGCTGCATCGTTGGTTGATCGCGTATGGCAATCACGGGTGATACCGACAAATGCTCCAATTGAACTGCACCCTGCTTAATATGCGGGCTCTCGATCGCACCGGCGGACAAATGTTGGCTTTGTATGACTGCATCCGCCAAATGATTGCCCTGAACAGCTCCTGCCTGCAAATGTGCCGTCCCCACGGACTCTTCCTGCAGTACGGCTCCGTCTACGGCGCTGAGCTGCAGATGTGCACGGCTGACCGACCCTGCTGCCAGATCGCTTCCCTTCACACCGCCCTCTGGCAGCAATCCTTCCTGCCGCAGCTCGGCAGACAAGTGCTCAGCCTTCAATGTGCCGGCACCGATATGTCGGGAGCTCACCGCGCCTGCCGCAATATGGCTGGCTGATACGATGCCTTCGCTCAAATGGCGGGATTCCACTTGACCCGTAGCCAGATGTTGGCTTTGAATCAATTCATCCGCCAGATGATAGCTCTGAATCGCCTCTGCCTGCAGATGTGCCGTGCCCACGGACTCTTCTTGAAGCACTGCGCTGTCCACCGCGTCCGGCTGCAAGTGAGCACGGCTGACCGAGCCTGCCGCCAGATCGCTTCCCTTCACACCGCCCTCTGGCAGCAATCCTTCCTGCCGCAGCTCGGCAGACAAGTGCTCAGCCTTCAATGTGCCGGCACCGATATGTCGGGAGCTCACCGCGCCTGCCGCAATATGGCTGGCTGATACGATGCCTTCGCTCAAATGGCGGGATTCCACTTGACCCGTAGCCAGATGTTGGCTTTGAATCAATTCATCCGCCAGATGATAGCTCTGAATCGCCTCTGCCTGCAGATGTGACGCACCCACGGACTCTTCCTGGAGCACCTCGCCATCTACTACGCCTGGCTGCAAATGCGTACGGCTGACCGAACCTGCTGCCAGATCGCTTCCCTTCACACCGCCCTCTGGCAGCAATCCTTCCTGCCGCAGCTCGGCAGACAAGTGCTCAGCCTTCAATGTGCCGGCACCGATATGTCGGGAACTCACCGCGCCTGCCGCAATATGGCTCTCTGAGATGAGGCCTTCGCTCAGATGGCGGGATTCCACTTGACCCACCGCCAGATGTTGGCTTTGAATCAATTCATCCGCCAGATGATAGCTCTGAATCGCCTCTGCCTGCAGATGTGACGCGCCCACGGACTCTTCCTGGAGCACCTCGCCATCTACTACGCCTGGCTGCAAATGCGTACGGCTGACCGAACCTGCTGCCAGATCGCTTCCCTTCACACCGCCTTCTGGCAGCAATCCTTCCTGCCGCAGATCGGCAGACAAGTGTTCAGGGGTCACCGTACCAGCGCTAATATGACGGGAGCTCACCGCTCCTGCCGCAATATGGCTCTCTGAGATGAGGCCTTCGCTCAGATGGCGGGATTCCACCTGACCTACCGCCAGATGTTGGCTTTGAATCAATTCATCCGCCAGATGATAGCTCTGAATCGCCTCTGCCTGCAGATGTGACGTGCCCACGGACTCTTCTTGAAGCACTGCGCTGTCCACCGCGTCCGGCTGCAAGTGAGCACGGCTGACCGAGCCTGCTGCCAGATCGCTTCCCTTCACACCGCCCTCTGGCAGCAATCCTTCCTGCCGAAGCTCGGCGGATAAATGCTCAGCCTTCAACGTGCCAGCATCAATATGACGGGAGCTCACCACTCTTTCCGCAATATGGCTGGCTGATACGATGCCTTCGCTCAAATGGCGGGATTCCACTTGACCCGTAGCCAGATGTTGGCTTTGGATCAGTTGTTCTGCCAAGTGATAGCTCTGAACGGCTCCTGCCTGAAGATGCGCTGCCCCGACGGACTCCTCTTGGAGCACAACACTGTCTACCGCGCCAGGGTGCAGATGAGCGCGGCTGACCGAGCCTGCTGCCAAATCGCTTCCCCTTACGCCGGCCTCCGGCAGCAGTCCATTCCGCTGCAGGTCAATAGATAAATGCTTTACCTGAACGGCTTGAGGAGAAATCTGCCTCGATTCGACGGAGGAATCCGCGAGGTGTCTGCCGTTCACGCTATTCTCACATAGATGCTCCATCTTCACCGAACCAGGCGACAAATGGCGGCTCTGTACCGCTCCCTCCGCCAAGTGATGGCCCTGCACCGCCTCGTTCTGAATATGCGAAGAATTTACGCTCTCCCCTAGCAGAACATCTCCATCCACAACGCCTGACTGCAAATGAATGCGCCCAATCACGCCTGCTGCCACATCTTTGCTGACAATGCCTCCCTCTGGAAGCAATCCCTCGCGATGCAAATCAGACGACAAATGCTCTAATTGCACTGCATGTGGACGAATATGCCGGGCATCAACCGAAGAATCGGCAAGATGTTTCTCCTCCACGCTGCCTTCTGTTAAGTGTCGGGCTTCAATTGCGGCATCCGTCAAATGCTGTCCGTTAACCGACTCATCGCTCAAATGATAGGGCAGCACCGAACGCGGCTGCAATTTCGACGAGCTTACGGATTCCCGTTGCAGTACATCGCTGTCCACCGCCCCTTCCTGCAAATGAACCCGGCTGATCGAGCCCTGCATAATATCCTTTCCCGCAATTCCTGTCTCCGGAAGCAGCCCTTCCTGCCGCAGCTCGGCAGATAGGTGCTCAACCTCCACCGCCTTCGGCTGAAGATGGCGGGATCCCAGCGAAGCATCGGCGATATGCTGTCCATCTATGGAGCCCGAAGCTATATGCTGCCCCTCTACCGCGCCATTCGCGAGATGCCCGCCGTGAACGGATTGCTGTGCCAGATGCTTGCTCTGCACCGCATCAGCCTGCAAATGAACCGATTGTACGGCATCGTTCTGTAATACATCGCCATCCACAATACCTGCCTGCAGGTGTATTCGTTCAATTGCTCCCGGCGTAATATCGGCCCCAGCGACTCCGTCCTCCGGCAGAAGCCCCCGCTGCTGCAGCTCGGCGGACAAATTCCCCTTCTGCACAGCTTGCTGCCGGATATGCCATGCCTCGATCGCTTCGGCAGCAATATGCTGTCCGCCGACAGCCCCTTCCGATACGTGGCGGGATTGTATCACGCTATCGGTCAAATGCTGACTAAGCACAGATTCAACACTAATATGTTGCCGTTGTATGGAATCTGGCATCAAATGCAGGGAACCAACTACACCGGTTTGCAGCACGGCTCCATCGACGGATCTAGGGTGTAAATGTTCTCGGCCTACCGAGCCCGGCATCAAGTCATCTCCGCTGACTCCGCCCTCGGGAAGCAATCCGTCACGGCGTAATTCGGGCGCTAAATGATCACCCGTAATGGATTCAGGGCTTATATGCCGCGATTCTAGCACCGCTTTGCCGATATGCCGGCCCTTAATGACTTCCTCGCCCAAATGCCGATCCTGCACTGCGTTCTCTTTTAGCTTGGCAGCCGTAACCGCTCCATCATTCAACGCCTTTTCCGATACTGAACCATCTGAGAAATGGTGACCCTTCAATACGCCCGTACCGAGGTGCCTGCTAGTTACAGCTTCTGTTGCAACATGCTCGGACAATACGGCTCCCGGTGCCAGCGCGTCGCTTTGGACGGCCTCTCTCGATATATGCCGGGTCAGGATAGAAGCAGGAGCAAGCTTGGAGGAGACTACGCTTCCTTCAGCAAGCTTGGATACCGTTACGGCCAAATCATTAATTTTGTCGCTTGTAACGCATTCGGGAGACAGTTTCAGCGAAGTGATAGAATGATCCTGTAAATGGTGGGTAAATACGGCTCCATGATTAATATGCTCCTCTTCAACGGCCCCTGGCTGCAGTTGAATCCCTCCGACGCTCTCCGGTGCTAAATGAGGGGCATGAACAGCTCCTTGAGCCAGATGGTAAGAATGGATCGCCCCGGCATCGATAGCCTTGGCTGTGACAGCTCCGTCGGCAATCTTACTTCCGGTGATGCTCCCGTCCTTCAGTTTCTCGGAGATAATTGCCCCCTTCTGAATATGGGGCGTTGAAACGGAGTTTTGCGCCAAATGCCGATCCCCAACTTCACCTTCACCAATTTTATCTCCGGTCACAGCATCTTCTGCGATATGCCACTCCTCAATGGCATAGGACATGATATGCCCTCCCTGTACGGATTCAGCCGCGATGTTCGGAGACTTCACCGCGCCGGGGGCAAGCTGTGCTGATTGAATCGAACCGGGGGCAAGATGCCTGGTCAATACAGCTTCATCCGCTATTTTTTGCGGTAAAATGCTTTGGTCGGCGATTTTCGATGAGGTGACCGCCTGCTCGACGATTTGCATCGTGCCTACCGATTGATCAGACAGCTTCGTCGAAAGAATGCTGCGATCGGCCAGATGCTTGCCTTTGATTTGCCCTGCCCCGATATGCTCTTCGCCAATGCTGCTTGCACGAATATGAACCCGGTCAATCGATTCCGGCGCGAGATGCTCCGACTGGACGGCGTTCTCCTTAATATGCTGCGATGAGATGATCTTGTTCTCCAATTGCTCTGTTCCGACGCTAGAGTAGGCCAGCTGTTCTTTCCCAATCAGTCCGGGAGCCAAATTGCGCACATTAATCGCATCCTCGGCTAAATGGCGGCTTTGAATAGCACCGTCTTGAATTTTTCCCCCAGTAACAGCGCCGTCGCGAAGCTTGGAAGATGTGATGGACTGGTCGGCAAGCTTGGAGTTATCGATGACACCGTTGGCCAAATTGATCGTTTGAATACTGCCGCTCATAATTTTATCCGAGGTCACGGCTTGATCCTGCAGTAAATCCGTGGTCACGATCCAATCGCTCAAGTGGCGGCTCTGAATCGAATGATCGGCCAGTTTGTCAGCTACGATGATGCCGTCAGCCAGCTTATCTGAAGTAATGCTGCCTTCCTGAAGCTTCTCCCCCCCAATGGAACGATTCCTGATCGTTCTTCCCTCGATGGAGCCGTCAACCAGATGCTCACCCGTAATGGATTCAGGTGCAATTTTGGATGAGGTTACCGCCCCATCGGCAATCTTGATGCCTTGGACAGCATAATCGGCTAGCCAGGCCGTGCCGATCGTCCCATACTTGATTCTCGATGCATCGATCGTATAAGGGGCGATTTTCGGCCCTGTTACGGCGGCATCTCTCAAATCGTTCGTATAGACGATCCCTTCGTCAACAAGAGGTGTCTTCTTCTCCGCCAGATGCGCCGCCAAATTCAGGTTGGATAACGGTGCTTCATCATCCGTATGCTCGGCGTTTGCCGTCACTGCTGATTCAGCCGCCTCCGCTGTATCGGCTAACTCATCCTCCTCGATAAAAAAATCGTCCGCCATCAAATCATCATCAGGTGAAAATATTGCAGGCGCAGCAGATTGATGGATCCTCATATCCTTCGGCTCGGCTCGCCGCTCGTTTATTTCCGTCTCCAGCAGTTTAAGCTCATTAATATCCGGATTATCCACGTAATAAAGCGACTTTTTCTTCTTACCGCTTCTCGGGGGTTTGTTCTTCTTCAAGCCGTTCTCTCCTTTGCCCAGTAATTAAATCGTCTGTGGCATCATATGCGAACGGCTAGGCACTTGTCACAGCTGCATTCTCTGCAGCCGCCCGATTCAACGCAGCACAATGCAAATAGCCCTAGCAAGACCGCTCTCGCCAAGGCTATTTCCGTTTCAATTATTGAGTTACGATAGAATTCAAGGAAGCATAGGCTAGCGGCACAAAGCCTTCCGACGGCTCGCCTTGCGGGATATTCACCTCAAACGCATACCCCTGTCCGCCAATTTCCTTGACAACATATTGCTGGCTCAGATCATTTCCGGCAGCCTGCAAGAACACGGAAGTATCCGGCATAAACCTGTTCATGACTTCGCCTGTAACTTCCTCGATCTTGCCTGTCTTTGACAACCTTTCCTTCGCATCACTCCGCAGGTCATCCGTGTTGTAATCGGAAGGGAGCTTAGTAATTTTCACCTTGTAATTCGAATCGTATTTCATGCTCAAAGTATCCGATTGCGGATCAAAGTCAAAAATATCAAACACATAGAGCGCATATCCCTGGCCTTCAGCCAAATTGGCAGTTCGTTCTTCCTTCATTCCTTCAAGCTCAACCTCAAGCTGCTTGGTCGCGGGCAGCTCTCCCGATGTCCGGGGCGCCTCAGCCTTCTCCAGTCGGGTAAGAACCAGCTGTTTCAGCGAATCATCCCCGGGGACCGCCTTTTCTACGTATTCGAATTCGACCGGGTCACTGGGTAACAATCCCTCAGCGATGGCGGAAATCGAGGCATCCATCTGGAATGGCATCGGTTCCCCGTTTACCTCTATTTCTAGCGAATGATTATCCATCAATCCTACAAATCGGCCTGTTCCCTGTTTAGTTTCCTCATTTCCGGCATCTTCGGGAGGTTTGGTCTCATCGTGTATCTGGCTATTCCCGTTATTCGAGTTTGCCGGTGTTCCCGGCTGTTCCGTTCCCGTCTTGCTGCACGCGGTTAGCGACACAGACAACGTTAGCACCACTGCTGCCAACAATATTAACATTTTTCTGCTCTTATTCATTATGCACCTCCACCTACGATAACGTTTCAAGCACTCAAAATGTTGCACTATTTATTACCCGAATTCGCCGTCTGGCAGCTAGTCGCTAAGCCATCCCGCCTTCGTTCCAGCAAAAAGGCGCCCTTAGCCATTTAATGGCTGAGGGCGCCTGTAAGGCTTATTCATCGTTTGAGGCCGTTCTGGCGAGGAACAGACATACGGTAATTAATAAAAATGCAATTAATGCCATAAAAGGAATCGTGATGAATCCCCACCAATTCAAATAATCGATATTGCACGGAATCCCTACTTTGCACGGCAGCAGCTGCGCCAAACCGGGAATTTTCTGCTGGGCGTAATGATAGATCGAGATAGATCCTCCGATAATGCTGAGCGGAAGGGCATATCCAATCATTCTGCGGTCGTTGCGAAACGCGGCCATGCCGAGCATAATCACGAGCGGATACATGAATATGCGCTGAAACCAGCACAGCTTGCAGGGCTCATAGTACAGCACTTCACTTAAATACAGGCTTCCTGCGGCAGCTACCATCGATACGAGCCAAGCAACATAAATGCCATATTCCCTAAAAAAAGAGCGTACCGGGCCTTGGACCATCCTACTCACCCTTCAATTCGTTTTCTATCGCTTTCTTGATCTCGGTGTAGTCTCCAAAGTTCCCGTTATACGGCTTGCCGTTAATGAATATCGTAGGTGTTCCCTGAACTCTGAGCTGATTCGCTTTGTTTCGGTGCTCGTCCACTTCGTTCTGGTACGTCTTCTCTTCGATATCCTTGCGGAGAAGATCGTAGTCGATGCCAATGTTCTCCTTCTGCGCCAGCTCGACCAGATAATCGACCGTCGCCCACTGCTCGTTCTCGTTCCCTTGATTTGTGTACAAGGCATCAAAATAAGTCCAGAATGCTTCGTTGCTTTGATGGTATACAGACTGCGCTGCCAATGCAGCCGTATCTGAATCAGGTCCGAGAAAAGGATAGTTCATAAAATAAAAGGCAGCCTTGCCCTGATCTACATAATCGCTTTGGATTTGCGGCTTGACAAGTTCATTGAAAATGCTGCATGCCGGGCACTTATAATCTCCAAATTCTACGATTTTAATAGGAGCGTTCGGATCTCCCAATACCGGAAGGCCGGCATACTCAAACGCCTCTGCTTTGGGTTTCGTCGGGATCAGTAAAACAATAATACAGAGCGCCAACAGCACCCCAACCGTGGAAAACCAAATCACCCGTCTTGTCTTCTGTTTTTGCTGCTGCTTCATTTGTTCCGATTTGCGCTGCGCCAACGCATTAGTTTGTTTTTTCGGCGGCATGTCATCCCCTCTTTCTTTAAATTTGCATATTCACATTATACAGTGTAACCAACCTTGTTACAAAGGAATGTTTTCGCTTTGTTGTATTGGAATTATAATACATAACATGAATATATTATACTATTATTATAGAAAAACATCTAACACCACAATGCTAGAATCGTATAAATCTAAATTTAAGACAAAACCTAAAAAAGACGGCCCGATAGACCGCCTTTCCTGTACACAGATAAACTGGAAATTATTCTTTTTCCCCGGCGCCGTCAGCAGCCTCCGGCTCCGCTCCAGCGTCGCCCTCCGCCTCTGCCTCGGGCTCTGCCACGCGCGGGAGCACGACTGAAGCCAGTAGCTCATCCTTCAGGGCAATCAATGAGATGCCTTCTGGCAGCTGGACGTCAGCGGCAACCAGCTTGTCTCCGGTGCCAAGCGGAGTCACATCCACCTCGAGCCCGGACGGCAGGACATCCGGCAAACCTTCGATTTCAAGCTCCGTCGCTTGAATTTGCAGAATTCCGCCAACCTTAGTTCCTTCGGCCGTCCCATTGTAAATCAGCGGCACCTTAACGCGAATCGGTTTATTTTTCGACACCTTCTGGAAATCGACATGAAGTATTTTGCCGCCTCGCTGCTGAACATCCTTTATCAATACCGGAATGCCCTCAGCCCCGTCGATCCGCAGCTCAAAAAATTCGGTGCGTCCCGTACGAGCCACTCTGGCCAGTTGTTTCTCGTCCACGTAAATAGACTGGGCTTCCGTTCCGCCTCCGTACACGCTAGCAGGAATGCCCCCATTTTTCCTTAATCGGTGAAGTGAAGAGCGGGTAAACTCCGTCCTCTTTGAGACGTCTAAGTACTGGGTTCGTTGATTCGTACTCGCAGTCATACGTAACACCCTCCTCATTGTAATGCCATGGCTGAAACCACATTGTTATTTTACCCAATTCTCCGCTATTCCTAACGTTGCCACCACCTTATAATTCCTTAATCGCTAAATACGCAGATACGAAAAAAAACCGGCGCATCTGCGCCGGCTGGAAAGAAACCCAAATATTTTGTTGGAAAAGCTGAAACCTGAAAAGTAATACCTGATAAGTTTTAGAATAGCGCTTTATTGTTGGATGCCTCTGACAAGCTCCACGACTTCCTCGGCTGTGCTTAGCTGCAGCGCTTTGGCCGCCAGCTCCTGCATTTCTGCCTTGGAGAGCTTGGCGATTTGCGAACGCGCTGGCAGAATCGAAGTGGCGCTCATGCTGAACTCATCCAATCCAAGCCCAAGCAGCAGCGGAATTGCTGTGGAATCTCCCGCCATCTCTCCGCACATGCCTGCCCAGCGCCCTTCTTTGTGAGCGGCATCGATAACCATTTTCACCAAACGCAAAATCGCCGGGTTGTATGGCTGATACAAATAGGAAACGCGCTCGTTCATCCGGTCGGCAGCCATCGTATATTGGATAAGATCATTCGTGCCGATGCTGAAGAAGTCAACCTCTTTGGCAAACTGATCAGCCAGCACCGCCGTTGCCGGAATTTCCACCATAATCCCGATCTGGATGTCCTCCGATACGGATACGCCTTCAGCCGCTAGTTTATCCTTCTCCTCCAGCAGCAGGGCTTTTGCCTGACGGAATTCATCCAGCGTAGCGATCATCGGGAACATGATCCGCAAATTCCCGTAAATGCTCGCCCGCAGTAAAGCGCGAAGCTGTGTCCGGAAAATATCCGTCCGCTCCAGACAGAGACGTACGGCCCGAAAACCGAGGAATGGATTCATTTCCTTCGGCAAGTCCAGATATGGCAGCTCTTTGTCGCCGCCGATATCCAGCGTCCTTACGACTACCGGCTTGCCTTCCATTTTCTCAAGCACCGTTTTGTAGGCGTTGAATTGCACTTCCTCCGAAGGAAGCTCCGTCCGGCCCATATAAAGGAACTCGGTACGGTACAGCCCTACGCCTTCGCCGCCGTTCTCCAGTACGCCAGCCACATCGTTTGGCGTTCCAATGTTGGCCGCCAGCTCCACATGAACCCCGTCGCGGGAAACCGTCGGAACCTCACGCAGCTTCTTCCACTCTTCGATTTGCTGCAAATGCTGGTCACGCTTCGCTGTATACTGCTCAACAACATCAGGCGAAGGATTTACGATGACGGTTCCGTCCAGTCCATCGACGATCAGCAGATCGCCGTTGTTTACCTGGCTCAGCACGTCCTTTGTTCCAACAACCGCCGGAATTTCCAGGGAACGCGCCATAATGGCCGAATGCGAAGTACGGCCGCCGATATTCGTCGTAAAGCCTTTTACATATTTGCGGTTAAGCTGCGCCGTATCCGAAGGCGTCAGGTCTTCCGCTACTACGATAACCTCCTCGCTGATCTCAGCGGGATTTACGTAATTCAGACCAAGCAGATGAGTCAGTACGCGCTTCGTAACGTCCCTCATATCCGCCGCACGCTCCTTGAGATAGTCGCTCTTCATGTTCTCAAACATGGAGATGAACTGCTGGGCGGTTTCGTTCAGAGCAAATTCGGCGCTGACTTTTTCCGTATTGATTTTGTCCCGTACAGGGGTAAGCAGCTCAGGGTCGTTCAGAATGAGCAGATGCGATTCGAAAATCTCTGCCTTCTTCTCCCCCAGCTCTTGAAGCGTGCGCGCTTTAATTGCCTCAAGCTCCTGCTGCGACTTCGATAAAGCTTCGTCCAGGCGAGCGTTCTCTGCCGCAGGATCCTCGATCTCCCGGCGCTTTACCGTATAATCAGGGTGCTCCAGCTTGAAAACCGGAGCAATCGCTACACCTGCCGATGCAGCAATCCCATTGATGTTAAGCATTTACTTCGCCTAACCCTTCATTAACCATTACGTCAGTGAGCGCTTGAAGCGCTTCTGCGGCATTGTCTCCATCGACAGTCAACGTAATGAGATCGCCTTTTTCAAGCCCTAGGGAAAGTACGCCAAGAATGGACTTCAAGGTCACTTTTTTGCCGTTAGCTTCCGCGAATACTTCAGCTCCGCTGAATTTGTTTGCTGTATTTACCAGCGCTGTGGCTGGGCGTGCATGAATACCATCTTCATCCGTAATTCTGAATACTTTTTCCATCATAAGTACACTCGCTTTCTGTTAAAATTTAGTTTATTTGAACCCCTCATCTGCGGATGAGGGATGTTGTAACCCCAGGCCGTGCTTATTTTATCGTAATAATGTTGCCTTCTCCAGCTTTCAGCTTGCCCGTTTTGCTCAGCTCCACCGTAGAGCCTTCTGGAAGGTTGGAGAAAATAATCGGCGAAATCAATGACTTCGCATTCTCTTTCACATAAGCGATATCCACTTCCATAATCGGCTGCCCTGCAGCTACCAGATCGCCTTCCTCTACCAGCACTTTGAAACCTTGTCCCTTCAGCTTCACGGTGTTGACGCCAATATGCACTAACACTTCCTTGCCTCCGTCGGACAAGATGCCGATCGCATGCTTGCTAGGGAATACATTAAACACTTTACCATAAACCGGGGAACAAATCGTCCCTTCCTCTGGCAGCACCGCAAATCCGTCACCCGTCATTTTTTCGGAAAAGACAGGGTCAGGAACATTCGTAATATCCATCAACTCGCCACTAGCCGGCATTACGATATCCTCGTCGATAATCGCTTTCCCGTCCTGAGCTGCTTGCTGCTCTACCTCGGCAGGCTTCTCCGCCGCAGCAGCAGGCGAAATAACTGGGGTCTTACCACTCATTATATCCCCAATTTGGGTCTTAATCGTATCAGATCTTGTGCCAAAAATGGCTTGAATGTTGTTGCCAACTTCCAGAACTCCAGAAGCCCCAAGCGCTTTAAGGCGGTTTTTGTCTACATCTGCTTTCTCCTTCACTTCCACGCGAAGCCGGGTAATGCAGGCATCAAGATGGACGATGTTGTCCTGACCGCCCAATGCGGCAAGAATGTTGTGCGGCAGCTCATCCTGCGTAGTTTTCCCTCTTTGTTCCCCGCCGTCTTGTTGAGCGGAGTCATCCTCGCGGCCTGGCGTTTTCAAGTTGAATTTGCGGATAACGAAGCGGAAGCCGAAATAGTAAATCACGGCCAGGATCAAGCCGACGATGATGACGTTCCACCAAGGCGTACGTCCTGGAATTACCCCGAAAATCAGGAAGTCGATCAATCCGCCAGAGAACGTCATTCCAATTTTTACATCAAGCAAGTGCATCGTCATGAACGACAACCCTGCAAACACGCAGTGTACGACGAAGAGCAGCGGTGCTACGAACAGGAATGAGAACTCAAGCGGTTCTGTAATTCCCGTCAAGAACGAAGTCAACGCGGCCGAACCCATGATTCCGGCAACATACTTCTTATGTTGAGGCTTAGATTCGTGATAAATCGCCAGTGCCGCAGCCGGCAAACCGAACATCATAAACGGGAATTTACCAGTCATGAACGTACCTGCAGTAAACCCTACGCCATCGCGAAGCTGCGCCATAAAGATCTTCTGGTCCCCGCGAACGATTTGTCCCGCATTGTTTACGTACTCTCCGAACTCGAACCAGAACGGTGAGTAGAAAATATGGTGAAGACCAAATGGAATAAGTCCCCGCTCGATGACGCCGAAAATAAAGGCGGAAAGCGTGCGGTTCTGCTCCAGCATAAAGTGGGATACCGCGTTAAGCCCTCCCTGAATCGGCGGCCAAATAACGACCATAGCCAAGCCAAGCAGCAAAGATGTGGCGGCGGTCATAATCGGTACAAAACGTTTACCTGCAAAGAAGCCAAGATAGGACGGCAGCTCGATTTTAAAGAATCGCTTGTACATCGAGGCTGCGAGAACCCCTACTATGATCCCCCCGAATACGCCTGTCCCCAGGGTTGGGATGCCCAGCACGCTAGCATATGCAGGATCTGTTCCAATCATCGAAGGCGTAACCCCGATCACCGTTCCCATGGTCACGTTCATGACCAAATAACCGATGATCGCGGCAAGTCCTGCAACTCCGTCCCCGCCAGCAAGCCCTACCGCCACCCCGACGGCAAACAGCAATGCCAGATTCGTAAAGACGATATCGCCAGCATTCATCATCACCGTAGCGACTGCATTTACTGTGGCGTTATCCAGAGCCGGCACGAGGTTCAAGAAATCCGGATTGACCAGCATGTTTCCAATACCAAGCAGCAATCCAGCCGCAGGCAGCAGCGCTACAGGCAGCATCAATGCCTTACCTACCCGCTGCAGCACGCCAAAAAAGCGTTTAAACATATCCATCCTCCTGTAAGTTTTTCTCTATAATAACTGCCCAACAACAGCAAAAAAGGCATAAGCTAATAAAAGGTACTTCTGGCTCACATCTCCTACGGTTATAATACCCCGCATTATAGAAATGCAATCAAAGTACTTTAATCAACTCATGCCTGATCGAATCAGTAACACATTGTCATATGCTATTGTTGTTTATCGACTAGAGTATAGCAAGAAGGTCAGTTCAGTGTCAAGCCTCTATCGATGATGGACGGTCAGACGATGCAGATGCATGGTCAGATAGCTGATTTCAGCCTGGTATACCGGCTTGTTCAGCCTGTCCTCCATCACTTTCGTCAATTTCCCGGCCAGCTGGTACAGCTCCGGATATTCCTGACTTAGCAGCGCTTCCAACTTCTCGACGACGGCAACTTTCTCGCCACGCTTTATGCGCTCAATCGCGAACCTTAAATGAGTTAAAAGGCGTGAGTAATCCAAGGAATGGCGCAGTATTCTCATCCTCAGCTCCTCCTCCACCATATTCACAAGGTCTGCGATCAGCTGCGTGTGCTCGCGTACCTCGCTGACATGCCGATTCGTCATCGCGCTGTTGATGTGGAGGGCGACAAAACCGATCTCGTCCTGGCCTAAATCTACGCCCAGTCTTTCATGAATAAGCTCGATTGCATACTCAGCCAGCTCGTATTCCACAGGATAGATCTCCCTGGTCTCGAACAGAAAGGGGTTATGGATGGCCATATCCTGCTCCGCCCGTTTGATCGCAAACGAAAGATGGTCGGTCAATGCAATGTGAATATGCTCATTCAGCTCTTGATTCGTCTTCTGGGATATATACATAATGATTTCCCCAATCACTTCAATCAGATGTTCATCAACCTGGGGAACAAGCTGTTTATACTGCTCCTGCTCCTGCTGGTTCTTCAGAATGAACATCTTCTCTACCGCATCCAGTGGAATCGAGTCGCCCTGCCTGCGGTTAAATCCGATGCCCTTGCCAATGACAACGACCTCTCCATGTCCAGGATGATTCGCAATGATTACATTGTTATTCAGCGCTTTGGCTACATGCAGCCTGCTCACAGTTGCACCTCACTTGCCTCCAAAATACAAAATACCATGCTTACGAATAATAAATTCTACCATAGTACGGCGCAATATAAAAGCGTCTCGCCTTTCGGCGAGACGCTTTACAACGAGCTTATGCACAAATGTCAATAATTACTCCCTGTTATCAAGCAAATCCACGCCATGAAATCAGGAATCCTGCTCCGAGGAAGCTGCGCTTTCCTGAACGACAGGCGGTTTGACTGACCCTGTCTGCAGCGGAGAAGGCGAGTTATGAGCCGCCCCTGCGGAGGCTGCAGCCGGAGCCTGGGCAGAAGAAGCTGCCGGCAGGGCTTTGCCTTGGGTCAGGCCTTTAATCAAACGATCCAGCTCGATGCCGGATACGCTCTTGAGCATTTCCGGCGCCGTAGCCATGAGCTCGGTCACGTAATTGCTCACCCGGGCAGCGCCTTCGCCTTTGCCGGTATCGACGACGGTGAGCTTATCGATGGACGAGATTGGACCAGCGATTTTCTCCGCAAGCTCAGGCAGCATTTTCACCACGATATCCAGAATCGCGGCCTCGCCGAACTTCTGGAACGCTTCAGCCAGCTTCTCCTTCGCTTCGGCTTCGGCAAGCCCCCGCAGCCGGATAATCTCGGCGTCGGCCGTCCCCTTTGCCCGTTCGGCATCCGCGATCGCAAGACCTTCGAGGCGTTTCTGCTCAGCAGAAGCCTTAGCCTGGGTCTCGATAGAGTATTGCAGCGCGTCGGCCTCCCGCATCTTTCGGGCCTTCTCAGCTTCTGCTGCCTGCTCTACCGCATAACGGTCGGCGTCGGCTTTCTTCTTCACCTCGGCGTCATATTGCTTCTGCCGTACCAAAATTTCCTTATCCTGCAGGTCAATTTCGCGTTCTTTACGCACGAGCTCAACCTTCATTTGCTCTTCCACCATCGTCTGCTTTGCACGCGCTTCCTGGATATGATAAGCCTGGTCAGCTTCTGCTTTCGCCGTGTCTTGCTCCTTTTTAAAGGAAGCGACCTTCAGTTCCTTCTCCTTGGTGGCCTCGGCGATATTCGTATCGCGGAGCAGTTCGGCCTTCTGACCGGACTCCTCTGCGAGCGCCTTTTGAATCCGCGAGTCCCGCACCGCCTCGGCTTCAGCGATCTCGGCGTCCCGTTTGACCGCAGCAATACGAGGCTTACCAAGCGCCTCTAGATAGCCGTGCTTGTCACGTACGTCTTTAATCGTGAAGGAGACAATCTGCAGCCCCATCTTCTTGAGATCCCGGGCAGCGACGCCTTGAACCTCCTGGGCGAATTTGTCCCGGTTGCGGTATACTTCCTCTACGGTCATCGATCCGAGAATTGAGCGAAGATGCCCCTCGAGAACTTCTTGGGCTTCTCCTTTAAGCGATTCAATCGGCTTGCCCATAAACTGCTCCGCCGCCGTAGCCACGTCTTCTACCGAGCTGCCCACCTTGATAATGGCAACTCCGTCAGCCGATACCGGCACGCCTTGCTCGGTATAGACCTCCGGAGTCATCACGTCCAGCTTATGCGACAGCAAGGACATGAACTCCGCCTTTTGGAATATGGGCCAAATGAAAGCCCCGCCGCCGCGGACGATTTTGATTTTGCGGCCCGTTTCATCATCAGAAATATTTTTGCTGCCTAGGAAGGAACCCGTAACAATCATCGCCTCATCCGGACCTACTGTCTTATACCGAGCCCAAAACGCTAAGCCAAGCACAACAATGACCGCAATAATGATCAACGGAATTAACAAAAAATCAGGCATCCCTTCAAATAACATCACACCATCTCCCTTTCCTGTCCATTCTCATAAAGCCGCGATACCTGCACGACGCCGTCCTTGGAATCAATAACGACGACGAGCGTGCCTGCCGGAATTTCCGTATTGTCCCAGCTTGATGCAATATGTAGCGTGTTGCCAGCCACAAAATTGACCATGATCTCCCCGAACCCCGCCTTTGGGATTGGCACGGTCACTTCACCCAGCTTGCCCGGAAGCTCGGCTGCAGAGAAGCCTGTCGAGTTCTCGCTGTTCTCCATCGGCTTAACGTAAGCAAAATAAATGATCACCGACATTAACAACGCGATTAGAATCGAAAATACAATGACGGCCGCAGTACTAAGACTGGTGTAGCGAACGAGCAATACGCCGGCACCCCCGAACGTAGTCACCGCGGAAGCCAGAATAATCGGCTTTAGAAAATCGACGTTTAAAATGTCGAATACCCCGTCCAGCCAGCTGCCGACGATATCCCCCACGATGACGCTGAGCAAAGCGAATACGGCTCCGCCGAGCAGACAGCTCCAGAACATGGCCTCCATCTGCAGCCCCTCCTTTCTGGATGTGTATATATTTAGTAATACGTTACAGGAAGTGGTTTCGTTTCGTTCATTTAGCAGGATTAGCAGGAATCGCGGTGAACCGCAAAAGCCGAGCAAGGCACCCGCGGGTCCCTGCTCGGCTTATATATCTTGGATTTTGGCCGCACCTTATGTTATGCAGCGGCCAGCACACGATAGTACACTTGACCGCTGCGTTACAAGGAACGGCGGTAAATGGCCAGAACGTCCTCTTTCTGCAGCTTCGCAAAATTGCCGAACGGTCCGAACCGCATCGCTTTATCGGCCATCAGCTCCAGCTTGCTGTCATCGATACCGTAGTCGGCAAGCCTGCTTGGCGCGCCGATCGAGTTCCAGAACGCGCGCAGGGCGGCGATTCCTTCCTCGGCCACCTGCTGGTCGCTTTTGCCGCTTGGATCGATCCCGAACACCTTCTCCGCAAGACGCTTGAAGCGGGCTACGTCCTGAGGCAGATTATGACTCATCCAGTTCGGGAACAGAATAGCCAGGCCTCCTCCATGCGGAATATCATACACGGCGGATACGGCATGCTCGATGTTATGCGTTGCCCAGTCGCCGGAAAGCCCCATATTCAGCACTCCGTTCAGAGCCATCGTGCCGCAGAGGAGAATCGTCTCCCGATGGTCGAAGCTCTCTAAATCCTCGATCAGCTTAGGTGCCGTCTCAATTACGGTACGAAGCAGCGCCTCGCAGAATTCGTCCTGCAGCAATGTGTTGGTTTCCTTGTGAAAATAATGCTCGAACACATGCGACATAATGTCAACAATACCGTACACCGTCTGGTCTTTCGGCAAAGTAAAGGTGTTCTCCGGATCTAGGATCGAGAAAACAGGATACACGAGCGGGCTGCCCCAGCCCAGCTTCTCCTCGGTCGCTTCGTTGGATATGACCGAATTACCGTTCATTTCCGAGCCAGTAGCGGCCATCGTCAGCACGGTTCCTAGCGGAAGCGCCGCCTTCGGAACCGCCTTGTGCTCGGCAAAATCCCACATATCCCCATCGTATTTTGCTCCTGCCGCAATCGCTTTGGCGCAGTCCAGCACACTGCCTCCGCCTACTGCTAGAACCAGTTCGATCTCCTTCGTCTTGCATAGATCCACTCCGCGATGAACGGTGGACAAGCGAGGATTTGGCTCCACACCGGCCAGCTCGGTCACTTCTGCCCCGATTTCTTTAAGCTGGGTAATCACCTGATCATACAGCCCGCTCCGCTTAATACTCCCGCCGCCGTATACCATCAGCACTTTTTTGCCGTATTTGGGAACCTCC
This sequence comes from Paenibacillus woosongensis, assembly GCF_030122845.1. Taxonomy (NCBI): domain Bacteria; kingdom Bacillati; phylum Bacillota; class Bacilli; order Caryophanales; family Paenibacillaceae; genus Paenibacillus; species Paenibacillus woosongensis. The sequence continues at coordinate 3,920,577 of NZ_CP126084.1, forward strand.
GCCTTCAGTGCTGTGATTTGCCCTTTGCCAAAAATGAGCCTCGTCGGGTTATGAAATTGAAAAGAGTTCATGCAACATGCCTCCCTTAGTTTATCCCTTAAATTATGTACTGCACTCTAAATTATACTCTTCCCCCTTTTAGGAAACAATCGGCATGCTTAAAGTGAGCGGAGCGGCTTCGAGTGACCATTTCCTTTGGAGAAAAACGCCTTGCTTTCTTATGAAAAAAGACTGCCTTTCATTCATCGAATGAAAGACAGTCTTAATCTAAATCATGCTACGCTTCGCGATACCCAGCGGCGCTAACGAATCTGCGGAAGGCCTCGCGTCCGGCAGGCGTAGTCTTGAACACACCGGCATGCTCCAGAATAGCGGAGAATTTCAGTCCTACCTCATTGCGAAGCAGCGCCTCGGCTTCTTCCGGGCTCATGCCGTGCCCATGCGCGGCAACAAGCTCCCGGATCCATTCGGTGTGAACTGCAAGAGCAGCCTCACGTCCTGCAAGAACTTCTTCATACAAACCTTGGTTCCCGCTTAGAATTTCCGCGATGCGGCCAAGCTCCTCCTTTAGCCGTCCAGGAAGAATCGCGAGTCCCATGACCTCGATCAGACCGATGTTCTCCTTCTTGATGTGGTGCATTTCCCGGTGTGGATGGAATATCCCTTCCGGATACTGCTCATTCGTCCGGTTATTGCGCAGCACGATATCCATTTCATAGCTGCCGTCCGCGCCGCGGCGTACGATCGGCGTAACCGTGTTATGCGGGACGGTTTGCCCGTTCTCTTCGGTGAATGCCAGCACCTCGGCTTCCGGATCGCTGTAGCTTTTCCATTTTTCATACAAATTATCGGCAGCGTCCAGCAGCACTTCAGGGTGGTGGCTGTTCAATCTCAGCACGGTCATCGGCCATTTCACGATGGAAACCGTGACGCCTTCGAATGCTTCATGCCGGAACGCCGCTTCGGCCGGAGCCTTCTCCAGCGGAAACGTATGCCTGCCCCCCTGGAAATGGTCATGCGTCAGAATCGATCCGCCGACGATCGGCAAATCCGCGTTGGAACCGATGAAATAATGAGGGAATTCCGCCGTGAAATCCAGCAGGCGCTTGAAGGTATCCCGCGTCAGCTTCATCGGCACATGATCATGATGGAAGACGATGCAGTGCTCGTTGTAGTATACGTAAGGCGAATACTGGAACAGCCACGGCTCATCGTTCAGCTCAAGCGGAATGACCCGCAGGTTTTGCCTGGCCGGATGATTGACCCGCCCGGCATAACCCACATTCTCCTGGCATAGCTGGCATTTCGGATAGACCGGAGGAGGCAGCAGCTTGGCCATGGCAATCTCCTTCGGGCTTTTCTCCGGCTTCGATAAGTTGATCGTAATTTCCATCTCGCCGTAAGGCGTGGCCTGATTCCAGTAAATATTGTTCGCAACCCGGTCCATGCGAATATAGTTGCTGTCCACTGCAAGGGCATAGAAATTTCGGGTTGCCGCCTCGATGCCTTCCTCGCGCGCGGTCTTCTTGAACGCAGCGATCGTCTCTGAAGGCCGGGCCATCAGCTGACCCATGATTCTAGCGTCGAGCAAGTCGCGATACGTATCGGAATTATCCGGAATAAGGCCAATCGCATAGCCATAATCGATCAAGATATCCAGCGGCTCGCGAAGCTCGCTGCCAGCAGGCTCCTCCAATTCCGTCATGCACGGCTCATCCAGCCCGAACAGCTCCAGCAGGCGGTTGCGCGTATAATCCAGATCCCAGTCATCAAACAATCGATGCCCGAGCCCATATTGCAGCAGCCGCTCTATCGCTTGCTGCGCTTCTTGCATAGTTCTTTCTTTCGCTGCCACAGTCCACCCACTCCTTACTTGAAATCGTCATAACCGCCCGGATGCGCGCTGTGCCAAGCCCAAGCGCTGCGAATGATGTTATCCAGGCTGCTTCGCGTCGGCTGCCATTTCAGAACGGATCTCGCCTTATCTGATGAAGCGATCAGCACGCCCGGATCTCCGGCGCGGCGCGGGCTCATGACGACCTCGAAATCGCGGCCGGTCACTTCACGGACCTGTTCGATCACTTCCTTAACCGAGAAGCCTTGTCCATTCCCCAGGTTGAAGATGTTGCTCTCTCCGCCTGCGATCAGATGCTCTACCGCAAGCAAATGCGCGTCCGCCAGATCGCTGACATGGATATAATCGCGGACGCATGTGCCGTCCGGCGTATTGTAATCGTCGCCGAAGACGGAAATCGAAGGCCGCTGTCCAAGCGCAGTCTGCAAAATCAGCGGGATGAGATGACTTTCCGGTCTGTGGTCTTCCCCGATTCGTCCGCTATCGTGCGCGCCCGCCGCGTTGAAATAACGAAGGGACACGTATTTGATGCCAAGCACCTTATCGAACCAGTCGATCATCCGCTCCATCATCAGCTTCGTCTCTCCGTACACGTTCGTTGGTTGCGTCAAGTCCGACTCCTCGATGGGTACCTTCTCAGGCTCCCCGTAAGTAGCGGCCGTGGAAGAGAATACGATGCGCCGCACATTGGCTGCATCCATAGCTTCCAACAGGCAAAGCGTACCGTATACGTTGTTGTCGTAATATTTCACAGGCTGCTGCATGCTCTCTCCGACCAGCGAGTTAGCCGCGAAGTGAATGACCGCTTCGATTTCGTTCTCGGCGAACAGCTTAGCCAGCAGCGCCTTGTCCCGCAAATCCCCCTCATTCAGCTTGCCGCCTAGCAGCGCTTCGCGGTGGCCCGATTGCAGATTGTCGAGGACGACGACATCTTTTCCACGGTCCAGCAATTCCGCCACCGTATGTGATCCGATATACCCTGCTCCGCCAGTAACCAAAATAGCCATTTTAGTTCTCCTCCTTCATTTCATGTACTCCCTGCCCTACTCCACAAACATAAAATTCAGCTTCTAGACCGGTACGGCGCTGATAAGCCTCGCCAACCTGCTTGACGAAGTCATCTACGGCATCTTCATGTACAAGAGATACCGTACAGCCGCCGAAGCCCGCTCCAGTCATCCGCGACCCCAATGTCCCTTCAATGCGTCGCGCTTCCTCCACCAGGACATCCAGCTCCATGCAGCTCACCTCATACAAATCACGCAGAGAATCATGCGACGCATTCATGAGCTTGCCGAAATGCTGGAGATCGTTGTTGGTCAGCGCTTCTACGGATTCCAGCACGCGAGCGTTCTCCAGCACGACGTGCTTGGCACGGTCCAGCAGCACCTGGTCTGTAAAAATCGTCTCCAGCTCCCCCAGGCGCTCCGGCTTCAAATGCGCCAGGTATTCCAGCCCCGGCTCATGAGCCTGCAGCTGACGCAGCGCTTCATCGCACTGCGAGCGGCGTTCATTGTATTTGGAGTCAACCAGACCTCTTCGTTTGTTCGTGTTGCCGATCACCAGCTTGTAAGCTCCAGTACGGAACGGTACCCGCTGATATTCCAGCGTATCACACATGAGCAGGATCGCATGATCCTTGGCACCGTTTGCTACGGCAAACTGGTCCATGATGCCGCTGTTTACACCGACATAGAGATTTTCCGCGCGCTGGGACAGGCGGGCAATTTCCACGGTATCCGTCTCTTTGCCCTCCATGGTCAGCAGCGCAAATGCAGTGACGACTTCGATCGAAGCGGAAGAGGACAGACCCGCGCCGTTCGGTATTTCTCCATGGAACAGCAGGTCATAACCGCTAGTCAGCGTCGTACCCAGCTTGCCCAGCTCCGCGATGACCCCGATCGGGTAGTCGACCCATTCCCCTGTTTTGGATTGCCCTAGCTCATTCGCCTCGAACTCCGCGGCATACGGGAAATTTGCGGAAGCAAAGGTTACTTTCTGGTCAGGACGGCGGCGGATCGCCAGCGTCGTTCCGAATTCCAGCGCTGCCGGCAGAACGTAACCCCCGTTATAATCAATATGCTCGCCGATCAGGTTCACGCGTCCCGGCGCATTGAATACCAATATGCTCTCTTGGCTGCTCCCGTTCCGGGAGAGGAACAGTTGCTCCATTTCCTGTTTGTTCAACATGCACACCCCATCTTCATGGAATATTCGGTTCTTGCTCTCAGTATAAAGACTTCGCGCCATTTTGATAATGTATGTATGCGAGGTTTGTATGGATAAATATGACCTTCCCAAGTAGAATATAAATAGAATGAAATGATCCGCCAAGCACGAAGGAGGCTCCCCCAATGCTGCCAGAAACCTACAGCGCTGCCGCCAACCCCGAAGTATTTGATGAGAGCGACCTGCACATTTTATTTGCTGGCGAGAGCCAGACCAGACCGGATCACCGCGTCGGGCCGAAAGTTTATGACTATTATCTGCTCCATTTTGTCGAGGAGGGCAACGGTACCTTCCAAACGGAGTATTCCATATACGAGCTGCAGCCCGGAGACGGCTTTCTCATTCATCCGAATCAGCTGGTTAGCTATTCATCCGATACCGTGACACCATGGCGTTACCGCTGGATCGCTTTTACGGGGGCAAAGGTACCCTCGCTCCTGGAGCGTGCGGGTTTAACGCCCAAGCATCCCGTCATTCACGCCCCGGCGGACAGCCGTATTCCCGAGCTGCTGACGTCCGTGCTGCAGGAATTCCGCAGCAAGAAGCCAAGCTCGCATTTGCACTCTCTCGGCTGCCTGTATTTGATCATGGCCGAGGCGGAGGACTCTTATCTTAAGGAATCAACGCTTCCCTCCGGGGAGTCGGCCGTGCAAAAAATCGTCAAGCAGATGATTTACTATATTTCAAGCCAATATGCCCATCATGTATCCATTGAAGAAATGTGCGCAAGCCTGGGATATAACCGCGCTTATCTCTCCCGCGTTTTCAAGAAGGAGACCGGGCTGACTCCCGTTACCTACTTGCTGAAGCTCAGAATCGACAAATCGCGGCAGCTGCTGCGCGAGCGGCCTGAGCTGTCCATCGAACAGATTTCTTCCTCTGTCGGCCTTAACGATGCGCTCTACTTCTCGCGGCAGTTTCGCCGATTTTACGGACAATCGCCAAGCGAGTACCGGAGAAACGCCTCTGGAAAATAACCGGAGCCCGCTTCCCTATGGGCAGGGAAACGGGCTCTTCTATGCGTACGGACAAAATTAATGCTCGCCGTGGTTATGAAGGATCGTTTCGATCCGGTTCAATTCCTCGTCGGTGAACTCAAGCTTGCTTAGCGCCTGAACGTTCTCTTCAATTTGACTCACCCGGCTTGCGCCGATCAGCGCAGATGTGACCTTGCCTCCGCGGAGCACCCATGCGAGCGCAAATTGGGCGAGGCTCTGCCCCCGTGCTGCCGCCATCTGATTCAGTGCGCGTACTTTACGCAGCATCTCAGGCGTGATTTGCGACTCCTGCAGAGCGCCGGTTGGGTTCTTCGCACGGGAATCCTCCGGAATGCCGTTCAAATATTTGTTTGTGAGCAGCCCCTGAGCCAATGGACAGAAGGCGATGCTGCCAACCCCATTCTCCTCCAGAACGTCCTGCAGGCCATTCTCGATCCAGCGATCCAGCAGCGAATAATTCGGCTGGTGGATGAGCAGCGGCGTGCCCAGCTGCTTGAGGATGGAGACCGCTTCCTTCGTCTGCTCCGCTGAATAGCTCGATATGCCTACGTACAGCGCCTTACCGGAGCGAACGATGTGATCCAGCGCCATCATCGTCTCCTCTAGCGGGGTCTCCGGATCAAAGCGGTGGGAATAGAAAATATCAACATAATCAAGTCCCATCCGCTTCAGGCTTTGATCGAGGCTGGAAATTAAGTATTTGCGGGATCCCCACTCGCCATAAGGACCTGGCCACATATAGTAGCCGGCTTTGGAGGAGATCACCAATTCATCCCGATAGGGTGCCAGGTCTTTCTTCAGCACGGTACCGAACATTTCTTCCGCCGAACCCGGAGGCGGGCCGTAATTGTTGGCCAAATCAAAATGGGTAATGCCCAAATCAAAAGCTCTGCGAATCATCTCGCGTCCGTTCTCAAACGTATCTACACCACCGAAGTTATGCCATAATCCAAGCGATATGGCCGGAAGCTTAAGGCCCGAACGACCCACACGGTTATATATCATTGACTCGTACCGGTCTTCACTAGCAATATATGCCATTTAGTTCCCTACCTTCCTGCTGTAATTTTCTTTCGCAAAATATCATATCTCGTTCAAAAACCTTTGGCAAGAAGGAAGAAACCGTTTTCGGCATCATGGCGAACCCTTCAGCTCCCGGCTTTAAGCAGCGATTCCACCTGCCCGAGCACCGCGCCAATCGGCTCGGCAATCAGCAAATCGGCCTGGTTATCGTAAGCTGTCGGCGATGCATTCAACAGCACTGTCCGCTGTCCCCGAAAATACGTGACCAGGTGAGCCGCCGGCTGAACGGTCAGGGAAGTTCCGCCGATCAGCAGCAGATCCGCTTCGCTAATTGCCTCAACCGTTCTTTCGATCACCTGCGTATTCAGGTTCTCCCCGTACAATACAACATCGGGTTTGACAGTCCCGCCGCAAGTCTGGCATTTTGGCACAGGATCGCCCGTACTTATCACTTCCTCCAGGCTATGGAACCTCCCGCAGTCCATGCAATAGTTCCGGTGGATGGAACCGTGCAGCTCCAGCACGCTGCGGCTGCCTGCCTTCTGATGCAGGCCGTCGATATTTTGGGTAATAACCGCATCCAGCTTGCCCTCGTCCTCCAGCCAGGCCAAGCAACGATGGGCCGGATTCGGCTCGGCATGCAGATGGATCATCTTCGTTTTGTAAAAATCATAGAATACCTCTGGATGGCGGTCGAAAAACGGCCGGCTCAAAATTTCCTCCGGGGAATACGGCGAAGCCTTCTCCTGCTGATAAATGCCCGCTGCGGAACGAAAATCGGGTATTCCACTTTCTGTAGAAATGCCTGCCCCGCCAAAAAATACGATTCTGCGCCCCTCCTTCACCCAGGACGCGAGCTGCTCGATTTTGCTTAATGTCATTGCTTTCATGCCTCCTCCAGCACTTTCATTTCTATAAAACTGCGGATAACCGCATCTGCATCCAGCAGATACGATTCCCCTCCGCCGTCCGGAGCTATTCCAACCGTCATCCGCACCCCCGCCTGCTTGCCCATCTGCATATCCCCGTTGCTGTCCCCTACGACGACCGCATGCTCCGGGGATACGCCAAGCTCGCGGCAAGCAAGCACAGCCATTTCGGGAAAAGGCTTGCCAAGGCTCACCCGATCCCTGCCGACAATGACGTCGAAATAGCGCTCGATTCCCATCCAGCTCAAATGCTCGCTCGCTGCCTCCGTCGTATCCGACGTGACAACAGCAAGGCGGATTCCCTGCGATTGGCAAGCCTTCAGTAAAGCTGCGAGCCCTGGCATTGGTCTGGCATTTCTGCGATTTCTCAGCTCAATCATCGCCGACGAGCTGAACTGCCTAACCTGAATCAGCGCCTCGTTCCAGGGAACTCCCGCCGCATACAGCTGCCAGGCGAGCAGCGCGGTGACCTCTTCCTCGCTCCCCATCGCCAGCGGCCCGGTCTTATCATAATCCTCGATCTGCTGCCGCTCATCCAGCTTAAGCCCCAGCAGCGCTGCTCTGCTGTCGATCCGCCGCGCCCCCAGCAATTCCAAATGGCTGTCCAGCAAATCCAGCAGCGTCATCGCCCATTCTCCCCAGAGGGCCATGAAATCCAGCAAGGTTCCATCCTTATCAAATAATATTGCCTGGCATGGCACCCTGCGTTCGCCTGCCTGAACAATCGCCATAGTCATTCCCCCCGGTTTCATCGTTCGCTTTATGCAGCCCTCGTACAGCTTACTCACATTACCGCTATTGTATATGATTCAATACTTTGCCACAAATGCGCGGACTGACAGCGTTTTCTATTGTGATAATTATCACGTGTACTGATCTTCAAAAAGAGTACCTTTATTACAGAGACCGAATACTTAAAATTTTGAATGATTGAAAGGCTTGAGGAGGCTGTCAGCATGAAGACGAACATCATCCCATCGAATCCGCGCGGAGAGGCATTTTTTCTCAACCTGCGCTTTTTACTGATCATTTGCGTCTTCATCGGCAATGCCATCGAGCCGCTGATCCAAGACATAGACGCCATGCATGCTCTATATGTATGGATTTTTACTTTTCATATGCCGCTGTTCGTATTCGTCACCGGTTACTTCGCCAAAACCAATCTGCTCGGCCTGCCCGGCCGCAAGCTGATGCTGCAAATCAGCCTCCAGTACGTGATCTTTCAAAGCCTGTATTCGATACTGGACGTTACCGTATTTAAGGTACAGAACATCCACCATTCCTTCTTTGCCCCGTACCTGCTGCTCTGGTTCCTTGCCAGTCATCTGTGCTGGCGCGTACTGCTGATCGTCATGAACAAATGGACGCCCCTCCAGCAGCTGGCGGTATCGCTTGCTCTAGGCGTGCTCGTCGGATATTTGCAAGTAGATGGAGTCTGGCTCAGCTTGTCGCGGACCTTTGTGTATTTGCCTTTCTTTATTGCCGGTTATCATTTTTCATTTGCCTATTTGGAGAAATTCTTCACTCCTTTGGCCCGTGCGCTTGCTATGTCACTTGCCGGTGTTATGCTGGTTGCCGTCGTTTTATGGGGGCAGCTTATCGATGCCGGATGGCTGTACGGCAGCATGACGTACGGGCAGCTCGGTCATGACGAATGGTATGCCGGAGCCTACCGACTGGCTCTTTACGCCCTGCAGCTGCTGGCAGGAATCGCTTTTCTGTCTTTCGTGCCCTTGCGGGAGAGCAGGCTGACCGATCTGGGACGGCGCACCTTGTATGTGTTCCTCCTGCATGGATTCATTATCCGCTTTGCGGCCGCCTCCCCTTTATATGATCGCGTTACGAATACGGCAGCTTCCGCCATGCTTATTGTCGGGGCTATCTTCCTGACCCTTGTGCTCAGCCATCCCCTTGTACGCAAATGGACGTCGCCGGTCATTGAACCCCCGGTGCAATGGCTGCTGAAGTTGGAGCGCCGGGCATTCCGCCCCTTCCGTACAGTCAGCAAGCATTGACCAGCCAAATCAGCAATATTGAAGAATATTGCCAATTTTAGAGCCATTTGGCTCTTTTTTTGGTTTCTGGCGTTTCAAACTAACTGACTGTGGTAAATAAATCATACGCAAAACAATATTTTTCGCATAAGGAGTTGATTGGAAATGGCACGCGGAAACGGCAAAATGAGCCGTCAAGAAGCCGGTCGCTTGGGAGGACAGGCCACCTCCAAAAACCACGGCAAAGAGTTCTACCAGGAAATCGGGCAAAAAGGCGGAGAAGCTACTTCCAGAAGCCACAGCAAGGAATTCTATCAAGAGATTGGCCAAAAGGGCGGAGAAGCCACCTCCGAGAAGCACGATAAGGAATTCTACCGCCGTATAGGACGCATGGGCGGGGAAGCCCGCAACAACAATAACAACAACAATAAATAAGGATGGAAAACCATCCGTTTGCAAGGAAGAGTTCCAGATTAGACTGGGGCTCTTTTTTTAATCAAAAACCTTCCTTCCAATCCTTATCAAGCGCTAGAAAAAGCCGAATACATATGATAGACTTTAGAGAAAACCTTTAGCGGTGTAAAGTTCCAAAATCACAATATACATTTTATGGGGGGATAGGCAACCATGACTGCCAAGAAAATGCGTTCAGATATGATCAAAAAAGGCTTCGACCGCGCGCCTCACCGCAGTTTGCTGCGGGCTGCAGGCGTGAAGGACGAGGATTTCGGCAAGCCGTTCATCGCCGTATGTAACTCCTATATTGATATCGTTCCTGGCCATGTGCATTTGCAGGAATTCGGTAAAATCGTCAAAGAAGCGATCCGCGAAGCCGGCGGCGTACCTTTTGAATTCAACACCATCGGCGTCGATGATGGTATTGCGATGGGGCACATCGGGATGCGTTATTCCCTGCCGAGCCGGGAAATCATTGCCGACTCCCTGGAAACCGTTGTTTCCGCCCACTGGTTCGACGGAATGGTCTGCATCCCGAACTGTGACAAGATCACGCCAGGGATGATGATGGGCGCGCTTCGCGTGAACATCCCGACCGTATTCGTCAGCGGCGGACCGATGAAAGCCGGCGTAGACAGCAAAGGACGCAGACTGTCCTTGACTTCTGTCTTCGAAGGCGTAGGCGCTTATCAAGCGGGCAAGATCGACGATGCTGACCTGCTTGAGCTTGAACAATACGGCTGTCCGACTTGCGGCTCCTGCTCCGGTATGTTCACGGCCAACTCCATGAACTGTCTCGCCGAAGCGCTGGGACTGGCCATGCCGGGCAACGGTACGATTCTCGCGGTCGACGAAGCGCGGAAGGATTTCGTAAGACAATCCGCCCGTCAATTGATGGAGCTGATCAAGCTGGATCTTAAACCACGCGATATCGTAACGAAAGAATCGATCGACAACGCCTTCGCGCTTGATATGGCCATGGGTGGCTCAACCAATACGGTGCTGCACACCTTGGCTTTGGCTCAGGAAGCAGGCATCGATTACCCGCTGGAGCGTATCAATGAGGTGGCCAACCGTGTCCCTCATATTTCGAAGCTGGCTCCGGCATCCGACCATTTCATCGAAGACGTTCACCGGGCTGGCGGCGTAAGTGCCGTAATCAACGAGCTGTTGAAGAAGCCTGGAGCGATCCATGGCGGCCAAATGACCGTAACGGGCAAGACGCTTGCCGAGAACGTGGCCGGCAGCGAGGTCCATGACCGTGAAGTCATCCGTTCCATCGACAACCCGCATTCCGAGAAAGGCGGCCTCGCCATTCTGTACGGAAACCTCGCACCTGAAGGTTCCGTAATCAAGGTCGGTGCGGTTGATCCTTCGGTTGGCGGATACCATAAAGGCCCGGCCATCTGCTTCGACTCGCAGGAGCAAGCGCTGGAAGGCATCGCAAATGGCAAGGTCAAGGAAGGCCATGTCGTCGTCATTCGCTATGAAGGGCCAAAAGGCGGACCAGGTATGCCGGAGATGCTTGCTCCAACCTCGCAAATCGCCGGTATGGGCCTTGGCGCAAAAGTCGGCCTCATTACGGACGGCCGCTTCTCTGGAGCTTCCCGCGGCATCAGTATCGGCCATATTTCTCCGGAAGCAGCCGAAGGCGGACCAATCGCTTTCGTAGAAGATGGGGATATCATCGAGCTGGATCTGAATAACCGCAAAATCGAGCTTCATGTTTCCGATGAGGAAATGGCCCGTCGCCGTGCGAACTGGAAAGGCTTCGAGCCGAAGGTGAAGACCGGTTACCTTGCCCGCTATTCCAAGCTCGTTACCAACGCGAGCAACGGCGGAGTTATGAAAATTTAATTGAAATCATCTTCATATGCATAGAAAGGGGCGGTTCCACATCTTCATGTGGAACCGCCCCTTTAGTGTCAGGACTAACACGGCTGCGTTGCGCTTAAAGCAGTCTCCTCGGGCTCCGCGCTCTCCTGGTCAGAGGCGATCTCACCGCTCTCTTTGCCAGAGAAACGGCGATGCGACCCATCCTCAGAGTATTTATCAAGCAAGAGCTCCATTGGCATCACGATAAGCTTAGGTATCAGTTCATGGGAGGAACGCTGCTTGAGGCGATCCCCGCCGGAAGGATGAATGACGCTCATCAGAAATTTCAAGTACAGGCGCGTCGAGCGGGCGAAGAAGCTGTCCGGCAGATCGGTTACCGTAAACCCGAACTGCTCCGGCCCGCGGTTGATCATGCTTACGCCATACAATGCCTTGACATCCATTAATTCCGGATGGGTCTGAACATATTGCGCAAGCTCGGGAAGCGTCTTCTCGACGCCGCGGATCATTTGGATGGCGATTTGTACGGACGTTCTCGAGCGAGAGCCAATTTCGAACAGCCGCTTATTGTCGAAATGAAGCTCCAATACCCGATCGCCGTTTGCAAGCTCTATATCGCCATTCATCATCACCGGCTCTCCCCGATACGGACGAATGCGGAAATGAAAGATCGGTTCTTCCTTATTTGTTGTTCTCAGCTGGAAGACAAAATGAAAAAGTCTCTCCCACAACAGCCATAACGAGACAACAATACGTTTACCGAAGGAAAGGCTTGCCTTCTGCTTTGAAGTTTCCTTTGGCGCTGCTGCCATACTTTTTTGATTGCGGGACTCACGTTTCACCGCTTCGCTCCGCTGGATCATATCGTCAATCCGGATCGTGCCGATTCCCTGCTTCTCGGCTACCTGCAGTACTCTTTCCAGCGCTTTCAGCATTTCCATAGGGGCTTGCGCATTCGCTCCGAGCGTATTTCCACAATCATGCAGCAGAAATACTTCGCCGCCCCTCAGCTTCTTCAGCATGCGTTCCGTTAATCGATCTGCACCCAGGCGCTGGCGCCAATCGCCAAACATCGACGACCAGAGCACAATCTGCGTCTCGTTGCGTCTGGCGAAGTCGAACAAATTGACGATTCCCCAAGGCGGACGGTAGTAATGCGTATTACTGCCGATAATGTCATGGATAATTTTATTCGTTCGTTGAATCTGCTTCTTAACCGCTGCCGGTCCCATTAGCCAGTTCGTCTTATGAACATAATTATGAATGCCAATCAAATGGCCTTCTTCATGCATTCGCTTGATCAAATGCGGGTACTTCTCCGCATTCGAGCCGACAACGAAAAAGGTGGCTTTCGCTCCGTATTTCTTTAGCAAATCAAGCAGCTGCGACGTATATACCGGGTCCGGACCGTCATCGAAGGTTAGAGCAAACTCATCCATCCCAATCCCTCGCCTGAATACGCGAAAGCCGAACAACCGCGTAATCAAACCGGGTATAAAAGCGTATAGTGTTGAAATATAAAATAACCACAGCAGCAAAGTCTCCATGTGTTTTCCCCACTTTTCTATCTCATTCACTGACTTTGGCGGGCCCTAAGGCTTTTAGTGTATCCCTTTTATTTTATCATATTAACTCCAAATTTAGGGTCTTAAATTTCATGAATTCTTGCTGCCAGTAGATCCATCACTCTACGGAACAGTTCGGTAGCTTGATGTGGCGCGCCTGGGCTCCGATTCTCCACAAGAACAGCCACCGCGTAACGGGGCTGCTCCACAGGCCCGTATCCGATAAACCACTGATGATTGGCCGGCCTCCCGGCCGAGACAGTCTGCGAAGTTCCTGACTTGCCGGCCAGATGCCACTGGGCATTCTGCAAGGCTTGCCCTGTCCCATGACTTACGACTTCCTTCATCCAGCCGCGCAGTATTCTTGCCGTAGCCGGGGAAATAGCCCCGTAATTGGATGGAGCGGACTGGGGAGGAAGTTCAAGCATTCGGACGCCATTTTTAAAATAAATATCCTGGGCTAGCCGCGGCGCCGCGACTTTCCCATCATGGAGCAAGGTTACCACCAGGTTGGCAGCCTGCAAAGGGGACACCAGCACATCGCGTTGACCTAAAGCCGTTTGTGCCCTCGCTCCCCCATCAGGACTAGCCCCTTTGGCGAACACCGCTCCAGCCTCCTCTTGATCGATCTGCCTTAATGCCAGACCTCCGTAAAAAGAAGGGCTCTGCCAACCGACCATGCGTCCGAGCCCCAATTTGTCCGCGGTACGTTCGATGCTGTCCGCCGTTAATCTCTCGCCTAACTCGGCAAACACGACATTGCAAGATTGGGCAAAAGCTTCCTTGAGCGTAATCATGCCATGCCCTCCTTCCTTCCAGCAAGAAAGACCGTATTTACCGTAATGTCCCGTACAATGAAACTTTTCTCCCGGAGAAGCTACCCCCTCCTCCAACGCCGCAGCAACGACGACCGTCTTAAAGATCGAACCCGGTACCGCAGCCTTCACCGCATGGTTGCTCCAACTGCCCTGCTCCAAATCGATTTGCCGGGGATTAAAAAAAGGACGCGATACCATAGCCACGACATCTCCCTGCACCGCATCCAGGACAACGATGGCTCCTTCACGGATTCCCATCTGCTCGGTCAAATCTTCTAAATGCTGCTGAATCGTCCGATCCACGGTCGTTCGGACAGACAGCGGATAATAACGGTCATTAGCCGTTGTTAAACGCATTCCCAGACCGGATATCGGTCTTTTCTGTCCATCTACGGTATAGGCGGCCCGGGTAGGTCCGACGCCGCGCAGAAACTGGTCAAAGGTGCGTTCCAGTCCCGACGCTCCAACCTGCAGCGATAAAGGAAGTGCTCGGCTATTCGTTTGCCCATAGAGACTGCGGATATAATCCGGTCGCTGCGAAACATATCCGAGCCATTGTTTTCCCGATTTATCTTCCAAATAGCGCTGCATGTAAGGGAGAATCCTGAATCCGCTAACCTGGCTCCATCGCTCCGCCTCATGCTCAGCCAGCACGAGCGGTGCTTGCCCTTCCGAGCTTTTCCATATGTACGGATATTGAAGCCTGCTCCATTTCCCTTCCAATTCAGCCGCCGTAACCCCAAGCAAGTCAGCCACATCATGTATTTGGCTGGTATCTGGCAAGTGTTTGAGCGGAAATAAAACGGGAACCCAAACCGTCTTCCCTGTCAGTGGTTCGCCATACCGATCCAAGAATTGTCCTCTTCCTGGATCCAATTCTATTCCTTCTTCCCGCTGGCGCACAGCCAATTCATTCATCGTCATCCCAGACGCGCTAATGGCCTTATTGGCCGAAGCGATCTGAATCCAGACCATGCGAACTGCATATATGCAAAGCATCAGCATAAAACCTATTAGAATATAAAATATGCGTCTTTTACGAAGTAATGTCATCGTCCCCCACCTTTCCGTCTTCTCATTATTTCCTGGGAAAAGCAGATTCACACTTCAGGGTAATCTGGCTTGGTGAGTGTAGTAGAATTTCGCCATGAAATGAAAAAAAACGCCATGCGGCGTTATAAACGGACAACTAAAAACCCAACTGAGTCAAAGGGTTCAGTCGGGCTTGTTCACATTAGTTATTCAAAAAATATTTCGACGATCTCAATATCTCTCTCCCGTGCCAAGTCTCTGAAGAAATCATCCACCTTAACGAGAGGTTTAAAAATATCGGTAGGGTTATTGTACACGATCGTTGCATTTTCCCCATTGCTTAATTGCACCCGCTTGCCAATAAAGTTTGGCAGAAGGTTTTGAGTCAAGGCTTGGACTGCCCTTTCGTTTAGTTTTCCGAATCCAAGCTCATACACTTTCCGCAGAACGGTGATTAAACTATCATGCGGTTGCCGCCTAGGCGAAGTCGTCATTTCGACATATGCGTTGGCAACGGCTACAATTTGCGAATATGGATGTATTTCAGTTCTTCCGATTCCCATTGGGTATCCAGAGCCGTCTTCATATTCGTGATGCTGGAGAGCAGCAAGTGCGATCGTCTTATTGTCCTTGATCGATTCCCGGATAATTTCGTAGCCATAGTGGGTATGGCGCCTCATTTCCTCCAGTTCTTCGCCATGCAACTCGGTTTTGTTTTTTATAGATTGGCGCACACGGCTTTTGCCGATATCATGCAAATATCCTGCTTTACTGATCTCATGGCACTCTTCTCTGGAGTATCCGAGCCAGGTAGCTATGTAATAAGACAGCAGTCCAACCTGCAGGGAATGATTATAAATGTTCACGTCGTCATTGCTGAGCATGTACAGCAGAGTTGTAATATTTTTGCGGTCATCCAGCGCCTCCAAAGTCGGCAGCAGCTGTTCGTCAACCATGGATTGATTGAATTTACCTGTCGTTAACGCTTCAAGGAAAATGGCCTGAAAAGCTTGAATCGTCTTATCGAAGTTTTTTCGCAATTCTTGGCTGAATCCTATACTGTCTGCGACATTTGAAGAGTAAGCCTCTTCGCTCCCCCCGTCACGCGGGTCGATGTCGACATAATCGATGCTCTGGCGAATTAATAAGGCAATTTCCTCGGTTTGGATAACCGTACCTTTAGGCAATATGTGAAGCCCAGCGCCATTAAAAGTGTCTTCCCTTAATCTGTCTCCGGCCTTAAGCTCCATAACATGAGTTTTCATAGAAAAGACCCTCCCTTCGTATCTAATCTGCTACACCTTATTTATAATATCGAAAGCTAAAGTCATAAATTAAATAGTGCTAAGGACTATATCAATAAGCAATTGTTATAATACTATAGCCTAACTGTGATATAGGTCTTTTAGATCATTATCTAAATTTTACAATAAAAAAGAGGCGGAGATTTCTCTCCACCTCAAACTTGAAACACGATCCGTTAATCCCGGCTCGCCAGTTTTGCCAACAGGCGAACGATCTCGATATAAAGCCATACTAAGGTAACCATTAATCCGAACGCACCGTACCATTCCATATATTTTGGAGCGCCTTGGTTAGCGCCATTCTCGATGAAATCGAAATCAAGTACGAGATTCAGAGCGGCCACGATAACGATCACGACGGATATTCCGATTCCGATCCAATTGCTCTCATGCAGATAAGGAATCGATATTCCAAAGAACCCTAGGACAAAGCTCAGCAAATATACAAGCGCAATGCCGCCTGTAGCCGCGAACACGCCCAGCTTGAAGTTCTCCGTCGCTTTAATCAGCCTTGATTTGTAAGCGAGCAGCAAAGCGACAAAAACGCCCATCGTCAGCAGTGCGGCCTGCAACGTGATCCCGCGCTGCACATTTTCGAAAATCGCAGAAATCGCGCCTAGAAACAACCCTTCGAGAACCCCATAAATCGGTACGAGAAACGGAGCTGTCGTCGGCTTGAAGCTAATGATAAGAGCCAGAATGAGGCCCCCTATCGCCCCGCCGATGGCGTAAGGAATTACGTTCTGCCCGTTGAAATACATGGACCAGGATGCAAATGCGCCACCTAAGAGTACCGCAAGTGTAATAAATACTTTGTTGACCGTACCTTCAATCGTCATTGCATCCTGTCCGGAATGATATCCGATTTGATCGAATGTTTTGTCATTCAATGTCGGATTACCGCTGCGACCTATCAACCTACAATCACCTCAGATAAGATTTTATAAACATACTAACATATACTCTAAATTTGTCCATATTAGTACGCCTATATTTTTGTCTAGGTTACACCGTGAACTTGGACAAAGACTCCTTCAGACCATTGGAAACATTCTCCAGTTTGTTGGACAGGTTGACAAGCTGGTCTCCGACGTTCTGCTGCTCGCTGCTCAGGGAAGCTACCTCCTCCGAGGTCGCGGACGACTGCTGCGCTACCGCGCTGACGTTGCTCATCGCTTCAGACAATACGGATTGCGATTGGTTCAGCTCGTCGATCGATGCTGTTACGGAATCCAGATGCTGCACGAAACCTTCCATTTGCTCCTGAACGGATACAAAGATTTGGCTTGTTTCCTTCACGGATTTGATTTGATCCTGGAATAGCGGGCTTGCTTCCGACAAGGCCTCGACAGTCTCGTTCATTTCCTTCTGGATATTGTCGGTGATTTCCCCTACCATCGTGATGGATTGTCTGGACTGATCGGCCAGCTGGCGGATTTCGTCTGCTACGACCATAAATCCGCGCCCTGCAGCTCCGGCCCGAGCCGCTTCAATCGTAGCGTTCAGCGACAGGATGTTCGTTTGCTGCGTAATGTTCTGCATAACATCGAGTACCTTCATCACGGAGGATGTACTGGATTTCAGCGCTTCGACCTTCTCGGTTAGCGCATTGACCATTTCGCCCGTAACGCTTGTCTTCTGCAGCAGCTCATTTAAGTACTCCGTACCCTGCTGGCTGGATCTTTCCACCTGACGTGCGGACGTCTCCATCTCTTTATTCGCGGAGATGACATGCTCCATTTGCCGCGAAATGTTCTCCGTCAGCTCATTGCCCCGCTCTGCTTCATTGGCCAGGCTTGTTGCCCCATTAGCAATTTCCTCTGTCGCAATTGCGATTTCCTTGGCAGAAATAGCTGTTTTATTGGAAGCCTGTGTTAGTTCAGCCGCCGTATCCAGCACATCCTGCGCGGAATTGTTCGTTTGCTTGACCAGCTGTGTAATCTGCTCCATCATGACGTTGAAGCTCGCGGTCAGCATCCCGATTTCATCCTTGGATTTCGGCTGCATCCGGACATTGAGGTTGCCCTTCGCGCCTTCCTCCATCAAATTCTTAAGCGCAACCAGCGGACGGCCGATCATTCCGACTATCCACATGCCGATCAGGATGGCGATAATAGCTACGACAACCAGCGAGATGAACGTAGTCACCAGAATACTTCTGGCATCCTTGGTCAATTGATCCGTAGGCAGCACTCCCATCAGCGTCCAGCCTGAATTTTGCTGTGTATTGTATACGGCCAGCACCGTTCTGCCCTGCGCATTTTTGATGCGTGTGCTTCCTGGGACTCCGTCCTCCTTCTTCTGAATAGTAAATTCGGATTGCTGTCCGTTCTCTCCTTCAACCGAAGAACCAACGATCATATTATCAGCCGTGAGCATTTGGACTTTAGAGCCATTGCCAAGGTTAAGCTCCTGCAAATATCCGTTTAGAATTTCCAGGTTAATATCAGCCACGAGAATGAATCGTTTCATGCTGCTTACGCTCTGCACGGATCTGACCAATCTGAAGATCTGCGTTCCGCTTGCATTCTCATTGGAAGCCGTAATCCATTTCACCTGAGACGTATTCGCCATTTCCTCGAACCAAGATTCGCTGCGAATATTGTTGATGAAATTGTTGTCTGCACTTCCCGACGTTACCGGGCCGATCAGATCCTCTTCCCCTGGAACCATGTATACCGCAACAACGCCTTTGCTTGAGAACGTCATGGAGTTCAGACGGTTTCTCATTTGGTTAGAAGTTGTGAAGCGGTCATAATCTGATGTAGTAGTAAGCGAGGCATCCCGGATTGCTTTCTGCATTTCGTCGTCAAGGAATACCTGCTGCAAGGTCTCTTCATATTTCTGGAAAATGATATCCAGCTTCTGCGAAGTTTGCACGATGGTTTGTTGGCTTGCTGTTTCAGCATTCTTCTCAATCGTGTTTTTGGCCATTGTATAGGATAGAATTCCTATCGCAAGTACAAAGGACATAATGGCAATAAAGAAAATCAGAAACAAACGAATACCTACCGATTTCGACGGATTAATGTCTTTAGGAAGGTGCTCGATTATTGAACTAAATTTCTCCTTCCAACTTCCGCCTGCTTTATTTTTAGGCTGTACGGCATCCGTACCTTTCTTTGTCTCTTTCTTGTTGTCTTTAGCTTGGTTCTCCTTCTTTGGAACCAATTTCATGTTGATCACCCACCGCTCATAATAATTAACCCCACGAAAGTAGGACTCGAGGTCATGCTACAAACCTCATAAATTTTTCCTCTGTTGCTTGTTAATATTCGACAAAAAACCACCTTTTCCTTTTTATTATCGGTAAAAATCTCCTATGAGTTTAACGTTTTGCCAAAAAAGTTAAAATGACAGTAAGGAAAACGTCTTACCGAAGTCTTGCCCAAAGGGACCAGACAAGTCTTGCCCAAAGGGACCAGACAAGTCTTGCCCAAAGGGACCAGACTGCGATTGTTTACAGCTTTTCTTGCATTTTCAGATTCTGTAGCCACTGAAATCTATACTTCTGAACATCAAAAAAAGAGTCTTTAGTCCTACACGGACAAAGGCTCTTTTTTTACATTTTATCCCACTAATTCTTTTTTCTCATCATATCGAAATAGGCTACGGGGTGATCTACTTTCATTTTGATTCTTTGCAGCGGATGTCGTGCCGCATCGAGCTCGTTGCCTTCCTCGTCCCAAATCGTTCCGACGGTTTGCTTGAAGAAGGTTCCGTTCGGACCGAAGAATTCGACTTCCTGGCCTGGCTTGAAGTAGTTGCGCTGCTGGATAACTGCCGTGCCTTCAGCCGGATCATATTCCATGACAAGTCCAGCGAAGTCGTACGGCACCGCCTTCTCCTCCGGCTCGTAAATATGATCCTCGTGATCCGGCGTATCGTAGAAGAAGCCCGTATTCAGCGGACGATTTGCCGCTTTGTTGATTTCCTCCAGCCATTCCGGCTTTAATACATAGTTATCCGGGTCGGCCATATACGAATCGATCGCCTGGCGATAGACGTTGACTACGGTGGCCACGTAATGGATCGACTTCATTCGCCCTTCAATCTTAAAGCTATCAATGCCGACATCGATCAGGTCAGGAATATGGGCAATCATGCACATATCTTTGGAGCCCATCGTAAACGGGTTATCCTCCTCCTGGAACAGCGGGAGCGGGGTAATTCCTGTCTTCGGCGACCGCCCTGCCTGTGCCATAGCCAATTCCTCTTCAGATACCCAGACTTCCTCGCCCGGTCCATCCTCGAACAAATCATATTTCCAGCGGCAGGACTGGCAGCAGCCCCCCCGGTTGGAGTCCCGGTCCGTGAAATGGTTGGACAATACGCACCGTCCGGAAAAGGATGAACACATGGCCCCATGAATGAAGGATTCGATTTCGATGTCCACATGTTTCTTGATTTCCTGAATTTCTTCCATGCTGGTTTCCCGGCCCAGTACGACCCGCGGTAAGCCCTCTTCCTTCCAGAATTTCACCGCCTGCCAGTTGATCGTGGATTGCTGGGTGCTAAGATGCACCTCAAGTCCTGGCGCTACGCGGCGAGCCGTGTCGATAATGATCGGATCCGCCGCAATGATCGCGCTGATTCCTGCAGCTTCCAGGTTGCGCAAATATTCTTCGATTCCCTCGATATCCTCATTATGTGCATAAATATTTGTAGCCACAAATACCTTGGCTCCGTATTTCTTTGCGAACTCCACGCCCTCGCGCATCTCTTCAAAACTGAAATTATCCGCGTTCGAACGAAGACCGTACTTCTGTCCCCCGATATATACTGCGTCCGCCCCATAATGGATGGCAAATTTCAGCTTCTCCAAGTTTCCCGCCGGAGCCAGCAGCTCAGGCTTGTCCAAGCGATAGCGTTTCCCGGTATATTTCGGCTGATGTTTCTGTGCCGTTTGCATCCTCGTTCACCTCATGCCTTTATTAATATACTTGCTCTTTGTAGAAGAAGCCGAATGAAAGCTCACGCCCGGGATCCTGAACTTCCCGAATTGCATCCAGCCATTCTTCATTGCATTCATAGTCGTCCGGATTGCTAAAATAGCTGTCGACCGCTTTCCGGTAAGCCTTAATAACCGTCGTATTGTAATTGACGTCTTTCAGCAAAGTTTCGATTTTGAAGCTGTTCACACCCGCAGCCATTAGATGATGCAGGTCCTCCAATATGCAAATATCATCGGAGCTCATAATATGCGTGCCATTCGTATCCTCAAAAATCGGAAATTTCTCTCCAGGACGCTCCGCTTCGACAAGGAACAATCCCCGCTCTTTGCCCAATTCGTCTTTGCCATGCTCCAGCGTTCTTCCCTGATGCTTCAAATAACTGTCCACCAGACGACGTTTGGAATGATAAATATTCGTCATACCGTGAACCTGTACCTCGGAATCAAGTTTGAGGTGAGGCTGCATTTCCGTGATTTCATCCATATTGAGCTCGCGGGCCAGCACGACGCGCGATGCCCCTTTGCTCCCCCAATAATTCGCCGTTGCATAGTTCGTGGAGGTCATCTCCGCATTCCAGTGGAGCTTTAAATTCAACCCCATGGATCTTACCGCCTGCAGTACCGCAGGATCCCCGAATTGGATGCCATCGACTCCGGCCTGCTCCAGCCGCTGCAAATAGAGCGGAAGCTTCGCCAGCAGCTCATTGCTAATAATATTCGTTACGCTGACATAAATTTTAGCGCTGCGGGCGTGAGCCAGCTTCACGGCCTCTGCGATTTCATCTACGGCCATACTGCCGGGCAGCCTCATTCCGTATTTCTCTTCCCCGATTAACGCAGCGTTGGCTCCGGCTTCCAGATAGCCTTCCAGCTCCGCCAAAGAACCTGCCGGGACCAGCAGCTCCGGTTTGTTTCCCATATTCAACCACCTTCGTTATTTAGCTGTTTCTTTGCTTTTTTTGATATTCTGCAGATGCTCCGCATACGTCTTCGCAAATAAATGCTCGCCGCTGCCGTCTTTTTTGGTGACATAAAATAAATAATCCGATTTCTCTGGCTCCAGCGCGGCTTCGATCGATTTCAAGCTGGGTGCCGCGATCGGCCCCGGAGGAAGCCCCTTGTACATATAGGTGTTGTAAGGGCTGTCCACGCTCTGTAAATCCTTGTACAGCAGCCGCTCCTTCGGCTTATCAAGCAAGTACTGAACCGTTGCATCGATTTCCAGCTTCATATCCTTGGCGATGCGGTTATAAATTACTCCTGCCACCAGGGCCCGCTCACTCTCCGCAACGACCTCGCGCTCCACCAGGGAAGCGACCGTCATCAACTGGTTGAAATCCAGTCCCCGGGCCTTCAGCTTCTGGTCAAAATCAGGAATGCTCTTGATTCGTTTATCCGTTTCCTGCAGCATCCTGGCAATGATATCCGCTTCCGTGCTTCCTTTCTCCAATTCGTAGGTTTCCGGAAACAAATATCCCTCCAAGCGATAATTCAGCACCGCCGACGCCGGAACATCGGCAAGAACGGCGCCATCGATCCCCTGAGGCTCTTTGGTCAGCTCCAAGAACGCTTCTTTATCCACATAACCTGCATCGGCGAGCTTGTCGGCCATTTGCCTGACGGTATAACCCTCAGGTATGGTAAAGCGAATCATCTCGGCCTTGACCACGTCCCCGCTGTTTAGCTTTTGGATGATTTCGTCATACGTCACGCCCGGCTGCATTTCATATATGCCCGCCTGGAAGCGGCTGCCCTGCGAATTCCACTTCAAATAGGTTTTGAACATAAAAGAGTTTTTGATCAGACCCTGATCTTCCAAAATCTTCGCAATCGAAGCCGTACCCGTTCCCGGTGCGATCGTAATCTGGACGGGCTGCTCCGACCGGTTCACGGGCTGCATTTCCATATAGCCGTACGCAGCCAGCGCGCCTGCGCCGATGAGCATGATAAGCAATAAGGAAAGTAGCCACTTCCATACCTTCTTCAATCAATCAACTCCCTTAACAGCCAAAAAGGGCGGTATCCGCCCTTCTCAGACTTATCTATAAAAATGACTGGCTTCACAGAAGAGTTGTGCTATCGCACCGCTCTATTCCGGAAATGTTAATTCATCGTACAATTCGGACACGTTCTCCCATTCATCATCATCATCGATCGTAACGAGCTCCAAGGCTCCGTTCTCGCCGCTGATAATTTTGAATATTTCCGGTTCGGCATTTCGGTCGCCCTCTGCTCTAAGCACTGCATAGGAGCTGCCTGCGACATCGAATTCGCTCTCGATCGAATAATCGGAAACCCGTCCCTCTTCATCCTCAAGCTCTACGACGGTACCGAATGCATCCTTTACGCGGGAGGTCCATACTACATGACTGGCGGAAAATTCCGGCATTAATCCTGATCCTCCCCGTCGAATTCATCGATCAGCGTATTGAACGTTTCCTCGACGATTTCCCATTCCTCGTCGCTTTCAATCGTATACAGCTTCAGGTCATCGCCGTCTTCCTCGTAACGAAATGCGTATACCTCTTCGGCCTCTTGATCCTCATCGGATTCCACAGGAACGACCATCATATACTTTGCATCCGAACCGTCAACCTCGAACTTCATGATGACTTCAAACTCTTCCTCATTGCCCTCGTCGTCAGGGATGTAAATAATCTCCGGTTCTTCTTCATTGCCGATACGATCATTAGACATGTGCGATCACCCTCACTTTTTACTCTTAGAGTCCAAATAGTTTTGCAAAATCAAAACTGCGGCCATTTTATCCACAATTCCTTTGCGCTTCTTCCGGCTGACATCCGCTTCAATCAGCGTCCGCTGGGCCGAGACGGTGGTCAGCCGCTCATCCCATAAATGAACCGGCAGCTCGATCCTGCTGCGAAGCTCTTCTGCAAAGGCCTTGCATATTTCACCACGGGGACCGACCGATCCGTTCATGTTCTTCGGAAGACCAACGACAATTTCCTCGACCTCATGCTGACTGGCCAGTTCAGCAATCCGCCCGTACTCGTCGCCCTCCCGCCGGCGTTCAATGACTTCCACGCCTTGGGCGGTCCATCCGAACATATCGCTAACCGCAACGCCGATTCTGCGATCCCCGTAGTCCAGACCCATAATTTTCATGCTATTCTCCTAACGGTGACTGGACATGTAAAACCTTACCAGTTCTTCGATCAATTCGTCGCGTTCCTTCTTGCGCACAAGACTTCTAGCATTGTTGTGGCGCGGAATATATGCCGGATCCCCGGACAGCAGATATCCGACAATCTGGTTGATTGGATTGTATTCTTTGTCCTGCAACGCTTCGTATACCGTAAGAAGAATTTCCTGCGCAGACGCCTCCTGCTCATCACCCTTGACATTAAACTTTACAGTTTTATCCATGTAGTCCATGATGACACCTCGCTTCTTAAGACATACGTCTTCTTGATCGCAGTCTGGTTTCCTCTTAGTCTACCCTTACTATATCATATTGTAGGTTCTTAAAGGAAATTTTCAGTTACGGTATCGAATGCAGCATATCTACCCTTGCGCTGCAACTAACTCTTCAGCAAGCTTCAAGGCATCCTCCAGCTTGGAGACATCCTTGCCTCCGGCTTGCGCCATATCCGGGCGACCGCCTCCGCCCCCGCCGCAGACGGCTGCCACTTCCTTGACAAGCTTGCCGGCATGAATGCCGCGCTTTACCTGCTCCTGAGGTACAGCCACGACAAAGTTCACTTTGTCCTCCATCGCTGCGCCGAGTACAAGGACGGCATCCGGTACTTTGACTTTCAGCTCATCAGCCAAGGTTCTTAGCATATCCATACTTGCGGCTTCTACCCGCGCCGCAAGCAGCTTGGTTCCTCCGGCCTCGACAATGCGATTCGTCAACTCGCCGGCCTCGATGGCGCTCAGCTTGCCCTGAAGCGACTCGTTCTCGCGCCCAAGATCCTTCAGCTGCTGATACAACGCTTCAATCCGCTTCGGCACCTCGTTGACGTTCGATTTAAGCAGCGCTGCGGATTGCTTGAGCAGCTCGAGCTGGCCATCCATGTACATGTAAGCCCCACGGCCCGTCACCGCCTCAATCCGGCGTACACCAGAACCGATGCCGCTCTCGCTGATCAGTTTGAACAGGCCGATTTCTGCCGTATTGCTGACGTGGCAGCCGCCGCACAGCTCAAGGCTGTAATCGCCGACCTGGACAACGCGGACGATATCGCCGTACTTCTCGCCGAACAAGGCCATAGCGCCCATCGCCTTGGCTTCGTCAATCGGCTTGTATTCAATCACGACGTCCAGCGCATTCCAAATCTGCTCATTCACCTTGCGCTCGATCTCCGCCAGCTCCTCAGGGGAGATGCTGCCCAGATGCGAGAAGTCAAAGCGCAGGCGCTGCGGCTCGACCAGGGAGCCGGCCTGATTGACATGCTCGCCGAGCACTTCTTTTAGCGCTTTGTGGAGCAGATGTGTAGCGGTATGGTTCTTCAGAATCTCGCTGCGCAGCTTGCGATCCACCTGGGCCGTCACGGCCGCTCCTACGCGAAGTTCGCCAGAATTCACCGTGACTTGGTGTACATGCTGTCCGCGCGGCGCCTTGAACAGTCCGTTCACATCGGCGCTGCCCAGCTCGCTCAGAATTACCCCTTTGTCGCTCACCTGACCGCCGCTTTCGGCATAAAAAGGAGTGGACTCCAGAATAACCTGGCCGCTTTCGCCCGCCGACAATACACCGGCAAACTCATCGTTCACAATGATTGCCAAAATTCTGGTGGACGTTTCTAGCTCATTATATCCAACGAAATCCGATTTAGTCGTAAAGTCAGCCAATACGCCGCCCTGTACCGACATGCTGCCGCCTTTATGGCTCGCAGCCCGGGCACGCTCCCGTTGTCCTGCCATTTCAGACTCAAAGCCCTCGCGGTCTACGGTCAGGCCATGCTCGGCAGCGAAATCCTCGGTCAAATCGAGCGGGAATCCATACGTATCATACAG
This sequence comes from Paenibacillus woosongensis, assembly GCF_030122845.1. NCBI lineage: Bacteria > Bacillati > Bacillota > Bacilli > Caryophanales > Paenibacillaceae > Paenibacillus > Paenibacillus woosongensis. Next base: position 3,946,550 of record NZ_CP126084.1, read on the forward strand.
CTTGAAGGCATCCGCGCCGCTGATCACCGTGCGTCCTTCCTTCTTGGCTTGCTCGCTGATCTCAGAGAGAATTGCCAATCCGTCACTCAGCGTTTCGTGGAACCGCTCTTCCTCCGTGCGGATTACCTTCTCGATGAAATCCCGTTTCGCCACCACATCGCCGTAATAGCTGCCCATGATATCGCCAACCGTCTTAACAAGGTTGTACATGAACGGCTTATCGAGACCCAGTGTCTTCCCGTAACGGACAGCCCGGCGCAGCAAGCGGCGGATGACATATCCGCGGCCTTCATTGGACGGAAGCACCCCGTCAGCCACGGCAAAGGCAACCGTGCGGATATGGTCGGCGATCACCTTCATGGCCACATCGCTATCTTCGCTCGCACCGTATTTGACCCCGGAGATTTTCGCGGTCTCCTGGATAATTGGCATGAACAGGTCCGTGTCAAAGTTGGAGTTCACATTCTGCAGAATGGATGCGAACCGCTCCAGCCCTGCGCCGGTATCGATATTTTTATTGGGCAGCGGCGTATAGCTGCCGTCTTTATTATGATTGAATTGCGAGAAGACGAGATTCCACACTTCCAGGAAGCGCTCATTCTCTCCGCCTGGCGTGCAGTCTGGGTCGGACAAATCGCCGTACGCATCGCCGCGGTCATAGAAAATTTCCGTACAAGGACCGCACGGTCCTTCGCCGATATCCCAGAAGTTGTCCTCCAGCTTAATGATTCGCTCGGCAGGAAGGCCAATCTTCTCGTTCCACAGTTTGAACGCCTCCTCGTCCTCCGGATAGACCGTTACGGACAAACGCTCAGGGTCAAATCCGATCCATTCCTTGCTCGTCAGAAACTCCCAAGCCCAAGTAATGGCTTCTTCTTTAAAATAATCGCCGATCGAGAAGTTGCCCAGCATCTCAAAAAACGTATGATGCCGCCGCGTCTTTCCGACATTCTCAATATCGTTAGTGCGGATGCACTTCTGCGAATTGGCCATGCGCGGATTATCCGGTTTTACACGGCCGTCAAAATAAGGCTTCAGCGGAGCCATTCCGGCATTGATCCACAGCAGGGAAGGATCATTATGAGGTACGAGAGATGCGCTCGGTTCGATTTTATGTCCTTTGCTGGCGAAGAACTCCAGCCATTTGGAACGAATTTCACTTGATTTCATAAGGGTTCCTCCTAGTTCATGAGATCTTGAAATAAAGAAAAAACGCCCCTGAATATCAGGGACGATTAACTCGCGGTACCACCCTGGTTATCGTATTTCGGAACTTGACCACGCCCGATAGATACGATCGCCTCGAACAGTTCGATAACGGGAACCACCCGGCGAATTTGCTTCGCTCTCTGAAATCAGCTTTCCGTCCGGTCAATGATCGGGTTCTTTCAGCCAACACGCAGCGGGACCTCTGGATCGGTCTGCCAGCTTCGCGAAGGAACGCCTTCTCTGAAACCATGAACATGGACGTACTTCATTTCGTCAACGATTTGCGGATTATACATGTTTGAACAAATCACTAATAAGTATATAAGGCGAAATTCCCGCTGTCAATGCGGTTCTAGACCGTTTTTCGGCGAACATAATACGTATAAAAATGCTGCAAAACCACTTTGCCCACCGCAAATAGAGGAACCGCCAAAATAAGGCCGGCCACCCCGGCAATTTCTCCGCCGACAAGCAGCGCGAAAATAATGAGCATTGGATGCAGATTCAGCGACCTACCGACGACCTGCGGGGAGATAATGTTGCTCTCGATGAACTGGCATATCGTATTGATCAAAGCAACCATAAGCACCATGCGCCACGATATCGTGGTAGCCATAACGAGAGCGGGCGCCGCGCCAAGAAAGGGGCCGAGATAAGGGATGACATTGCATACCGCAACCACCCCGGCAAATAGCAGCGCAAAAGGCATGCCAATCAGCATATAACCGAAATAGGCGAGCACCCCGATAATGACGCATACGAGCAGCTGTCCGCGCACATAATTGCCCAGCGCGCCGTCGATATCCTTCAATAGCGAAACGGTGGACTTGCGACGGGAACGCGGCAAATAATGAAGAATCATTCTTTCAAATGCCTCGAAATCCTTAAGCATATAGAAGATCAGAAAAGGAATGATGAACGCATTGAAGACGACCCCGATCGTCGTACCGATATTGTCCAGAAATTTCGAGATTCCGTCAGCCAGCCGATGCTCGAATTGAAAAAACCAATTGTTCATGCCCATCCGGATGCTGCCGGGAAGCAGACTGCTGTCCCACCGGTTGATCATTTGCTGGGTATGCAGGGTCAGCTCTGGCAAATGTTCGCCCAGCTCCTCCAGCTGCTCAATGAACATCGGAATGACATTGATCAGAATCACTGACAGGCTGGTCAGAAACACCGCATAAATCAGCAGCACGGCCATCGTCCTCGGCACCTTGCGGCCGCCCAGCATCCGTACCACGGGATTAAGAATATAAGAAATAATCATCGCAATGGCAAATGGAGCCAGTACGGCTTTTAGAAATCCGTAGATATGAGTCAGCATCGGGCGGAGCAGCCATAGGAAATAAAGGATAACCAGGCCCAGCAGCAGCCATATTCCATTGCGAAACAATTTGTTGTTGTTGAACGGTTCCACGCACGATCCCTCCTTGGCGGCCGGCTATAGGTCAGTATGCGCGTGACGAGGCAAAAATAACCGTACCACAGACAGTAAAAAGCCCTCCTCCTAGCGGAGAAGGGCTC